>CAWIOX010000029.1:0-589959 GCA_963837775.1 uncultured beta proteobacterium | reverse complement strand
ACTGGTAAACCTTGCGATTTCGCCTTTGCTAGAATTCTTTCTCGATTTAGTCCCGCCCCATCATCACTCACTTCAATAACAATATTACCTCCTTGATGCCCAGCAGAAAGAAATAGCTTGCCGACTTCACTCTTACCGGCTGCACTACGAACTTCTGGCATTTCAACACCATGGTCAATACTATTGCGTACAAGATGTGTCAGAGGATCAACAATTCTCTCAATCAATCCCTTATCCAACTCGGTAGCGGCTCCATGCGTTATAAACTCTACTTTTTTCCCTAATTTTCCTGCAAGGTCACGCACCATTCTTGGAAAACGCGAAAACACATAATCCATAGGCATCATCCGAATTGACATGACAGCCTCTTGCAAATCTCGTGTATTGCGAGTTAGTTGACTTACGCTATTCAATAATCGCTCATGCGCCATTGGATCAAGTAAATCTGTGCGCTGCTCTATCATTGCTTGAGTAATAACCAGTTCACCGACCAGATTAATTAATTGATCCACTTTTTCTATACTGACGCGTATTGAAGTAGATTCCTGGTTAATATGAGACCGATCAGTTTCTCGCTGGATACCTGCAGCTTTCACCTCAAATTTATGATGATTTTGTTCATGGGTAGTATCTATTGGCTGCTCAAGGTAATTTGCCGGAGATGCATCTGTCAAATATGAGTTATTTTTTTCATCGGTATTTAACGGCACAAAAGGGGCGAAAAAACCATATCCTAGCCCTGCCTCTGACACAGCTAGCGTTGGCAGATTGATTGGCTCAAAAAAGCCATAGCCAAGCCCCGCCTCAGACTGTGTAGCCGACAACAAAGGATTATTTTCTAACTCTGAAACTATCTGATTAGTTTCATCAACGATAAGCACGTCTTCAGGATCAAAAATAAATGAACAAATAGAAACTATTTTTTCCACGCTTTCCAATGTAAAAAGCAAGAAAGTATTACCAATATCTTTCTCTTGTTTTTTTTCAATAGTGCCTAGCAGGCCTAACTCAGCGGCCAATGCCGACAAATCTTGGTCAGTGCACGTGGGCAACTCAATACGAAAAGTATGTACTTTATCCACATCCGGCACCAGAAATGATTTTTGCTTTGCCTCTTTGATTACCACTGCCTGATATTTTTGATTGGAAAGTGAGGCTAGTTTTTTTTTAATATCAGATACTGCATTCTGATCTACGAACGCACCACTACGATGGCCGTCCAGTAACATCTTCAAGACATCCTTAGATAATAAAAAGGTATCCACGTGTTCAGATGTCAGTGCCATTTCACCTTTTCGAATCTTATCAAGCAAAGATTCAAGCACATGCGTGACTTCAGTGATGTCAGAAAAACCAAATGTTGACGCCCCTCCCTTGATAGAATGCGCAGCACGAAATATTGCATTCAAATCTTCTTCATCTGGATTTGCAACGTCTACAGCCAGAAGCAGCCTTTCCTTTTCTGCGAGTAATTCTTCTGTCTCGTCAAAAAAAACCTGAAAAAACTGGCTCATTTCAATGGTCATTATCAGACTCCGTTTTCCGCATTACTTCATTACACAGCGGCAAATTCGCGCTAGCCAATCACTTTCTTTACAACCTCTATCAGACGTTGCGGATCAAATGGTTTTACAAGCCATCCATTTGCACCTGCAGCTCTACCCATTGACTTCATTTCATCGCTGGATTCAGTTGTCAGCATGAGGATCGGCACCTTCTGATAACCGCTTAACTCTCGTAAAGCTTTTATCAACGCCAAGCCATCCATTCTTGGCATGTTTTGATCGGTAAGTACAAGATCAACAGTTTGTTTTTTTGCCTTATCCAAACCATCACAACCATCAATAGCCTCGATCACCTGATAGCCGGCAGCCTTCAGGCTGAATGCCACCATCTGCCTTAATGAACTGGAATCATCTACTGCAAGTATCGTTTTCGTCATATTTGCTCCGATTGATTTTTTTCGCAATTTGGCAATAAATACCACACTTAAAACTGTTGGCACCCATCAAAATAAATCAATGCCTCCGCTCTCCATATGATTTTGATTAACCACCTTACGCAATACTTCTTCAAGCGCAACGCTCTGATCTGCAAGTGCCATATTAATACTGGAAAGCGCTGTGAATATCTCGTCAGTATTACTTTCAAACTGCATATCTGCACCTTGAGATCCCAGAGCACCAAGCACATTTCTTAATCCAGCCACGCGTTTGGTTATTCTTCCTATTAACTGGTTTGTCATATCCTGAAATTGCAAGCTCGTGACAATTTCATTAACGTGCTGGCCAATCTCAACATGAATCTCTTTTAATTGCTTAACACTCTCCGGCGTCGGAACAACTCCTGAAAGAAGTAAATCAATTGTTTCCTGCTGTGTGCAAACCGCCTGATGAATTGCCATAAAACTTGCAGCAAGCTTTTCTATTGCATCACCCAGCAAGACTGCCGTTTGGACCAAGTCAAACTCGGCCTCCAAAAGATGTTGACTACCGTGATTGGAAACGCCTGATAACAAACGCTTAACTTCAGGTGCCAACATTTTTTTTCTATTCATGCGATCTCCAGTTGCCAACCAAGTCAGACTGAAAACAAAAAATTATCATCTATTACTTAGCAATTTTCCCAACCACCTCTTTTGGTGTGTCCATTACATTTGACACTTCAATCGTCCCACCATCCTTCGCTGCAGTTTCTTCAGCTTTTTTATTCATGACAATGACACTGATACGCCTGTTAATGGGATTAAGAGAGTCCTCTTTATCAAAAAGCACAGCGGAAGAGAGGCCGACAACTCGCAATACTTTTTCTTCACGCATTCCTCCAGCAATTAGTTCACGACGAGAAGCATTCGCACGATCAGCAGAAAGCTCCCAATTACTATAACCTTTCTGCCCACTGGTGAAAGGTGCAGAATCAGTGTGCCCAGAAAGACTAATCTTGTTCGGCACCTCATTTAATACATAGCCAATTTCGTGAAGAATTTCTTTTGTATACGGCTGAAGATTTGCGCTAGCCATGGCAAACATCGGTCGGTTTAACTCATCAACAATCTGAATGCGCAACCCTTCAGTTGTAATGTCGAGCAATAATTGCTTTTTGAATTGTTTAAGCGTCGGGTTCGCCTCTATCGCATCTTCGATACGTCCTTTCAACACGCTTAAGCGCTCAGCCTCGGCACGCTCCAAGGCCATTTGTGCCGCCTTGAGATCGTATGTTTTCTTCTGCGGCAGGACCATCGCCCTTCTTGATCTGACCATCCTTCCGGGTCAAATCCCCCCCCCCGCCCTTGATCACACTTGAACTATCACCACTTCCCGACCCACCTCCCATTGCTACTTTCAATGGCGTCTGAAAGTATTCAGCAATACCGCTAAGATCACCTTTGGCTGTCGAACCCAGCAACCACATCAGCAAAAAGAAAGCCATCATCGCGGTAACAAAATCGGCATAGGCGATTTTCCAGGCTCCCCCATGATGACCACCTGCAGTTTTTTTAATCCGCTTTACAATTATCGGACGCGGTGCATCATCAGCCATATCGTTTCCTGAAACTTGCTTGTTTATTTTGATTTAGCCTGCTTTACATGATCTTCCAGCTCACTGAAAGTTGGACGTTCAGTTGAGAACAATACCTTCCTCCCGAACTCAACCGCCAGCGCTGGCGCATAGCCATTCAGACTGGCCAGCAACGTCACTTTGACACACTGAAACATCTTGGAGGATTCATGCAATTTCTGTTCAAGCAAACTTGCGAGCGGACCGACAAAACCATAGGCAAGCAAAATCCCGAGAAAAGTCCCTACCAGCGCATGGGCAATCAGAATGCCTAATTCAGCCGGGGGGATACCGACCGACTCCATAGTGTGAACCACACCCATCACCGCTGCCACAATACCGAATGCAGGCAAACCATCGCCCAGCTTGGCGATAACATGTGCTGGCACTTCACCTTCATGGTGATGTGTTTCGATCTCGTTATCCATGAGGTTCTCGATTTGGAATGCATCCATGTTTCCAGATACCATCAACCGCAGATAATCGGTCATGAATTCGACGATATGATGATCTGCAAGCACCCCTGGATACTTGCTGAATATCGGGCTTTCTTCCGGCTTCTCGACATCCCCCTCAATCGACATCAATCCCTCTTTTCGAACCTTGCTCAACAATTCGAATAGCAGGGACATCAACTCCATATACAAGGCTTTTGTATAACGGGAACCCTTGAAAAGACTGGGCAAGGCATGCATGGTTGCCTTGATCGATTTATTATTATTACCGACCAATAATGCCCCTAGGGCGGCGCCACCAATCATCAAGAGTTCAAGTGGCTGAAAAAGTACCGCCAAATGGCCGCCTGCCATTGCGAAGCCACCAAAAACGGAAGCCATTACAATGATGTAACCCAGAATAACTAACACGCGAGCAAGCTCCTGTTGTAAGTGAGGAGTGCCGACACCACAATAAACTTGTCGGCTATTTCCGTAAAGTACTAATTTTACCCAGTTGTTTCGAACACAAACAGCAGAATAAATACTATGAAGGCCGTCTTGACTCAAATTACGGTCAAAAGCATCTTAACTTGAAGCAATATTGGCTGCCGAAGTATATTCTCAGGCTCTGCAATGTCGCAACTACAGATACCAACCGTAGAGACTGCGGCCGCCGGATACTTGACTAGTGATGAAATCAGGTGAGGTACCGGGTATTGAAAATTCATAACTCAACAACAATGTGCCATGCCGCATCTCGATGGCCGCTTTTTCCCATAGGGATGGCATTGCGGCAGGTGATAAATAGGCAAATATCACGTCATAATCCGCAAAATTCAGCCGCTCGTAATCACCCAGCATGAAATGGACTCGGCTGTGTCTGAGCCATCCGTTGAACTGACTGATTAACCAAGGCAATGGCGCCACTTCAATCCCTTCGAATGCGCTTTCCGGCAGTCGTGCCGAAAGGTTCAGAACCAAGCCGCCCAAGCCGCTACCAATATCAATAAAGCGGATAGCCCCCCCCTTCGGCAAAGCATTAGCCACTGCATCCCAGGCGATTCGACCCGATGGGAAAAAAGGCACTTGCGTACGGAATGTACTCCAGTAAAGAGCGACGAAGAAAACAAAGGCAATCAGGAAAATTTGCGGCGGGAAGTGTAGAGAAAGCATCATCACAGACGCCAACGGAAATAGAAACTGGATATACAGCCACCAAATCGCAAGGCGCCGCCAGCGAGACATAATTGCAGCGATCGCGCCCTGCATCAGCGCCGCCAGCACCCCCCCTGTAGTTACTTGAGCTGTTACCGCAATTGACGTCAGAAGTACGAACGTCACCAGGAAAGCAGCGCACTGAATCAGCAGGGCCTGAATCGCAGGTTTTTGGAGCAGAGATTTTGTGTTTTGCACATCCGATTGAGCGCATTCATTCTTATTCAAACACAACATCCTTATCCGTCATGACACTAGAATCAAACAGCCTTCAGGGGCCACTGAAGGTTGTTTGTCAGATTCGATTTATATTTTTTCTTACACATGATGCAAGTGACGCAAGCAACAAACACGATCACTCTGGCTAACGATACTTTACGCAAGCCAAGCCATTTATGATCAATGATAACGCATCACGGCGCGGGTTCGAACCAAGGTAAGTCGAGATCACATCCTGCAATCCAATCCGGTGAAAAAATTACGGATGCTGGTCATTGAATATCGTTGCTTCAGAATGCGCAAGCAACCACTGCTGCCAGTGGGGCCACCACGATCCTTCCATATTGCTCGCCGCCTCCAGCCATTCATCTGGTGAGGTGTACTGTCAATCGTGGACACTCTTGTTTTAAGCTGCCAGCGCTTGTTTGAAGGTTTCTGCAAATAGTGCCGGCGATATGTAGTCAAGGCGTGAGTGACGCCGCTGGCGGTTGTATAAAATCTCGATATATTCCTGGATTGCCGCCCTTGCATTGGCACGCGTCTGATAGCGATGGTGATGCGTCAGTTCATTCTTCAGGCTGCCCCAGAAACTTTCCATCGGCGCGTTGTCATAGTAGTTGCCCTTGCGGGACATGGAAGCCTTCATGCCGAACTGGTCAAGCAGCTTGCGGTAGTCATGCGCGCAATACTGGCTACCGCGGTCGGAATGATGGATCAAGCCCGCCTGCGGACGCTTATTGCGCACGGCACGGCACGCCACAGCGCCTGCGCCGTCAAGACTTGTGTCATCCGCTCCCCCATTGCATAGCCCACGATCTCACACGTGAACACGTCCTTGACGCCAGCCAGATAAAGCCATCTTCGCTGGTCGGGATATAGGTAATATCGACCACCCAGGCTTCGTTCGGCGCGATGGGCAAGAAGCGCTGTTCCAGCAGGTTGGGCGCCACTGGCAAGTCATGCTTCGAATTGGTCGTCGCCTTGAATCTGCGCTTCTGCTTGCACCGCAAGTCCAGCACATGCCGCAGGCGTGCAATGCGGTCGCGGCCGGCAACAAAACCCTGTGCCGTCAGTTCCGGCTGCAATCGGCGCACGCCATAGGTTTCGCGGCTCTGCCGATGCACAGCCTTGATCGCCACCTTGAGCCGCTCGTCATCTTTCTGACGCTCCGAAGGCTTGCGCTCCAGCCATGCATAGAACCCGCTGCGCGAGACGCCAAAAACACGACACAGCAGCGCAACCGGATAGTCGAATCGCATCGTTTTTATTTGCGCGTACCGGCAGCGACTCCCGAGCAAAGTACGCCGCAGCTTTTTTTATCACGTCTCGCTCAATACATGCTTCGGCGAGACTCTTGCGCAGCTTCGCCACTTCGGCTTCCAACTCCGCTACGGTGCGGCTGCCTGGTGCTGTTACTGCAGGCATGCCACGCTTTGCAGCGGCCATCCAATTGGCCAACGTGCCCTTTGGGAACCGCAAGACGTCGACCGGCTTCTTCCAGCGACAAGCCCTGCGCCAATATCGTCTTTACGGCTTCCTCCCGAAATTCGGGTGTGTAACTTCTTAAATTCGCTTTTGCCATGATTTCTCCTGTTGGTGAGTTTATCAAACAGGAGTGTCCGAAAAAGTCAGGCTACCTCATCCGTCCATTGTTGCAAACAGCTCTGCCGGATGCAATTGACATGAGTCAATTGCATCCGGCAGACACTTATCTACACTGACGCCCCATCAGCGTGAACTCAGTTTGGCATTAATGAATAAAACTACAAGCCTGCGTCAATACTTGACCTGACACTTATATTGGCTCCCCTCCCAGGACCGCAATAAGCTCGTGGAGATTATGCTGCCAAACGTCACCGGTCACTGGAGCGCCAATTTTCGCGCGTTAGCCTACCGACAACAGGCCAATCACATTCATGCAGCTACTCCACCTTTATCGCACAATATTTATATTAAATTCACCGAAATGTTGCTATTATGCAATTCTTTCAACATGGCATTTCCCGCGATAAATCGTCCACGTAAAGCACAGTCAATGTTTTAAAAACCAAGTTAGGTGCCCTACACGTTTCCGACGTCTGTTACATCCTAAAATGATTAGCTCCACTCAATGGGCGTTTTACAAAAGGCTCAATGAAAAACATAATTTCACCTGCGCTGCCGACCGAATGGCAACGCGACGTTGCCAAGTCGATCGATAACGCATTTCGTCCAATTAGCCAAGAATAACCTAGGCTTGTCGCCGATTTCACTAGTTCTGGCCTATATGGACTGGGCACTGCATCTGGCCGTATCCCCTGGCCGGCAGATGTTGCTTGCGCAACGTGCCGTTGCACTTTCACAGCAGGCAATAGTCCGTGGGATCACGAGCCTGCAGTCAATGACGATGGCGAATCCGTGCGCGAAAACGGCCCCGTTTCAGCGACCCAAGCTGAAACCAATGGCCCTTCAATGCCCTGAAGGAAGGATTCAAAGCCAGTGATGCCTGGTGGCGCGAGTCAACCCAAGTGGATGGCATTTCCAGTCACCATCATCACATGGTGAATTTCTTTACCCGCCAAGGAGGGGACGCTCTGTCGCCATCCAACTGGGCAGTCACCAACCCGGAAGTGCTCAAGAAGGGGCGGGATTCAATGGGTCAGAGCTGGCTCAAGGGTTACCAGAGCTACGCCAAAGACCTGCTGGAATAGACTGCCCGTACAAACTCGATGCCGGCATGCTCCGGCCGCTGGATTTCGAGGTGGGCAAGGACGTGGCACTGACCCCGGGAAAAGTGGTGTTTCACAACCTCTGATTGAGCTTATCCAGTACACACCCACCACTGAAACAGTGTACCCAGAGCCGCTGCTGATTGTGCCGTCATGCATCATGAAATATTACATTCTCGATCTGTCGCCCCCTAATTCGATGGTGCGCTATCTGGTAGGACAAGGACACACGGTGTTCATCATGTCGTGGCGCAACCCGGATGTGTCTGATCGTGATCTGGGCATGAAGGACCACCCTGCAGATGCCCGTGATGGGAAGCCATGGCCGCAGTGAAATTGCACACTCGGTGCCCCCCGCATTCATGCCCGATTTGGCTTAGTCTCTGGGCGGCACTTTTTTGTCCATCGTGGGTGCAGCGTCGAGTTGTTGTAACCGGCAATCTCAAGTCATCCAGGTTTTCCGAGGCGTCGGCACGAAGACGCAGACATCATAACCTGCCCGAACTGACTACCATCACACTGCTGGCAGCAAACAGAATTCAGCGAACCTGGCCTACTGGTGTATCGATTGACGACGACCAGCTCATCCCCCCGTGAAGCAATGGCTCGCACGGGCTACCTGTCAGGTTCGGTACCGCTCGGGGTGGCGGCGTGCCGGGGCCACGGGCGCGAACCGCGCTGACGCCCACGAGCTGGAGCACGGCGACGAGCGCGATCGCACGCCGGTCGCGCAGCCAGCGGAACTCGAACGGCGAGGCGACCGCGAGCGCGAGCCCGAAGACGAGCGTGAACGGGCGAGAGGCCGCCGCGACGAACCCTGCGATCGCGACCGCCGCGTAGCCGCGCGGCGTGGGCCGCGGTCCCAGGGCGAAGCGCAGCGCAAGCGCGAGCCAGAGGAGCATCGGGCCGTAGAACACGCCGTGCAGGCTGGAACACAGGTAGATGTAGCCCGAGAACAAGGCGCCGCCCGAGACCAGGCCCTCGCGCGCCGCTCGCGAGCGGCGAGAGCTAGGGCACCACCCAGGCGGCGAGCGTGGTGGCGAAGTTGAAGAGCTGGATCGGGACGAGGCCTGCCACCGCTCCAGCGGTAGCTCGCCCACGCCGTCTTTATGGCCAGCGGACTGCCGCCGCCCGAGCCGAAGAACGGACGCCAGGTGACGCTCGTCGGATCGGCGACGTCGATCCACGCCGCCCAGTCGTAGGACTCGTTGTGGTGCGCGGAAGGCAAAGCCGAGCACGAACCAGAACGCGATCCCGGTGACGCCGAGCAGCACCCAGCCGAGGCGTCCCATCAACGGTGTCTAGCCGGCCCTGGTGCGGCGGCAGCCCCGTGCCCGTCGGGCTGGGTGCGCTCGATTGCCGAGTGCGCAGCTCCTTCACCTGGGCGGTGAGGATCCCGACATCCTGGATCAGCGACTTGTTCTGCTCGCGAGGTTCGAGATCACCGTGCTGAAGTGGAACTGCAGGATGAGAATCATCAGGATTGCGACGAGGAACAGGAACGCCGGCGGGTAATAGATGCCGACCAGGTGCGAGAGTCGCTCCAGCCCGTGGATGAACACTGCGGACAGGCAGAGGACCAGCGACGCGACGATCCACAACAGCGCGTACTGTTCGCGCAGCTGCTTCTTGCGGACCAGGTTCAGGATGAACAGGAGGATGGCGAGCCCGGCGAGCAGCACGAAGACGCGCGTCCGGAACTGGATTCCCACGATGGGCAGGGTCTGCATGGGCGTTCTCCGGGTCGGTGGCCGGGCTCAGGCGGCGCGCTGCAGGTGGCCGCCCTGCGCGAGGATGTCGATCATCGGGACGCACGGTGGCGTGCGAGGAGCCGCTCGAGGCGGCGTTCAGAACGTCCGCGAGCCCGTGGTACGTGATGAACGCGTCCACAGCGCCGAGCGGGACGCGCGGCACGTCGGGAGCGCACTCCACGGGTGGAGGAACAGCGACGCGGGTCGGCGACGAGCACGGCGGCGAGCGCCCCCTCGAACACTGAACGGGGGGAGTGCGCGCAGGTAGAAGCCGCCGGCGACGGGAATCCTCAGGCCGAACAGGTCGTGAACGGCGACCGGAAATTCGACGATCGCACCCGATGGGTCGTGGCGCGCCAGGTCGTCTGCCGCCGGGCGGTAGATCCCGCAGCGGCGCACCCGGCACACCTAGGCTTCACCCGCATCGGGAAGATGCTCGAGTCGTAGGCGAATCCTTCCTCGCGCAGCACGTCGAGCCCCACGCCGTCGTCCGGTCGAGGCTGAACGTCGGAGCCCCGGAAGCCGACGACGGGATCCGCGCCGAGCGCGGCTCGCGCACCGCATGGCGAAATGCCCTCAGCTCGCCGCGGAAGCTCTCGCGATCGAGGCGCCACAGCGAGGTGTGCGAATCCCCATGGCTGGCCAACTCATGGCCCTCATCGACGATGCGCCGGATGAGATCCGGGTGGCGTCGGGCGACGTCGCCGAGGACGAAGAACGTCGAGTGCACGCCGCGCCGCCGCAGCATGTCGAGAATGTTCCCGGTGCCCTCGCGCACGACGCTCCGCCGGTCGTCCTTCGCCACATGCGCGCGGACGAGTTCGGGGTGGAACCAGTCCTCGATGTCGAACGTCAGCGAGAAGGCGCGCGGCCCCGTCGCGCGTGCGGCCGTCGTGCGCGCCGCCGTCGCGCGAGGACGATCATTGCGCGATTTTCCGCCGGGCTTGTCGGCCGCCCCGCCTCGGTACTCATCTCGACTCCTCGATCGGCATGCGCAGGACCTTCCGCCGCAGCAGCACCATGAGGATCGAGAGCATCATCTTCGAGACGTAGTAGAACGCCTTGAGGTTCGAGTGCATCGACGTGCCGGCCGTCCGGGCCTGCATGACGACGGGCACTTCGGCCGCACGCGGAACCCGGCGAGCACGAGCAGGATGATCGTGTCCGCATCCGGAAAGTCGCCTCGGGTAGTTGTCACGGGCGAAGAAGCGCAGCACGCGACTGTTCATCGCCTGGAACCCGGATGTCGGGTCGGAGCAGTGCTTCCGCGTGACGAACCTGACGTCGCGCCGAGACTCCCATGCCGATGCGGCGTGGCAGCGGAATCGGGTAGTTCGCCTTGCCGGTGAAGCGGGAGCCGATGGCAATGTCCGCCTCGCCGGAGGCCACCGGGGCGAGCAGCGCCGCGGCCGACTTCGGGTCGTGCTGCCCGTCGGCGTCGATCTGGAGGATGGCTTCGAATCCGTGGGCCAGCGCGTACTTGAATCCGGTCTGCACGGCGCCGCCGTAGCCCAGGTTGCAGGGCAGGTCGACGCGTCGGCGCCGGCCGCCGCGGCGACCGCGACGGTACGGTCGGTGGAGCAGTCGCTGATCACGACGATGCGCACGCCGGGCAACTCGCGTTGGATGGCGGCCAGCGTCGAGCCGAGGCTCGCCTCCTCGTTGTAGGCCGGGACGACGACGAGGAGCCGCCGGCCCGGCGAGGGTAGGGTCGAGAAGACGATCGCGGGGTTCATGGCGTGCGCCGTACTCTGGGGCCCATCGCACTCATCCTCAAGACCGGGTTTCGGCTAGGATGCGGCCGGCATGATCCCCAAGCACCGCGCCCGTCGCACCCGCTCTCCGTCGCCCGCTTCGTCTGCTGCTCGTCGTCCATGCCCTCACGGCCGGAGGCGCCGAGCGCGTGCTCGCGCTCCTCGCGGACGCGGCGGCAAAGCGCGGCGACGAGGTGACGGGTCGCCACGTTCACGGACGAGGGCGAGGTCCCGTTCTACACGCTCGATCCGCTCGTGCGGACGGTGCACATGGGCACGGGTGGCCCCGCTGTTTTCTCTGCGCCGCGCGCGGACGCGCCATCGGCGCGCGATCGACGCGGTGCGGCCGGATGTACTGTTTTTCCGTTTTGAACGTCACGATTGCTATGCGTCGAGCCGCGGCAGCGGCGCGCCCGTGATCGCGGCCGAGTCAGCACCATCAGTAGCATCGGCCCGCTGTGGGATGACTAGGTCTCGCGCATGGACCTATCCACTACTTCTCACTCCCCTCGCGCGCGAAACTCTCCATCTTCGCCCATTTCCCCGCGGATGCGCGACGCATCGCGCTCGTCATGCCGAATCCGGTCGTGCCGCCGGGCGGCGAAGGCGAAGCCCCCTCTCCCCCCCGCGCGCCGCGCGCGGCTCGTAGGGCCCAAGCGCATCCTCGCCATGGGACGCCTCAAACCCGGGAAGAGGCCTCCACCTCCTGGCTCGACGGCGAGCTCCGCGCCTCGCTCGCCCCGCTTTTCCCTAGTGGACGCTCGAGATCAAGGGCGAGGTAGAGCTGCGCCCGAGGACTCGAGGCCCAAGCGCGCGCGTCTCCGGCGTTCACGAGCGAGCCCGCATGCCGGGGATCCACGACGATGTCCGCGAGCGCGTTCGCGGCTGTCTCCGACGTGTTCGTTTCTCCTCGCGCTCCGGACGCGTTCCCGATGGCGCTCTGCGAGGCGATGGCGAGCGGCGCTCCGGCGGTTTCCTTCCACCGTCCGTCCGGGCCGCGCGACAGATCGTGCGCGATGGCGTCGACGGCGCGCTCGTGCCCCCGGGGCGATGTCCCAGCCTCGGCCGCCGCGATCGACCGCGTGCTCACGGATCCCGACCTGGCCTCGCGCCTGTCTGCGCGCGCGGTCGAGATCACGGGCCGCTTCGGCATGGCGGCGGTCCTCGAGCGCCCGGACGCCGTCTTCGCGGACCTGCCGAGTTCCTCTGTGCGCAGCCGGGAGACCGCGACCCTCTTCCTGCGTCGCGCAGCCTCTTCGAATCGCTCCGGCATGCGCTTGAACGCGGGTGACACGAGCACCCGTGTCGCGCCGCGCGCGAGGTCACCCTCGCGCGCCCCGAGGTCGCGCCGCTCCGCCAGATCACGAACACGGGCCGCCCGATTCCCCCCCCCCCCGGGATCGCGCTCCACTCCTCACGGCCCTCGCCGTACAGGTCGGCCTGCACGCGATGGCGGTCCGCCGCGTTGTCGGCGGAAAGTCCCGCCAGGTCCGGCCCCGCCGGCGAGCCGCAGAACATCTGCCGGCGAGCGAAGACCATCTCCGCTCAGTTCCGGAAGCCCTTGTTGACCAGCACGGCGTCGTGCGGCGTGTTCGCCTCGAGCCACGCGTAGAGTCTCAGCTCGGCGGGCGAATATGGCTCGTGCGCGCGTCGCGGTCGCCCCGTGCGGTCGACCGTGAAGCCGAAGATCGTGGAGTGCGAAGGTGCACGACGAAGAGCCCGCCGTGACTCATCGGCGGCCGTGCGCGGCGCGCCCAGACGCGAGCGGAGCCCTGAGAGCCACGGCAGGAGCGCCGGGCCGGCCAGGATCGCGAGCAGGAAGAACGCGTGGAAGACGAACTTCGCCTCGTTGTTCATCGGCAGGTCGACGACCAGGCCGAAGAGAATCGCGCCGACATGCCAAGCACCCGACCCGACCGCGCCCGGACTGTCCTTCGCGACGACGATCCCGCGCGCCGGTGCGAACGCGAGTGCGAAGACGACGCCGCACGCTGTGAGGAGCTTGTCCACGCCATGCGACCGTCGAGCGTGAGGTAGCGGTGCGCGAGGCCGCTCTGCGCCGACTGCCAGCCGTGCGAGATGGACCACGTGTCTCGCGGCGGCGAGCCCGCCGGCGACGAGTGCCGCGGCGATCCAAGCGAGCCGCCCCGGCGAGGGGAGCTCTGACCGCCCACGAAGCCGCGCGCGACGAGCGCGAGCGCGAGCGACGCGCCGAGGATCGGCAACACCGAGAGCCCGACGACGCCGTGGACGACAGCATTCCCGAGGCGCCGAGCCCCCCGACGAGCAGCAGGGGCGCCTCGGCGCCGGGCGGGCCGAGCGCCCTGCTGCTCGTCGCCGCACTCGGCGCCTCGGGAATGCTGTTCGTCCACGGCGTCGTCGGGCTCTCGGTGTTGCCGATCCTCGGCGCGTCGCTCGCGCTCGCGCTCGTCGCGCGCGGCTTCGTCGCCGCTCCGGCCCCCCCTCGCCGGGGCGGCTGGTTTGGATCGCCGCGGCACTCGTCGCCGGCGGGCTCGCCGCCGCACCCTACACGTGGTCCATCTCGCACGGCTGGCAGTCGGCGCAGAGCGGCCTCGCGCACCGCTACCTCACGCTCGACGGTCGCATGGCGTGGACGAGCCCCTCACCTCGTGCGGCGTCGTCTTCGCACTCGCGTTCGCACCGGCGCGCGGGATCGTCGTCGCGAAGGACGGTCCGGGCGCGGTCGGGGCGGCTGCGGCCCTGGGCGCGATTTCTTCTGCCTGGTCGTCGACCTGCCGATGAACAACGAGGCGAACCTCGTCTTCCACCGTCCTCCCCGCCCGCGATCCTGGCCTGCCGGCGCTCCTGCCGCGCTCTCACGGCTCCGCTCGCGTCTGGGCGCGCCGCGCACGGCCGCGATCCGTCACGGCGCTCTCTTCGTCGCGCCGCCTTCGCATGCACGATCTTCGGCTTCACGGTCGACCGCACGGTGCGACCGCGACGTGCATACGCCCCACGTCGCCCGCCGAGCTCAGACTCTACGCGTGGCTCGAGGTTAACACGCCGCACGACGCCGTGCTGGTCGACGAGGGTTTCCGGAACTGGGCGTTATGGTCTTCGCTCGCCGGCAGATGTTCTGCGGCTCGCCGGCGGGGCCGGACCTGGCGGGACTTCCCGCCGACGACGCGGCGGACCGCCATCGCGTGCAGGCCGACCTGTACGGCGAGGGCCGTGAGGTCGAGCGCGATGCCGAGCGGCTCGCGCGCTTCGGGCGGCCCGTGTTCGTGATCTGGCGGAGCGGCGCGACCTCCGGGGCGCGCGAGGGTGACCTCGCGCGGAGCGCGACACGGCTGCTCGTGTCACCCGCGTTCACGCGCATGCCGGAGCGATTCGAAGAGGCTGCGCGACGCGGAAGGGCTTCGCGGTCTACCGGCTGCGCACGGAGGAACTCGGCAGGTCCGCGAAGAAGCGCGTCCCAGCGCTCGAGGACCGCCGCCATGCCGAAGCGGCCCGTGATCTCGACCGCGCGCGCAGACAGGCGCGAGGCCAGGTCGGGATCCGTGAGCACGCGCTCGATCGCGGCGGCCAAGGCTGGGACGTCGCCCGGGGGCACGAGCACGCCGTCGACGCCATCGCGCACGATCTCCCGCGCGGCCCGGACGGACAGTCGAAGGAAACCACCGGCACGCCGCTCGCCATCGCCTCGCAGAGCGCCATCGGGAACGCGTCCGAGCGCGAGGAGAGAACGAACACGTCGGACCCCGCCGCGAGGGCTGTGGATGGTTGTCGTGCATCCCCGGCATGCGGGCTCGCTCGTGAACGCCGAGCCGCGCGCGCTTGGGCCTCGAGCTGCTGGGGCGCAGCTCGCCCTCGCCCTTGATCTCGAGCGTCCACTCGGGATGGCGCGGGGCGAGCGAGGCGGAAACCCGCCGTCGAGCAGGAGGTCGAAGCCCCTTCTCCGGACTCCAGGCGTCCCATGGCGAGGATGCGCTTGGGCCCCACGACCGCGCGCGGCGCGCGCGCGCGCGCGGCGCCTTCGCCTTCGCCGCCCGGCGGCACGACCGGATTCGGCATGACGAGCGCGATGCGTCGCGCGTCCGCGGGGAAATGTCCGAGGATGTGCCGGTTCAGCACGAGGAGGCGGTGAAGATGCGGATAGGTCCATGCGCGGAGCTCGTCGTCCCACAGCGGGCCGATGTCCTGATGGTGCGGATCGACGTGCTCGGCCGCGATCACGGGCACGCCGCTGCCGCGGTTCGCGAGCACGGTGAGCACGTTCGTGACGTTCATGAACGGGAGGACCGTACATCCTGGCTGCACCGCGTCGATCGCGCGCCGAATGGCGTGCATGCGCGCGAGGTTCCGCCCCAGCGGGCCGAGCAGGCGCAGGAAGGCACCGGGGCCGCCGTTCGTGCCCATGTGCACCGTCCGCACGAGCGGATCGAGCGTGTAGAACGGGACCTCGCCCTCGTCCGCGAACGTGGCGACCGTCACCTCGTCGCCGCGCTTTGCCCCACGCGTCCGCGAGGAGCGCGAGCACGCGCTCGGCGCCTCCGGCGGTGAGGGCATGGACGACGAGCAGCAGACGAAGCGGGCGACGGAGAGCGGGTGCGACGGCCCCGGTCCTCGGGGATCATGCCGGCCGCATCCTAGCCGAAAACCCGGTCTTGTGGAATGAGCGCGATGGGCCCTAGAGTACGGCGCACGCCATGAACCCCGCGATCGCCGTCTCGACCCTACCCTTGCGGGCCGGCGGCTCCTCGTCGTCTTCCCCGCGTACAACGAGGAGGCGAGCCTCGGCCGACGCTCGCCGCCATCCGCGCGAGCTTCCCGGGGCGCGCATCGTGGTCGTCAGCGACTGCTCGACGACCGCACGGCGGTCGCCGCACGAGTGCCGGCGCCGACGTCGTCGACCTGCCGTGCAACCTCGGCTACGGCGGCGCGGTGCAGACCGGCTTCAAGTACGCGCTCGCACAGGGCTTCGAGTTCATCATCCAGATCGACGCCGACGGCCAGCACGACCCGAATTCGGCGGCCGCCCTGTTCGCGCCCGTCGCGCGCGGCGAGGCGGACGTCGCGATCGGCTCGCGCTTCATCGGCACGGCGAACTACCCGATCCCGCTGCCGCGCCGCCTCGGCATGGCGTGTTCGGCGCGATCGTGACGTTCGTCACGCGCATGGCTTCTCCGATCCGACTCGGGCTATCAGGCGATGAACTGCGCGCGTGCTGCGCTTCTTCGCCCGCGACAACTACCCGAGCGACTTCCCCGACGCGGACACGATCATCCTGCTCGTGCTCGCCGGCTTCCGCGTGCGCGAGGTTCCGGTCGTGATGCAGGCCCGCACCGCCGGCACGTCGATGCACTCGAACCTCAAGGCGTTCTACTACGTGTCGAAGATGATGCTCTCGATCCTCATGGTCCTGCTGCGGCGCAAGGTGCTGCGCATGCCGATCGAGTCGGCGCGATGAGCACCCACCCTCCTCGCTCACGTTCGACATCGAGGACTGGTTTCACCCCGAGCTCGTCCGCGCGCACGTGCGCGACAGGACGACCGCGCGATCCGTCGTCGCGAGGGCACCGACGCATCCTCGACCTGCTGCGCCGGCACCGGGCGCGCGCCGACGTTCTTCGTCCTCGGCGACGTCGCCGCGCAGCACCCCGCGCTGCTGCGCCGCATCGTCGACGAGGGCCACGAGCTCGCCAGTCACGGCTTCTCGCACACGTCGCTCTGGCGGCTCGATCGCGAGAGCTTCCGCGCCGAGCTGCGCGAGTTCCGCCGGCGGTCGAGGACGCGCTCGGCGCGCTATCCCGGTGGTCGGCTTCCGCGCGCCGACGTTCAGCCTCGACCGCACGACGGCGTGGGGCTCGACGTGCTGCGCGACGAGGGATTCGCCTACGACTCGAGCATCTTCCCGCGCGGGTGAAGCTCTACGGCGTCGCGGGCGCGCCGCTCGGCATCTATCGCCCGGCGCGCGACGACCTCGCGCGCCACGATCCGGACGGCGCGCTCGTCGAGTTCCCGGTCGCGGTGCACGCCGTGGCCGGCCTGCGCCTCCCGGTCGCCGGCGGCTTCTACCTGCGCGCGCTTGCCGCGCTCGTCTTCGAAGGCGCGCTCGCCGCGTCCGCGCCGCGCGGCCGGTCGCTGTTCCTCCATCCGTGGGAGTGCGCGCCCGACGTGCCGCGCGTGCCGCTCGGCGCGGTCGACTCCTTCATCACCTACCACAACCTGCACGCCGTGCCCGGGCGCCTCGAGCGGATCCTGCCCGCCATCGCTGCGAGCCGATGATCGACATCCTCGAACGGGCGGCCACCTGCGCCGCGCGGCCTAGGAGGGCGCGGCGATGCGACCCGATGCAGTCCTGCCCACGGTCCCGATCGGGGGATCCAGCTGCGCACGCGCGTCTTCGTCGTCCTGGCCGGCCTGGCGATCCTGCTCTTCATCCTGAACCTGGTGCGCAAGAAGCAGCTCCGCGAGCAGTACGCGCTGCTTGTGGATCATCCCTCGCTGTCGTGCTCGTGCCTCTCGGCGGTGTTCATCCCGGCATCGAACGGCTGTCGCACCTGGTCGGCATCTACTATCCGCCGGCGTTCCTGTTCCTCATCGCGATCCTCATGATCCTCGTGCTGCAGTTCCACTTCAGCACCGTGATCTCGAACCTGAGGGAGCAGAACAAGGCGCTGATCCAGGACGTCGGCATCCTCACCGCCGAGCTGAAGGAGCTGCGCCATCGGGCGATCGAGCGGCCCGGCCCGACGGGCACGGGGCTGCCGCCGCACCGGGCCGGCTAGACACCGTTGATGGGACGCCTCGGCTGGGTGCTGCTCGGCGTCACCGGGATCGCGTTCTGGTTCGTGCTCGGCTTTCCCTTCGCGCACCACAACGAGTCCTACGACTGGGCGGCGTGGATCGACGTCGCCGATCCGACGAGCGTCACCTGGCGTCCGTTCTTCGGCTCGGCGGCTTCCGTCCGCTGGCCATGACGACGGCGTGGGCGAGCTACCGCTGGAGCGGTGGCAGCCTCGTCCCGATCCAGCTCTTCAACTTCGCCACCACGCTCGCCGCCTGGGTGGTCCCCTCGTACTCGCCGCTCGCGAGCGGCGCGCGATCGCGCTCACGGCCCTCGTCTCGGGCGGCGCCTTGTTCTCGGGCTACATCTACCTGTATCCACCTGCACGGCGTGTTCTACGGCCCGATGCTCCTCTGGCTCGCGCTTGCGCTGCGCTTCGCCCTGGGACCGCGGCCCACGCCGCGCGGCTACGCGGCGGTCGCGATCGCAGGGTTCGTCGCGGCCACCTATCACCCGTTCACGCTCGTCTTCGGGCTCGCGCTCGCGGTCGCCTCGCCGTTCGAGTTCCGCTGGCTGCGCGACCGGCGTGCGATCGCGCTCGTCGCCGTGCTCGCGCTCGTCGGCGTGGCGCTCGTCGCGATCGCGTGGCCCCGGCACGCCGCCACCCAGACGGTGCCGACCTGACAGGTAGCCCGTGCGAGCCATTGCTTCACGTAGCGTCTTGAGCTGGTCGTCGTCAATGAATACGCCCAGTTGGCCAGGTTCGCTGAATTCTGTTTGTGCTGCCAGCAGTGTGATGGTAGTCAGTTCGGGCAGGTTATCCAGGCATGCTGCGTCTTCGTGCCGACGCCTCGGAGCCTGTAATTGAGATTGCCGGTTACAACGACTCAACGCTGCAGCCACGATGGACAAAAAAGTGCCGCCCAGACAGTAGCCAATGGCATGAATACGGGGTGCGCCAGTGTGCAATTTCACTGCGGCCATGGCTTCCATCACGCCCGTCTGCAGGTAGTCCTGCATGCCCAGATCACGATCAGACGCATCCGGGTTGCGCCACGACATGATGAACACCGTGTGTCCCTGTCCTACCAGATAGCGCACCATCGAATTATGGGGCGACAGATCGAGAATGTAATATTTCATGATGCATGACGGCACAATCAGCAGCGGCTCTGGGTACACTGTTTCAGTGGTGGGTGTGTACTGGATAAGCTCAATCAGATGATTGCGAAACACCACTTTCCCCGGGGTCAGTGCCACATCCTTACCCACCTCGAAATCCAGCGGCCGGAGCATGCCGGCATCCGAGTTTGCACGGGCATTCTGATATTCCAGCAGGTCTTTGGCGTAGCTCTGGTAACCCTTGAGCCAGCTCTGACCCATTGAATCCTGTCCCTTCTTGAGCACTTCCGGGTTGGTGACTGCCCAGTTGGATGGCGACAGAGCATCCAGTCCTTGGCGGGTAAAGAAATTCACCATGTGATGATGGTGACTGGAAATGCCATCCACTTGGGTTGACTCGCGCCACCAGGCATCACTGGCTTTGAATCCTTCCTTCAGGGCATTGAAGGGCCATTGGTTCCAGCTTGGGTCGCTGAAACGGGGATCATTTTCGCGCACGGATTCGCCATCGTCATTGACTGCAGGCTCGTGCTGCCACGGACTCATTGCCTGCTGTGAAAGTGCAACGGCACGTTGCGCAAGCAACATCTGCCGGCCAGGGGATACGGCCAGATGCAGTGCCCAGTCCATATAGGCCAGAACTAGTGAAATCGGCGACAAGCCTAGGTTATTCTTGGCTAATTGCGTACGAAATGCGTTATCGATCGACTTGGCAACGTCGTGTTGCCATTCGGTCGGCAGCGCAGGTGAAATTATGTTTTTCATTGAGCCTTTTGTAAAACGCCCCATTTGAGTGGAGCTAATCATTTTAGTGATGTAACAGACGTCGGAAACGTGTAGGGCACCTAACTTGGTTTTTAAAACATTGACTGTGCTTTACGTGGACGATTTATCGCGGGATATGCCATGTTGAATGAATTGCATAATAGCAACATTTCGGTGAATTTAATATAAATATTGCACTGCGGTAAAAGTGGAGTCGCTGCATGTATGTGATTGGCCTGTTGTCGGTAGGCTAATGCGCGAAAAATTGGCGCTCCAGTGACTGGTGACGTTTGGCAGCATCATCTCCACGAGCTTATTGCGGTCCTGGGAGGGGAGCCAAGATAAGTGTCAGGTCAAGTATTGACGCAGGCTTGTAGTTTTATTCATTAATGCCAAACTGAGTTCACGCTGATGGGGCGTCAGTGTAGATAAGTGTCTGCCGGATGCAATTGACTCATGTCAATTGCATCCGGCAGAGCTGTTTGCAACAATGGACGGATGAGGTAGCCTGACTTTTTCGGACACTCCTGTTTGATAAACTCACCTACAGGAGAAATCATGGCAAAAGCGAATTTAAGAAGTTACACACCCGAATTTCGGGAGGAAGCCGTAAAGACGATATTGGCGCAGGGCTTGTCACTGGAAGAAGCCGGTCGACGTCTTGCGGTTCCCAAAGGGCACGTTGGCCAATTGGATGGCCGCTGCAAAGCGTGGCATGCCTGCAGTAACAGCACCAGGCAGCCGCACCGTAGCGGAGTTGGAAGCCGAAGTGGCGAAGCTGCGCAAGAGTCTCGCCGAAGCATGTATGGAGCGAGACGTGATAAAAAAAGCTGCTGCGTACTTTGCTCGGGAGTCGCTGCCCGGTACGCGCAAATAAAAACGATGCGATTCGACTATCCGGTTGCGCTGCTGTGTCGTGTTTTTGGCGTCTCGCGCAGCGGGTTCTATGCATGGCTGGAGCGCAAGCCTTCGGAGCGTCAGAAAGATGACGAGCGGCTCAAGGTGGCGATCAAGGCTGTGCATCGGCAGAGCCGCGAAACCTATGGCGTGCGCCGATTGCAGCCGGAACTGACGGCACAGGGTTTTGTCGCCGGCCGCGACCGCATTGCACGCCTGCGGCATGTGCTGGGCTTGCGGTGCAAGCAGAAGCGCAGATTCAAGGCGACGACCAATTCGAAGCATGACTTGCCAGTGGCACCCAACCTGCTGGAACAGCGCTTCTTGCCCATCGCGCCGAACGAAGCCTGGGTGGTCGATATTACCTATATCCCGACCAGCGAAGGATGGTTTTATCTGGCTGGCGTCAAGGACGTGTTCACGTGTGAGATCGTGGGCTATGCAATGGGGGAGCGGATGACACAAGTCTTGACGGCGCAGGCGCTGTGGCGTGCCGTGCGCAATAAGCGTCCGCAGGCTAGATTGATCCATCATTCCGACCGCGGTAGCCAGTATTGCGCGCATGACTACCGCAAGCTGCTTGACCAGTTCGGCATGAAGGCTTCCATGTCCCGCAAGGGCAACTGCTATGACAACGCGCCGATGGAAAGTTTCTGGGGCAGCCTGAAGAATGAACTGACGCATCACCATCGCTATCAGACGCGTGCCAATGCAAGGGCGGCAATCCAGGAATATATCGAGATTTTATACAACCGCCAGCGGCGTCACTCACGCCTTGACTACATATCGCCGGCACTATTTGCAGAAACCTTCAAACAAGCGCTGGCAGCTTAAAACAAGAGTGTCCACGATTGACAGTACACCTCACCAGATGAATGGCTGGAGGCGGCGAGCAATATGGAAGGATCGTGGTGGCCCCACTGGCAGCAGTGGTTGCTTGCGCATTCTGAAGCAACGATATTCAATGACCAGCATCCGTAATTTTTTCACCGGATTGGATTGCAGGATGTGATCTCGACTTACCTTGGTTCGAACCCGCGCCGTGATGCGTTATCATTGATCATAAATGGCTTGGCTTGCGTAAAGTATCGTTAGCCAGAGTGATCGTGTTTGTTGCTTGCGTCACTTGCATCATGTGTAAGAAAAAATATAAATCGAATCTGACAAACAGCCTTCAGTGGCCCCTGAAGGCTGTTTGATTCTAGTGTCATGACGGATAAGGATGTTGTGTTTGAATAAGAATGAATGCGCTCAATCGGATGTGCAAAACACAAAATCTCTGCTCCAAAAACCTGCGATTCAGGCCCTGCTGATTCAGTGCGCTGCTTTCCTGGTGACGTTCGTACTTCTGACGTCAATTGCGGTAACAGCTCAAGTAACTACAGGGGGGGTGCTGGCGGCGCTGATGCAGGGCGCGATCGCTGCAATTATGTCTCGCTGGCGGCGCCTTGCGATTTGGTGGCTGTATATCCAGTTTCTATTTCCGTTGGCGTCTGTGATGATGCTTTCTCTACACTTCCCGCCGCAAATTTTCCTGATTGCCTTTGTTTTCTTCGTCGCTCTTTACTGGAGTACATTCCGTACGCAAGTGCCTTTTTTCCCATCGGGTCGAATCGCCTGGGATGCAGTGGCTAATGCTTTGCCGAAGGGGGGGCCTATCCGCTTTATTGATATTGGTAGCGGCTTGGGCGGCTTGGTTCTGAACCTTTCGGCACGACTGCCGGAAAGCGCATTCGAAGGGATTGAAGTGGCGCCATTGCCTTGGTTAATCAGTCAGTTCAACGGATGGCTCAGACACAGCCGAGTCCATTTCATGCTGGGTGATTACGAGCGGCTGAATTTTGCGGATTATGACGTGATATTTGCCTATTTATCACCTGCCGCAATGCCATCCCTATGGGAAAAAGCGGCCATCGAGATGCGGCATGGCACATTGTTGTTGAGTTATGAATTTTCAATACCCGGTACCTCACCTGATTTCATCACTAGTCAAGTATCCGGCGGCCGCAGTCTCTACGGTTGGTATCTGTAGTTGCGACATTGCAGAGCCTGAGAATATACTTCGGCAGCCAATATTGCCTCAAGTTAAGATGCTTTTGACCGTAATTTGAGTCAAGACGGCCTTTATAGTATTTATTCTGCTGTTTGTGTTCGAAACAACTGGGTAAAATTAGTACTTTACGGAAATAGCCGACAAGTTTATTGTGGTGTCGGCACTCCTCACTTACAACAGGAGCTTGCTCGCGTGTTAGTTATTCTGGGTTACATCATTGTAATGGCTTCCGTTTTTGGTGGCTTCGCAATGGCAGGCGGCCATTTGGCGGTACTTTTTCAGCCACTTGAACTCTTGATGATTGGTGGCGCCGCCCTGGGGGCATTATTGGTCGGTAATAATAATAAATCGATCAAGGCAACCATGCATGCCTTGCCCAGTCTTTTCAAAGGTTCCCGTTATACAAAAGCCTTGTATATGGAGTTGATGTCCCTGCTATTCGAATTGTTGAGCAAGGTTCGAAAAGAGGGACTGATGTCGATTGAGGGGGATGTCGAGAAGCCGGAAGAAAGTCCGATATTCAGCAAGTATCCAGGGGTGCTTGCAGATCATCATATCGTCGAATTCATGACCGATTATCTGCGGTTGATGGTATCTGGAAACATGGATGCATTCCAAATCGAGAACCTCATGGATAACGAGATCGAAACACATCACCATGAAGGTGAAGTGCCAGCACATGTTATCGCCAAGCTGGGCGATGGTTTGCCTGCATTCGGTATTGTGGCAGCGGTGATGGGTGTGGTTCACACTATGGAATCGGTCGGTATCCCCCCGGCTGAATTAGGTATTCTGATTGCCCATGCGCTGGTAGGGACTTTTCTCGGGATTTTGCTTGCCTATGGTTTTGTCGGTCCGCTCGCAAGTTTGCTTGAACAGAAATTGCATGAATCCTCCAAGATGTTTCAGTGTGTCAAAGTGACGTTGCTGGCCAGTCTGAATGGCTATGCGCCAGCGCTGGCGGTTGAGTTCGGGAGGAAGGTATTGTTCTCAACTGAACGTCCAACTTTCAGTGAGCTGGAAGATCATGTAAAGCAGGCTAAATCAAAATAAACAAGCAAGTTTCAGGAAACGATATGGCTGATGATGCACCGCGTCCGATAATTGTAAAGCGGATTAAAAAAACTGCAGGTGGTCATCATGGGGGAGCCTGGAAAATCGCCTATGCCGATTTTGTTACCGCGATGATGGCTTTCTTTTTGCTGATGTGGTTGTTGGGTTCGACAGCCAAAGGTGATCTTAGCGGTATTGCTGAATATTTTCAGACGCCATTGAAAGTGGCAATGGGAGGCGGGTCGGGAAGTGGTGATAGTTCAAGTGTAATCAAGGGCAGGGGGGGGGATCTGACCCGGAAGGATGGTCAGATCAAGAAGGGCGATAGATCCTCCGCAGAAAAAAACCTACGATCTCAAAGCGGCACAAATGGCCTTGGAGCGTGCCGAGGCTGAGCGCTTAAGCGTGTTGAAAGGACGTATCGAAGATGCGATAGAGGCGAACCCGACGCTTAAACAATTCAAAAAGCAATTATTGCTAGACATTACAACTGAAGGGTTGCGCATTCAGATTGTTGATGAGTTAAACCGACCGATGTTTGCCATGGCTAGCGCAAATCTTCAGCCGTATACAAAAGAAATTCTTCACGAAATTGGCTATGTATTAAATGAGGTGCCGAACAAGATTAGTCTTTCTGGGCACACTGATTCTGCACCTTTCACCAGTGGGCAGAAAGGTTATAGTAATTGGGAGCTTTCTGCTGATCGTGCGAATGCTTCTCGTCGTGAACTAATTGCTGGAGGAATGCGTGAGGAAAAAGTATTGCGAGTTGTCGGCCTCTCTTCCGCTGTGCTTTTTGATAAAGAGGACTCTCTTAATCCCATTAACAGGCGTATCAGTGTCATTGTCATGAATAAAAAAGCTGAAGAAACTGCAGCGAAGGATGGTGGGACGATTGAAGTGTCAAATGTAATGGACACACCAAAAGAGGTGGTTGGGAAAATTGCTAAGTAATAGATGATAATTTTTTGTTTTCAGTCTGACTTGGTTGGCAACTGGAGATCGCATGAATAGAAAAAAAATGTTGGCACCTGAAGTTAAGCGTTTGTTATCAGGCGTTTCCAATCACGGTAGTCAACATCTTTTGGAGGCCGAGTTTGACTTGGTCCAAACGGCAGTCTTGCTGGGGGATGCAATAGAAAAGCTTGCTGCAAGTTTTATGGCAATTCATCAGGCGGTTTGCACACAGCAGGAAACAATTGATTTACTTCTTTCAGGAGTTGTTCCGACGCCGGAGAGTGTTAAACAATTAAAAGAGATTCATGTTGAGATTGGCCAGCACGTTAATGAAATTGTCACGAGCTTGCAATTTCAGGATATGACAAACCAGTTAATAGGAAGAATAACCAAACGCGTGGCTGGATTAAGAAATGTGCTTGGTGCTCTGGGATCTCGAGGCGCAGATATGCAGTTTGAAAGTAATACTGACGAGATATTCACAGCGCTTTCCAGTATTAATATGGCACTTGCAGATCAGAGCGTTGCGCTTGAAGAAGTATTGCGTAAGGTGGTTAATCAAAATCATATGGAGAGCGGAGGCATTGATTTATTTTGATGGGTGCCAACAGTTTTAAGTGTGGTATTTATTGCCAAATTGCGAAAAAAATCAATCGGAGCAAATATGACGAAAACGATACTTGCAGTAGATGATTCCAGTTCATTAAGGCAGATGGTGGCATTCAGCCTGAAGGCTGCCGGCTATCAGGTGATCGAGGCTGTTGATGGTTGTGATGGTTTGGATAAGGCAAAAAAACAAACTGTTGATCTTGTACTTACCGATCAAAACATGCCAAGAATGGATGGCTTGGCGTTGATAAAAGCTTTACGAGAGTTAAGCGGTTATCAGAAGGTGCCGATCCTCATGCTGACAACTGAATCCAGCGATGAAATGAAGTCAATGGGTAGAGCTGCAGGTGCAAATGGATGGCTTGTAAAACCATTTGATCCGCAACGTCTGATAGAGGTTGTAAAGAAAGTGATTGGCTAGCGCGAATTTGCCGCTGTGTAATGAAGTAATGCGGAAAACGGAGTCTGATAATGACCATTGAAATGAGCCAGTTTTTTCAGGTTTTTTTTGACGAGACAGAAGAATTACTCGCAGAAAAGGAAAGGCTGCTTCTGGCTGTAGACGTTGCAAATCCAGATGAAGAAGATTTGAATGCAATATTTCGTGCTGCGCATTCTATCAAGGGAGGGGCGTCAACATTTGGTTTTTCTGACATCACTGAAGTCACGCATGTGCTTGAATCTTTGCTTGATAAGATTCGAAAAGGTGAAATGGCACTGACATCTGAACACGTGGATACCTTTTTATTATCTAAGGATGTCTTGAAGATGTTACTGGATGGCCATCGTAGTGGTGCGTTCGTAGATCAGAATGCAGTATCTGATATTAAAAAAAAACTAGCCTCACTTTCCAATCAAAAATATCAGGCAGTGGTAATCAAAGAGGCAAAGCAAAAATCATTTCTGGTGCCGGATGTGGATAAAGTACATACTTTTCGTATTGAGTTGCCCACGTGCACTGACCAAGATTTGTCGGCATTGGCCGCTGAGTTAGGCCTGCTAGGCACTATTGAAAAAAAACAAGAGAAAGATATTGGTAATGCTTTCTTGCTTTCTACATTGGAAAGCGTGGAAAAAATAGTTTCTATTTGTTCATTTATTTTTGATCCTGAAGACGTGCTTATCGTTGATGAAACTAATCAGATAGTTTCAGAATTAGAAAATAATCCTTTGTTGCCGTCTACACAGTCTGAGGCGGGGCTTGGCTATGGCTTTTTTGAGCCAATCAATCCGCCAACGCTAGCTGTGTCAGAGGCAGGGCTAGGATATGGTTTTTTCGCTCCTTTTGTGCCGTTAAATACCGATGAAAAAAATAACTCATATTTGACAGATACATCTCCTGCCAATTACCTTGAGCAGCCAATAGATACTACCCATGAACAAAATCATCATAAATTTGAGGTGAAAGCTGCAGGTATCCAGCGAGAAACTGATCGGTCTCATATTAACCAGGAATCTACTTCAATACGCGTCAGCATAGAAAAAGTGGATCAATTAATTAATCTGGTCGGTGAACTGGTTATTACTCAAGCAATGATAGAGCAGCGCACAGATTTACTTGATCCAATGGCGCATGAGCGATTGTTGAATAGTGTAAGTCAGCTAACTCGCAATACACGAGATTTGCAAGAGGCTGTCATGTCAATTCGGATGATGCCTATGGATTATGTGTTTTCGCGTTTTCCAAGAATGGTGCGTGACCTTGCAGGGAAATTAGGGAAAAAAGTAGAGTTTATAACGCATGGAGCCGCTACCGAGTTGGATAAGGGATTGATTGAGAGAATTGTTGATCCTCTGACACATCTTGTACGCAATAGTATTGACCATGGTGTTGAAATGCCTGAAGTTCGTAGTGCAGCCGGTAAGAGTGAAGTCGGCAAGCTATTTCTTTCTGCTGGGCATCAAGGAGGTAATATTGTTATTGAAGTGAGTGATGATGGGGCGGGACTAAATCGAGAAAGAATTCTAGCAAAGGCGAAATCGCAAGGTTTACCAGTTTATGAAGACATGCCCGACGGGGATGTCTGGCAACTTATATTTGCACCAGGTTTCTCCACGGCCGAAGTTGTAACTGATGTTTCCGGGCGGGGGGTTGGGATGGATGTGGTTAAACGCAATATTTCAAGCATGGGTGGTTCGGTAGATATACGTTCGGCTAAAGGTTTTGGAACCACAATTACCATTTCCTTGCCTCTCACTCTAGCAATTTTAGATGGAATGTCTATAAGAGTTGGGGGTGAAATTTATATTCTTCCCTTAAGTTTTGTTGTCGAATCATTACAGCCAACTCATGCAGATATTAAAGAGATAAGTGGGCAAGGTCGCGTTGTAAAAGTTCGAGGTGAATATTTGCCTCTAATTTCTTTGTATCAAATGTTTTCTATAGAGCCAATTTTTACTGATCCAGCATTAGGTATAGTTGTAATTCTTGAGGCTGATGGGAAAAAAGCCGGCTTATTTGTTGATGATTTAGTGGGGCAACAACAGATTGTAGTTAAAAATCTAGAATCTAATTATCGAAAAGTCGCTGGAATTTCTGGAGCTACAATATTAGGGGATGGTGGAGTTTCTTTGATATTGGATATATCGGCACTCCTACGTGCAAATCACAAATTAAATATTGATGAAATTTCCTGATGATGTAATTTGAAAAATGTAAAATTAATATATTTATATAATTATTTTAAATTGCATATCGGTGGCAATAAAAATTTTATCAATTTTTATTGAGTCTTTATATTATTTTTGTTGTTGGTTGCTTGGAGATTTTTTATATTTTTTAAATGAAATTTAATATATAAGATGTAAGGCATGCATTAGTGTGTATAAATTATATTTTTCGATAATTATTATAAAATAATTTAATTGTGTTGGGAGACATTTATGAATTTAAGAGCTTTGAGAATTGGTGCTCGCTTGGGTATTGGATTTGGAGTCACGCTTGCAATGCTTGTTTTGTCTCTTGTAATTGGAAGTGTTGTTAGCAAAAATAATAGAGATAAATTAATTGAAGATTTGACTGTTGCGAATTCAAAAGGCGTACTAGCTTCACAAATGAAGAATGCCTTACTGGAAAGCGGCATAGCAATGCGTAGTATTGGACTTCAATCGGATGTTGGCGCAATGCAGTCGGATGAGGAAAAATTCAAGAAAAGCAATAAAAATTATATTGATGCGCGTGATAAATTAGTTGCTCTCGGACTTTTGGATAATGAGAAATTAATTCTCGCAAATGTTTCTCGTATCGATAAAGAGATGGAGGCTCCTTTCAAGGAGGCAATGGGTTTAATTTTGTCATTTAATGGGGAGGGGGCCGCTAAAATAATAACATCCCGTATTAGTCCATTAAGTCAGCAAGCAATTAATGAAATTAATAGCTTGGTCGATATTCAACAGGCGTCTTTGAGGGAAATTCTGGCCGGAACGGTTTCGGCCGGAGCGCAGCTTACGAATATTTTATTTTTAATTGGTGCTGTAGCATTGCTGATAGGTGGTGTTTTTTCATGGGCAATTACGCGTAGTATTACGGGACCTCTGAATTTCGCCGTTTCTGTTACTAATCGAGTTGCTGCAGGTGATTTGACTTCACATATTGATTCGAATGAAAAAGATGAAATTGGTCAATTGTTGACAGCACTTAAAGAAATGAATGCAAGTTTAGCGCGTACTGTAGGTCAAGTGAGAATTGGTACTGACATGATTTCGGTTGCCTCTAGTGAGATAGCAACAGGAAATGCGGATCTCTCATCTCGCACTGAGTCGCAGGCGAGTTCATTAGAACAGACTGCAAGTTCCATGGAGCAATTAACGGATACCGTACGTCAAAATGCTGAAAATGCACGCCAAGCAAATCAACTCGCTGTTTCTGCCTCTGGTGTTGCTGTGAAAGGTGGTGGCGTAGTTTGCCAAGTCGTAGAGACTATGGGTTCAATTAAGGCAAGTTCAAATAAGATAGTTGACATTATCGGTGTCATTGACGGAATAGCATTTCAAACAAATATACTGGCATTAAATGCAGCTGTAGAAGCGGCGCGTGCCGGTGAGCAAGGCCGCGGGTTTGCAGTGGTTGCGAGCGAAGTTCGTAATCTGGCTCAACGCAGCGCTGCTGCAGCTAAGGAAATAAAATCCCTGATTGGAGACTCGGTTGAAAAGGTTGATGTCGGTAGTCGACTAGTAGATGATGCGGGTAAGACAATGGATGAAATTGTCAGTAGCGTTAAGCGTGTTGCCGATATTATGAGAGAAATCACTGCAGCGAGTCAGGAGCAAAGCGCTGGAATTGAGGAGGTTAATCAAGCTATCGGTCAGATGGATGAAATGACGCAGCAGAATGCCGCTTTGGTAGAGCAAGCTGCTGCAGCAGCAGAAAGTTTGCAAGATCAGGCAGTAACACTGACACAAGCAGTAAGTATATTTAAACTGGATGTTGGGGATCATGCAATACATGTCCCTCAAAAATTTCAAGCTGTCATTGAAACATCTTCAAAACCCTCGCCGATGTTGACAAAAATAGTGTCGCCACCATCAGTGGTGAAGCAGAAGAAATTGGCAGTGGCTAATACTGATGAATGGGAAGAGTTTTAGTATTTTATATGTCTTTGTTTTTAGTGATCTGATTTTTCGTTGAGCGCATTATTGTTGGTCCCCTCTATATATTGCCTTGAAATTAGTGAAAGTATATTTACATGAAATTAGTGCCACAAAATAAATTGGATGGCATTAAAGAATTCGAATTTACTAACCGTGATTTTTCTCGTGTGTGTGCATTAATATATCAACGGGCAGGTATAGCTCTTTCCAAAACAAAGCAAGAAATGGTTTATAGCCGTTTGGCGCGCCGTTTGCGTGCAACAGGTCAAATATCATTTGAGTGTTATTTGGATAATTTGGAAAGCAGGATTGATGGTAGTGAGTGGGAGGCATTTGTTAATTCTTTAACAACAAATCTCACGTCTTTTTTTCGAGAAGAGCATCATTTTCCTATTCTTGCTGAACATGCGAAAAAAGCTTCCGCACCACTATTAATCTGGTGTTCAGCAAGTTCAACAGGAGAGGAACCATATTCTATTGCAATGACTGTCTGTGAGGCTTTTGGTACGCTTACACCTCCGGTTCAAATAGTTGCTACAGATATAGATACGAATGTCTTGGCAACAGCAGCTAACGGAATATATTCAATAGACAAATTGGTGAAGATGAAGGCTGATCGCATCAAAAATTTTTTCCTTAAGGGAAAAGGTAAGCAAGATGGTTTGGTCCGAGTGCGTCCAGAAATACGTCAAATTGTGACATTTAAACAGCTCAATCTGCTGGCTGATGATTGGTCGGTTACTGGGGGATTTGATGCTATTTTTTGTAGAAATGTGATGATTTATTTTGATAAACCGACGCAGGGGAAGATTTTATCTAGATTTGCACCTTTAATGAAAACAGATGGCTTGTTATTTGCAGGCCATTCTGAAAATTTTTTATATGTGACTGACGCATTTAAATTGCGTGGAAAAACAGTGTATGAATTAGCGTCATCTTGCGGCGAGCAGAAAAATGCAGTGAAGAGTATTGGGAATGCTGTATGAGCCAAGGGCATGACGAGCATTATGCCGCTAATGTTTACTACGATAGAACTTTTGATTGTGAGGCAGCAAAGATCTTACCAGGTGAATATTATTGCACTGGTCGAGATATGCTGATTGTCACTGTATTGGGATCCTGTGTTTCAGCATGTATTCGTGATCGCATTTCTGGTATAGGTGGAATGAATCATTTTATGTTACCTGATAGCGGTGTGGCGGACAGCAATAGCCCGATATCCGCCTCTATGCGTTATGGTACTTATGCTATGGAGGTTTTGATTAATCAACTTCTGAAGGCTGGAGCAAGAAGAGAGAATTTGGAGGCTAAAGTATTTGGAGGGGGCAATGTGTTGCGTGGCTTTACCACAATCAATGTGGGAGAGCGTAATGCACAATTTGTAAGGAGTTACCTTCGCGCCGAGAATATGCGTGTTACAGCGGAAGATTTGAACGATATTTACCCTCGTAAAGTATATTTTTTTCCCCGTACAGGAAAAGTATTGGTTAAAAAACTGAAACAGACACACAATGATACTTTGGCTCAGCGTGAGCAGGCATACGCAAGTCGGTTGACAACAAGTGCGGTGAGTGGTGATATCGAGCTTTTCTGATTTGGAAGGAGCTGAATTGTTGACTGAATTGGGAAGGTGTGTCGTATGAAAATCAGGGTTTTGATTGTAGATGATTCTGCATTAATTCGTAGCATCATGAGTCAGATCATCGGAAGTCAGCCAGATATGGAAGTTGTTGGTGTTGCGCCTGATCCTTTAGTTGCGCGGGATTTAATTAAACGGATGAATCCTGATGTACTGACTCTTGACGTTGAAATGCCGAAAATGGATGGGCTGGATTTCCTTGAGAAGCTTATGCGTTTAAGGCCTATGCCTGTTGTTATGGTGTCATCTTTAACTGAGCGTGGCTCAGAAATCACAATGCGAGCACTTGAATTGGGTGCGGTAGATTTTGTTACGAAACCGAAATTATCTATTCAGAGTGGTATGTTGGAATACTCGGATATGATTGCGGATAAAATCCGTGCTGCAGCCAGAGCAAAAATTAAACCGCGATCCATAGCAGCAAACAATCCAGCCAAGAGTGATCACGCCACTCTACCTCTAATACGCAATCCTCTTACTAGTAGTGAAAAGTTGATCATTATTGGCGCCTCTACAGGAGGCACAGAAGCAATCAAGAGTTTTTTAATGCAGATGCCTTCTGATTGTCCTGGCATCTTGATTGCGCAACACATGCCGGAAGGTTTCACCAAGTCATTCGCACAGCGTCTAGATGGACTTTGTAAAATTTCTGTCAATGAGGCCGCTGGTGGTGAGCGCATCTTGCCGGGGCATGCATACATAGCACCAGGGCATTCACACTTGCAACTTTCTAGAAGTGGCGCCAATTACGTTACTCAAATTGACCAAGGGCCAGCAGTCAATCGGCACAGGCCATCTGTTGATGTTTTGTTTCGCTCGGCAGCTAGCTGTGCAGGAAAAAATGCCGTGGGTGTTATTCTTACTGGTATGGGCAAAGACGGTGCTACAGGCATGCTGGAAATGCGTAATGCTGGTTCTTATAATTTTGCCCAAGATGAAGCAAGTTGTGTGGTATTTGGCATGCCGCGTGAAGCAATAGCTATTGGTGCAACACATGAAGTCAGTTCTTTGGATGAGTTGCCAGGAAAGGTGTTGAATTACCTTGCCACGCATGGTAGCCGTGCATTACGAGTTTGATTTTTTTATTTACCATTCGAATTTACTGTTCGAATTTATCCTTCATTCGTTGCTAGTAACGGATTGAAGAATGAATGGAATAACATATGGCTAATCCCAATACAAAATTTCTGGTTGTTGATGATTTTTCTACAATGCGCCGCATTATTCGTAATTTGCTCAAAGAGTTAGGTTACACAAATGTTGATGAGGCTGAAGATGGTGTGATGGCGCTTTCTAAATTAAGAAGCGAGCAGTTTGATTTTGTTGTTTCAGACTGGAATATGCCAAACATGGATGGACTTACAATGCTTCAGCACATACGTGCAGATACCACACTGTCTAAACTGCCGGTATTAATGGTGACTGCGGAGGCAAAAAAGGAAAATATTATAGCGGCGGCTCAAGCGGGAGCTAGTGGTTATGTCGTTAAACCATTTACTGCAGCAACACTAGATGAGAAACTATCTAAAATTTTTGAAAAGTTAGAGAAGCTCGGAAGTTAATAATTTCTGTATAAAATATTAATTACGACTCAATTTTAAATGGCAGATTTTGGTTTGGAGTTTATTGTTTTGTAATTATGATATTTTATTTTTTAATTTGTAACGCAACCACACATAAATTAAATTATGTGTGGTTGCTTTTTTTCAATTGATAAAAAGTGGTAATCAATATGCATCAAGTGAATTTTATTGTGCGAGAGCCACTTCTTAATCCAAAGCAAAAAATTATCGGTTATGAATTTAGTTGGTCTCATTACGTGCCAGTTGCAGATGATTTGCGTAAGGCGAATCTGAGTGCTTTAATCGGTTTTGTGGCTGATTTGTTATCAGATGATGAGTCTGGATGGTTGTTGGGAGATAATTTGCTTTTTTTGGAGGCGGCTCCAGATTTGCTCGCGGTTGATGCACTTCAAGCGCTATCACCAAAGCACACAGTACTAACATTAACTATGGCTGAATTGGCAGACCCGAACACCTTGCCCAATATTATTAAATTGCGTGAATTAGGGTTTGGGATTGCACTTAAAAATGCTGATTTAAGCGCACGTGACAAACCATATTTTTCTCATATTACACACGTTGAGGTTAATTTTTCTTCCGAAGATTTTGCTTTACAAGCAAAAGTATATAGTTCTTTTAAGCAATCTGGTTTGTGTATGCTCGCCAGGAAAATTGATAACTGGCATCAATTTGATGCTTGTGCGTCATTGGGATTGCCTGCTTTTGTAGGGAAGTTGCATCTGACACCAAGGCTAGATGGGCAGCAAAAAAGCTTGAACCCAGCACAGACTGTTATTCTACAGTTAATGGATATGGTAAGGAAAAATGCGGATTTCCATCAGTTGGAGGAGGTGTTAAAACGTGATCCGACTTTGTCTTACAAATTGCTTCGTTACATTAATTCTGCGGGGTTTGGCCTAGGACGTGAGGTCCAATCATTGCGACAAGCGGTTCAAATTTTGGGTTACTCGCCACTTTATCGTTGGTTGTCGCTGTTGTTGGCGACAGCCAGTTCTAATGGTTACTCTCCTGTGCTCATGGAAACTGCGATTATTCGAGGCAGATTAGCTGAGTTACTTGGGAGTGGAGTATTTTCAAAGGAACAATCGGAAAATCTTTTCATTGTTGGTATGTTCTCTCTTTTAGATCGTTTATTGGGTATTCCGATGGACGAAGTTCTTGCAAGAATCCAGTTGCCTGAAATGGTTTCGAGAGCCTTGCTTTCACGCGACGGAATATATGGTCCTTTTTTGGCATTGGCAGAAGCGTGTGAGTTAAGTACTGCGTTAGTTGGTACGTTGGCAGCTTCTCTTAATATCAGTCCAGCAGAGGTTGATAGCGCACATATTTCAGCTTTGGTGTGGGTGAAGAAATTAGCTATTTAGTTCATCGTGACTGATCGGTGTGTAAGATAATTTGAGCATAATTTTAACTTTTTAAATTTCATGATTAATTATCTTGCTTGTTGAATTTAGCGAATTGTTTTTTTATTTTATTAACACTTTAAAAACCACGTCCTAAGGACGTGGTCATCGCCTAATAGGCTTTGCCTGTTAGAGCGAGAGAGCCTGCTCAAGGAAGTATCTTTCCAGATGTTGTCCCCACAACATTTGAGAAAGGAAACGAAAATGAGCAGGTTCAAAAGAGCATCGCACGTTATATGGCATTGTCAATATCATTTGGTCTGGGTGCCGAAGTATCGATTTCGGATATTGAGCGGCCCGATAGGGAACGAGGTTCATAAGTGCCTGATGACATTTAGTCAGCAGTTGGGATGTGAAGTAGTAGAGCTCAATGTACAGATTGACCACATCCACATGTTGGTGAAAGTACCACCGAAACTATCGATATCGGAGCTAATGGGTGTCCTGAAAGGACGTACAGCGATCAGGATATTCAATGTTTTCCCACAGATGAGGAAGAAGCCCTACTGGGGCAATCATTTCTGGGCAAAGGGTTATTGCGTAGATACGGTAGGACTGAACAGTGAAATGATTCAAAAATACGTGAAGTTTCAAGAAAAGGAAGAGGCTCACCAGCAGGAATTACAGCTAGGTGAGATCAGATAGCGAGCCTTCTACGAACGTGGTTCATTTACTCCGGTATTTAAATTTTAGTTAACAGGAATTAGTAATGGCCGAGGATAGCGATCTTGAGCGAACGGAGCCTGCGTCATCCAGGCGATTGGAGCAAGCTCGAGAAGAGGGGGATGTTCCACGCTCCCGTGAGCTACTGACGTGTGCTGTATTGTTATCTGCTGGTGGAATACTTTGGCTTGCAGGGGAGGGGCTGATACGTCGCCTGAATCTAATTCTCGTTTCTGGTCTTTCATTCGATCGAACGCAGGTATTTGACTCAGACATACTTTTAAATCGCATAGCTACCAATATTACTGATGTCATGATTGCGCTCATTCCAATGGGTGTTTTTTTGATGTTGGTTGCTATTGCATCCCCACTGTTAATAGGAGGCTGGCTATTCAGCACTAAAGCATTACAACCTAACTTTGGACGGATGAATTTATTTAAAGGTCTAGGGAATATGTTTTCGTCGAATGCTTTGATTGAGCTTGTCAAGGCAGTAGTGAAGGCACTACTTGTAGGCTTTGTGGCTTGGTTGGTGATTGTAAGTGAAAAAGATGCCGTGCTTGCTTTAGCACTTGAACCACTGAATCAGGGAAGTGCTCATCTTGCAAGCATGCTTAAGATCAGTTTTCTTTCGATTGTTGGTGCATTGGCATTAATTGCATTGATTGATGTGCCATACCAAATGTGGCATTACGCGAACAAACTTAAAATGACTCGCCAAGAAGTTGTTCAGGAGGCGAAGGAGTCGGATGGTAATCCACAAATAAAGGCAAAAATTCGTTCCCAGCAGCGTGAAATGGCGCGCCGCCGCATGATGTCGGAGGTGCCAACTGCGGATGTAATTGTCACAAATCCAACACATTTTTCTGTGGCTCTCAAATATTCGGAAGGTGCAATGCGTGCTCCTAAAGTAGTTGCAAAAGGCGCAGATGCGGTTGCTATGAAAATTCGAGAAATCGGGGCTGAGAATAATGTTCCAACTTTGGAGGCTCCGGCGCTCGCTAGGGCTTTGCATAGGCATGCTGAACTTGGTGACGAGATTCCGGAAGCACTCTATACTGCAGTCGCTGAAGTGCTTGCTTACATATTCCAATTGCGGTCATTTCATCAGCACGGAGGTGTTTGCCCGACAGCTCCGACTGTTTTTGATGTTCCTTTTGAACTCGATCCTAAAAATGCAGTCGCTTAATATGCCTTGATAAGGTATGTATTGAATTAATGAATAGCTTAAAACTGCCAGCCTGGCTCAGTGCTCAAAATAATAAGGCACTGGCTGCACCTATCATCATCATTATGATGTTGGCAATGATGGTGTTGCCATTACCCGCGTTTGTGCTCGATATTTTTTTCAGTTTTAACATCGCACTTGCCATTATCGTATTGCTGACTAGCTTGTACACAGTAAAACCCTTGGATTTTATGGCTTTTCCGACGGTTTTGTTGGTAAGCACCATGTTGCGTCTTTCACTAAATGTCGCATCTACTAGGGTCGTTCTCACGGAGGGGCATTCTGGTCCTGATGCCGCAGGTAAGGTGATTGAAGCCTTTGGTCATTTTTTGATTGGTGGAAATTACACAGTTGGTATTGTTGTTTTTGTAATATTAACAATTATTAATTTCACTGTGGTTACCAAAGGTGCCGGGCGTATTGCTGAAGTGGGTGCACGTTTTGCCTTAGATGCAATGCCGGGTAAGCAAATGGCGATTGATGCTGACCTGAATGCGGGGCTTATCGGAGAACAGGAGGCTCGCCTTCGTCGCACCGAGGTCGCCCAGGAAGCTGAATTTTATGGCGCGATGGATGGTGCCAGCAAATATGTCCGTGGTGATGCAATAGCAGGCATTATGGTGACACTTATCAATGTTATAGGAGGCCTAATTGTAGGCATACTCCAACATGATTTGGATTTTTCTACTGCTTTAAAAAATTACACACTGTTGGCTATCGGCGATGGTCTTGTGGCACAAATACCATCCCTCATCATTTCAACGGCTGCCGGCGTGGTTGTTTCAAGAGTCGCGAGTGAGCAAGATATTGGCGGGCAATTAGTTAACCAATTATTTGCTAAGCCGAGAGTGCTTTTTATAACGGCTGGGATTATTGGAGGCATGGGGGTAATCCCCGGAATGCCTCACCTTGCATTCATATTACTGGCAGCAATACTTGGCGGCGGTGCTTATGTTATTGCACAGCAAGATCGCAATAAGCTCGAAGAGCCTAAGCCTGTTCTGACCATGGAGGCACCAGAAATGGAGGAGGCGACATGGCAAGACATAGTGCCGGTTGATACGCTTGGCCTTGAGGTCGGTTATCGTCTTATCCCTTTGGTTGATAAGAGTCAGGGTGGAGAACTTTTGCGTCGCATTAAGGGTATTCGCAAGAAATTTGCTCAAGAAGTGGGCTTTTTGGCTCCTCCAGTCCATATTCGAGACAATTTAGAACTTAAGCCATCAGCTTATCGCATTACCTTGAAAGGTGTTGAGGTAGGTAATGGAGAGGCGCATACGGGGCAATATCTGGCAATTAATCCTGGCATGGCGACTGGAACATTGCCCGGACCTGTAACCAGTGATCCGGCATTTGGATTGCCTGCAATTTGGATAGATTCCAGTTTGAGAGAGCATGCTCAAACTATGGGTTATACCGTGGTAGATGCTGGAACTGTGGTTGCCACCCACCTTAATCACTTAATTACCAGTCATGCCTCCGATCTATTAGGCCGACAGGAAGTTCAGCAATTGCTCGATCATTTGATAAAGGAATCCCCAAGACTTGTCGAGGACCTTGTGCCTAAGCTACTGCCATTGTCTGTACTGCAGAAAGTACTGCAAAATCTCTTAATCGAGGGTGTTCATATTCGAGATATGCGGACAATTATTGAAACTTTGGCAGAGAATGGTGCCAGGACACAAGAACCTAATGAGCTTACAGCTTTGGTGCGTATCGCATTAGGCCGGGCGATAGTTCAGCAAATTTTTCCTGCCATGAATGAACTTTCAGTCATGGCACTTGATAGTCGATTAGAACGGGTACTCATGCAGGCATTGCTTTCAAGTGGGCCAGATGGTTCAGGTATAGAGCCGGGTCTTGCTGATACCCTTGCATTTCAGACCGGAGAGGCTACTCGTCAGCAAGAACAAATGGGACTAACACCAGTATTACTTGTGCCCGGAGCACTTCGTGCCTTGCTTGCACGATTTTTGCGTCGTTCATTGCCCCAATTGAAGGTGCTTTCACATGCCGAATTGCCCGATTCGAAAACGATTAGGGTTACCAATTTAGTTGGAGGTCAAGTATGAATGTCCATAAATTTACAGCGACTACTTCACGTGATGCATTGCGCAAAGTGCGCGATATGCTTGGCGCCGATGCGGTAATTCTTTCCAATCGTACAATTGACGGCGGTGTCGAGATATTGGCGTTAACAAATGATGATATGTCTGCGATTGACCCATCATCAATTGAGAGAAGGTCTCCACCTGAAGTCTGTATTAGGTAACCCACCCGCTGTTAAGCCAGCGACCGATAGTGATCAATTGTCTAATTTAGCGGACGCTCTAGAAATAGTCCGCACAATGTCAATTGTGCAAGAAGCCGCGGCAAACGAACATACCGAAGTCATGAGTGAAATTCGCTCGATGCGGGGCATGTTGGAAACGCAACTTGCAGAGATATCATGGAGTACTCTACAGAAACGTGAGCCAGTAAAATCAGCTGTTTTGCGTGAATTACTGGCGGCAGGTTTCAGTGCCAGTTTGTCACGATACCTTACAGAGAAGTCGCCAACTAGTGAAAAGGCAGAAGATGGGCTGGCATGGGTAAAATCAATACTTGCCCGAAATATCGCGACTATGACCAATGAGAATGAAATACTCGAAAGGGGAGGGGTATACGCTTTGGTCGGTCCTACGGGCGTAGGTAAGACAACGACTACTGCAAAATTGGCGGCACGCTGCGTAATGCGTCATGGCACAGGTACGCTTGCACTGATTACAACGGATGGTTATCGTATTGCGGGCCATGAACAGTTGCGAATTTATGGCAAGATACTTGGAGTGATTGTGCATTCAGTCAGAGATGAGGCTGATTTGCGAATTGCCCTCAAGGAATTGAGAACCAAACACACTGTACTGATTGACACAGTCGGTGTTAGTCAACGCGATCAAATGGTTGCTGAGCAGGTGGCTATGTTATCTGGTGTGGGAACAGATGTGAAGCGACTGCTCTGTCTTAATGCCACGTCGACGGGGGAGACTCTAAACGAAGTCGTGCGTGCCTATCAAGGCGCCGGGCTTGCTGGTTGCATCATTACCAAGCTGGATGAGGCAGCGACAATTGGTAGTGTACTTGATGCGATCATTCGTCAAAAATTGAATCTATATTACGTATCTAATGGCCAGCGAGTACCAGAAGATCTACATCTGGCAAACAGACTTTATCTGGTTGATCGGGCATTTAAACTAAAACGTGAAACAGCTCCATTTCAATTTCAAGATGCAGAATTGCCATTAGTTGTGGCTGGTGCAACGCGATCAATGAATGATAAAAGTTTGCGAGAGGTAAATCTTGGCTAACTTTGATTTCGATCAGGCTGAAGGGCTGAGACGCATGCTCGCAGGACCTAAGCCGCGAGTCATCACTTTTCTATCCGCTACAAATGACGATGATAAGAGCGCTATGCTTGTTAATTTGGCGGCATCTCTGGTTGGGGCTGGGAGCAATGTAATATTGCTGGATGCATGTGTAGTTTCTAAAGGGGTCGCGTCTTGGCTTGGCGTTCCAGTAGGTCCAACTCTGCTTGATGTTGCAAGGCAGGAGCGAACTATGGATGAGGTAATAATGCCAATGACGCAAGGTTTTGGTCTTGCGTCATTGATGGGTGATTCATTACTGTCAAATAGAAAAAAGCCGGTCGAGAATAGTCATTTAGCTAATGTGTTTAATATGTTGGTTGCAAAAACTGATGTTCTTGTCGTCGATGGAGAGATTGGCTTGAATGCATCGTTTCCAACACCGGCAATGACATCCGGTGAAATTGTTATTCAGGTATCCACAAGTCCAACTTCAATCAAAATGGCGTACAGCATGATCAAGCGGTTGAATGCCGAATTGGGACGCCGTCCATTTGGGGTGCTGGTAACAGGGGCATCAGACAGAGAGGCTAATGTTATTTATGGGAATATGGCACAAGCCGCCAGTCGATATCTTGCGATACAACTCAATTCGATGGGATCAGTTCCAGCTGATGAGCATGTACATAGAGCCGCTCGCCTTGGCCGTTCTGTAATTGATGCATATCCACTTGCCGGAGCTTCAGTTGCATTCAGGCGTCTTGCCGGACGATTCGCCATTGCTTCATTATCCTCTGCTAGTCAGCATGGGTTGCCATCAAGCGGTGCGAATATCGGAAATTAATATGTACACTGCTAATGGGAAATCTGATACGGAGCAACTTCTTAAGCAGCATGCAACACTGGTAAAACGACTCGCATTTCACCTTAAAGCTCGTCTACCTCCAAGTGTTGAGGTTGATGATCTTATCCAGTCAGGAATGATCGGCTTGCTTGATGCCGTTAATCGTTATGAGGAAACGCGTGGCGCGCAATTTGAGACATATGCGATACAAAGAATTCGTGGCGCAATGCTGGATGAATTGCGTAGCAGCGATTGGTTGCCGCGTAGTCTGCGTCAAAATATGCGAAAAATTGAGGAGGCGATGAGCATATTGCAGCAGCGACTTGGACATGCTCCGACTGAGTTTGAAGTGGCGGGGCAATTAAATATTTCACTGATTGAATATCAGAAAATGCTAAGTGACGGTGGGGGGTATCAACTGATTTATTACGAAGATTTCCACGAAGCTGATGGGAAAGAACATTTTTTTGATCATTATTGTACGGATGAATCTGGGGATCCCCTTCAAAATTTGCTAAATGATAATTTCCGTAGTGCTGTAATAAATGCGATAGACGCGTTGCCAGAGCGTGAAAGACTCATGATGGGTCTATATTATGAGCAAGAATTGAATTTGAAAGAAATTGGTGTTGTGATGGGGGTGTCTGAATCACGAGTGTGCCAGTTACACAGCCAGGCCATTGCACGTTTGAGATCGAATTTAAAGGAATAATGTGGATTGGAGTAGTCTAATAGGACTCATTCTTGCGCTTTCCGGCATAGTAATTGGCCAAGTTTTGGAGGGTGGGCATGTTGGTTCTTTGATACAGCCGGCAGCCTTGGTGATCGTTGTTTTTGGGACAATTGGCGCAGTTTTGTTGCAGAGTAAAATTCGATTTTTTTTGCATGGCATCAAGATGTTGAGGTTGATTGTTTTGCCACCGCTTGATAATCGGCAGTTAATGGCCCATGAAATTAATATGTGGAGCCTAACCGCCAGGCGTGAGGGTTTCTTGAGTTTGGAGTCTCATATGCAGTCAACTCGAGATCCTTTCGTATCGAAGGGGTTGCGACTGATTATTGATGGAGTTGAGCCTTTGAAACTTCGTGAAATTCTTGAGGCTGATATTTCTATCTATGAGTCTCAGGAACGCCATGCTGTAAAAATTTGGGAAGCGGCGGGCGGATATGCGCCAACTATAGGTATTCTTGGTGCCGTACTTGGGCTTATACATGTTATGGAAAATCTTTCTGAGCCGAGTAAGTTGGGTAGCGGAATTGCAGTTGCTTTTGTTGCTACCATTTACGGTGTCGGATTGGCTAACATCGTTTTCCTTCCAATTAGCAATAAACTTAAATTTATTGTCAATCAGGAAGTGAGTAGGCGGGAAATACTTGCAGATGTGTTTTTTGATATAGCCATTGGTGGGAATGCTCGGGTGATTGAGGAACGTGTTGCTGGATATTTGCGATAGTCAATGCACTTATTGCATCCTATTAAAGGATTTTTAAAATATTTGTTGGCATGACTAGAAAAAAATACGAAGAGGAAAATGATAATAATGATCGATGGCTCATTTCCTATGCTGATTTCATCACTTTGCTATTTGGGCTATTTGTAGTTCTTTACGCGCTTTCCTCTATTAATGAGGGGAAGTATCGAGTCCTTTCTAATGCACTAGGAAGTGCATTCAGTAATCGAGTTATACCGATCCAGAGTGAACGCATTCAACCACTGTCATTGTTGCCAATTCGACCATTGCCATTATCAAACACTAGATTACGCAACGTGGAGGAGTTGCGCCGTGAACGTGAGCGAATGACAAGTATTGGTAGGGATATTCTTAAAGTGCTTGCCCCACTTGTTGGAGAGGGGAAGGTGCGTGTTTCTCAAAATAGTCGTGGCATTAGTGTTGAGATAAATGCAAGTGTATTGTTCTCCCCGGGTGAAGCAAAATTGACTGGCGAGTCAGAGCAAGCCTTGCGTGCTGTAGCCTTAGTCTTGAGGGGTGATCCGCACGCGATACAGGTTGAGGGGCATACTGATGTTGTGCCTATCAAGAATGCCTCATTCCCATCTAATTGGGAATTGTCTGCAGTACGAGCAAGCAGTGTCGTCAGATTATTTATAGAAGGGGGAATTAATGAAAGCCGTCTGACAGCTGTTGGTCATGGACCTACGCAGCCAATCAGTAACAATGAAACATCAGATGGTCGGGCCAGAAATAGGCGTGTAGAAGTGACAATTTTATCGGCTTTTCCAGAAGTGCCTATCGAGTTGAAGATAAATGAAGTGTCGAAAAAATAGATTATTTTCCTCCCCTGCAGTTATCTGAGTCAGTGCCAGTTCTATCCAATAACTAGGCTTCTGGATGCTGCTAGCAACTTGGATTGGCCATCAGGCCCATAAATTCCTGAACCCGGCAAGACACCCTGTAAGGCATTCAGTGTATTTTTGATTTTGCGTGTGATGTCTGTTGATAAGCAGACCATTTGTTTGGTTAAGCTCTTTTGCAGATTTCGCTAAAGATAAAATCTCATTCCAAATTGTACTCGCAGCATTGTTATTGGCATCATTGAGCCATGCATGCATGCTAATAGTATGTGCTTCATATCCGGCAGAAATAAAAATATTATTACGGATATTGCTTAGTTCCGATGTTTTCTTAACAATGGATGTTTTTTTGACAGTTATCTTTTCCAAGTTGCTAATATCAGCATTAATGAGGAAATGCTGCTCTTTTTTTAAAAGCGCGACTAATTCAAGAATGGCATCTTTTTCATCATTCAGACAGTTGGTTAGCTTCGTCATTTCATTCCCTAGTTGTATGAAGCAGATCCTTGACCGTATCAATTAGACCATCTGCCACTTTGTCTGAGTTGATCTTGAAATTGCCATTAGCAATTGCCAGTTTGATTCTTTCAACTTTATCCGAGTTAAAAACATCATTATTTGATAATTGCTTTTCTAGTGCGTGAAGCTGAGAGGAAAGGGCTGATAAATGTACAGTGCCAGAAGACTTCACATCATTGATATTGGAGGCATTGTTTTTTTCCGCCCGAGCCACTGTTTGCCCATTAATCAGGCCGGCTGTTTTTTTGATGGGATCATCAATTTTCACGGCATTATCCTTGTTTGAAGCGAGCTTCATACCGAAGCGATATGAAATTATCGTCAGTCATACTATAAACTTTAGTATTTAATTTCAGGGGAGAGCTATATGCTAATAATATTTTATGAATTTGCCGTCAGGCCTCTTGTTGCTTAGTAAATTACTTCAACAATCCCGCCAAGCTTGGCTGTGCCGCTAATTATTTGACCTGACAATGTTCTCACTTGGACAGCTTGGCCTTCACTGGCATTTGTGAGGACCCGTCCTTCGGTCGCAACCTGAAAATTTGGCCCATTGGAAATTAATTTCACTATCTGTCCTTGTTGGACGGCATTTTGGTTGCGTAATGCGTCCATTCGTAGCGGAATTCCAGAACTTAGAAAAATACTAGAAATTTTACCGATTGCCTGAGTCTCGTCTGTAATGACATTAGACGGTAGGAAGGATAGGTCTCCCTTTAATTTGGTAAGGTTTGACGCATTAATTTGTTGTCCTTTGGAAATCTCAGTTGCTGTAACAATATAATCGCTTGTTATTTTAACTTCAACTTGGAGATAAATTGTCCACTTTGTAGGGGTAACGCAACGTACTCCTGCAGTTGTTTTCCCCCAAATGCGGCTGCCTAAAGGTAAAAAAGGCTCCAGTTGCGTGCATGCGTTTAGGTTAAGCCGAGGGTCGATTTTGCCAATGTTAATTATTTTTTCACCAGAAATCCCTGAAACTTGCTTTAGAAGAAATTTTTCGATTGTTAATTTGATTTCCGTGCGATCTTGTTGTTGAATGCTAGGCTGGCCGTTGCAGGCTTGGGTCAGGAGCATGAAGAGTAAGGGCAGGAATCTTCTCATTTTAGAATTCATTATGTGTTTACCGAGCAATGATTTTTTCTTGGCTTGAATTTTCTGAGAAAACAAAGGACTTTGGTGAAAATTTCTTGTAATCAATTTAGAATGCGCGTATTTGTGTAATATGATAGCCGCTAAAAATGCTCTATTTTTTAATTTTTGGATCAACTCTCGGAGAATGGGATGATTGGAAAGCTTGATGATTATTTGAGATTCCATGAGTTGGCTCTTGGGATTCGTGCGCAGCGTCAAGAATTGTTGGCTTCAAATATCGCTAATGCTGACACGCCAAATTTCAAGGCAAGAGATGTCGAATTTGCAAGTGTGTTGAAGGGTGCCTTGTCTGAAACATCTCAGGCAACAAGTGGGCTAAAGAAAACAGCCCCTTTGCATCTGGATGGAGTCGGCTCATCAAGTATGCATGGTGCAACAATACTTTATCGTACCATTCAGCAGGGTAGTGTGGATGGTAATACTGTAGATATGGATGTAGAGCGTAACGAATTTGCAGATAACGCAATTCGATATGAGGCAGGACTCACAATGATCAATACGCAAATTAAGAATATGCTTGCCGCAATCCAAGGTCAATAATATGTCGCTATTCAATATCTTCAATGTTGCCGGTTCTGCTATGAGTGCTCAATCACAGCGCTTGAATGTGGTTGCCAGCAATATTGCTAATGCTGACAGTACAACTAGTTCTACCGGTCAGCCTTATCGAGCGAAGCAGGTTGTTTTCAGCGCAATACCTATCTCAGGGCAAGAGGCAAGCGGCGTTAAAGTGCAGCAGGTAATTGAGGATTCTTCTGCGCCAAAATTGGTGTATGACCCAAAGCATCCTTTGGCGGATGAGAAGGGCTATGTAGCAATGCCTAATGTCAATGTTGTAGAGGAGATGGTGAACATGCTTTCTGCATCCCGTTCATACCAGACCAACGTGGAAACCATGAATGCAGCGAAAACGCTGCTTTTGAAGACACTCACCATTGGGCAGTAACAAGGAGTTGAGCAATGAACATACAAGATAATACGGTATCCCCCAGTTTGCTGGCAGCAATGAATCCTGCCAAGGAAACTGCAAAATCTGGTGCTGCCGCAGCTCAGGATCGTTTCATGACACTGCTTGTTACACAAATGAAAAACCAGGATCCTTTGAACCCTATGGATAATGCGCAGGTGACGAGCCAGTTAGCGCAATTGTCGACAGTGACCGGTATTGACAAAATGAACACTACTTTGGAGTCTCTCATGGGTAGTTTTCAATCCAATCAGTCACTTCAGGCAGCCAATATGATCGGTCATGGCGTTCTGGCTCCAGGTGCAAGTGTGGTGCTGGCCGATGGCAAGGGAATGTTGGGTGTAGAACTTGCCGAGCCTGCAGACAAAGTACAGGTGACCATACGCGATGCAGCCGGCAAATTGGTACACGCCATTGATATGGGGTCGATGAAGGCTGGAATGCAACAATTGCAGTGGGATGGCGCGACCGACAGCGGAGGTGTTGCTGCGAGTGGTCAATACACCTTTGAGGTCACTGCAACGCGTGCTGGAGAGAAAGTGGATGCGACCAAGCTTGCATTTGGTATAGTCGATAGCGTATCAATGGGAGCGCAAGGTGTAAAACTTAATATACCTAGTCTGGGTGCGGTTAATTTCACGGATGTCCGTCAGATTTTATAACCTCCATGCAAAACACGTTGGAAACAAGGAGAAGAAAATGGGTTTTCAACAAGGTTTAAGCGGTCTGAATGCGGCATCCAAAAATCTGGAAGTGATTGGCAATAATGTGGCCAACGCCAACACTGTTGGCTTTAAGCAATCACAAACGCAGTTTGCAGATGTTTTTGCCAGTTCAATGAACGGATCAGGCGCATCGCAGGTGGGTATCGGCACTCAAGTGGCGGCGGTAGCACAGCAGTTCACTCAGGGAAACGTCAGTACTTCAAATAATCCGCTGGATATGGCGATTAATGGTGCTGGTTTTTTTCGCATGACTAATAACGGTGCGGTTACGTATACACGCAATGGTCAATTTCACCTTGATAAGGGTGGGTATATTGTTAATTCATCGGGACTCAGGTTGACTGGGTATGGCGCTGATGCCAATGGCACAGTATCATCAGGAACGCCTGTAGACATGAATATTAATACAGCAGATAAGGCGCCGAAAACCACTGCCACTGTGGGGTTCTGCTCAATCTGGATTCGCGTAAAGCAGCGCATGATTTAGCCGCTACTTCCGTTTAATCCAACCGATCCGACAACGTATGATCACACCACCTCGGCTGGTGTATATGACAGCCTGGGTAATCCGCACACCTTGCAAACTTTTTACGTGAAGACGGCTCCCAATAGCTGGAACGTGTACTCCACCAATGACGGTGTGCCGGTTAGCACAGTCGCTGCGGTTCCTGTTACCAATCCGGTGGGCAATGTGGTTGGATCAGGCGTACGCGCCCCAGTCGGTGCTCCAACGACATTGTCAGCCATTCCTGCGGGTACTTTTTCCGTTAATGGTGTCAATATTGGTGCAATCGCAGCAGGTGGCAACGCCGCTGGTCAAGGCACAAATGTGGCTGCTGCTATTACCGCAGCAGGAATACCCGGGGTAACTGCATGCAGCTGATGTTGCTGACTGGTGTTGTTACTATAACTCAGTTCAAGCGCTGTCGTTATTGGTATGGGTGGCATAGCGGCAGACGCTGCTACCGCCGCTATTAACAAAAATGCGTTTCTTGCTCAAACTGGTTTTTCCGCTACTCAGGTAGGTACACAGGCAAGTGGCCCTGTAGTGGGGAAACTCAATTTTAAAGGCGATGGCTCGATCGATACTGCGACTACTACGTTGCCGTATACGGTTCCGTTGGCAGTTAGCCAGTGGCGCATATACGCCTTTTTCGGTCGATGTTGATTACAAGGGAACAACGCAGTTCGGATCAAATTTCGGTGTCAATGCAATGACCCAGGATGGCTATGCCTCGGGAAAGCTGTCTGGGTTTAGTGCCGGTGAGGATGGCAAGATTACTGGCCGCTATACCAATGGTCAAACGGCGACCTTGGGCCAAATCGTGCTCGGTAATTTTGCGAACCCGAACGGATTGGCAATCGCTGGGTAATAATCAATGGGCAGAAACAGCAACGTCAGGTCTTGCACTGGTTGGTACGGCAGGTTCGGGTGGGTTGGGCATTATGCAATCGTCCGCGACTGAGGATTCAAACGTGGATCTCACCGCCGAATTGGTCAATATGATTACTGCACAACGCTTATATCAAGCGAATGCACAGACGATCAAGACCCAGGATCAAGTATTGCAGACGCTAGTAAATCTGAGGTAATAGTCTAGTGGGAAATTGTATGGACATAAGCGTTCGTGTCGCGCATTACTGTACTGCTGGTTCTAGGGGGTAAAGATGGATCGTCTAATCTACACGGCTATGACCGGCGCCAAGCATATTCTGGAGCAGCAGGCCAACACTTCGCACAATCTTGCCAATGCCACGACGACAGGTTTTCGTGCGCAGTTGGACTCGTTTCGGGCTGTGCCAGTGATCAGCGACGGTTTGCCTACGCGGGCCTTTGTGGTGGATTCGACTGTCGGCACCGATTTTAGTGCCGGCCCGATTCAAAACACTGGACGTGATCTTGATGTGGCTGTGCAGGGCAAGGGTTGGATTGCGGTTCAGGGTGAAGATGGTTCAGAAGCATACACGCGTCATGGCAGCCTGAAACTCAGTGAAAATGGGGTTTTGCAGACGCAAAGTGGGCTTGCCGTGCTCGGCGATGCCGGCCCGATCAGCATCCCGCCGGACGTCTCCGTTGCTATCGCTAAGGATGGCACAGTGTCTAGTATTCCCAGTGGCAGCAAGCCTGGTGCAGTCGTAGTCTTGGGCCGCATCAAACTTGTGAATCCGTCGGAAGAAAACATGACGCGTGCGGATGATGGGCTGTTTCGCACCAAGGACGGAAGCCCGGCCGACGCTGATATTGCCGTTAATGTTGTCGGTGGTTCGCTAGAGGGGAGTAACGTCAATGTGGTTGACGCCATGGTGAGTATGATCAGCCTCGCGCGACAATTCGAGATGCATATGAATTTGTTGAAAAATGCAGAGAGTAACGCCAATAAAGCGGGTCAAATTTTAAGTTTGAGCTAATGTTGTTCTGAAAAATCACCATATGGCAGCAGCCGTGATTGTGGTTTACTTTCATGTGCAAGATGAAGTGACTGGAGAGAAAAATGATACGTTCTTTATGGATTTCAAAAACAGGTCTGGATGCACAGCAGACACAAATGGACGTCATTTCCAACAATTTGGCAAACGTAAGTACTAGCGGCTTCAAGCGCTCACGTGCCGTATTCGAAGATCTGTTGTATCAGACATTGCGCCAACCCGGAGCGCAGTCGTCGCAGCAGACGCAACTGCCATCCGGTCTGCAGCTCGGAACCGGTGTGCGTCCGGTTGCAACTGAGCGTATCTTCACGCAAGGCAACCTGCAACAGACGAGTAATAGCAAAGATGTCGCTATACAAGGGGCTGGATTTTTTCAGGTATTGCTTCCGGATGGAGCAACTGCCTATACCCGTGATGGCTCCTTTCAGGTTGATAGTCAGGGGCAGCTAGTGACTTCCAGTGGCTTTGTTGTCCAGCCAGCACTGACTATTCCAGCCAATACAGAAAGTATTACAGTGGGTCGCGATGGTACGGTTTCAGTGACACAGTCGGGGTCGGCTCAGCCGGTTCAAGTCGGTTCGCTGCAACTCGCGACGTTCATCAATCCGGCTGGCTTGCAGGCTATGGGCGAAAATCTTTACGTCGAAACTGCGGCCTCGGGGAATGCCAATACCAATACGCCAGGAACAAACGGTGCCGGACTACTTTCTCAGGGCTATGTAGAAACATCCAATGTCAATGTGGTTGAAGAATTGGTGAACATGATCCAGACTCAGCGAGCCTACGAGATCAACAGCAAGGCGATCACAACTTCCGACCAGATGCTGCAGAAGCTTACACAATTGTAGCACAATTATGAGCAATCTTATTCATTGGAAATTTGAATATCCGTTCGTTTTTTTTGCGAAAAATAATGTCGCAAATTGTTCAAGTCTAGTTGCATGTATAAAGATGCTCCTGCGGTACAAATTCAAATTTGTTGATCGGGTTTGGGTAAGGCAAATAATTTCATTTATGAGTTTCGGTATGCTAGTCAGCCTCTTTGGTTGTGCCTCAGTACCGGAGTCAATTGTGCAAATGCCAACCACGGCAAAGCCGCAACAGGCCGTGGCATCAATGCCTGCCAATGGGGCAATTTTTCAGGCTGCAGCATATCGCCCACTATTTGAAGACCGCCGGGCGCGCTTGGTAGGTGATATTTTAACCATCACGATTAATGAAAAAACCAGTGCCGGCAAGTCTGCTGCAAGTTCTGGTAGTAAAACTGGCAGTGCAAATTTTGCAGTGCCGACGGTGATTGGTTTACCGTTGAAGACCTTTCAAGATAGTAAACTGGCGGCGTCTTCTGCAACCAAATTTGAGGATAAGGATGCCGGTAGCGCGAGCAATAATTTTACTGGGACAATTGGCGTAACCGTTGTTGATGTACTCGCCAATGGCAATCTTGTCGTCAGTGGGGAAAAGCAGGTTGCACTGGATAAAGGGGCCGAGTTTATCCGCTTTTCCGGAGTTGTTAGCCCGGATACGATCGCGACCGGCAATGTTGTTTCTTCCACGCTGGTTGCCGATGCACGTGTTGAGTACAGGACCAATAGCCGTATAGATAAAGCTGAATTGATGGGCTTGCTGGCGCGGTTTTTCTTTAGTTTTTTACCGATTTAAAAATGTTATTTCTTTCAGGTGTAAAAATGACTTTTATCGGTCGGCCCCCTTTTTCGAAGAACTTGGCACTATCTGCACTGCTAAGTGCGGTATTGATGCTGCTATCTGTGACGTGTCATGCAGAGCGCTTGAAAGATCTCGCCAGTATTCAGGGTGTAAGGCAGAATCAGTTGCTTGGCTATGGTTTGGTGGTTGGGCTTGATGGCAGCGGAGATCAGACGACACAAACACCATTCACCGTGCAAAGCGTCATAAGCATGTTGCAGCAATCAGGGGTGAACCTTCCTTCCGGCACTAGCCTGCAGCTTAAAAATGTTGCTGCCGTTGTAGTCACTTCATCGTTGCCAGCTTTTGCGCAACCTGGTCAAACACTTGATATCACCGTTTCCTCAATGGGCAATGCCAAGAGCCTGCGTGGCGGGACGTTGCTGATGACGCCCTTGAAAGGTGCTGACAATCAGATCTACGCAATGGCACAAGGTAATGTTCTGGTCGGTGGTGTTGGTGCAGCTGCTGGCGGCAGTAAAGTGCAAGTTAATCATCTTAGTGTTGGACGTATCTCTTCCGGTGCAACTGTTGAGCGAGCAGTGCCGTCTCAGTTGGGTCAAGGAAATGTCATTCACCTTGAGCTAAACAGTACGGATTTTTCTACTGCGAGCCGTGTGGTGGAGGCGGTTAACCAGCGCTTTGGGGTCGATACTGCAGCAGCCCTGGATGGACGAGTGATCCGAGTTCGCTCACCGGCAAGTAGCGACGATCGAGTTGCGTTCTTAGGGACGCTGGAAAGTCTCAATGTCAACCCAGCGCAGGCAGCCGCCAAGGTGATTCTTAATGCTCGAACGGGTTCTGTCGTGATGAATCAATCCGTTACTCTGGATACATGTGCTGTTTCGCACGGCAACCTCACCGTCGTCATTAAGACAGAGCCAGTGATAAGTCAGCCGGCGCCGCTTTCTTCAGGGCAAACTGTGGTTGCACAGCAATCGCAGATTGAGATTAATAAGGAGCCAGGAAAAGTACTGTTGCTGAAGGGGGGGGCATCATTGTCTGATGTGGTCAAGGCACTCAATTCTATAGGGGCAACGCCGCAAGACTTGTTGGCTATTTTGCAAGCCATGAAATCAGCAGGTGCATTGCGTGCCGAACTTGAAATCATTTAAGAAAGTCTTGCCATGATCAGCCCGAATGACCTTTCCGGGAAGCTAGCTCTTGATGCGAAAAATTTGAGCGAATTGCGTCAGTCTGCTAAACAGAATTCGCCAGAGGCATTGAAAGCGGCTGCCAAGCAGTTCGAAGCGCTGTTCATGAACATGATGTTGAAAAGCATGCGTCAAGCTAGCCCGCAAGACGGTGCTTTCGATAATGAACAAAGCCGCATGTACACTTCTATGCTGGATCAGCAATTAAGCCAGAATCTAGCCACGCGCGGTGTGGGGCTGGCGGATGTGTTGACGCGCCAGCTTTCAAGTGTGGCAAATTCGGCGTTGGGCAGTAAAACTGTACCAGCGGTACCGCTGACTAATCCAGCGGACATTTCGACCATTAAGAAAATGATGGATCAGCCGCAGGCAAATGTGAAGCTTGATTCATCCTCGCAACCGGCACATGTGAAGGATTTCAAGCTTCGCCTGACTTCACATGCCGAGGAGGCGAGTCGATCGACAGGTATCCCAGCCAAATTCATGTTAGGGCAGGCAGCACTGGAAACTGGTTGGGGGCGGCGTGAGATTGTTGCTGCTGATGGTACGCCGAGTCATAATCTTTTCGGCATCAAGGCTGGCGGTAAATGGAAGGGGAAGGTGGTGGATGCTGCCACCACCGAATTCGTTAATGGGGTCGCACATAAAAAAATAGAGAAATTCCGCGCCTATGATTCATACGCCGACGCATTTCGTGACTATGGGAATCTCTTGCGCAATAACCCGCGCTATGAAAATGTGATGGCGAACGCACATGATGCCACGTCGTTTGCGCAGGGATTGCAGCGGGCCGGTTATGCGACCGATCCCAAGTATGCAGAAAAACTCACTCGTATCATCAAGCAGTCGCTTACCGCTTAAAAAATAGCGCTTATATTCGACTTGAAAATGGTAATAGGAGGCGCACGGTGCAGTGATTGGCTCTGGTGAATTTGAATTACGCAGGCTAGCAGAATTTTGCAACAGCCACCATGGTTATTCCTCACCGCATTCCATATGATTATTTTTTTTGGGGGGTATCAGTAAAAATACCGCATCTGCCGCTTGTTCTTGTTGATATTTTCAAAATACACAGTGGAGTATGTTTTCACGATAAAACCGTGCGGCGAACAATTGCAAATAAATTTTGTACAAAACTGTCATGAGGTTTTGCGCAAGTTTAAATTATTGGATTGATTCGTTCTTGGGCATGTGCTTCTTAGCCTAAAGTTTTTTGACATAATGCCGACATTAATAGCATCGCGATATAAGTAGAAAAATCATGGGCTCCAATATTCTCGGCATCGGTCAATCGGCACTTAATGCGGCGCAGATAGGTCTCAGCACAACCGGGCACAATATCGCAAATGCTGCGACGCCAGGCTATAGTCGCCAGGTCGTTATTCAAGGTGCAGCTTTACCCCAAGGCTTTGGTTACGGTTTTGTTGGTCAGGGCACGCAGGTTAATGATATCAAGCGAATGTACAGTGACTTCTTGGGAACCCAGGTATTAACTGCACAAACTTCGAAGAGCCAACTCGACAGTTACAACACGCAAATCACGCAAATTGACAATCTCCTGGCAGACCCGTCAGCGGGGCTGTCTCCGGCGCTGCAGGATTTTTTCAAAGGCGTGCAGGATTTGGCGGCAAACCCTTCTGCCGCAGCATCGCGTCAGGCAATGCTGTCTTCGGCTGACGCATTGACATCACGTTTTCAGGGACTGGAAGGACGTCTGGATGAGATTCGTCAGGGTGTCAATTCTCAGATCCAATCTAGCGTCGACTCCATCAATAGCTATTCACAGCAGATTGCAAAGTTAAACGACACCATTGAGAAAGTACAGAGTGCAACAGATGGTAAGGCTGCCAACGATTTGCTCGATCAACGTGATCAACTGGTAGCCGATCTCAGTAAAGAGATCAAAGTAATCGTGGTGCCTCAGGACGGCAAGTACAGCATCTTCATCGGTAATGGACAGCCGCTGGTGGTTGGCGTACAGACCTTTGCGTTGAAGGCCACTGTATCGCAGACGGATGCGAGTCGTACTGAAGTCGCATTCGAGACAGGCGGCAAGACGGTTTTGATTGCTGAGTCAAATCTTCCTGGCGGTAAGCTTGGCGGACTGATGGAGTTCAGGAGCAAGACGCTTGATGTGGCGCAGAACTCGCTTGGGCGCGTTGCGATCGGTCTTGCAAGTACATTCAATGCACAGCATAGGTTAGGGCAGGATTCAAGCGGTAAGCTGGGCGGGGATTTTTTTTCCGTAGCGGCGCCAGTTGTTACCTCAAGCAGTGAAAATACTTCGAATGCTCAACTGAGCGCAAGCATCAGCGATGTAAATGCACTGACGACCAGCGATTATCGGCTGCAGGTCGTTTCGGCTCCAACTACACTACTTCCAAATAATGGGACGTACAAGATCACACGTCTATCAGATGGAGAGATAACCAATACAGGTTTTCCTGCAACTAAAGACGGCGTCATTTTTGATCTCAAAGCAGGTTTTAATATGCCTGCTGCAGGTGATGAGTTCCTGATTCGGCCGACAGCAGATGGCGCATCAGGATTTGATGTGAAAATTACGGATACCGCCAGCATTGCTGCGGCAGCACCGATCCGTACTGCGGCAGTCTCAACTAATTCAGGATCAGGAAAGATTAGTGCCGGAGTTTTTAATTCGGCGCCAGGAACAGCGTCAGTCACACTGAGTTATGACACTGCAGCGCAAACATTGTCTGGTTTTCCCGCATATCCTGTTACCGTTACAAACGGCAGTACCGCCACCACGATTCAATCACCAAATCCGGTGCTTTATACAGCTGGCGCAACAGTAAGTTATGGCGGCATCAGCTTTGTGCTTCCTGCCGCTGACGTATCAGCTAGCACTACTCAATTAGTTACTACAGGCGCCTTAAGCACCAGTACAACATTATCCTATGATTCGACAACGAATTCGTTGAGCGGGTTTCCGGCACTACTTCCCGTTGATGTAACAGGAGGTGTCGCCAATCCATATACAGGATCGGTTCCTTATATGCCTGGTGCAACCATCAGTTTTGGGGGCGTCAGTTTTACGCTGAGCGGGACTCCCGCCAATGGCGACAAATTTTCCATCAGTCCGAATGATAAAGGCGTTGGGGATAGCCGTAATGCTCTGCTGCTAGGCAGCTTGTTGAACGCGAACACGCTCGCCAATGGGTCGACCACTTATCAAGGGGCCTACGCACAATTGGTCAGTTTGGTCGGCAATAAGGCGAATGAACTGCAAGTCACCAGCAAAGCAAGTGAGACATTATTGACCCAGGCGCAGCAGGCGCAACAGGCAGAATCCGGTGTGAATCTCGACGAGGAGGCCGCCAACCTCCTGCGTTATCAGCAGGCGTATCAGGCCGCAGGAAAGGTCATGCAAATCGCGAGTCAGATGTTCGATGTCCTGCTGTCATTAGGTAAATAAAGGTCATTATCATGCGGATTAGCACAAAAACAATCTATGAAATGGGTAGTGCTCGCATCGGCGATTTACAGGTGGCTCAGGCCAGGACGCAACAGCAATTATCGACGGGGCGTAGAATTCTTACGCCTGCTGACGATCCAGTTGCTTCAGCAAGAGCATTGGTTGTTGCACAGTCAGATGCGATGAACGAGCAGTTTGCGACAAACAGGCAAAATGCGAAGAGTTCACTGAGTGCCGTGGAGGGGACTCTTGCAAGTGTTACTTCACTGCTACAGGACGCGAAGACGCTAACGATAAGTGCCGGCAATGGCGCATTGTCTGCCAGTGACCGTGCTACTCTCTCGACTCAATTACGCGGGCAGTTCGACCAATTGCTGGGGCTTGCTAATGCAACTGATGGTACGGGGAATTACCTTTTTTCGGGCTATCAGACTTCATCGCAACCATTTGTGCAAACATCGAGCGGTGTGCAGTATCAAGGAGATCAGGGGCAAAGGATGCTTCAGGTTGATAATGCGCGGCAGATGGCGTTGAGTGACACAGGAACCGCAGTATTTGAGAGCGCCCGCACCGGTAATGGGACATTCCTCACTACAGCAGCCAGCGCGAACCAGGGATCTGGTGTCATTTCGTCCGGCACTGTAGTTGGTGCGGTGACGCTGCCTGTCCATAACTATGATGTGACGTTTACTAGCGCGACTACGTATACTGTCACTGACACGACTGATCCATTGAATATGGTACCTGTACCTTCAGCCCCCAATTATGTAAGTGGGCAGGCAATCACGTTTGATGGAATGCAATTTGATGTCAGTGGTAGCCCTTCAGCTGGGGATAAGTTCACAGTTCAGCCCAGTACTAACCAAAGCATTTTCAAAATACTGGATGACCTGATTACGTTGTTGAGTACGCCGGCAAACAATGCATCCAGTTCAGCAGCTTTGACCGCAGGACTGTCGACCGCCAATCTGGGCATCGATAATGCACTAAATAGCGTACTTACATCACGTGCCTCGGCTGGTTCGAGCCTCAATCAAATCGATTCCCTTGACAGTGCGGGTAATGATCGTAGCTTGCAGTATAAGACTACATTGTCAGCGCTGCAGGATCTTGATTACACCAAGGCTATTTCGGAATTTACTCAGCAGCAGACGGTCCTTGACGCAGCACAGAAAACTTTTTCGAAAACGGCCGGGCTGTCATTGTTCAGCTATCTTTGATTAATCCAGAGTATTGAGCTGAAGAGTAATTTGGATTTGTCTTATTATCCTGTTACTTATTTACGATAAAACCTTTGTTATTCTTCATGGCGACTTGCTGGGGATTTTCTCAGAAGGCAGGGGGATTTTTTTCATTGTTTCAAAACCATCTTGGAAAAGACGTTCCGTTGGTATTGATAAAGAAGGCAATACTAGTGCTATCACGATAAAGCCTACGCTTAAGGTAACTGGGAAACCTATACCAAAGAGATTAAGCTGGGGCGAAGCACGAGTCAGAATGCCGAGAGCAATGTTCGTAATGAGTAATGCTGCGATGACAGGAAGGGAAAGTTGGACACCTGCACTAAATATTTTTCCAGCCCAGTCCACAAGCTGATGGAACATATTTCCGCCTAGTGGTGTGGCAGTAATAGGTAATGTAAAAAAACTATCTACAAGTACTGAAAGCATTAGTAGATGGCCATTGATTGACAAAAAAGCCATGGTTATCAGCAATGCCAAAAACTGACTGATGGCAGTAGACTGACCTTGAGATTGTGGGTCAAAGAAGGTCGCAAAACTCAAGCCCATGGTCATGCTAATGATTTCCCCTGCCATTTCTACAGCGGCAAATACAATCCGCATTGCAAACCCCATCCCTAAGCCAACAATGAGTTGTTGGGCTAAGATCAATAGCCCTGCGAACGATAGGGGGTCTATTGCAGGGAGAGTTGGAACTAGCGGCACTAAAATGAGTGTAAGCATTACACCAAGACCAATCTTGGCCTGCATTGGCACACTAACATTGCCGAAAAGAGGTGCTGTGGCAATGAGGCCAAGGACACGACTAAGAGGCCACAGTAAGGCGGTAACTAATGCATTCAGTTCTGCGCTGGTAAACGTGAACATCAATGCTTTTGAGTATGGCTAGAGCAGTTCATTGCAAGTATTTTCGGGGTATCTATTTGAATAATTGAATATGCAATAAATGTTTGTATCATGCAGGAAGTTAGTGTTTTACCCAACCATGCCAGGAATGTCCGTGAACACTTGCCGCATATAATCAAGCATAACGGATAGCATCCAAGGTCCAGCGATAACCAATGCAACAAAAATACCGACAAGTTTTGGAATGAACGATAAGGTTGCTTCGTTGATTTGCGTTGCAGCCTGAAAAATACTGACGATTAAACCAATAACAAGAGCTGTTAACAGCAAGGGTGCTGCTATCAACAGTGTTATTTCCATGGCATGGCGACCAAGGGACATTACACTCTCAGGAGTCATTGAAAATACCTCAATAAAAACTTTGTGCTAAAGATCCAATCAAAAGTTGCCATCCATCTACGAGTACGAAAAGCATCAATTTGAAGGGGAGTGATACGATTGCGGGCGATACCATCATCATTCCCATTGACATAAGTATGCTGGCTACAACCATATCGATGATGAGAAATGGTATGAAGATGGCAAAGCCAATTTGAAACGCAGTCTTCAGCTCACTTGTTATATAGGCAGGAATCAATACACGCAGCGGCACATCTTCCGGTCCTTGGAGTTGTGCGGTATTTGATAATTTGACAAATAAAGCCAAATCTGCCTGACGTGTTTGTTTCAGCATGAACGACTTTAACGGGATAATCCCTTTATCAAGTGCTTGCAACATGCTTATTTTGTTCTCTGATAATGGTTGGTATGCATCCACGTAGACTTTATCGAACACAGGACCCATGACGAAAAATGTCAGGAATAGTGTGAGCCCGACCAACACTTGGTTTGGTGGGGCTGACTGTGTACCAATTGCATGTCGAAGTAAAGATAACACTATGATGATGCGAGTAAAGCTTGTCATCATCAGTAGTGCGGCAGGCAAGAAAGACAGCGCGGTCAGTAGCAGCAGTGTTTGTATGCTGAGTGAATAATTTTGACCACCGCCAGCAGCAGGTGTGCTGGTGATTGCCTGTAGGCCAGCATCTTGTGATATCGCGAGCACAGGCAGGCAGAGCAGTGCAAGGGGCAATAATTGTCGTAAAATTTGCGGTGTTTTTTTTGCAATTTTTAACGGAGTGCAGTTCTGTTGCATGAGACCTTATTTTCCGTTGCGTTTTTCCAGAGTTTGTTTCAGCCATTCGGGAAATGTTCTCAGTCCAGAGGCATTATCTGTAGTTGGTATAGTTTCCTGCTTTGGCATAGTTGCGAGGGCATTAATGCATCCGGGGGTTACGCCCACAACGATCCATTGATCCGCTGCCTCAATAATTAAAATTCGTTCGCGGGTACCAACATTGACGCCACCGATAATGCGAACATTTGTGCCGCTTATGATTTGTTTTACACCAAAATATTTAAGGACCCAAACAGCAGCGGCCATCAGGCCAAGAACAATGGCCAGGCCAAACACTAACTGAAATAAGCCACTGGTAGATGTATTGCCAGATTGCTCGGCTGCCTCAGCAATGGTGGCGCTCCATATTGTCGGTATGGCTATGAAAGTGAAGCGCCTCATCTGTTGAGTTTTCTTATGCGCTCAGAGGGGGTTATGATGTCCGTCAGGCGAATACCAAATTTATCATTTACGACCACAACCTCGCCTTGTGCGATCAGACATCCATTGACAAGCACATCCATGGGTTCACCAGCCAGTCCATCAAGTTCAACGACGGAGCCCTGGGCTAGTTGCAGAAGGTTTTTAATGGCAATTTTTGTACGACCAAGTTCAACTGTCATTTGTACGGGGATGTCTAAAATGAAGTCAATATCATTGTGGGTCTCTCCCTTTTTCCCTTGTCCGGCAAGATCTTTGAAGATGGTTGCTGCCGCAGGTTGCATCTTTAAGGCAGCCGCTTCGGCTTCAGCTTGCTCGGCAATGGCCGCGCCCCAATCATCTTCAGCTATTGCTTGAGGATCTATATTTTCAGACATGAGAATCTCCTTGTGACATTTCATTCGTACTGTAAGTCAGGAGCTTTTCAACACGTAAAGCATATTGACCATTAAATGTCCCGTATGTGCAATCCATTACTGGGACGCCATCAACTTTGGCAGATACTGTTTCCGAAATTGAAAAAGGAACGACATCGCCAATTTTCATGTTGAGAATGTCGCCTAGCATTACTTTTGTCGAACCCAGATCTGCAATTAATTCTACTTCTGCAATTTGAATTTGCTGTGTCATTAGACGAACCCAGCGTTTATCAACTTCCAGCGCCTCTCCTTGCAGGCTGCTGGTGAGTATATCTCGTACAGGCTCAATCATTGAGTAGGGCATGCAAAAATGCATTTCGCCGCTAACAGAGCCAAGTTCAATTGTGAACGTCGTTGCCACGACAACTTCATTCGGAGTTGCAATATTGGCAAACTGTGTGTTCATTTCTGAACGGATATACTCGAACTCAATGGGGTATACCGGTTCCCAGGATTTTGTGTATGCCTCAAAAGCAACATTGAGAATACGCTGAATGATACGCTGTTCCGTTTGCGTGAAATCCCGTCCCTCTACGCGTGTGTGAAAGCGACCATCACCGCCAAAAAGGTTATCAACAATCAGGAAGACGAGATTGGGATCAAATACCATGAGCGCAGTACCGCGCAAAGGTTTCATGTGAACCAGATTCAGATTGGTTGGCACCACGAGGTTACGAATAAATTCGCTATATTTTGAAACTCGTACTGTCCCTACGGATACTTCCGCACTTCGTCTGAGGAAATTGAAAAGGCCTATTCGTAGTAATCTTGCAAATCGTTCATTGATGATCTCAAGCGTCGGCATCCTACCACGGACGATGCGTTCCTGAGTAGCTAGATTGTAAGGACGTACGCCAGAAATATCTTCCGGTGCTTGTACTTCATCCTGATCGCCGTTGACACCTTTTAAAAGTGCATCGACCTCATCCTGAGAAAGGAAATTATCGGCCATAATGTTACTGAATTATGAAAGATGTAAAGAAAACACTTGTTACGGACTGAGTATTTCCATCCGGCATAAAAGGCAGCTTGATTTGGGCGAGAATCTCTTCAGTGAGTTGTTTTTTACCTTCGACAGTGGAAATTTCAGATGCCATTTTGCTAGAAAGTAGTGTCAGTAATCTACTGCGTACCTGCGGCATGTTTAATTTGATCAAATCCACTTGTGCTTGATCCGCGACTTGAAGAGTTAGTGCGATTTGTAAATACTGCTCACCTTTTTCCGGTTGCAGGTTGACAGTAAACGGATCCAAATTGACAAATATGGGGGGCTTTGACGGCTCTGCTTTAATTTCTTTATGGCTTTTATTATTATCAGTTTTATGGCTGTTGGTGTACCAGGCAAATGCACCACCTGCAATGCTCAACACCAAAACGGCGATAGCCGCCAAAAAAATCATTTTTTTCTTGGATTTTCCTTCTGGAGGGCTGGCCTTGGTATCCGCTTTTGGGGGTGCTTTTGCCATCTAGTTTCCTCTCGTCCTGCATTGAAGCATTAATTCTGGACATTATTGTGACAAAGTGCCGCTCTTGATGCAATGAAAAGAGAGGATAAGCTGTTGTATATTTTAATATTTGTATATTTTGAACTTAGATTTTTTCTCACGATCTGCGCAAAGTTTATGATGCTGATCTTAAGATATGAAAAACTCAAAATGAAACTATGCAAATGTATCAACCATTTGCTTTCCTGAAATAAGTGAGCGAGTCTGACTGGACTGCGAAACAGCAGCAGTATTCAAGTTATTTTCTTTGAAATTGTTGAATGCCTTGTGTGAATTTTGCTGAGAAGCTCCGTGCTGGTTGGCGTTGTTGCTGCTTACAGTTGCATCACTGAGTTGGATGCCTGCTTCACTCATCATTTCCCTAAGTTTTGGCAGTGCTGCCTCCAGTGCATGCCTTACCTCGGGTTGTGCTGAAATGAAAGTAGCATCTGCTTGATCATTATTTACGTTCAGAATGATTTGAAGTGGACCAAGATCGGGTGGGTTCAATGTTAAAGTGGCAGACTGCTGCGCGCCGGCGACCATCCAGACTATTTTTTGCCCGAGTGCTTGATCCCAACCTTGGGTTCCAACTTGTTGCGTCAGTTTTTCGGTTAATTGTGTCGTTGATGCCTGCAGCAGATTGAGATGTACTTGTGGCACTTGATCAATAACAGGAGTGCTTGTAGGAATTGCCATTTCATGAATTTTCTGCGCAATGGCCCCAATTTCTTTTTGGAATCCAACCTGGCGATCTGCGTTTGTTGCAGTTCCATCGCCTAATCTGCCTATCTCGCCAGGTGCGCTGTTTGTCTGGAGCGCGTGATCCAATTTATGCTGCTTGCTATCGAGTAATCCTAGTGGTTCTTTTGATAACTCATTAGTTGGAGTGGATTGTAATAAGTCGATTTGTAATGAGTCTGATTGCACCGAGTCAGTTAATTGTGGGGGCGTATTGGTATTTTCTGATTTATTGGTAACTTGGTTAATATTGGACTACCAATGCTAGCAACTCGACAGGAATGACAGGTAATGTGTCGGGGAGTGTGGCTTCGGCCACATTTTTTTCATCACCTAATGATTCACTTTTGTCTTCTTTTGATAACGCAGCTTGCGTTAGTTCTGCACTACGCGAACTATCGGTTTTATTTTCTGCAGTCTTCTCAGATTCCTTACTATTTTTCCGCCCCTGAATCTGATGTGCCAACACTTGGTTAAATGTTGCATCTGCAACATTAGTTGGACTTTGTTTAGCTTGGGGATGGGAGCTTGGTAAGATACTTGCTGCAGGCAAGACGGTTGCTGTTTGCATTTTTTGCTGCTCCGATGAATGTGTGCGATGCTTTTATTTTGTATACAGTGTTCTTCTGGCCGCGTACTCATCCATCATTTTTTGATCCCGCCGTAATTCTGACTGCATTTGTTTTTTTTGAGCTCTCTCTGCAAGTGTGCCATAGGACATACGCTTGCGCTCGCATTCTTGCCAAGTAATTTTTTTTTCTGTGACTCGATTTTGTGCAGATCGGGCTATCACTTGTTGGCCAGTAATTGCACTATCCAGTTTGGTTAAAAAAGCCTGAATATTGCGGTATTCCATTGCATTAATGCCTGCCATACATCCAGATTGAGCACGGGCTGCATAATCATCGCGATACTGAAGTAGTAATGTCAGTTTTTGTTGCGCATCTTCTGCTGTTCGAATTGCTGCGCCTAGATTTTGTGTCGCATCTTCGACCTCCTTTGTCGCAAGATCAATCAGCGTATTGAGGGGGGAGCGTGCAGTTGTCATCCTGTAATTATACGCAATCTATTTTGCTTGCCTTATTGAAATAGAGAGGTAAGTTGCTCAAGGCTTTCTTGCATACTGGCTTGCTCTGAAATTTCTTGTTGCAAAAATGATTCAATTTTGGTGTGTAGTGCAATTGCTTCGTCAAGTAAAGGATCGCTACCGGCAGTATAGGCGCCCACGCTAATCAAATCACGATTTCGTTCATAGCGTGAATAAAGTTGTTTGAGATGGCGGGTGAGCTTCTGGTGTTGTGGTGTCGTGATGCTGTGCATCGCTCTGCTGATTGATTGCTCAATATCAATGGCCGGATAATGCCCGCTTTCAGCTAAAGTCCGGTTCAGGACAATATGCCCATCTAAAATAGCGCGGGCTGAGTCAGCGATCGGATCTTGCTGATCGTCACCCTCGGTAAGGACTGTATAGAATGCAGTAATCGATCCACCATTGATATCACCATTACCCGCTCTCTCTACCAGAGCTGGTAATTTGGCAAAAACAGATGGAGGATAGCCTTTTGTCGCCGGGGGCTCTCCAATTGCTAAGGCTATCTCTCGTTGGGCCATCGCATATCTAGTCAGCGAGTCCATGATCAATAAGACATTCTTGCCTTGATCTCGAAAGTATTCGGCAATTGCTGTTGCGTAGGCCGCACCTTGCAGCCGCATCAAAGGAGGAGTGTCAGCCGGGGCTGCGACTACTACTGCGCGCGCCATACCTGCAGAACCAAGAATTTGTTCTATGAACTCCTTGACTTCACGGCCGCGTTCACCTATCAGGCCGACAACAATAATGTCAGCACTTGTATAGCGAGCCATCATGCCTAGCAGTACACTTTTACCCACGCCCGAACCAGCGAACAAGCCCATGCGTTGGCCGCGACCTACAGTCAGCATACTATTGATGGCGCGCACCCCAACATCCAGTGTATCAACAATGGGCGCACGGGAAAGGGGATTGGCGGCACGCACGTTGAGTGGCGCGGTATGTGTGGTAAATAGTGGGCCTAGGCTATCTAAAGGTCGGCCAGCGCCATCAAGGACGCGACCGAGCAACTCTTCGCCAACAGGAAGGTGTCTTGTTCTATCACTGGGGCGACGACGTGGATGTGTCACTTGACCTGGGCGGGGTAATGTTTGCACTACTTCTACAGGATAGACGCGTGTTCCTGGGATTATTCCCTCTACATCACTTTGTGGCATCAGGAAGAGGCGCTCATCTTCAAAACCAACTACTTCAGCCTCAATGCGGGCACCGCTCGGAAGGGGGATCGTGCAGGCACTTCCGACTGGCAGTTTCAGACCGATTGCTTCCATGACTAAGCCGGCGACTCTTGTGATTCGACCAGATACCAGCATAGGTTCAGCTATAGGAAGCAACTCTCGACAGTCTCGCAGGTAGGCTTTCCAGCGGTCACTGTGCGACTGGGCTGTATTCATGGCGTAAACCATTCAGATTTCTTGCCCAGTGATTCTGCAATTCGAAGCCAGCGAGTTGTGGTTGTGGCATCAATTTGATTGCTGGCAGTTTCAACACGGCAGCCACCCCTCTCGATTTGTACATCGCCAACTACTCGCCAACCGGATTTAGTAAGTTCTTCGCCAATTTGTTCATTGACTATGGATGCATCGGCCGGATGCAAGGTCAATATTGCTGGTTGCTTTAAACTTGGTAAATAATGAATTGCTTCTTTGACGATCGGTAGAATGAGTTCAGGTTGCACTGAAAGTGCGTTTTTCAGCATGGCTTTTGCGATATCAAGTGCCAGATCCAGTGCGTCCTGTGCAATCGTTTCATCCGCGGATAGAAGGGCCTCATTGAAGGCATCTGCAATTCTCTGTAGAGGTAAGAGCGTTTCTTTTAGAGTATTTTCGGCTTCAGCAAGGCCGGTTTTGCGGCCTTCTTCCAACCCGGTTGCATAACCTTCAAGTCGTGCGTTCTCAAGAATGGCTGCTATTTCTTCGGCTGTAGGCGGGGGCGGCAATTGAGGCGGAATAGGTAGTTCTTCAACGACCGGGGCGGGTATTGCCGGCTTATCCTCGAAGGAAGCCATTTCCCAGCGTTGGTAGGCAGAGAGCTGTTCTTTCGGGATTACTATGCTAGACATAAGAGTCTTCGCCTTTTGCGCCAAGCATCAATTGACCTTCATCTGCCAGTCGGCGGACAATTTGCAATATTTGCTTTTGTTGTGTTTCGACTTCGGATAGGCGTACAGGCCCTTTTGATTCGAGATCCTCCCGCATCATTTCGCTGGCACGTTGAGACATATTCTTGAATATTTTGTCTCTCAGTTCTTGTCCTGCACCTTTGAGAGCAATAATGAGCGTATCTGACTGTACTTCGCGCAACAGGAGTTGGATACCCCGGTCATCGATATCCATGATGTTATCAAAGACAAACATCTCATCCATGATTTTTTGCGCCATTTCACTATCGTAGCTTTTTAAATTGTCCATTACGGACGTTTCATTTTCGCCACTCATGAAATTGAGAATTTCAGCGGCAGTACGAATGCCGCCCATTGGTTGTTTTTTCAGGCTTTCATTGCCGGAAAGTAATTTTGTCAGGACGTCATTCAGTTCGCGTAAAGCAGTTGGCTGCACACCGTCTAAAGTTGCTATGCGTAAAATGACATCATTGCGTAGACGTTCAGTAAAATGGCTGAGTATTTCACAGGCTTGATCACGCTCAAGGTGGACAAGAATGGTGGCAATGATTTGCGGATGCTCGTTACGGATCAGTTCTGACACAGATTGCGGATCCATCCATTTCAGACTTTCAATACCGCTTGCATCTTTACCGCCCAGAATTCGATTGAGAAGAGTGGATGCCTTGTCATCGCCAAGCGCCTTGGTCAGGACGGTACGAATGTAGTCGTCAGAATCCAGGCCAAGTGTTGAATTTTTTCCGGCTTCCAGACAAAAATCCACTAGGGTGGCTTCAACCTGTTCGTGTGCAATTGACTGCATGGTCGCCATTGCTGCGCCCAATTTCTGCACTTCTCGGGGGCCGAGGTATTTCATTACTTCAGCAGCCTCGTTCTCACCCAGTGCGAGCATTAGGATTGCCGCTTTGGTTACACCATCATCACTCATTTCCGTTTACCCATTTTTTCACAACATTTGCGACAACTTTAGGATCTTCTGTTGCCATTTTCTTGGCTATGCCGAGATTTTTTTGATAATCAAGTAATTTTATGTCTTCAGCTAAGGCAATCTCTGTGTCTGTTGATGAAATCTCAACTATGGCGCCATCTTCATCCTCATCTTCTTCATCTGGAGATGAAAGTGCTACAGGCGTTTCAGGTTTTCCAGAAAACTTGCGCAACATCGGTTTGAGGAAGTGAAGGTACAAGTAAAGCAAAATAATTCCAGCAAGAAGGTATTTTCCAAGCTCTTTTGCAAGCTGAATATTTTCCGGTTGTTTCCATAATGGCAATTCTGGAATTAGCTCCTTTTCAGGGCTGGCAAAAGGGCTGTTGACTACGTTTAATGAATCGCCACGTTCCTTGTTGAAGCCCATCGCTTCTTTTACGAGGTCGGATATTTGTGTTTTTTCTGCATCCGTCAATGGTCTGGAAGAAGATTTTCCCGACTTATCAAGCACTCGTTTATAGTTGACAACTACTGCTACTGAGAGACGTTTTATCCCTCCCATTGGTTGTTGTGTATAACGAATTGTTTTGTCCACCTCGTAATTGACAGTCGAATCCTTACGCGTGCTTACAGCTGTGCTTGCTGCTGTAGCCGTTGCGGACGCGGGCGCTATTATTGGCGCTGTAGCAGGTGCGGGGGGTTGATTGGATAGTGCGCCAGGAACACCCGACGGATTACCATTTGGATTAATGGATTCGCTGGTTTGCTGACTACGTACAGATGAAACTTCAGGGGATTGATTCGGCCTGTAAGTTTCCGCTGCTTGTTCAATCCGTGAAAAATCAACATCTGCAGTCGCCTCTGCCCTGACGTTATTTTCCCCAACTATAGGTGTAATGATGGACTCAACACGCTTGATGATATTTTGCTGTAATTCTTGAACGTACTTGAGTTGGGTGGCATCGAGTTCATTGACGCCAGATTTTTTTGATGTGTCAGACAAGAGATTGCCATTTTGATCGACAATCGTCACGTTTGGCGGCGGCAATTCAGGTACGCTGCTGGCGACCAGATGGACGATGGCACTGACCTGTTGCTGATCCAATGATCGACCAGGGTGAAGATTGAGCAGAACTGATGCAGTGGGTTTTTGCTGATCTCTTACAAATACGGATGCCTTGGGTAAAGCCAGGTGGATGCGTGCAGCTTGCACCGCAGATAGTGATTGAATTGAGCGCGCAAGTTCACCTTCCAGTGCACGCTGAAAATTGACTTGCTCCAGGAATTGCGATACGCCAAGTTTCTGATTCTCCATCAGTTCAAACCCGACGTTGCCACCTTTTGGTAAGCCTTGCGCGGCAAGTTTCAAGCGTGCATCATGTACCTGATTGGCTGGCACAAGTATTGCGACTCCGCCTTCTGCAAATTTATAAGGCACATTCATTTGCTGTAGAGATGCAACAATGGCGCCACCGTCACGATCATTGAAATTCGAAAACAAAATACGATAATCCGGCTGCTGACTCCATAGCCACACACTTGCCATAATTGCAACAATGGCGGCAATGCCCAACCCCAGAAAAAATTTCCGGCCACCTGGCGTCTGTGCAAAGCCCGTTACTTTTTCAGTGATGGCGACTTCGGCCACTTCTGTCATGATTTTTTTCCAGGATTGCAGTTGATAAAGGGAGATTTGTTCAAGTTGTTATTTCGTCAATGCAAGTTTTTATCTTTGGCATCGATTATAGCCGCCAAAATGCCTATCTATCGCATTAAAAAGAATGCTCCGGTTGCTGTTTTATTGTGCAATGCCTTACCGGTTTTCTGATATTCTTTCAGCCTAGATAAGTCTTGATGAATTATCTTGTCGAATCGTTATTGGGTTCTGATAAGCTGATATGGGGGAAGCATAGTGAAAGTCGGAATGATTGATGCCAGTAAAATTGATGCGATGATATCGCAGCTCAAATCGGTTGCTGCGCAAACTCAGGTCGCCGGAAAAACGATTTCAGCCGATACCGATGTTAAGAAACTTAGTTTTAGTGACGCATTGAAGGCTTCGCTGGATCAAGTCAATAATATCCAGACGCAGTCGCAGCAATTGGGGCAGAGTTTTGCCATGGGTGATGACAAGGTAAGCTTATCTGACGTCATGATTTCGATGCAAAAAGCCAATATTTCATTCCAGACCACTATTCAGGTACGCAATAAATTGGTCTCGGCCTATCATGAAATCATGAACATGCAGATTTAGTAACGAATGCCCAGGTTAATATTTGCAGTTATTATTAACCTAAACCGTGTAGCTTCGCGCTGAGTTCACGTTCAAGCTTACTGATATAGCGTTGTATTAAAGCTAGTTTTGACTGAGACAATTCGACAAACTGACAGCCAAGGCGGCGTCTTTTTCTGCTATTCAGTAATGTTTGTTCTTCAGAGTTCATTACTGATAGTGAGGTCGTGACTGAGCCTAAACCAGGTAAATCTATTATGCAATTCTTATAGATTCGTCCTGGCGTGTCGTCCAATATTTTATTGTCATCGACAATAGAAACACCGCCACAACTCACATCCAGCAATGCCAGTGTAATTATTTTTTCATTCGTCTCTTCAGATAACGGGATGGTGCAGCGCACAGGATTGGTGACCGGAGTTGCGACACGATAGAATTCACGTCGCTGTAAACGTACCAGGCTGCTCGGTATGCTGATGCTGAGTGCGGGGCGATTATTATGCAGGCAGGAGGTTACCTGTGCCGCTGTAAATAAAATCCGGATTTTATCCAGTGTCGTTTCGAACGACACTCTGTCCGCTTCAATGATGTGTTGGTTGAGTATTGTGCCAATTGCACAGTCAATAATGACCGTATTATTGTCCACATCCACCCCTAGTATTGACGTCATGACGGCTTCTGTACCACCGTTGATGACCATCCTGATTAACTGGTTTTTTTCTTCAAGAGAACGGAGTAATGCAACAATTTCTCGGGCAGCTTGAATGCTGTAGGGGTTTTTGTCACTTTTTCCAGTGTCATTACTAGTGTTTTGCATCAGGATACGTAATAGCGAAATCGGTTAAGTAAAATAGCATAATTTGTTACATCATAACGCGTCATCAAGCTATTTTACGTGCCTGTCTTCTGTGCAGCTTCAATTCGATATAACCATGCCAATAATTCGGCAACAGCCCGATATAGTGTCGGCGGAATATTCTGGTCCAGATCTATCTGCATCAATAGTGCGACCAGTTCCTTTGACTCGTGGACGAATACACCGTGTTCTCTGGCGCGAGCAATAATTTCTTCAGCGATTAAACCCCGTCCTTTCGCCACAATTTTTGGCGCACCATCACCTGCATGATAGGCCAAGGCAACGGCACTTTGAATCGTGTTGTCAGGTTTCTTCATTTCGTTTCACCGATAACGATGCCAGGGGAATGCCGGCAGCGTCCAGTGCTGTAGCCAGAGCCTGACCAGATGTTTTAAGGGATGCCGCAGTCGACTCCTTGTGGGTGTTTACCTGAATTTGTAATTGATCGCCAGTGAGTTGTATGGTTGCCATCACGGTTCCCAGTGTTGGGAGATCAAAGCGCACCGTACTCTGCCATGATTTTTCTTGCGGATCGGTATTGTCTTTGTTCGACTGATCGCTTGAATCTTCCTGTATCTCCCACTCCATAGCCTGGCCTGGCCATACTTCGCCGCGCCATACAATTCGCTGGTAATCCAGAGTATCCAATTGTTGGTTAACCAGTTGAGCGAGTTCGGTATTGATGGCAGCAGATAACTTCATTGTATCCGTGCCGGATTGTGCGGCATGCAGCAATTGCTCTGCTGCTTTGGCCTGGGGTTCCTGCATTAAATCCGGCAAGGTTCGAGCACCATCGGCCCACTCAACGATATGCGCCTCGTAAAACAGGCCGCTGAATGCGAGGGTGTGTTGCAATGCGGCCGCAACACGCTCTGGGTCTAATGCTGGCGATGCCATGATGGGTGTCTTGCTTCCAATAGCTGTTGACGCTTGATCATGTGGTGCTGCCTGCAGCAGGCTGCTGATCAGTTTGGATGCGGAGCTGAGTGAGGTTGTGGCATCGCTTTGGCCGGTTCCCAGTTGAAAGGTCGGGCGAGGGGAGACCGTCAGCAAGGTGAGATCAAGCGTATCGCCGACTTTTACGTTCGGTGGTAAGTTCATGCGAACTGCCGTCCCTGCTATCTTCACCAGAAAACTACCATCATCAAGACGAGACATTGCTTCGCCTTGCAACTGTTTTCCCAAAAGACCAAGGAAGGCACGCTCGAATGCCTCCTGCTTTGCATCACCGATAGCCGCAGAAGCATCAACCGGCACTATGGCCCGGAAATTAATACTATCGCTCTGGACTGGAATTGTATTCAAATTGTTTTGGGTTGGTTAGCTCTGTTAAGAACCATAGGCTTGGGATAGTTTTCGTTCGGTATTGGCGCTATTCATCAAGGCCGATAATTGCGCCATCCAAGGCTCGGCCAGTGTTCGTATCTGACGGTCATCGGCAAGAATTTTTTGGATGATGTGGACTTTCTGTTCGAGCTCAAGGCCGGATAATAGCGCTACAGGCTCCTTCTCCTGTAGCGTCTGAACATGTGCTGCACAGCGCGATTCCAGAGTAATGAGCAATTCCCAGTCTTTGTCGCGGGCAGCGGTCAACATTTCGCCTGTGATGGCGGACATCGCCTCGTAGAGTGTGATGATGTCCTGGCTACTCATCATCTCAGGCACTGACGAAACTGGATACACGCGGTGCCAGTGCATCATAAGCGGGCATATTGACGGCTGGCGCGGCAGTTTGTGTGCTGGTCCGATGGCATCCCATGCGGATTTGAGGTCTTTCAGCAGTGAGTGGACTTCCTCAAGGATTTCCGGCTGATTTTTCAGATTAGCCATCATCAAGCGCTGGCTCATGTAGGCATAGAGAGCATCCAGATTTTCGGCAATTTCACCGCCGACTTTCTTGTCCAGGCTGGCGCGCAGTCCGCTGTCGATAATCATGATCGCTTTGGAAATGGCCAATCCCTTTTTCTCGATGTCACCCGCTTTCATGTGCTGGAGTGCCCATGGCCACAGCAACCAGTGCGCCATCGAACAGCATCACGATGAGTTTGTGCGGACTGGCTGCCAGCACGCCGGTTTCGATGCCGACTTTTGCATAGGCGTTTGCGCCGCTTTTCATTGATCCAAACATGGATGTTCTCCCTTATGCGGTGCTGCTTGTTAGAGCAGCCAATTGTTGTGTCAAAAAACTGCTAGTTGTGGTCATGCTTGCGACCAAAGTATCCAATGCATTGAACTGGGCGCGATAGCGCTGTTCGACTGAGACCAAGCGAGCATTGATGACATCGCGCCGTGTCCCGATGTCCTTGATTGATTGATTGACGCTATTGGTGCGATCCACTAGTTGTCCGACTGGGCTCAATATTTTTCCAGTCAGTACGTCCAATTGCCAGGCATAACCCTTGATGCTGCCAGTGCTGGTAAAAAGTTTGCTGAGATCCTTGGTCGGGTCTGCAATTGCCGCTCCGAATTTGCTTGAGTCGATCGCGAGCGAGCCATCTTTTTGAAAGCTAATCCCGACATCCGATAACATGGCCATGCCGCTCGGTGCGCCGGACACCGGCGCGGAAAACATGCCGCGCAATTGGGTCTGGATTGAACGGATAGTGCTGTCGCCGGTCAGTACCGCACCTTTTCCTGTGGCCGCATCATAAGCAGTAGCATCTTTTATTGCCTTGTTGGTGTCGTTGTAGGCTTTGACAAAACCTTCAACAGCGCTTTTGACATTGCTTGTATCGCGCGTTAGTGTGATCTTTGTTGTCGTTCCAGCGGCATGGTTTTTGACAGATTCAGCGTTACGCCCTGGATCGCATCGGTGATGGTGTTGCTTTGCTTGGTGATCGTGACATTGTCTACTTTAATGACGGCGTCCTTGGCTGTCACATTTTCACTCAAGTTGGAGGCGCCAACGCAACGGAGGGGTCGTAATTCAGCTGCGCCAGATCACCGGTAGCGCCAGCCACGCTGATCTGCATCGCATTGCGTGCGCCGGAGTCGGTAGAGGTCAGCGACAGGTGATAACCGTTGGTCGAGCCATCGTTGATGATGGATGCGGAAACGCCGGCATTGGCCGCATTGATGGCGTCCCGTATGCCCGCCAGCGTGTTGTTGCCGGAGCCGATGACAATGGTTTTTGCGTCCGGCTTGGCCGGATTGGTGGTGAAGCTGCTGGTGCTGCTGTGGCATGGCGCTGGATTACGTGGTCGCCGCATAGGTGCCAAAGTTGATCGTGATCGTCCCTGTGCCCACCATCGTATTGGTGGCTGCATAGCCGTCGGTCCCACACCCGGTGCTGACATCATCAATTTCTGCGACTGGGCCAAACTTTGCACTTCAACATCATAGGTTCCGGCGACCGCAGTTGAACTGGCGCTGGCCGAGAGAGTGGTCGTGTCGGCAACACTGGCCTTCATCGGAGAAAACTTATCTGGGGTGCTGAGCGCCTTGGCGGCCGTCTGCAGCGAGGCAAGCGAGCTTTTCAGGGTGCCGTAGGAGGTCAGTTTTGCCTGGTAGCTGGCTTCTTTCTTGTCCAGTAATGTGACAGGCGCACGCTCGACAGTCATCAACTGGGTCACCAGACTATTGACATCGAGTCCTGAACCTACTCCTGGTGAAGAAAGTGCCATTGCGGTAACTCCTTGTTTAATTCGGTAATACGATTACATCTATTCTGACACCATTAAATCCAGGCGTTAATATTACGCCTTCTCTCTCACTAGCATGCCCTGCAGCTTGCCCAGCGCCTTCGATATCTCCATCACTTCCACGGTTGGAATCTGGCGCAGCACGGTTTGGGTTTGCATATCAATCAGTTTTACTACGGTGGTGCCGGTCTCTTCATCAATCGAAAAGCGCAGGTCTTGTGCGGCTGGCGAAACCACTTGTTCGATTTTTTTGACCGCGTCGCGCACCTCCTCGGTGCTGGGTGCGATCTGCGTCGACTGTACTGCTTTGGTGCCGCTGATGGGTGTGACCTGTGATGCTGGGGTGGGCGCTACGGCGCGCGCATTCACTGATGCCAGAGGCGGCGTGCTTGCACTCGCTGAGCCGCCTATCTGTTCTATTGCCATGACTGACTCCGTTTGTTGAAAGGCGCGGTACTTTGTTGTACCGCGCCGGTGTTACATCAGTTTATTGCCGGTTGGTTTAACCGCGCAACAGGGCCATCACGCCGTTCGGCAGCGAGTTGGCTTGCGCCAGCATCGCGGTACCGGCTTGCTGCAGGATCTGGCCACGGGTCAGGCTGGCCGTTTCCGTCGCGAAATCCGCATCGCGAATCCGGCTGCGCGAAGCAGTCAGATTCTCGGACGTCGATTGCAGATTCGACACCACGGCGGAAAAACGGTTTTGGATCGCACCCATGTTGGCACGCGCCGAGTTGACCGATTTCAGTGCATTGTCGATCGAGACCAGTGCCTTGTTCGCGCCATCAATAGTGGAGATGTCGAGCTTGTCCAGCGAGCTTCGCCGCTGCGGCCAGAGCCGTAGGTGCCGACTTTCAGGTTGAGTGCCGCGGTGCCGGTGCCGGTCGTGCCCAGCTTCGATCGTGAAGGCTTTGGTCGAAGACAGTGTCAGCGTGCTGGTATGGTGCCGGCATCAGTTCAGCCGCGGTCGGGTGAAGCGCCGGCGTCGACCATCAGTGGATGCGCTAAGACCTGTGACATGCCGCAGTCAACGTGCCGGAGTACTTGCGACTGCTGTGATGTTGCGTCCATCCGCGGCGGCCAGGGTCACGCCTTTGGTATCGTCGTTGGTATCGGTTGCGACCACGCCGGTTTGGCCGCTGATCGCATTGATTGCATCGACAACAGCTTTCCGGTTTGTGGCAGCATTAGTCGTGGTCGTGATCGTGGTTGTGGTGACGCCGTTAATGGTCAATGTGCCGCTAGTTACTGCAGCCAGCAGTCATCGCCGACACCTTGTACCTGCTGTCGCATTGACAGTGGCTGTCACGCCTGTTTGACTGGAAAGCGCATTGATCGCGGCTGCCTTGGCAATGCCGCTGCTGGCTTTGTCGGACAGCACGATGCGAGTATCGGATGAGGCCGACCGACGCGCCGATCTGCGCGCCGTTGATCGTGAAATCGCCTGCGACAATTGTTGATCAGCGTACCGGTTGCTGCACTGGTCGTGGACGCATAAGCGGTTTGCGCGCTGTAGGTGCCGACGGCCAGACCAGCATCCTTGATGCCGCCGGAGCAGGCGGCGCCATTCTGGTTCGAGGTGATGGCGATCGCTTTATCGGAGTTGAGCGTGATCGAGCCGGTATTGGTGGCTTGCAGGCAGCGCCCAGACCAGTTGCGAGCTGCAGTCACAGTCGGCAAAGCACCGGTGACGATGTTGCGGCCATCGGCAGCGACCAGTTTGACCCCGCCTTTGTCCGACCCGGTATCAACCGCTGTCACGCCAGTTTGCTGCGAAGAAGCATTGATTGCAGAAACCACCGAGGCGCGGGAAGAGGCAGCATCGGTAGATGTACTCACAGTAATAGTGACACCATTGATGACGATCGATGCCAGTAGCTGCAGCTGCAGTCATCGCTGGTGCCGGCGACTTCGGTCGCATTGACGGTGGCGGTGACGCCGCTCTGTGCCGATTTGGCATTGACTGCTGCCGCCTTGGCGATCGAGCTGGCGAGCGCTGATGCGGTGGATGCGGTATCTGCGGCAGCGAGCGATGGCCCGATCAGCACGCCGTTGAGCGTGAACGCGCCTTCCACCAATGCAGTGGTGCCAGCATTTTGCGCGCGTGGTGATCGCGGACGCATCACTGCTGCCGAGCTTGGCGGTGCGGGCGCTGGCGACCGAGAACGAAATGGTTTCGCCGGCATTGGCGCCGACCTGGAATTGCTGGTTATTCAGCGAGCCGTCGAGCAAGGCGCGGCCGTTGAACTTGGTCTGGGTCGAGACGCGGTCGATTTCAGACAGCAGTTGCGAGGTTTCCGCCTGCATCGAGGCGCGGTCGGCGTCGGTGTTGCTGCCGTTGGCGGACTGCACGGCCAGTTCGCGGATACGCTGCAGGCTGTCGCGAGATCGAGCTCAACGCGCCCTCGGCCGTTTGCGACATCGAAATACCGTCGTTGGAATTGCGTGTCGCCTGGTTCAGGCCGCGTGATTTGCGAAGCCATCCGTTCGGAAATCGCCATGCCTGCCGCATCGTCCTTGGCGCTGTTGATGCGCAAACCGGAAGACAGGCGTTGCAGCGAGGTGGTCAGCGCCGCTTGCGACTTGGTCAGATTGTTTTGTGAATTGAGCGACGCGATGTTGGTGTTGATCATTGAAGACATTTGATTCTCCTGAATTTCTTGATTCCAATACATTCCGGCAGATGTGCCGTCAACTTTGGTCTGCTTCCAGTTTTCATGAAGCATTTAAACCGCTGTTGCTACTTGTATCGGTTGCTGTCTGGAAAAATTTAGGGTGAGGCAATATTTTTTTTGGCGGGAGGCAGGTTGTATGGACGCGTCCGGGCGCGAACGCCCGCAACTCATGCAGCCTGGCTGACCGGACAGCGCAGCCAATCATGTGGCGATCGCAGCCGGGTGCGCTTTTGCCCAAACCGGCAAACGGGAGCGGGAATTAGAATCTGCTCACGAGGTGGGCTGAGAAGTTGCCTGTATTTGTAACTCCCCAGGTACCTCGCCGCCCTCACTTACATTCGCACGAGAAATTTGCAAGAGTCGGATTCAATATTGCCTGAAACAGGTTGACGCCTTGTTTGCGCATGGTGGAGAGGAATGTTCGCGTGATGGCGAACACTTGCGCCCCTGACAGGGTACGAAAGCCGCCACTGATTTTCTGTTTGACCTTGATCATGCGCACATCCTGCTCGGCCTGATTGTTGGTGAAGGGAACGTGGATGTTGGACAAGAAGCGCAGGGCGTCTTCTTTGTAATCGCGCAGACGAATCGCCAGATTGTGGCCAGGACGATGTTTCTGGCGGCCCCGCAGCCCTGTCTGCAAGGGGGGCTGCCGTTCGTGAAAGAACACGCCCTGTTCCACGATGGCGTCATAGAGACGCCGGATACGCGCGATTCTGGCCGCGCACACCGCGCCTTGGTGGGTCAGGTGGCATGCCGACTTGAGCAGCCTGGTCATTGATCCGGCCCAGGGTTCCTGGTCGATCTCTTCCAAGCCCTTGAGTTCGCGCAGATGGTGGGCGCCACACAGGCTGTGATCCACATCGGCCAGCTTGTAATACGGCTTGAAGTGATCGTGGACCAGTATGCCCGTGAGGCCTTGCGGTAGGTCGCCGCGCTTTTCGGCGACCCGGTAATAGGTCCATTGTTCATTGCACAGCACGTGTAACCAGTGCAGCTTTGCCGCCACGCGCAAGCCGGACTCATCCAGATGCTTCACCGGCGCCTTGCGCAATTGTTCCAAAATGAGGTGTGTCAATGGCGTCACTTTTTCTGCAAATGCAATACTGTTGCCAGTCAGGGTGGCCGTGCTGATGGACAGGCCAAACACATCCTGAAATAGCACCTGCAACCGGTCTTCGGGAATCATTTGCTGCTGGTGCATATACACCGCCAGTGTCTTGACGCGGGGGCCGTATTGCACCGGTGCCTGGATATCTTGCGGAAAGTCGGCCATCACGTGCGTATCGCAGCAGGGACAACGCTTGATGTGCACCTGGTGTTCGGTCACATGGATCTGCGGTTCCGGAATGTCAAAGACCTGCCGTTTCCTGATGCCCACGACGGCGCTTTGTTGCAGATCGGTGGCGCAGTGCGGGCAGTGCGTGATCGCATGCGAGATCACCAAATCTGGCCGTGCCACTTGTTTGAGTGTGTCGCCCTGGTGCCCAAGTTGCCCGCCGCTTGGCTTGCCGCTTTTTTCGCGCAAACTTTGCGGTGCCGGCTTTCTTAAACCATCGCTGCCGGGTGGCTTTGAACTGTTGGTGCTGTTTAAGCCCAGACGGCGTTCCAGTTCTTCGATCCGGACCGATAGCCTGGCAATGAGCGCATCACGCGCCGCGAGGGCTGCCTCAAGTTTTGCGATTCGTCGGTCTTTGGCATTCATGGACGCTGGGACACCAAGATAGCGAGATGGTTCGAATTCGGGTACCTGGGGAGTTACCTGTATTTTCTGGAAAATATGGGGGTATGTATTAAAAAAGTGCCATTCCCGCATATATCTATTGGGCGTGAAAATATACAGGGTGGGGTATTTATTTGGTGTCGGAATGCTCGTGTAGCTGTAATTTCGATCGTACCATTTGTTATTTTGATCAGAAATTTTGATGGCCAGTCAGGTTGAATCGGCGGGCGTCAATCGCGTTTTCGACTGGTTGGCTGCCGGGGGGCTTGTGAATAGTCACGATTTCTCTGTTTGCCCGAAATAACGGACAGTCATTTTTCTCCTGTTGGTCTTTTTTCGTGATTTTCGTGACTTTCGTGGAGCAGTGCTTCCCTTGTCCGTTGCCTATTCCGCCGAGATCACCCGGTTCTTGCCGGCTTTCTTGGCTTTGTACATGGCTTCGTCGGCGCGCTTGAGGGCGGTGGCGGCTTCTTCGTCGGCGCCGCACAGTGCGACGCCGGCGCTGAAGGTGATCAGCAGTCGTTCGTTTTCATGCAGGAAGAAATGTTTGGTCAGCGCTCTTTGCAAGCGGGTCAGCACCACGGAGGCATCGTAGATAGTGGTCTCGGGGAACAGGATCACGAATTCTTCGCCGCCGAAGCGGGCGATGATGTCCATCGGGCGGATGGTTTCCTTGGCCACGCGCACCAGATGGATCAGCGCTTCGTCGCCTGCGGCTGTGGCCGTGGGTGTCATTGAGTTTTTTGAAATTGTCCAGATCGAGCATTGCCGCACAGAGTGGTGTCTGGCGCCGCTTGCTGCGCGCCAGTTCGCGCTCGAACACATCATCCAGTCCGCGCCGGTTCAGGCTGCCGGTCAGTTGATCTTCGCGCACCAGTTCACTCATCTGCTGCAGTTGGGATTCCAGTTGCTGGATGCGTGATTCGGCTTCCTGTACTTCATGACGTGCGGCGATCATCTCGTCGCGTGAGCGCAAGGCCTCGGTCTGGACGATACGGGTTTCGCGCAGGACTTCGTTGAGGATGTTGTGCAGTACATCGATATCTTCGGTCTGGCTGATTTTCTTGGTGTAGAGGTCGATTTTCTGATGATAGTCGCTCGAATTCTCGGCTACGACGCCCAGGCGTTCGATGAAGGTCGACATCATGTTCTTCAGCGTGCCCTTGGCTTCGGACAGGCTGTGCTTGAGCACGCCCTGCTTGTAGATCACTTCTTTCAGGCTGCGCGTGGCGTCTTCCAGGTCGCGGTAATTGATCGGGCCTGAAATGAGGTTTTTCACCATGTGAATCTGGCCGTGCATCCAACAATCGTCGTCCAGCAGTTCGCCGACGTTTTCGAGCAGCAGTTTGAACAGGCGCAGCAGCAACTCCTGTTGCTCTGCGCTGTCGCCGCTTTGCAGTTCGATCCGGAAGCACAGTTGCTTGAGCTTGGCGGCGATGTCATTGAGCGCCTGCTCGGTCTGGGCTTGTTTGACCGCATTGCCGAGCGACTCCGATTCATCGACCAGTGGCGATGTTGCTGGCAGTAAGGCTGGTATGGCGAAGGTCAGCGTGCGAACCAGCAATTCGTTTAACAGGCGGGTTGGTGCTGCTTGTTGTGCTGCGGGCAGGGTGCTGGCAGCGATGGCGGTCGGTGTGGCGGCGGCCGGCCCGCTGCTCAGGTGCTTGTCAATCAAGTTGTCGAGACCTTTGTTGCAGTCAGCCCAGTCCTTGCTTTCCAGTGCGCGCTTGAGGCGTCGGCCAGCATCTGCAACACTGCCATTGCTGCGAGCCAGCGTGTCTGCCAGATGGGTGAGCACCTGTTCGGCATTGACTTCGTTGGCGATGCCGGCGACTTCATTGTAGGTGGCGCGGTAGGCGTCCGGTGTCGGGGCGATGCGTTGTGTGGCAAGCCGGCGAAATGTTTCGCGTGCGATATCGGCAGTATTTTGTGGCCGGTGATTGTCTGGTTTTTGTTGCATGGCGGCTTGTGGTGTCCTTGCTGGGGCAATGCTGCTGTGGTCGGCACATCATTCATCAAGCGTGTAACGCTCAAAATGTCAGCTAATTTAGGGGCTTATTGAACATTATGCAATATGGACATATGGTTGGCAGTCAATAAATAAGGATTGATGATGGGGTAAATTGCTAAAGTCTTTTGTTGTTTCTGGAATTATTGTGCCGATTGAAGCCGGTCCGACTGTAAAATTAGCCGTTAATTTTGAAAATGGGGCGGCAGAATGCGTAGTACCTGCGCTCTTGTAGTTATGCTAGTGAAACATGTTCGCTAATTTAACCCGACAGTTTAAGGCCGCCCTGTTGCGCCGACAGCAGGCAGCTGACAAAGTCGTGTGCTTCCACTGCGGCGAACTGGTCAGACGAAAGCGTGCTGTCGTCGTGCAGTTTGACGGGCAAGCGCATGCTGTCTGTTGTCATGGCTGCGCTGCCATTTTAAGAACCGTTGAAGCACTTGGCCAGTGCGCGCAATATCAGGCGAGTAAATCTCGTAATTCAACCGATCATGAATGAAAATCTCTCAACGCAATGCGCGCCAACTGCGCCGGCTGACACTGTTGCTCCGGCTGCGTTACAAGACGCGGTTTTGCACCACGATAAGTTGTTGATTGGCGGCATACGCTGTTCCGCATGTTCGCAATTGATTGAATTTCGTCTGCGGCAACTGGCTGGGGTAAGCGCTTTTCAGATCAATGCTGCGACCCACAATGCCGAGATCAGCTGGAATCCCAAGAAAATCAGCTTGAACCGGATCATCGAGTCGGTTGCCGATCTGGGCTACAGCGCATTGCCGGGTGGTGCCGATGCCGCAGTGCTGGGGCGGGAAAGCAAGGCTGGCTTGTGGCGCCTGTTCGTTGCAGGCTTCGCGATGATGCAGGTGATGATGTACGCGTTCCCTGCTTATTTGGTGCCAAATCCGCAGATTGATGGCGATTTGACGCCTGATATCGATTTTTTGCTGAAATTGGCCAGTCTTCTCATCACGTTGCCGGTAGTTATATTTTCCGCATCGCCATTTTTTCAGGCTGCTTTGCGCGATCTGCGCAACCGCCATGTCGGCATGGATGTGCCGGTGTCGGTGGGTATCCTGTTTACTTTTATTGCCAGTCTTTGGGCCACTTTCATGGGTGGGCCGGTGTATTACGATTCATTGATCATGTTCGTGTTCCTGCTACTGTCAGCGCGGATGATCGAGGCCAAGGTGCATAGGAAAAGCACATCAGCATTGAGGGCGCTGACGCAGTTGACTCCGCTCTATGCAGAAAGACTGCTGGCCTATCCTGATTCGCGCCAGTCGGAGCGGGTCACGGCGGCGCAACTCAATGTCGGCGATCATGTGTTGATATTGCCGGGTGCGCAGATACCTGCAGATGGCCTGGTGGTCGAGGGGGGCAGTGATTGCGATGAATCTCTGATGACCGGCGAGTCTCTTCCGGTGCCGAAGGCGGTTGGTGCCGAGTTGATCGGTGGTGCGATGAATTTGAGCGGGCCGCTGGTGATGGCCGCTACGCGCGTGGGTGACGAGACCCAGTTGTCGTCGCTGGTGCGGATGATGGAATCTGCAGCTAACGAGAAGCCGCCTCTGGTGCAATTGGCTGACCGCCATGCAAGTCAGTTCCTGACGGCTATTATGCTGCTTGCGATTGTGGCGGGTCTGGTTTGGTGGCAAATTGATCCAGCGCGCGCACTCTGGATTGCCATTACCGTGATCGTGGTCACCTGTCCTTGCGCATTATCGCTGGCGACGCCGGGGGTGATGTCGGGTGCCATCGGGCAACTGGCCAAGCATGGCGTGTTGGTGGCGCGCGGCAGGGCGATTGAGACGCTGGCGCGCACCACGCATTTCGTTTTTGATAAGACCGGTACGCTGACACAGGGCCAGCTCAGGCTGGTTGGTACGCAATTTCTGCGTAGCGATCCTGTACTTGATGAAATTGGAATACGTGACTTGGCAGCCGAGTTGGCTGGCGGCTCGATGCATCCGGTTTCCAAGGCGCTGGCCTTGTCTTGCACTGCGTCGCAACAAATGCCAAGAAAATTTGAGGACGTCATGGAGGTGGCCGGGCAGGGAGTGGAGGCGATGTGCCAGGGTTTGTGCTATCGGCTTGGCAATGTGCGTTTTGTACAGGATCTGCATGGCCAATCGCTTACAATTCCGCCTGATTATGCAGGTAAGACGCTGGCGGCTTTGGGGGATGCCAATGGCTGGATCGCTTTGTTCAGCTTGGAAGATAGTTTGCGCGATGATGCGAAAGCATTGATGGATTTTTTGCGGAAGCAGGGGAAGGAAATCATTCTGCTGTCGGGTGACAGGCAGGATGTTGTTGCCAGAGCGGCGCATGAGCTGGGCATTGCCGCAGCTTATGGCGATCTGAGTCCGGAACAAAAACATGATGCAGTCAAGAAGCTGCAGCAGCAAGGTGCAATAGTTGCGATGGTGGGGGATGGCATGAATGACGGACCGGTATTGTCACTGGCGGATGTCTCTGTTGCCATGGGGCAGGGAGCCCCGATTTCGCAGGCAAGAAGCGATATTGTGCTGATTTCGAATCATTTGCTGGATTTGAGCCATGCAGTACGAACTACCAGCAAGTCGCTGGCATTGATTCGTCAGAATCTCGGGTGGGCCTTGCTGTATAACCTGATTGCCGTTCCTGCCGCTGCCTTTGGCATTCTGGCGCCATGGCATGCCGCAGTTGGGATGGCCCTGAGTTCACTTGTGGTTGTACTGAATTCCTTGCGTATCGCGGCATCATCCGGATACGAAGGTGAAAAAAACGATTTGCCTCTGGCGGCTGCACTGCTGCCGGTCAAAATTTAAAGGGGTGGGGATGGATATTCTTTATTTGCTGATCCCGCTGAGCGTGGCTTTGGTTTTTGCTATCGGGCTTGTATTTTGGTGGGCTTTAAGCCATCGCCAGTTCGACGACCTGGATGATGCCTCTGAGAGAATCTTGCGCGATTCTGAGTGAAAATTTGCTGTTTTTCCAAAGTTATTCAAGCTTGCATGGCATTAAAGTGATTGATTAATTACAATGCCAGCCAGTCGCACTTGATTTGAATCAATTGTGCAGTGCAACCAATCGATTAAATTGTTACTAGAATTAAACAACCGAGCAAAGTCATGAGTGAAACTATAGAAAATACCTATAATTACCGTGTTGTGCGCCAATTTTCAATCATGGCGGTGGTGTGGGGGGTAGTCGGCATGCTAGTTGGCGTGGTGATTGCCTCGCAGCTGGCGTGGCCTGAATTGAATTTTGGCATCCCTTGGCTGAGTTACGGCCGACTTCGACCTTTGCATACCAATGCCGTGATTTTTGCGTTTGGCGGTTGCGGCTTGTTCGCCACATCCTACTATGTGGTGCAACGTACCAGTAATGTGCGCCTGTTCTCGGATAAATTGGCTGCCTTCACCTTTTGGGGGTGGCAACTGGTAATCGTGGCGGCGGCTATTTCTCTACCACTCGGTTATACGCAAAGCAAGGAATATGCTGAGCTCGAATGGCCGATCGACATCCTGATTGCATTGGTCTGGGTGGCTTATGCGGTCGTATTTTTCGGTACGCTGGTAAAGCGCAAGGTTGAGCATATTTTCGTTGCCAACTGGTTTTATGGCGCATTCATCCTGGCGGTAGCGTTGTTGCATATTGTGAATAACGCTGCAATACCGGTAACATTCATGAAGTCCTATTCGGCCTATGCCGGTGTCCAGGATGCAATGGTGCAGTGGTGGTATGGCCATAATGCGGTTGGATTTTTCCTGACAGCCGGATTTTTAGGGATGATGTATTACTTCATTCCAAAAGTAGTTGAGCGTCCGATTTACTCTTACCGTTTGTCCATCGTTCACTTTTGGGCGCTGATCTTCACATACATGTGGGCGGGTCCACATCATCTGCATTACACAGCATTGCCTGACTGGACTCAGTCTGTCGGTATGGTGTTCTCGCTTATTCTGTTGGCCCCTTCCTGGGGTGGCATGATCAACGGTGTGATGACACTGTCCGGTGCATGGAACAAGTTGCGCTCAGATCCGATCCTGCGTTTCCTGATTGTTTCGCTGTCGTTTTACGGCATGTCGACATTCGAAGGTCCGATGATGGCCATCAAGACCGTCAATGCGCTTTCACATTACACCGACTGGACAGTTGGTCACGTACACTCCGGTGCTCTGGGTTGGGTTGGTTTCATTACCATCGGCAGCTTGTATTACCTTATCCCGCGCCTGTTTGGTCGCACCGCTATGTATAGCAAATCGCTTATCGAAGCGCATTTCTGGGTGGCAACAATTGGCGTCGTGCTGTATATCGCGTCGATGTGGATCGCCGGTGTAATGCAGGGCCTGATGTGGCGTGCAGTCAATGCTGACGGCACCTTGACTTACACCTTTGTTGAGTCGGTCAAGGCAACTTATCCGTACTACGTTATCCGTGTTACTGGCGGCGCGCTGTATCTGTCCGGCATGTTGATGATGGCTTATAACGTGATGAAAACTGTTGCCGGCGCTAAAGCTGTTGATGCAAAAATTCCGGCACTGTCAGCAGCCGGTCATGCGACTGCCAATGCCTGAGCCAACTGACGCCTTTAGGAGAGATTGATGCGTAAATTTACCCATGAACTGATTGAAAAGAATGTCGGTTTATTGTTAGTGCTGGTTATTCTGGTAGTGAGTGTCGGTGGTTTGGTGGAGATTGTTCCATTGTTTTTCCAAAAATCAACGACACAGCCGGTCGCAGGCTTGAAACCCTACACCGCGTTGCAACTGTCTGGGCGGGATATATATCAGCGGGAGGGTTGTTATAACTGCCATTCTCAGATGATTCGTCCTTTCCGGGCAGAGACAGAGCGTTATGGACATTATTCCGTGGCCGGTGAGTCTGTATATGATCACCCATTCCAGTGGGGTAGCAAGCGTACCGGGCCAGATCTTGCCCGTGTAGGCGAGCGTTACAGTGACGAATGGCATCGGATTCACTTGAACAATCCGCGTGATGTGGTGCCTGAGTCGAATATGCCTTCTTACCCGTGGCTTTCTGCCAATAAGCTCGATCCGGCGGACATAGCACCGAAAATGGGTGCCTTGCGTAAAGTTGGCGTGCCGTACACCGATGCGGAAATTGCCAAGGCTGCAGAAGACGTGACAGGCAAGACTGAGCAGGATGCGCTGATTGCTTATTTGCAGGTGCTTGGCACAGCGATTAAAAATAAAAATTAATGCTTGACCGGGCGCTCAGTTGCGCCCGGCAATATGAATAGCGAGGCACTTATGGACTTCACATTGTTGAGCAGCATTGTAACGGTCGTGAGCTTGGTGGTATTTGTCGGCATCATGCTGTGGGCTTTTAGCCGGAATAACAAAGAGCGATTTGAAGAACTTGCCCGCTTACCGATAGATAACGATACTGGAACGACAGGAAACTGATCATGGCAGATTTTTTTAGTGAATGGTGGAGCATCTGGATCGCCATTGTGGTGGGAGTCAGTATCTTTGGTTGCGGCCTTTTGTTGTGGTCTCAATCCAAGGTGCGCGTTAAATTAGGCGCTGATGGCAAACCGTTGCCAGCAGAGACGACCGGACACGTATGGGATGGTGATTTATGTGAGAATAATAATCCGTTACCGAACTGGTGGATGTATCTTTTTTATATCACCATTGTTTTTGCGGTCGCCTATTTGGTCTTGTACCCGGGTTTCGGCGGCGCACAAGGCAAGTTGGGCTGGAGCCAAACTGGCGAGTATGAAGAGGAAATGAAAGCGGGCGAAAAACAATACGCTCCTTTGTTCAATAAGTACCTCGCAATGGATATTCCTGCGGTAGCAAAAGATCCTCAGGCGCATGCGATTGGTGAGCGGCTGTTCTTGAATTCTTGTGCTCAATGCCATGGCTCTGATGCACAAGGCAGTAAAGGTTTCCCGAATCTGACTGACAATGACTGGTTGTATGGCGGTGAGCCGGCGACAATTGAAGAGACGATCCGTAATGGCCGTCATGGTCTGATGCCGCCAATGGGTGCCGCAGTGGGTTCCGATGATGATGTTCGTAATCTTGCTAATTATGTATTGAGTCTGTCTGGTTCAACCCATGATCCAATCAAGGCTGCTTTCGGCAAGCCGAAGTTCATGGCATGCGCAGCCTGCCATGGTGCTGATGGAAAAGGTAGCAAGATTGTCGGCGCGCCTAATCTGACCGACAAGGTCTGGTTGTATGGCGGCGATGTCAATACCATCATGGAAACAATCAATAAAGGCCGAGGCAATACCATGCCAGCGCATAAGAACATTCTTGGCGATGCAAAAGTTCATTTGCTGGCATCTTATGTATGGGGCCTTTCCAATAATGCACCTGCTGCTTCAGTTTCTGCCGAAGATGTTAAAATCATCGGAGTGCTGGCAAATGCAGCGGGCACTACTGAGAAAAAGTAGGTAACTCTTAATAATGGAATCAGCTCCGCTCAAGCAATACAGTCAGAAAGAAATCGAACAGACTCTTTTTGAAGTCCGTAAAAAAATCTATCCACGCGGCTTAACCGGTTGGTTTGCTACATGGCGCTGGGTGATGGTTTGGTTTACCCAAATCATTTTTTACGGAGGGGCGTGGCTGAACTGGAACGATCGTCAGGCGGTTTTGTTTGATCTGGCCTCTCGCAAGTTCTATATCTTTGGCTTGGTTCTTTGGCCACAGGATTTCATTTATCTTGCAGTATTGTTGGTTATTTCTGCTCTGGCCCTGTTTTTATTCACTGCGATAGCGGGGCGTCTTTTCTGTGGCTATGCTTGCCCACAAACTGTCTACACAGAAATTTTCATGTGGATAGAGCGCAAGATCGAAGGTGATCGTACCAAACGTATGCGCCTCGATAGTGCGCCTCTGTCGGCACGGAAAATATTTCTTAAATCAAGCAAACATTTCATCTGGATTGCGGTTGCGCTCTGGACCGGCTTTACCTTTGTCGGCTATTTCACCCCGATTCACTTATTGGCCCATGAGGTGCTTGCATTCAAGCTTGGCCCTTGGGAATCATTCTGGATCCTGTTTTACGGTTTCGCCACTTATGGCAACGCAGGCTGGATGCGGGAGCAGGTATGCAAATACATGTGCCCTTACGCACGCTTCCAGAGCGCGATGTTCGACAAGGACACGCTGACAATTACTTACGACGTTGAGCGCGGTGAACCCCGTGGTTCGCGCAGCAAAAAGGCTGATCTCAAAACCTTGGGATTGGGTTCGTGTGTTGACTGCAATATATGTGTCCAGGTATGTCCAACAGGAATTGATATCCGTGATGGTCTCCAATACGAGTGCATTGGTTGTGCTGCCTGTATTGATGGCTGTGACCAGGTCATGGATAAAATGGGTTATCCGAAAGGCTTGATACGCTACACGACCGAGCATGCTCTTGCCGAGAAACTTGATCAGCGAGGCATCTGGCGGCACGTATTCCGTACCCGTACCTTGATTTATTCCAGTATTTTGGGATTGATTATTCTGGTGACCGCACTGACTCTGGCTTTGCGCATGCCTTTGAAGGTCGATGTGATTCGTGATCGCGGTTTGCCGCGTGTTACAGAAACTGGTGCCGTCGATAATGTGTATCGGCTACAGGTGATGAATACGGAGGAATTGCCGCATAGTTTTACAATTGAAGTGGCAGGCATTCAGGGTGTCGAAGTACTTTCTGAACGCGATTTCTCTCTCTTGCCAGCTACCTCGAAAGCAATACCGGTGCGGGTCAGGGTGCCGCAGGGTAATGCAGGGCCAGGATCAAACCCTATTACATTCATCGTTCGCGATAGAGAAAATGCGGCGGTATCAGTGACTGAAAAAGCTGTTTTCTTGATGCCACGTTAGGAGATATTCATGCAGGCAGGTCTTGACGCAGGTCTTAAACCTGGCAATGGTGGTCGGGTATACTGGTACAAGGAGCCGTGGGTATGGCTGGTTATTGCCGGCCCGTTCATCGTGGTTTGCGCAGCGTTATATACTGGTTTTCTGGCTTATCAGGGTGCAGACAAAGTGGTGGCCGAGGATTATTACAGGCAGGGATTGATGGTCAACAAGGATATCCGACGCGACGCCAATGCGCGTGAACGGAAGATGTCGGCAGACATGCAATTTGATAATGGCACTGGAATTATCACTGTCAAGGTGCACAGCAACGTAGCATTGCCAACCAGTTTGTTATTGAGCATTGCCGAATCAAGCTCGAGTTCCCTGGTCAATGAGTTAATTCGTCGGGGAACACTATTGCAGGTAACGCCGGGGATTTATCAATTATCCTTTCCCCAGCCAACTGCAATCGAACGTAATAAAATAGCAATCTGGCATATCAAGATCGAAGATTCTGATTGGCGACTAACATCAGACTGGCACGATCCGATGCATAAACCATTAAAGCTTAATGCGGTGAATTGATCGTAGTTGCAATGGCAAGGAGGCATCATGAAACGAGTTGAGAATATTGGATCAGTCTTTCATTTTCGGCATGTCATGATGTCCGTATTTTGGCCATCATTCCTTATGGCATGTGTAACCAGCGGTTTGGTGTTCAGTCTGGTAAGTCCGGAGCAGTTGATGCTTTTGGATAGCCGGATTCACCTCAGTAGCATTGGTGTCTACACCATTGGTTTCTTTGTTTTTTGGCTGGTCGGCGCTATCGCCAGCAGCCTGACTGCCTTGCTGTTTGTCGAGGCGCACTAGGCTGCAATATCTTACGCTCCGGCGCCCTCCATCATGGATGGCGCCGTTTAGTCTGCGTACCTTAACTCTTCATAAATGATTCCGGTAGCATGCTCACTCTCCCTTTGGTTGCTGCAGTCTTGTCTGCCGGTTTGTTAGGCGGAGCACATTGCATAGGAATGTGCGGTGGACTTGCCAACATGCTCACGAACGCTGGTGCATCCGGACGTAAAACTATTCCGATTGTGCCAGTCGAAAATATTGAGCAAAAAGGCGGGATCATGCGGTGGCGCATACCTGCTTTATTGCACGCCGGCAGATTATTTACCTATTTTTTAATCGGCGCTGCTGTCGGCGCCCTCGGTGCCGCGGGTTTGCTTTTCAAGCCCTTTTTGCCGGTTCAGATGCTGATGTTTATTCTGGGTAATCTTGCATTGATCTGGCTGGGCTTGCGATTGGCGGGCTTTTCTCCTGAATTTGCAACTTTATCCAGATTTGCCGGCAATTTGACCTCCGCAGTCAAATTGCCGATGCGATTTTCACTTTCAGCGCAAACACGCCGGCACCCTTTTTTGGTGGGAATGGCGTGGGGGTGCATGCCCTGTGGTTTGGTATATGGCGTGCTGCCATTTTCCTTGCTGTCAGGAAGTGCAGGATCGGGCGCTGTTCTGATGCTGCTCTTTGGCTTGGCCGCCTTGCCTTATTTGCTTTTCGCACAGGGGATTGCGCAGTTGTTGAAGCAGCATAAGTATCCTCTCGTCATTAAAGGGGCGGGCGCTGCATTTTTGATAGGCATCGGCTTATTCGGCTTGTGGCATTACGACATGCATGGACTTCCCGCTGTATTTTGTGTGACCCCAGTCGCTTAAATGGCGCCAGATATATCGGGCATTACCTCTGTGAAGTGTCCGCAGCGACGTTATTCTTAATGTCATTCGCTTGCCTCTTCCATGCAACTTCCCGATGCTTCGAACATTCACAGAGACGACCTGTATAGGTTAATGAGAAATCAGAACCGGGATCGTCATGCTTTTCAGCACGGTGTGCGTCACACCGCCCAGTATCATTTCCCTGAAGCGGGCATGTCCGTAACCACCCATCACGATCATGTCGGAATTGAGATCATTTACCAGCGACAATAAGGCATTGCCGATGTCGATTTCTGTTTGCTGCGGAATGACTTCGACATTGATGTTATGGCGGGCAAGAAATAGGGCAATATCAGCGCCAGGTTGTTCGCCATGCTCATCAGCCGCGCTCAATGGGTTAAATACGGCAACCTGGACAATGTTGGCTTTGCTCAGCAAAGGGATCGCATCCGTGATTGCACGGGTGGCTTCCCTGCTGGCATCCCATGAAATAAGTATTTTTTTTGCAATGCTTTGAAAGAGTCCTGCGTATGGAATGATCAGAACCGGGCGACCGGAGTGCAGCATCACATATTCGGGGAAATCGGACAGGGTCGCCGGGAAAGTTTCATCGGGGTCGTACTGGCCGAGCACGATCAGATCGCTATACCGGCCTTGTATACTGACACCGGCGCCTGCTTCATCGTCGACCAGTCGTTTTTCGAATGAATTCACGCCCAGTTTAATGACGGTTTGTTCAAATATTTCCAGCACGCCACGAGCACGTTCCCGCAAGAAATCCAGATGCATTGCCAGATTCGGGTCGCCATTGCCTATATGGGCACTCTGATAAATAAAGCGGGAAACACCAGTCATTGCAACGCCGACAAGGTGGGCATCTTCGTTCATTGCAATCTGGGCTGCAATTCTGATGCGTTCCTCGGTGCGTCTGGATTCATCCAGATGCACGAGTATGGTCTTATAAGACATGGCATATTCCTTATTCGTTTTGTGTACACATAAAATAGGCTTTTCCGAGCCAAAATACTATCGCTGGCATTTAATCATATTGATTTTTCTCAACTTGGTACGGCTCACTCTGCGTCTGCCGTGACGCGTACGCCTTCGCTAATCTGGTTGCCGGGATAGCGGATGATGATGTCGTCGCGCGCAAGGCCGGACAGGATCTGGGTTTCGTCCTGATTGCGCTGACCGGTCCGGACCTCGCGCTGGCGGGCGCGTCCATTTTTGACGGTAAACACATGCCACGCAGCGCCGACCCGAAACAGGCTGCTGCCCGGCACCTTGGTAATATCCTGTGCCGACCAGATGATGATGCGGGCTTCGATCCGGTAGCCATCGCCCAGCGGGCCTGGCGCATCGACCAGGTCGGCAATCACATTGACGCGTTGTTCTTCCACACCAAGAGCGGATATTTTGGTAAATGCCAGCGGTTCCACGCTACGGACTCTGGCGCGCAAGGTGGTGGCGCCACCCCAGCCATCGATCAGCATGATGTTGCCGGGGTGGATGTTGACCGCATCGGTGGACAGCACATCGACCACTGCTTCATATTTTCCTGTGTCACCAATGGTGATCAGCGGTGTGCCGGCACCGACGGTGCGGGCGCTGGTTTCATGCACCTTCAATGCATAGCCGTCTGCCGGCGATGTCAGACTGATCTGTTGGTTGCCGTCGTGCCCGGCCTTTTGAAATGCAATCAATGCAGAGGACGCATTCCTGACGTCGGCAGCGGCTGCTTGCTGGCGCGATTGCGCCGCACGCCATTCGTCGCTGCTGTTTTTTTCTGCGGCGACCGCTTTGTCCATCGCTTGTGATGACACGAAACCGCTATGGACCAGACCTTCGATGCGAATCCTTTCCTTGCGCGCCAGTTGCATGTCGGTATAGGTTTGCTGTACGCGTACGCTGGCTTCTTGCAGCAGTGCCTTGACCGAATCCAGCCGCGCCAGCGCTTCTTGCTGCTGGCGCGCATCCAGCGGCAGTTGATGCAGGACCGCGAGCACCTGGTCTTTTTTAACCTTGTCGCCGTCACGCAAGGCGATGCGTTCCAGTTCGGCGGCGACCGGCGCCGCCACGATGTATTTGTCATGCGCGCGTATCTGGCCCTGGTTGTTGATGCTGACCTGCATCGGACCTTGCGTCACCTTGGCCAATTCCACCTTGACCGGACTGGGCGCAAACAGGAACCACAGAACACCGAGCAGGATCGCCACGGCCAGGATGCCGCCACGCCATTTTCTGAAGGCGAGGCCGGTTTTGCTCGGCATCGGGGGCGGCGCACTTGAGTTGGACTCGGTTGTCATTTATTCACGGCTTTTCAGGACTTCAATCAGATCCAGTCGCTGCAATTTGCGCCACACCAGCAGGCCGGAGACGGCGGCCGAAGCGAGCACGACGGCAATCGAAATGGAAAAGGTCTTGCCGCTGACCACGGCAGGAATGCGGAACACTTCCTCGCTCAGCAGTGCCGACAACAAGACGCTCAGGCCATAGCCGAGCGCGCAACCCAGCGGCAGCGCTGCCAGCGTCAGTATCGCCTGTTCGCCGAGCAGCATTGCGCCGACCTCAAATTGGGTGAAGCCGAGTATGCGCAGGCTGGCCAATTCGATCGCATGCTCCGACAGCGCGATGCGCGCCGCGTTATACACGACCCCGACCGCAATGATGCAGGCGAAGGCGATCAGCACCGTGGTGCTGGTGGTCAGGTTTTCGGCCACCGTCGCCAGGAAGCTTTTCAGGGTGGCTTCCCGCAGGTTGAGGCCGGCAATGGCAGGAATCGATTTCATCGTGCGAAATAAGGTGCGCTGGTACAGCGGATCAATCGCAAGCAAGGCGCCGGATACCGTATCCGGTTCGGCGGCCAGCCTGCCCAGCGCACTGGCATCCATATACGCGGCCAGGCCGATCATCTCGTCGACGATGTTGGCGACCCTGACCGTGGCGGTTTTTCGTTGGCCTTCGATAAACACCACAGTCAGCATGTCGCCAAAAGTCACGCCCAGCGTCTGCGCCAATTTGGTAGTCAGCACGATGCCGTTCTGCGGCAGGGCAACCGGACGTTCCCGCTCGTCCAGAATCAGGCGCAATTGCCGCTCCGGGTACAGTCCGGTGATCGCAGTCTTCTTTTCGCGATGCTTAAAACGCAGCTTGACCGCCATGCTCCTGAACGGTTCCACCCGCAGCACGCCGGGCAGGGCGGCCAGATCGTGCACCACGCGGGCATTGCGCGCTTCGTTGAACACCACCGTCGCGTCGTCGCGCTGCGCCTTGCGGAATTGGATCCGGATGATTTCTTCCAGCGCGTCATATGAATATTGGCCAGTGATCAGCAAGGCCAGCGCCAGCGACAGGCCGATGACCGAAGACAGCGCCTTGAGCGGGCTGCGCTCCAGATTGCGCAATATCATGCGCACCGGCAAGGGGATGATCCGTTGCAGGCCAAGCCGTTCCAGCGGTCCGGGCTTGAACAGCGCGGGAGATGGCGGGTGCATCGCTTGCGCCGGCGACAGCGCCAATACCCGCAGCACTGCCAATATCGTCCCAAGCAGCGCAGACAGCAAGGCAATCAGCAGCGACAGCGTCACCGAGAACGCCGACAGCGAAAACACCAGCGTCGGAAAGTGGAAGAAGCGGGCGTAAATCCCGGCCAGTTCGTGCCCCAGCCAGGCGCCAAGCACGATGCCGGCGATGCCGCCGCTCATCACGGTCAGCAGCGCAAATTTCAGGTAATGCAGGCCGACCGCCAGATTGCTGTAGCCGAAACTCTTCAGGATCGCGATCTGCGTTCTTTGCAGCGTGGTCAGGCGCAGCAGGATGCTGTGAATTAAAAAAGCCGCAACCCCCAGAAAAATCGCAGGCAGCACGGTGCCGGTCACGCGATCCTGCGCCAGTTCGTTTTCCAGGAAGTGATGCGACAGCTGATCGTTGCGGGCATACGCGCCGAGCGAGCCATACGGCGCCAGCATGGTGTCCAGGCGCTCGATCACCTGCGACGCGCTGGCATGGGGCGCCAGGATGAGCGCGACGTCATTGAATGCATGCTGCAGATTGCTGGCCGCAGCCAGCGCCTCATATCCCATCCACAACACGCCGAAGCGCTGGTTGTCGGGGAAAGCGCCGCTGCCTTTCATCTCGGTCACGTATTCCGGCGAAATCGCAATCCCGACGATGCGCAAGGTTTCCTTGCGGCCGTTGATGATCGCGACCAGCGTATCGCCGGGGCGCAGCGCATTGGCCGTGGCAAACGACTCGCTGGCCAGGACTTCGTTTTTATTGCCGGCTTCGATCATCCGCCCGCTGCGGATGCTGACGCGGTTGAGCTGGGTGTCCGGCGTGGCGGACAGCGACACCAGCCGTGCGCTGGCCGGTTCATCCAGACCCGGCACATCCAGCGTCGCATCGAACACCACGCGTCCCTCGACCGCATTGACGCCGGGGATGTCCCGCATCCGCTCCAGCAGCGTGATCGGCGCACGCCGCAGATTGGCAAACACATCGGCAAAGCGGTATTGCGTGTAGTAGCCGCTCTGCGACGACAGCAGCGCCTCATACGAGCCGCGCATCGTGATGAAAGTCGCGATCCCGCACATCGCCACCAGCGCAATCGCCACCGCCTGCCCGCGCATGCGCCACAGGTCGCGCAGCAGCTTGCGGTCGAGCGGGCGCAGGATTACCACGCGATATCCTCCGGCGACAGGCGCACCGCATTGCGCTCGATGCGGGTGATCTGTCCGCTGCCGATATACACCACCCGGTCCGCCATGCCGGCAATCGCGGCGTTATGGGTGATGATCGCGACGGTCGTGCCCAGTTCTTGATTCACGCGCTGCAGCACGTGCAGCACGATCTTGCCGGTCTTGAAGTCGAGCGCGCCGGTCGGCTCGTCGCACAGCAACACATCCGGCCGCTTCGCCACCGCGCGGGCGATCGCCACCCGCTGCTGCTCGCCGCCCGACAGCTGCGCCGGAAAGTGGTGCAGCCGATCGCTCAAGCCGACCAGCGCCAGTGCCTCTGTCGCATCCATCGGGTTGGTGCTGATCTCGGTCACCAGTTGGACGTTTTCCAGCGCGGTCAGGCTCGGGATCAGATTGTAGAACTGGAACACGAAGCCGACGTGTTCGCGCCGGAAGGTGGTCAATGCCGCTTCGCCGGCGCTGGTCAGCTCGTGATCCAGATAGTTCAGGGTGCCGGAGGTCGGCGTATCGAGTCCGCCGAGAATGTTCAGCAAGGTCGATTTGCCGCTGCCGGACGCGCCCAGCAACACGATGAATTCGCCCGCATACAGGTCGAGGTCGACATGCCTGAGCGCCTGCACCTGCACTTCGCCCATCGTGTAGGTCTTGCTCACATCGCGCAGCACAAAAACCGGCGCGCGCCCGGATTGCGCTGTAACGGGCGATGTCGGGTCCGCGGGGGCATCATGCGCTGACAAGTCCATGGCATTCAGGCCAGTTTGAAAAAGGGGCGATTTTTAGCGCTGGGAACACCTGTCAATCTTGAGCGGATGACAAGAGCAGGTCTTGCGGCATGTCAAGGGGGCTGTCAACTGGCGCGTGGCATGGGCGATTTGAGGATGATTTCTCGCATGGCAATCCGTGGCGCTAGATTTAATGAAATTTAGGGGGGTATGGCATTAAATATGCGAATTGCCGCACGGATTCATTGGGCTGTAAAAAATACTGTGGCCAGTATATTTATCGGCTCCGGGAGCAGCAACTAGCTGAACTTTGCGCTGTGGCGTGCGAATGATGGTCTTGCTCGGCGCCTTGTCGGCAATAGCGCGGCAACGCTGCGCCCGCTAACTTGCTACCATGGCGGGCATCTTCACGCCAAACTCACCAAGGAACCCCCATGACGCACCTGATCTATGTCGCCGACCCCATGTGTTCATGGTGCTATGGGTTCGGCCCGGAGCTGAATGCGGTGCTCGATGCGCTGCCTGAAACGCAACTCGATATCGTGCTCGGCGGGCTGCGGGCCTACAACACCGAAGTGATGGACGAGGGCAAGAAGGCGACCATCCTGACGCACTGGACGCATGTGGAACAAGCCAGCGGACTGCCGTTTTCAAGGTCGGGCATGGCGCGGCCGGGTTTCGTCTATGACACCGAACCGGCCTGCCGGGCCGTTGTCGCGGCCCGCATTCTGGGTCGGGATTTAGCCTCGCGTCCGACGCTGGATGTGTTTCATGCGATTCAGCGCGCATTCTATGCGCAGGGCCGGGATGTCACCGATCTGCAGTGCTGGCGGATATCGGCGCGGCGGCGCTGACGGCGGCCGGGCAACCGATCGACAGCGCCGGTTTCCTCGCCATGCTGAATGCCGACGCGACCATCGCGCAAACCCGGCAGGATTTCTCGCAAGTGCAGCGCTGGGGCATCCAGGGCTTCCCGGCGCTGCTGATCGAGCATGACGCGGCCTTGCACCTGATCTGTTCCGGCTATACCAAAGCGGCCGTTCTGATGGAGCGCATCGAAGCTATCGGACGGGCAGGCCAGGGGTGAACTTGGCGGGTGGACTGTGCTATTTGCGCAGGTTTCTGTTACTTGTCCATCACTGCGCATTGACTCTCGCGCAGTGTTTCCCGGGCGCCGGTGCGCAGCCGGATTAGCACGCACAATTCATCGATTTTCATCAGCCGGAATTGTTCCGGCTTGTCAAAATCGCGTCCGCCCAGCGGCAATCCCCTGTTGTCGCGCGGACGGGCCTTTTCGATGATCATCAGGCTATCGTGCAGCAGTGCATCGTCGGCCACCGCCACGGACGGCACATTGAGCATGCGCGCCACCGTCAGCCGCAATTCCTTTCGTGCGGCAGCGGTAGGCTGCACCAGTATCGCCTGCGTTTCGGATGGTTTGGCGATGGTGTCGGTCTGGCAGGCTGCCAGCATGAGCATCATCGACAGAGGCAGTTTGCGCACATGAGTCATGATCATTTCACACCTCCTGTTTTCGGCCGGAACAGACGATTTTCGCGCATCAAGGAGCGACTTAACACCGGGTCGGGCAAGGCTATCGCGTTGTACGCCGCGCTTGCGGCTGCCGCTGCAGCCACGCTGCAAGTGCCATTGGCACGGTACTGCAAGGCTGCCGCCAACCGGGCTTCGGCGGTGTCGCCCAATAGTTTGGTGTAATCATCTGCGACCACGCAGCCTGGCAAATTATTGGCGCTTGTACCCGTCCCTGCAGGAATGAATCCATCGGCATAGTCGCCAAAGCCGACATTGTTGATGCCTTTGAACTGGATCGTGAAATAGGTAACGCCGCAGTTATCTTGCGGGAAGAAGCCATAGGGCTTGCCACAGGTTGTGCCGCCAATCTGGATTACATTCATGCCGGCGCCGCGCAGACCGTTGATGATGGCTTCACTTGCCGAGCACGTGCCGCCACCGGTAATTACAAATACGCGGGGCAATCCCAATTGTGGTAACGCTTGTCCGGCTGTGGTCGAAAATCCTTGCGTCACCTTATGGAAGGGCGTGATTGTCTGTGCTTCGGTCAGGTGGAACGGGTTCTTGTCATTAAAGCTTTCTTTCTCAAAAAACTTGCCATTGGTTGCCGGGGTCCCGGCAATCATGTAGGCCAGTTCACTGGCGATATCGAGCAGGCCGCCGCCGTTATAGCGCAGATCGAGCACCAGATCGGCGATGCCCGCGCCGTTATTTGCTGCCTTTAGCTGGTTGATTGCTGCAATCAATTGGCTCTCGGCGGTTGCGATGTGATCGTTGAACTGCATGTAGCCGACGCTGTTATTTGGCGCCGGTAATGTGCGTACGTTTTGCACCGGGGTCGAGGTGACGCTGCCAGCGGTCATCGTAACGGTTCTCGGCGTGACGCTGCCCTGATCGAGCACCTGGAAGCTGTACTGCTTTCCGGCAATGGGTGAAAACAAGCCTTCGTTGAGGGTGCCCACATCACTGCCGTTGGCGACATCCACCCCGTTTACGCTCAAAAATTGCGCGCCGCGATTCAAATGGTTCTGTGCAGCAGCCGTCCCGGGATCGGTGTAAGCGACCAAGGCGCTGCGCGGCGGAGAGCTGGCGACGAGTGCGATCTGGAACCCGAATCCGACAGAACTGCCCGCTGTCGATAAAGCGACCCATTCATTGGTCGGATACGTGAAGTGAAACTGGTCTTTCGGCTTGTTGCTCGACGTCAACATCAGTGAACGCTGGCTATTGAAATAGGCGTCCACCACTTTGAAGTTCGAACTGAGCGTGCGTGTCGTTTGCGTATTGTCCGAGGTGTTGACATACGGCACGGTTGCGCCGATCACGAATGGCGCTGGATCGACAGCAGCAACATCCTGATACCAAAGATAAGTTTCGTTCACATAGGCACGAATCCATGATTTCTCGGTCGTCAGCGAACCCTGCACGTCGCCATATGCTTGTTGCGTGAATGGGTCGATCGTGCCTGCCGGTCGCGGCGCCGCACACTGATTGGCGACGCTGGAGGCGGCGAGTATCGGGGCATTGTATGAAGTTGAAGTTGCGGTGGATTCTGCCGGAAAGCAGACTGCATCACTGCCCACGCATTTTCCCGCGTCGCCGCCGCCACCACCGCATGCCGACAGCATCGCTGAAATTAGGGCTATACCGGCTGTTTTCTTCATTTCTCTGACCATTTCAAATTTCTCGTTTCCAAACGCTGCTGCCTGTCATGCAAAAGAATGGGATAAGACGCCGGCAGGAGCGTTTGACTGGTTTGACCAATTGCGCCCTGTATTATCGGAGAAATTTGTTGCAAATAGGACATTTTTTCTGAGCTGTTGCTGCAACCATACGTATGCGGCGTGCAATCTTGGCCGCAGTGTTCTATTTCACTTGGAGTGAATCCTATTGATTTCGCCGTTCTGGCAAGCGGGGAATTCTGATTGGGATTTTTTCAGTGGCATGTAGTCCGCCCGCGTAGCGATATTGCGTTGCAAGGCAATATTTCCTTTTTTTCAGAGACGCCGGATCAGTCAGTCGAAGGTCAAAGACAGTGTCAATGCAAGCGTGAAGGAGATCGAGATGTTACTTGGATATCCGTCACATGGTGAGCCGAGTAGCGACTCGAAATAATGAGAATAACGGGGGTATGTAGAAAAACATAGCAGTTCCCGCATGTATTTAGCGCTGTTTTAAATATACAGGGCTATGTATATTTAATTGCCATGGCGGGTTTCGTGAGCAAAAAAACGGCTGATTGCTTGCCGTTGTTCCACTATCAAGCCGCTTTCCAGAGCAATCGAAGTTGGCCCGATAGATCGATGGATGCCGCTGCGGGAGCTTGGTGCGGGCGGCGCTGGCCGCCGCCCGCACCAGCTTTTTACTGAAACGCGACCTCGGCAAAGCTGCGCAGCTTGCGGCTGTGCAGCTTGTCGACCCCTTGCTTGCGTAGCAGTTCTACCGCGCGGATGCCGATGCGCAGGTGCTGGTCGATCCGCTCGCGGTAGAAGTGGTTGGCCATGCCGGGCAGCTTGATCTCGCCGTGCAGCGGCTTGTCGGAAACGCACAGCAGGGTGCCGTAGGGTACGCGGAAACGGAAACCGTTGGCGGCGATGGTGGCGCTTTCCATGTCGAGCGCAATCGCGCGGCTCTGGCTGAAGCGGCGTTCCGGAGTGCGCTGCGGCAGCAGTTCCCAGTTGCGGTTGTCGGTGCTGGCCACGGTGCCGGTACGCATCACCCGTTTCAAGTCGTAACCGGTGAGCCGGGTGACTTCGGCCACCGCGGCTTCGATTGCGACCTGCACTTCGGCCAGCGGCGGAATCGGCACCCACAGCGGCAGGTCCTCGTCCAGCACGTGGTCTTCGCGCACATAGCCGTGGGCCAGCACATAGTCGCCCAGCTGCTGGGTGTTGCGCAGTCCGGCGCAGTGACCGAGCATCAGCCAGGCGTGCGGGCGCAGCACCGCGATGTGGTCGGTGATGGTTTTGGCATTGGCCGGCCCGACCCCGATGTTGACCATGGTGATGCCGCTGCCGTCGGCGCGGATCAGGTGGTAGCCCGGCATCTGCGGCAGGCGCGGCGGTGCTGTGCCCATCCCGTCACCCGGTTGCGGGCTGTGGCCGACGCGGCGCGTGATCACGTTGCCCGGCTCGACGAAGGCGATATAGGCGTCTTCATCCGATGGGGCCAGAGGATCGGCGGCACGGTTCATGATCTCGTGCGCCAGGCGCACGAACTCGTCGATGTAAAACTGGTAGTTGGTAAACAGCACAAAATTCTGGAAATGTTCGGGCGCGGTGCCGGTGTAGTGGCGCAGCCTTTGCAGCGAATAGTCGACCCGCGGCGCGGTAAACAGCGACAAGGGGCGCGCCTCGCCGGGCGGCGTTTCGTAGGTGCCGTTGGCAATGCCGTCATCCATCGCGGCCAGATCGGGCAGGTCGAACAGATCGCGCAGCGCCAGGCGCCGCTCGGCGTTCATGTTGCCTTCGATGTGGTCGTGCTCGGCAAACGAGAAATGCACCGGGATCGGCTGCGCGCTGGTGCCCACTTCCAGTTGCACCTGCTGGTTGCGGCCGTGGTTCTTCAGCAGCAGGCGGAACTGTTCCTGATAGTAGTTGGCGAACAGGTCCGGCCGCGTCAGCGTGGTCTCGAAGGTGCCGGCGCCTGCGACAAAGCCGTAGGACAGGCGCGAATCGGCCCGCACCACGGTATCGGTATGCACCCGCACAAACGGATAGCAGGCGCGGATATGTTCTGCAGGGCTTTCGCCGCTGACGAAGCGTTGCAGCGATTCGCGCAGGTGGTTGATGCTGCGTTCATAAATGGCGCGCACCTGTTCCAGTGCGGCGGCAGGATCGTCAAAGCGGGCGGGGGCGATGAAATGAGGTGTCAGCACGGTTAACTCCTGAGTTCTGAGCGTGGATGGGCCGAAGCGGCCTGTCATTGCTATTGTAGATGTTGCTCTCCAAGAACGTGCAAAGCTGTTTTGTATCCACGAAAAAGAGTGGATTGATGAACTTGTATTCCTTGCCTGAAACTATTCAGGTAATTTTTGCCGCCGATCGCGAATTGTCTGCTGCGATGCACAATGTCTGTGCTATAGTCCGTGCCTCAGACGCGGGGTGGAGCAGTCTGGCAGCTCGTCGGGCTCATAACCCGAAGGTCACAGGTTCAAATCCTGTCCCCGCAACCAAATATTGAAGCCCGGACCGTTAAACGTCCGGGCTTTTTATTTTTTCAGCAAGCAATGCCCTGTCAGTCTGGCTCCCGATCACTGCAATAAAGAATCGGCCGGCACATAGACATAACCGAGTCCGAGCGCCACCGCTTCGTAAGTCACTTTTCCCAGGCACACATTCAGGCCGTTCTTCAGATGAACGCTGTCTTTCAGCGCCCGTTTCCAACCCTTGTCGGCCAAGGCAATCGCATGGCCGATGGTGGCGTTATTGAGCGCGAAGGTCGAGGTGCGCGCCACCGCACCCGGCATGTTGGCCACGCAGTAGTGCACGACGCCATCAACGATGAAAGTCGGCTTGGCATGGGTAGTCGCATGGGAAGTTTCAAAACAGCCGCCCTGGTCAATTGCCACATCCACCACCACCGCGCCGGCTTGCATCTGCGAGATCATGTTGCGCGTGACCAGTTTGGGCGCTGCCGCACCGGGAACCAGCACTCCGCCGACCACCAGATCGGCGCTCAGCACCGCCTCCTCGATGCTTTGCGCATTCGAATAGCGCGTCACAATCCGATTGCCGAACACCAGATCCAGTTGACGCAGACGATCCACGTTCTTATCCAGCACCGTCACGCGGGCGCCGGTGCCGACCGCCATTTGCAAGGCGTTGGTGCCCACGACCCCGGCACCGATGATGACCACATGACCAGGCTCCACGCCGGGCACGCCACCCAGCAGCAGGCCCATGCCGCCCTTGGATTTTTCCAGGTGCGCGGCGCCGGCCTGAATCGACATGCGGCCGGCCACTTCGCTCATCGGCGCCAGCAGCGGCAAGCCGCCACCGGGGCCGGTAATCGTTTCATACGCGAGGCAAACGGCGCCGGATTTGATCAGCGCCGCGGTTTGTTCGGCGTCCGGCGCCAGATGCAGATAGGTGTACAGAATCTGCCCTTCGCGCAGCATCGCGCATTCGTCCGCCTGCGGTTCCTTGACCTTGACAATCATGTCGGCGCGGGAAAATATCTCTTGCGCGGTATCGATCATCGCAGCGCCGGCGGCGACATACTGTTCGTCGAGCAGGCCGATCGCCGCGCCTGCATTTTTTTGCACCAGCACCTGATGACCGCGCAAAGTGAGTTCACGTACGCTGGCCGGCGTCAAGCCGACCCGGTACTCATGATTTTTGATCTCTTTTGGTACGCCGACTAACATGATGTTTCTCCTTTTTTTAATCTGTGAAAAAGGTTGTCCATGCGTGTTTTGACCAGAGATGAACCCAGTGTTGCAGAATCCGGCTGCGTCTGGCTGATAAGTTGACTATATGCTTTTCCTGGCAACTCAACTACCTGAACTTGCTCTTTTCACCGGTCTTGATGTCGAGTACAAAGCGCACGCCATTCTCGGTAATCATCATCTCGTCCGGCGGTTCGTCGCCGGCCAGTACGCCGTCGTTGACCGGCAAGCCTTCGCCCTTGCGCATCAGTTCATCCGAGCGCTCATACACATTCGGGCAGCCGGTTTCGGCGATCAGCGCTTGCACGATGGGGACTTTCCAGGCATCGACGCCGGCCGCCTGAAACTGGCAGATCAGATAGCCTTGCTGGCCGCCGAACCAGTCGACCACCAGTCCGGGCAAGCCGTCTTCTTCGCCCAGGATCAGGTGCACCAGATGATTCGGTGCGGCTTTCTTGCCGTTGGCGGCGGCATTGCGTTTGGCAATGGCGCTCTTGACGCGGCGTTTCATCAGCGCATGGTCGATCGACTCGTTTTCATCGAAGCTCCAGATGCGGGCGCGAATCTGCGATTTCGGGCTCCAGGCAGCGCGCGCCAGGAATTGTCCGGAAGACGAGCGCACCAGCACTGTCGCGCCCGATTTCATCTTCTCGCCGGGTTTGCCATCGACGCGCTCGATTGCAGACAGATAAATCCATGGCTGGCGATTTTGCAGGAGGCTTTTTTCTTTGCCTTGTTTGATGGTGATGATCAGCATGGGGAGTTCCGGGATGGGTAAAGTTAATTGAATAGGGGCTGCGCAATATGCCGGATCGGAATTAGTCCCCTGATAGAAAAAGGAGCGTCGGCAGAAAATTGATTTTTAGGCAGCGCTACGACGGAGATGCTGAGCGTACTGGCATGCTCTCGGTAAATTCCGTCGTAAAGGCTATCAATTTTACGCTGTCAAAGCGGGTTTTGGCAGTGTCGCCGGAGCTGTCGAAGGGATGCAGCGAGCAAGCAGGTGCTCAATTCACGTAGATTGCGAATTGGGAAGTGAGGTGGCAATGGCGCATGGCGGAGCGGAGTCCCGATCAGAATGCCTGCCGTTGAAATTTTGCTGCTTTGCGCGGGATAGATAAAGCCAACGGCATTTGAGATCAAATGCCGTTGTGGAATGGATGGGGTTTCGTATCGATTCAGCGTCGCGTCAGATGAATCCCCGCCAGCATGCAGCGCACCCGCCATCTCGATGGTCGGCACCGACAGAGGCAGGATGCGCGCCGAGCGCTCGATGATGCTGATTTGCTCAGGGTGTAGACTCGCTGCCGCGCGGGCCTCTTTGGGTAACTCACTTTGTCGGTACACCTTATTGTTTTATTTCGCGTCTTTCGTGCTTTTCGTGGATCAAATTCTTGCTATCAACGCACAAAATATAGTCAATCAATGCGGGCTGCCAGTTGCGCTTGAGATTGGCAATGGTTCCTGTTTCGATCAAGCGCTTTGCGCCACGGCAGGCGTTTTCGTTTGTCACAGCGCCGTCAGCATGTCTTTCTGCACCCGTTCGAGGTGCTGTTTGACATAGAACGACGCGGCTTCCTGGTTGCCGCTCGCGATTGCCTCGTAAATCAGCCGGTGTTCATACACATACAGCCTGGCACGGGCCGGATCGTGGATCCCTTCGTCGCGCAGTTGCCGCCACAGCGGCTGGTTTACCGCATGTTCGATCACGCTGGCGATCTCGATCAGCAAGGGGTTGCAGGTCATCGCCGCAATCCGTTCGTGAAATTGATGATCGTGCTCGTTCCACTGCCGGCGCTGCTCCGGATCCGACAAATTGCTGACCTGTTCCATCAGATCCAGCAAGCGCTCCATCTCGCTGTCGCGCTTGCCCAGCGCGGCAGCGAATTGCGCAATCAGGGGTTCGATCGCCAGTCGGGCCGCCAGCGTGGCGAGCGGACTGGTATCCGGATTGGCGTCGGCCGTTTTCGCGCTGCGCATCAGTTCCAGCGCATTTTCCAGCACGAACGAACCGGCGTTGCGCCTGGTCTGGATCACGCCCTGGTTCACCAGTTCGCCGATGGCTTCCCTGACGGTCGCGCGCCCTACGCCGAGGGTGGCGGCCAAGTCGCGTTCGGCCGGCAGTCGCGACCCCGGCGGGTAGCGGCCATCCTGAATCGACTTCTTGATGCGGTCGGCGACCAGTTCATACAGCTGCGGCAGCCGCAGCATGGATGCAGCGGAGGTCTTGTCTGTTTCAGCAGGAGAATTCATTTTAATTGGAATTTATTTAAGAACCAAAGTGGTTATAATAAAACCAAATTGAGGTGAGCGGGGCTTGTTTGCGCGTCTGCACCGATCAGGCGGTGCAAGATGCGCGCTGCGCACCAAGCGTAATTGTATTTCTTTGCCGGTATTTGCCCCGGCAAATTTGCCGGGCAGCTTGCCCCGATGGTCAAAATTTTATTGAGAGGACGACACCATGCTGAGCTACACCCGCACGATACAGACTATCGATGCGCATACCGGCGGCGAGCCATTGCGCATCCTGGTGTCCGGCATGCCGCCGGTGCCGGGCAACACGATTCTTGAAAAGCGCGCCTGGCTCAAGGCCAACCGCGACGACCTGCGCCAGTTCCTGATGAACGAGCCGCGCGGCCATGCCGACATGTATGGCGCGTACCTGCTGCCGGCCACCACGCCGGCCGCCGATTTCGGCGTGATCTTCATCCACAACGAAGGCTACAGCGACATGTGCGGGCACGGCATCATCGCGCTGGGCAAGGTGCTGGTCGAGATGGGCTATGTCGAGCGCCACAGCCCGCTGACCCGCATCGGCTTCGATTCGCCGGCCGGCTTCATCGAAGCCCAGGTGGAATGGGACGGCAAGCGCGCCGGCAACGTGACCTTCAAGAACGTGCCGGCGTTCATCTATCTGCGCGATCTGGAGGTGGAGACGCCCAGTTTCGGCAAGATTCGCGGCGACATCGTGTTTGGCGGCGCATTCTACTATTACATCAATGCGGAGCAGGCCGGTCTGACGGTGAAGCCGGAATTGGTTCGTTCATTGATCCAGCTTGGTGCGGAAACCAAGGCCGCCGTCATCGCCAAGGTGAAGATCCGGCATCCGCTGGAGCCGGGCCTGGACCAGCTGTACGGCACCATCATCGACAGCGCGCCCAATTTCCCCGGCGCCGACCAGTCGAATGTCTGCATCTTTGCCGACCGCGAAGTGGATCGTTCGCCGACCGGCACCGGCACCTCCGGCCGCGCCGCGCAATTGTTCCTGCGCGGCCAGCTGGCGCTGAATAAAACCTATGTCAACGGCAGCATTGTCGGCAGCAATTTCGCGGTCAAGGTCACCAAAGCCGTCAAGGTCGGCGAATTCGATGGCGCGCTGACCGAAGTGACCGGCGCCGCGCACATCATGAGCACGAACCAGTGGCTGCTGGAAGAGTCGGACCCATTTCCCACCGGCTTCTTTTTACGTTAAAGACACCCATGAAAATTTTAAACGCACTCCAAACGGCGCAGGCGCTGCCTTACGCCAGGCTGGTGCCGGCCGTCGCGCAGGCGGCGCTCGAATTGGCCGCCAAGCAAATTCAGGCGCCGGAGCGGCTGGTGGTGACGATCGACCCCGCCAGCGTGTTGCTCTGCATGCCCGCGATCGGCAGCGATCTCGGCGTCACGAAACTGGTGACGGTCCATGCGAACAATGCGCAGCACGGCCTGCCGGTGATCCAGGGCGAGGTGGTCGTGTTTGACGCCGCAACAGGCCGCCGGCTGGCCCTGCTGGATGGCCCGACGGTGACCGCGCGCCGCACTGCGGCAGTCACGCTGCTCGGGATTCAGACCCTGGCCCCGAAGCCGCCATCGTCGGTCCTGATCATCGGCACCGGCGCGCAGGCCGCCGCGCATGCCGATGCACTGGTCGAATTTTTCGGCGTTGCGCAGTTCTGGATCTCGGGCAGCAAGCTGGCCAGCGCACAGGCGTTTTGCGCTGCGCTGCAGTTGCGCCATCCGCAGGTGACGGCCATCGCGGTGACGGCAGCCGATTTGCACAGCTGCGCTGCCGGCAACCGATGTGGTGATCGCATTGACCACCTCCAGAACGCCGGTGATACCAGCGCATATTGCGCCGGACACGCTGGCGATCGGGGTCGGCGCCTTCAAGCCGGACATGGCCGAGTTCCCGCCCGAACTGCTGCACAGCCGGCAGGTCGTGGTCGATGATCTGGGCGGCGCGCGGCACGAGGCAGGGGATTTGCTGCAGGCCAACGTCGACTGGAGCCGGGTGCGCGAATTGTCGTCAGTGCTGGCAACCAGGAGCGAACCCGGCGCAGCGCTGCCGGTATTCAAGACCGTCGGTCAGGCGGCCTGGGATCTGGCCGCGGCGCGGGTCGCGATCGCCTCGCTGGAGCTGTAGAGCTAACGCCAATCTTTACGGCTGATTGCGCCAGTAATCCGGCTGCGCATACGCATGCCGCAGGAAATCGACGAAGGCGCGGATGCGCAGCGCCAGATGGCGTCTTTGCGCGAATACCGCGTAGATGTCGTTGCCGGGGGCGGCGAATTCGTCGAGCACCGTCACCAGTTGGCCCGATTCGATTTCGGTGCCGACTTCCCACAGCGAGCGCCATGCCAGCCCTTTGCCCGACAGCGCCCAGTCGTGCAGCACCGCGCCGTCATTGCAGACCATGTTGCCGGCCACCTTCAGCGTGACGTTCTTGCCGTTCTGGCGGAAGGTCCAGCCGCGCTGGCTGCCGTCGCTGGAAAACGCCAGGCAGTTGTGTTTTGCCAGATCGTCCAGCGAGGTCGGCGCGCCGTAGCGTTTGATATAGGCGGGCGCGGCGACCACGATGCGCTTGTTGTCGGCCAGCTTGACCCCGATCAGGCTGGAGTCCGACAGCGACGCGATGCGGATCGCGACATCGATCCCTTCGCCGATCAGGTCCACCACGCGGTCGTTCAGGTTCAGCGTCAGCGCGACATCGCGATGCTCGGCCAGGAAGGACGGCACCAGCGGCGCCACATGCTGGCGGCCGAATCCGGCCGGCGCTGAAATCGTCAGGTGGCCGCTGGCGCGCGAGTTGCGCTCGGATACGGACGATTCCGCATCTTCCAGGTCGGTCAGGATGCGCTGGCAATCTTCGAGGAAGGATGCGCCTTCGTTGGTGAGCGCGATCTTGCGGGTGGTGCGCTGCAACAGCTTGACGCCCAGCCGCTCTTCGAGCGCGTCCAGCCGGCGCCCGATCATCGCCGGCGCCACGCCCTCGGCGCGTGCGGCGGCCGACAGGCTGCCGCGCGCCGCGACTTCGACAAAAGTGGATATCTGTTTGAAATGGGCCATGCCGCGATCCTGCCTTGGTGCGCTCCGGCACCCCGCAGGGCGCGCATCGAGCCGCAATTAATGAATATTTACGGGAGTATGCAATGAAAACACCACTCTGCCGCATGGTTTATAAGGGCTAAATAAAATACAGTATGGAGTATATTTTCAGTGCCGGAGTCCGGTTGCAGCCGTTTCCAGCGTCATCGCGAGCATCAAAATCCGGTTGAACCGAACCAGGCTGGCATCGTATCAGTTCCACTTGTGACAAAAACGCAAAGATAAAGTGATAAATCGTTCTGTTTATGTCTTTTTTAATTGAATATACTTGAATCCAATCTGAACGTAAATAAGGGCTGTGCCGCACATCATGCCAATTCAAGCCATCGCTTTCGACGCCTACGGAACACTGTTCGACGTGTATTCGATCGGCGCACGCGCTGAAAAATGGTTTCCCGGCCGCGGCACGGCGCTGGCGGAATTGTGGCGCGACAAGCAGATCGAATACACCCGCTTGCGCACGCTGTGCAGCATGTACAAGCCGTTCTGGGAAGTGACGCAGGATGCGCTGGTTTTTTCGTGCAAGAAGCTTCAGCTGCAATTGACGCTGGAAGCGCAGAACAGCCTGATGGGGCAATACGCGAAATTGCAGGCGTTCCCGGAGAATCTGGGCGTGCTGCAGCAGTTGCAGGCCGGCGGCCTGAAACTGGCGGTGCTGTCCAACGGTACGCCGCAGATGCTGGATTCGGCGGTCGAGGCGGCCGGCATGCGCGGCCTGTTCCATCACATCCTGTCGGTCGATGCGGTGAAGAAATACAAGACCGCGCCCGAGGCGTATCAACTGGCGCCGGACGTATTCGGCGTGCCGGTCAAGAATATCCTGTTCGTGTCCAGCAATTGCTGGGACGCGTGCGGGGCAACCTGGTTCGGTTTCACCACGTTCTGGGTCAACCGTGCCGCGGCGCCGCTGGAAGAATTGGGCGTCGCACCGCACGGGGAAGGTCGTACGCTGGCCGATTTGCCGGCCTTCGTGGAAAAGAATCGCAGTCTGTAATCACGTTTTCGTTTATTTCCGCTTATTTTTGCTTATTTTTTTAATTAATCTCAGGAGCACAACATGACGCAAATCACTTTGCCAGCAGGCATGGAAATCAAGGGCGAGATCGCCCCCGGCTACGAACAGATTCTGACCCCTGAAGCGCTGGCGCTGGTCGCCAAGCTGACCCGCGCATTCGAGCCGCGCCGCCAGGAATTGCTGGCCGCGCGCGTGGTGCGCGCCAATGAACTCGACGCCGGCAAACTGCCCGACTTCCTGCCGGAAACCGCGCACATCCGCGACGGCGACTGGAAAATCGCGCCGATTCCGGCCGCGCTGGAATGCCGCCGCGTCGAAATCACCGGCCCGGTCGAACGCAAGATGGTCATCAACGCACTGAATTCCGGTGCCGACAGCTACATGACCGACTTCGAGGATTCGAACACGCCGAACTGGGAAAACCAGATCACCGGCCAGATCAACATGAAAGACGCGGTACGCAAGACCATCGCGCTGGAACAGAACGGCAAGAGCTACAAGCTCAACGACACAGTCGCCACGCTGGTAGTGCGCCCGCGCGGCTGGCATCTGGACGAAAAGCACGTGCTGGTCGACGGCAAGCGCATCTCCGGCGGCATCTTCGACTTCGCGCTGTTCATGTTCCACAACGCCAAGGAGCAACTGGCGCGCGGCGCCGGCCCGTATTTCTACCTGCCGAAGATGGAAAGCCACCTCGAAGCACGGCTGTGGAACGACATCTTCGTGATGACGCAGAACGAACTCGGCCTGCCGCAAGGCACGATCAAGGCCACCGTGCTGATCGAAACCATCCTCGCCGCATTCGAGATGGACGAAATCCTGTACGAACTGCGCGAACACTCAAGCGGCCTGAACGCCGGCCGCTGGGATTACATCTTTTCCTGCATCAAGAAATTCAAGAACGACAAGGACTTCTGCCTGGCCGACCGCGCCAAGGTAACGATGACCGCGCCGTTCATGCGTTCCTACGCGTTGCTGTTGCTGAAAACCTGCCACAAGCGCAATGCGCCGGCGATCGGCGGCATGGCAGCGCTGATCCCGATCAAGAACGATCCGGCCAAGAACGACATCGCAATGGGCGGCGTGCGTACCGACAAGGCGCGTGACGCGACCGACGGTTACGACGGCGGCTGGGTTGCGCATCCGGGCCTGGTTGAACTGGCGATGGGCGAGTTCACCAAAGTGCTGGGCGACAAGAAGAACCAGATCGACAAGCAGCGTCCGGACATCAACGTGACTGCGGCCGACCTGCTGAACTTCCAGCCGGAAGCGCCGATCACCGAAGCCGGCCTGCGTTACAACATCAACGTCGGCATCCACTACCTCGGCGCATGGCTGGCAGGCAACGGTTGCGTGCCGATCCACAACCTGATGGAAGATGCGGCGACCGCAGAAATCAGCCGTTCGCAAGTCTGGCAGTGGATCCGCTCCAGCAAGGGCGTGCTGGAAGATGGCCGCAAGGTCACTGCCGACATGGTGCGCGCGATGATTCCGGAAGAACTGGTCAAGGTGAAGGAAATCGCCGGCAGCGGCCCGACCTACGACCGCGCTGCGCAGATTTTCGAGGAAATGTCGACCTCGGAAGACTTCGCGGAATTCCTGACCCTGCCGCTGTACGAAGAAATTTAACGGGCTTCTGTACCTGCGATGCAAAAAAACCGGCTGCGGCCGGTTTTTTGCATTATTGATCGTGCCGCCAGAAGTTGCGAAAATCCGTACCGGTGGACTTCCACCTTGCTCGCAGAGAACACATGGTTGTCAGGGCCGCTCTTCAATGGTGGCCGTCAGCGCGCGCAACAAGTCGTCCTTGGTGAGGATGTCGTAGCCGGCGTCCGTCGTGATCAGCACCGCCGGCACTTGGCCCGCAATGCGCCGCGCGATCTCCTCCAGCGACGTATTCAAGCCCAGCACCGGCAATGGCTCGCGCAGCATTTCCCGCACGATCAGGTCCGACAGTGGCTTGCCTTGCAGCAGCGCTTGAATCACGTCGTCCTCGAACAGCGTACCGAGCAACTGGCCGTCCGCGAATACCGGCAATTGCGAACACGACAGGTCGCGCATCCGGCGCATCGCGCTCAACAAATTGTCCGCCGGCGCTGCAACAGCGAGCGGGCGTGGCTGTTTCGCTCGCAACAGATCGGCGGCTGTCAGTTGCGGTCGCGCTTCCAGGTAGCGGTTTTCCTGCATCCACTCGTCGCTGTAAATCTTGCCCAGATACTGGCGCCCGCCGTCCGGCAGCAACACCACCATCAGGTCGTCCGGACCCAGCGTCGGCGCCACTTGCAGCGCCGCCAGCAGAGCGGCACCGGACGAACCGCCGGCGAAGATTCCTTCGGCGCGGGCCAATCGGCGTGTCATCAGGAAACTGTCCTTGTCGCCGACCCGGATCACGTCGTCGATGACCGCCCAGTCCAGCGCCAGCGGCACGAAATCCTCACCGATGCCTTCCAGCTTGTAGACATGCGGCTCGACCATTTTGCCGTGGTGAAACAGATCGTAGAAGATCGAGCCCTCAGGATCGACGCCGATCACCTTGACTTGCGGGTTTTGCTCCTTCAGGTAACGCCCGGTGCCAGTGATGGTGCCGCAGGTGCCCATGCAGCAAACGAAGTGGGTAATCTTGCCGTCGGTGTCGTGCCAGATCTCGGGGCCGGTGCTGGCGTAGTGTGCCAGCGTGTTGTCCGGATTGTCGTACTGGTTGCACAGGAAGGCATTCGGGATTTCCTGCGCCAGCTGGCGCGCCACCTGGATGTACATCCGCGGATGATCGGGCGGCACGTCGGTGGGGCAGACGATGACTTCGGCACCCATCGCCTTGAGCATGTCGACTTTCTCGCGCGACTGCTTGTCGGCGATGGTGAACGCCATCTTATAGCCGCGTACCGCGGCAAACAGCGCCAAGCCCATGCCGGTATTGCCGGAGGTACACTCAATGATGGTGGCGCCCGGGGCGATATCGCCACGCCGCTCCGCCTCGGCCACCATGTACTGGCCGATGCGGTCCTTCACCGAGCCGCCCGGGTTCATGAATTCCAGCTTGGCATAGAGCCGGCACCGCAAGTGCTGGGTCAAGCGATTGAGCCGCACAATGGGCGTATGGCCAATCGCATCCAGGATGCTCTCGTATCTCATAGCAAACTCGTCTCGTTGGCGGAACCAGATGTTCGGCCTTAGCAGCAGCCTTTGCCTCGTTCGCATTTGAACTATAGTGCAAAATAAACGCTATTTCTGGATTCCATCGAACCTGAAATGCAGGCCGGTCAAGGGGAAACAAGGCGCCGGAAGCGGTCCGACCTATGATCGCGCTGCGAAAATATCGGGCAGATGTCGACTTCGGAAGACTTCGCGGAATTCCTGATCCTGCCGCTGTACGAAGAGATTTAAATAAATAAACGGGCAGTTTCCTGCCCGTTCCGGCAATGATGTCTAAATTGCGGTTCGCGTGTTAAAACAATCCCCTGTGGTGCAAGCCATAGGGGATTGTTGTTTTTGGCGCAGGATATTGTGGGATGCGGCGACGAGGCTGTCAGGACTGAAGACTATTGCTTGCCAGCATACAGGCATACACTGGATGTCAAAAATACCAAGGCCAAACATGTCTGGTCGAACCGAAGGAAGGAATATGGATATGCCGATAAACCCCAACTGTCACGGCCATGGTGGCTTGAACCGCTGGCGACCAGTCCGGCTGAGCTTGCCAGCGAAGCCGCCGGCTTGTCGGCTGCCGAGGCCAAAGTGCGGCTGGCGAAATACGGCCCCAACCTGTTGCGCGAACGGCAGGAAAAATCACTGCTGCGGCAGTATTTCTCCCGTTTCAAGAATCCGCTGGTCATCATCCTGCTGGTTGCCAGCACGGTGTCGGCGTTTACCGGCGAGCTCACCAACTTCATCATCATCAGCTTCATGGTTCTTCTGAGCGTCACGCTGGATTTTTTCCAGGAATACCGGGCCAATGCGGCGGCGGAGAAATTGCGCCTGTCGGTTTCGGTGCGGGCCATCGTATTGCGTGACGGCAAGCCGCTGGAACTGGCGGTGGCGGAGGTGGTGCCCGGCGATCTGGTGCTGCTTTCGGCCGGCAATCTGATTCCGGCGGATGGACGCGTCATCGAGGCCTGCAATTTTTTCGTCAAGCAGGCGCTGTTGACCGGCGAGCCGTATCCGGTCGAGAAGCGGCCGGGCACGCTGGCCGACGATGCAACCAATCCGCAGGATGCGACCAACGCGGTGTTCATGGGCACCTCGGTCATCAGCGGCAGTGCCAGGGTGCTGGTGGTCAAGACCGGGGCCGATACCGTGATCGGGGAAATCGCCGACAGCGTATCGCGCCAGTCGCCGCCGACCTCGTTCGAGATCGGCACCCGCCGCTTCGGCATGCTGATCATGCGGTTGACCATGTTGATGGTGATGTTCGTGCTGCTGGTCAATACCTTGCTCCACAAGCCCTTGCTGGATTCCTTCCTGTTTGCGGTGGCGCTGGCGGTCGGCCTGACGCCGGAACTGCTGCCGATGGTGATCTCGGTCACGCTGTCGCGCGGCGCGCTGCGCATGGCGAAGCAGCAGATGATCGTCAAGCGCCTGGCGGCGATTCAGGATCTGGGTTCGATGGATGTGCTGTGTACCGACAAGACCGGCACCCTGACCGAGGCGAAAATTCGACTGGAACAGCATGTAGATGCAGCAAGGCAGTTCCAGCGAGCGGGTGCTGAAGCTGGCTTATCTCAACAGTTTTTTCGAAACCGGCCTGAAGAGTCCGCTGGATGAGGCGATCCTGAACCACGAACAGATCCAGACGTGAGTGCCTGGAAGAAAATCGACGAAGTGCCGTTCGACTTCGAGCGCCGCCGGGTGTCGGTGCTGCTGGATAACGGCGCAGACGCGCTGGCTGGTCGTGAAAGGTGCGCCCGACGAGATCGTGGGGCTGTGCACCCAGTATGAAGCAGACGGCGCAGAGCCGCGTGCTGCCGATGCATCGGCTCTGGCGGCGATCCACTGCCAGTACCATGCGCTGGAAAAAGAAGGCTTTCGCGTGCTGGGCATCGCCTGGCGTCAGGTGCCGCCGGATCATCCGCATGCGGTCGTGAGTGACGAATCGGAGCTGGTGCTCGCCGGATTTGCAGCTTTCCTCGACCCGCCGAAAGCCAGTGCCGGCGCTGCGCTTGCCGCGCTCGACAAGGTCGGCGTTGCGATCAAGATCGTGACCGGCGACAGCGAACTGGTCACCCAGCACATCTGTGTTCGCAATTGAAGATTCCGGTAACGGGGCTTCTGGTAGGGGCAACGAGATCGCGCAGATGGACGAGCATGCCCTGCGCGCCAGGGTGGAAACGGCGAACCTGTTTTGCCGCGTCAATCCGGCGCAGAAGGAACGGGTGATCCTGGCGCTCAAGGCGCGCGGCCATGTGGTCGGCTATCTGGGCGATGGCATCAACGATGCGCCGTCGCTGCATTCGGCCGATGTCGGCCTGTCGGTGGATTCGGCCGTGGATGTGGCCAAGGAAGCCGCCGACATGATCTTGCTGAAACAGGACCTGCATGTGCTGCACGCCGGCGTGCTGGAAGGCCGACGCACCTTCGGCAACATCATGAAGTACATCATGATGGGTACCAGTTCCAATTTCGGCAATATGTTCAGCATGGCCGGCGCCGCGCTGTTTCTGCCTTTCCTGCCGATGTTGCCGACCCAAATCCTGCTCAACAATATTCTCTACGACATTTCGGAAGTGCCGATTCCGCTGGATAAGGTGGATTCAGATGAGGTCCGCAGCCCGCGCGTACTGGACCTGAATTTCATTCGCAATTTCATGCTCGTGATCGGGCCGGTCAGTTCGTTGTTCGACTTTCTGACCTTCTACGTGATGCTGGTGTTGTTGCAGGCAGATGAGAAATTGTTCCAGACCGGCTGGTTCGTCGAATCGCTGTGCACGCAGGTGCTGGTGATCTTCATCATCCGCACCCGGGGCAATCCGCTGCAAAGCCGCGCCCATCCTGCGTTGACTGCAAGCTCGCTGGCGGTGGTGGCAATAGCGGTATTGCTGCCGTTTACGCCACTGGGAGCACATTTCGGCTTCGTGCCGCCGCCAGCCAGGTTCTATTTCATATTGGGGGCGATGGTGCTTGGATACCTGTTTGTGGTCGAATTGAGCAAGCAGGCCTTTTACCGCTGGATGGGGCGGCGGAGGCTATCACGCAGGGCAGCGCCGGCGGTGCAATATTGAGGCGGGTTTGTTGCGAATGCTCTGACAATAAAACCGGCTGCGGCCGGTTTTGTCTTTGCGGCCTGGGGTTTGCACTGCATTGGTGCGCATCTCGGCTAAACTACAGGGCTGAAATGCAGAGCTGAATCAAGGGTGCGGAAGTGAAGATGGATGTAATAAAGGAAAATCATGGCGTGCTGCATGGCAGCCGCAAGACGCTCGAACTGGCGATCCCGCTGATTTTGTCGCAGGTCGCGATTGTGATCATGACGGTGGTCGATACCGTTGCATTCAGCTGGCTGGGGGTGCATGTGCTGGCCGCAGGGGCGCTGGCAACCGCCTTGTTTTCACTGGTGCATATCGTGTGCAGCGGCGTATTGATTGCGATCAGCAACCAGGTCGCCTTTGAGAATGGCGCCGGCAATCGCGGCAATATCGCCACCGCGGTGGAGTCCGGCGTGATCCTGTCGGTGCTGATCGGCGCGGCAGCGATTTTGCTGATCGCCGTGTCCGGCCCGCTGCTGTTGCTGGCCGGGCAGGATGCGCGCACGGTGGCCGATGCGCTGGCTTATCTGCCTGCGGCCGCTGTCGGCATCATCCCCAGCCTGCTGTTTACCACTTTTCGCGGGCTGACTGTCGGCCTGGGCCGGCCGGGGCCGATCACCTTCATCACGGTCTGCGCGGTGCTGTTCAAGATGGTGCTCAATGGCGCGCTGGTGGTGATGGTGCAGGCCGGTTGGGTTTCGGCATCGCCTGCCGTCCTGTTGCGGGCGCTGGGCGGGATCAGCAGCATCGTTTTCGGAATGATGGCTTTTTCCCTGTGGTATTACTGCAGTAAAAACTTTGCCCAATATTTGCGCTGGCCGCAGTGGCTCACCGTCAGGAGCGCCATTTTCAGGGACACGCTGGCGCAGGGCATTCCTATCGGCATCAGCTACGGGGTCGAGGCCGGCCTGTTTACCTGCGTGGCGCTGCTGATCGGGCATTTCGGCCCGACCGCGCTGGCGGCGCATCATATCGCCAACCAGTGCGTATTCCTGACGTTCATGATGGCAGTCGGACTGTCGCACGCCAGTTCGATACGAGTGGGTGAGGCGGCCGGCAGCGGCGACCTGGCGGAGGCCAAGCGCCTGGGGCGGCAAGGCATGCTGATCGGTCTGGTGCCGATGACATTTACCGCCAGCCTGTATTTTTTCTTTGGCGACGTGCTGGTGGGCTTGCTGGTCGGCGTGGATACATCGGCGTCGCGCGAGGTGGCCAGTCTGGCGATCAAGTTGCTGGCCGTGGCGGCCTGTTTCCAGTGGTTTGACAGCACCCAGGTGATTGCGGCCGGGGCCTTGCGCGGCTTGAAGGATGCGCGTTTCACGATGATCGCATCGATCCTGGGTTATTGGGGTGTCGGCATGACGACCGCGCTATGGCTGAGCCGTTCGGCCAACATCGGACCCAGCGGAGTCTGGTGGGGGCTGGTGGTCGGGCTGGGGGCGACCGCTTGCATGCTGGTCTTGCGTTTTGAGCATGTGACCAATGCACCGGAGATGATCAGGGCCGGATTGCAATGAGCCTGTTTAATCTGCCTGCTTGAATTTCATGGTTTTTTGCATAGAATTAAAATGGCATTTCAGGTTGATGTGTCGGGTATTTGATTGAGATCAACTGTTGTGCGTTTGCTGTTTGATTAATGTCGAATGCAAGATCGACAGGCAGGCCGATGGCAGGGTTTGCCGGCCGGACCGGTATGCAAGTCATGTGTGCCGCATGATTTTTCTCTCCTTATTCTGGAACGGCCTGGCCAGGTCGCCGGCACCGTATGCGCCGAGCCAGGTACTATTCCGGCACCGTTAGAGTGACACAATGGATAATTGGATTTGGCTGGATGAATCAATTCTGTTGACCGTCCACGAAGAGCAGTTGTTGGCTTACGGCGGTACGCCCGGCGTGCGGGACGTGGTCGCGTTCGAGGCGGTTGTGGCGCTGCCCTATCACCTTTCTGTTTTTGAAAAACCCGATGTCGCAACGCTGGCCGCCGCCTATGCGTATGGCATCGAAATCGGTCGCCCCTTTGTCGATGGCAATAATGTGACAGCCTGTATCGTGCTGGAACTGTTCTTGCGCTTGAATGGCTGGGAATTGATTGCCGGCGATGCTGCTTTAGCGCGTACCATGCTCTCCGTGGGCGCCGGTGATATCGACGAGGCAACGCTGGCCAGTTGGATTCGCGATCATAGTGCGCCGCGTATCGGCAAGCGGCCTGTGGCTGCCAGGCAAGGTTTGGGCGCCTGATGCCTGTTTTGCCCTTGCGCCAATGACGTCAATGTTGTTATTTTGCAGTAATGATTTTGTATGAAACCTATTTAATTCAATAAAGAAAGCAACACGCAATGACCCAGAGCACAATCAAGACTAACGAAGAAATCATTGCAGAAACACAGATGTGGATGGAAAAGGCGGTAATCGGGCTGAATCTGTGTCCGTTTGCCAAGGCAGTCCATGTGAAGAAACAGATACGCTACGTGGTCAGCGCGGCGCAAACGCCGGAAGCCCTGCTGGAGGAACTGATTGTCGAGTTGCAGGACCTGGCGGCAGTCGATCCGGAAGAGGTCGATACCACGCTGCTGATCCATCCCGGCACGCTGACGGATTTCCTTGATTACAACGACTTCCTCGATGTGGCGGATGCGGCGGTGGAGGATCTTGGGCTGGAAGGTGAAATTCAGGTCGCCAGTTTCCATCCGCAGTTCCAGTTCGCCGATACCAAGCCGGACGATATCGATAACTACAGCAATCGTTCCCCGTATCCGACCTTGCATTTGTTGCGTGAAGACAGTATCGAGCGCGCAGTCGAGGCGTTTCCTGACGCGGCCGATATCTTCGAGAAAAATATCGAGACCTTGCGTGCGCTCGGGCACGACGGCTGGTCCAAGCTGATGGCGCCGGAAGCCAAGTAATGGTGTAATCGATCCGTTTTGGCGGGTTTGGGCCTTTAAATATACTGCCATGGGTATATTTAAAGGCCCTTTGTTTTATTGCGGCCAGGCTATTGTTTTGTTGCATACCCCCGTTATTTGTCTTGCGTTTCGAGTGTGGAGGCATGCTTGCGAGAGCCGTTCAAGGCCAGTCCGAGCAGGGCCGCGCCGCAAAATAGCGCGCCGGTGTAAAAGGTGAACGGAGCGCCAAGCCGGTCCCACAGCAATCCGGCCAGCGGGCTCGCCACCAGCATAGCCAGTCCGCTGGCAAGGTTGAAAAAGCCGTATGCGGTGCCGCGCAAATCGGCCGGGGCGGTGTCTGCCACCATGGCCGCCAGCAATCCTTGCGTCAGGCCCATATGCACGCCCCACAGGATGACGCCCAGCAGCACGGTAGGCCAGGCGTTGCTGCTGGCCAGCACGAGGTCGGCCGCGATCAGCACCAGCAAGCCGTACCCTAGTAATTTGCCGTGGCTCATGCTGTCGGCCAATTTGCCGAAAGGGTAGGCCGACACCGCATACACCACGTTCATCGCCACCATGATCAGCGGTATCAGTGCCAGTTGCATGCCGCCTTGTTGTGCGCGCAGCAATAAAAATGCTTCGCTGAAACGTGCCAGCGTGACGATCGCGCCGATCGCAACCACCCACCAATAGGCGCGCCCCATGCGTTTCAGATTGTCGCGGCGGATCGGGTTTTCCCGTTTTCCGGTGTGTGCATTCTCGGGTTCCTGCACGCCGACTATCAGCAAGGCTACCGCCAGAGCCGCTGGCAGCACCGCAAACCAGAATACGGCCTGAAAATCATTCGCCCACAGCAGCATCAGTCCCATTGCCAATAAGGGGCCGGCGAACGCGCCGACCGTGTCCAGCGACTGGCGCAGGCCGAACGCGGCGCCGCGCAGTTCTGGCGGTGTGATGTCGGCCACCAACGCGTCGCGCGGGGCGCCGCGTATGCCTTTGCCGACCCGGTCGAGCAGGCGTGCAGTCAGGATCCAGCCGATGCCGGGCGCCAGCGCGAAGATCGGTTTGGTCAGCGCCGCCATGCCGTAGCCGAAGACGGCCAGCCCCTTGCGCTTTCCCAGGTAGTCGCTCAGCGCGCCGGAAAACACCTTGACGATCAGCGCTGTCGCCTCTGCCGCCCCTTCGATCAGGCCCACGATGAAAATGCTGGCGCCCAGGCCGGTCACCATGAACAGCGGCAGCAGGCTGTGGATCAACTCGGAAGAAATATCCATCAGCATGCTGACGAAGCCGAGCGCCCAGATGCTGGCAGGGATTTTGCGCAAGGTGCTGAATCTGTCGATCATGGCGGTAAACAGTGCGGGGGCGCGAGAGCGGCTATACTGCCGGCATCCGCACGCCTTGCGCTTCCTGAAATAGTGACTGATGACCAATAGTAGCCGACCTGACACCCCTTGCGTAGCCGTGTGCTCCACCACTTTTGACGAGGTTTGCCGTGGTTGCGGCCGAACAGTGGTGGAAGTGGCTCACTGGGTTTCGATGACAGACCAGGAAAAAGAGCTGGTCTGGCTGCGCATCACCGCAGAAGGCTATCCGCGCCGCAATACCTGATCATCCGGCGTCCGGATGCGTCATTTCCGATGCCACTACCCAGCGATCGAATTCTTCAGCGCTGACGTAGCCGAGTGCGGTAGCCGTCTGCTTCAGTGTGCTGCCATCCTGGTGTGCCTGTTTTGCGATGTGGGCGGCGCGCTCGTAGCCGATGTGCGGCGTGAGCGCGGTGACCAGCATCAGCGAGCGTTCCAGCAGTTCGGCGATGCGCTGGCGGTTCGCTTCGATACCCCGCACGCAATGCCGGTCGAAGCTGTGCATGCCGTCCGCCAGCAAGCGCATGCTCTGCAGCAGATTGTGGATGATCAGCGGCTTGAAGACGTTCAGTTCGAAGTTGCCGGAAGCAGCGCCGACAGTGACGCGCGACATCGTTGCCGAACACCTGGCAGCACAGCATGGTCAGCGCTTCGCACTGGGTCGGATTGACCTTGCCCGGCATGATCGAGCTGCCGGGTTCGTTTTCAGGCAGGCTGAGTTCGCCCAGGCCGGAACGCGGGCCCGATGCCAGCCAGCGGATGTCGTTGGCAATCTTCATCAATGCGGCGGCCAGTGTCTTGAGCGCGCCATGCGTGGCTAGCAGCGGCTCGTGGCTGGCGAGCGCGGCAAATTTGTTGTCTGCCGCCATGAAACGGCAGCCTGAATTGCTCTGGCCAGTTCCGCCGCAACGCGCTGGCCGAATTCCGGATGGGTGTTCAGTCCGGTGCCGACAGCGGTGCCGCCCACGGCCAGTGCGTACAGTGCCGGCAGGCTGGACTGAATGCAGGTTTCGGCATGTTCCAGTTGCGCCACATAGGCGGAAAACTCCTGTCCCAGCGTCAGCGGCGTCGCATCCTGCAGATGGGTGCGGCCGATTTTCACGATGTCGTCAAACTGGCGGGCTTTTTCGGCGAAGCGTGATGCGCAATTGCCGCAGCGCCGGCAGCAGCGTCGCATTGAGTCCGACGCAGGCCGCCACATGCATCGCGGTGGGGAAGATGTCGTTCGAGGACTGGCCCAGATTGACCTCGTCATTCGGGTGCAGCAAGCGCTTTTCGCCGCGCTCCCCGCCCAGCAATTCGGAGCCGCGGTTGGCCAGCACCTCGTTCATGTTCATATTGGTTTGCGTGCCTGAGCCGGTTTGCCAGATCGCGAGCGGAAATTCTCCGTGGTGCCGGCCTGAGATCACTTCGTTTGCGGCCAGGATGATGGCGTCGGCTTTCACTGCCGGCAGCAGGCCCAGATGGCGATTGACGCTGGCGCAAGCGCTCTTGACTGCCGCCAGCGATGAAATCAGCGCCTCCGGCATGCGTTCGCTGGAAATCGCGAAGTGCAGCAGCGAGCGTTGCGTCTGCGCGCCCCATAGCTGATCGGCGGGGACTTCGATCGTGCCGAATGTATCGTGTTCAATCCGGTGCTTTTTCATGTCGGACTCCTGGTCGGGGCGTGCTCCTGAATTAGATTAGTACACTTTAATACTTGCGCACTTGTCAGGTAATTTTCAATCCCGTTTTTCGGATTCGCCGGCCGGTTTCTCAATTCTTATTGCTGAATGTCAAAAGTCCCTGCAAGGAGGCGTTTGTATCTGTCGGAAGTGCTGGACGGACTATTTCACAGTGCAAAAACACGCGGCGCGCTGGAGTCGGTGCATATGCCGGGAGCGGCGGCGCTGGCACACCGTCGTTCAGGAAGTGATTGAGTTCAGTGTTGCGTTCAGGCTGCGTGCAGCAGCGTGCGCAGATTGCACTCCTTCTGCCAGGTTTTGTGTTCGGCTGAACTGAGCGCTTCACTGCGCAGCGTCTCTTCGCTTTTCTCGATTTGCGCCAGCAGCAAGCGATCCGCCAGGCGCAGGTCCGGCAATACCGTGCCGAAGAAGGCGACTGTGTCGCCGCGCTGGATCAGCAGGGTCGGGAAGTTCTCGACGTCGAGGTCACCCACCACATCGGCCTGATCTTCGATGTCTATCCAGACAAAAACAATGTCCGGATGCTGTTCGGCCCAGGCCAGAAAGCCGGGCTGGTAGTCGTTGCAGGTGCCGCACCACGCGGCGCACAGGCAGGCAACGACCCACTTGTCGTCGCTCATTGAGGCTGCAAGCTGATTGCGGTTACTATTTTCCAGAATCAAACTATTCATAAATATGTGCATGCTGAAGCGGTAATGTGGGATTGTACTGCCAGCAACCGGTGTTCACGTAAATTGGGCGTTGGCGATGCTGTCTATTATCCGCTGAGTCCTTGCGGCAGGGACCGGTCGCGGTAAAATGCGGGATGGCCATTATTCTTGCAATTGAAACTTCTTCCGAGCTCGCTTCCGCTGCCTTGTTGCAAGGCAATGACGTGCTGCTGCGCGATTCGTCCGGCGTCCAGACGCACTCCCAAACCTTGCTGCCGATGGTGCAGAGCCTGCTGGCGCAAGCCGGCATCGGCCTGGCGCAATGCGATGCGATTGCGTATGGCGCCGGCCCCGGTTCCTTCACCGGCGTACGCACCGCATGCGGCATCGCGCAGGGACTGGCGTTCGGCGCGGGTTTGCCGGTTGTGCCGGTCGGCACCTTGCTGGCGATGGCCGAAGCCTGCCGCGCTGCAAACGGCGCTGCCGATGTGCTGGCTGTCATGGATGCCCGCATGGGCGAGGTGTATTGGGCGCAATATCGCTATGCAGATGGCTGGCATCAGGTCGTCGAGCCGACCTTGTCGGCGCCGGCGGGCGTATTGCCGCAAGCCGGTACGGTGAAGTTGACGGCATGCGGCAACGGGTTTTTCGCCTATCCGTCGGAATTTGAGTCCATGTATTTTGCAAAAGATGCTTGTGCCGAGCTGATGCCGCATGCGGCGCATGTCGCGACCCTGGCGCGGATTGCACTTTGCCGCAGGACAAACAGTCGCGGCCGGTGAGGCGCAGCCAATTTATTTGCGCAACAAGATCGCGTTGACGACGGCCGAACGGTTGGCGCTGGCAGCAAATCGTCCCAAGGTGGCCGGGTGAACGAGATGCTCGCTCCCATCCCTGACTCTGTTGCGCTTGAGGCGATGCAGGTGGAGGATTTGCCTGCCGTTCTGGAGATCGAAAATGCGGTGTATCCGCATCCCTGGTCACGCGCCAATTTTCTGGATTCGCTGTATGGCGGTCATGAGGCCTGGGTTTTGCGCGATGGCACATCGCGTATTGCTCGGTTATTTCCTGATCATGCTGATTGTCGATGAGGCGCATCTGCTCAATATCAGTGTGCGCGGCGATATGCATGGGCGCGGGATAGGGCGCTTGTTGCTGGATAAAGTCGCGCAGATGGCAAGGGATAAAGGCATGGCGTCCATCTTGCTGGAAGTGCGGCCTTCCAATGTGCGCGCAATCAGGCTCTACGAGCGGTTCGGCTTCGAGCAAATCGGGCGACGCAAGGCCTACTATCCAGCTGCCGACAATGCCCGCGAGGATGCGGTGGTCATGAGGTTTTGCTTATGACGCCGGAACAAAGCCGCCGTGCGATTTTCTTGAGCGAGGTCGGCATCGGCAATGTCTGGGTGCGTCGGCATGTTCCGGCATCGGCGCCGGAAACCGTGCCAGCCGAACTGCCGGCACTGGAGGCAGTGACGGAAATACGTGCCGCAAATAGTGCAGGAAAAGGAATCACCGGAGCCGGTCATGGCTGCCATTGATGTGCCTGCATTTGAAGCCGATTTCTCCGCCTGGGATGAGCCGCTTCCGATGCCGCCAGCCTTCTTTGACGATGAGATGGAAATGACGTATCTGCCACCGTCTGTCGACGCAGTGGCTGGCATGGATTGGCCGCAACTCAAGGCGGCCGTGGCCGGTTGCCGGGGCTGCAAGCTGTGCGAAGGCCGTACCCAGACGGTATTCGGTGTCGGCGACCAGCAAGCGCGCTGGCTTTTCGTCGGCGAAGGCCCGGGCCGCGAAGAGGATCGGCAAGGCGAGCCGTTTGTCGGGCCTGCCGGAAAGTTGCTGAATAATATGTTGCTGGCGATGGGCTTGCGACGCAATGCCAACGTCTACCTGACCAATGCCGTCAAATGCCGCGCCACTGACGCCAGCGGCGCAGACCATGCGCCGACGCCGGCCGAAATCGCTGCCTGCAAGCCGTATCTGGAGCGGCAAATCGCCTTGATACAACCCACCGTTATCGTCGCGCTGGGCAAGAGCGCCGCGCTGTCGCTGCTGGGGCCGGATGCCGGGCATACGATGGCCGCCTTGCGCGGCAGCGTGCATCAGCATGCAGGCCGGCCGCTGGTCGTGACCTATCATCCGTCTTATTTATTGCGCAAGCCAACTGCCAAGCGCGAAGCCTGGGCCGACCTGTGCCTGGCGCTCAATACCTATGCCAGCAGTGCCGGAGACTAATCCGATCGAGTCTTGCCAGGCACGCTTTCATCGGCGCTGGCAGCATCTGAACGACCCGCATGTACGCGCACTGGCGTGGCTGCTGGATGCGCCCGATCTGCTCGATCCGCAGGCGCCGCAATGGCGCGGCCTGATCGCGACGCTGACAGGCGTGCCGGATCGGCAGGCCATAGCCTGGCTGGCGGAGCTGGATGCTGCGCCGGATGCCTTGCATGCGTATCTTGACATCGGGCCGTACACCCGGCTGGGCCGCTACGCGGAAAAGCTGATGGCCTTTTATTTCCAGCATCGGGGGACGCTGTTTGCGCACGGCATCCAGGTGCGTGCAGGCAAAAATCATACGGTAGGTGAGTTTGATTTCCTGCTGCGCGAAGGCGACGCCTTGCTGCATCTGGAATTCGCGACCAAGTTCTATCTGCTGGAGTCGAGCGGTGCAGGATCTGGAGGCGGATTATTTCGTGGGGCCGAATCTGGCGGATACGCTGGGCGCGAAGATGCGCAAGATACTCGACCGCCAGCTCAGTCTGGCGCAGCATCCGGCAGCACAAATCCATTTGCCGCAAGCGATTGCGGCAGCGCAGGCGCTGGTCAAGGGCTGGCTTTTTTATCATGCAGATGACCCGCATGCAGCGCCGTCGATGGGCGTGTCGGCCGCGCATTGCCGCGGTTTCTGGTGTGCCAGCTCGGAGTTGCGGGATGCAGCCGCAAGAGCAGAATATGCGCTATGTGATCTTGCCGAGATTGTCCTGGCTGGCGCCGGCCAAGGTGCGCTTTGAAGCAAACGCTGAGCCGGCAGCAATTGCTTGAATCGCTACAGATCTATTTTGTGCAAGACACGATGCCGGTGCTGGTGGCGGTGCTCGCTGAGCGCGATGGCTGGATGATTGAAATGCGCCGCGGCTTCATCGTGCCGGACGACTGGCGCAGCCGCGCCAGTCGTGCGCGTACAGAAATAATTGCCCTCTCCGCTACGCTGCTGACTTGTTTTGGATTCTAGGTTTAATGCTTGCACTCGCCGATCAGCGCCAGCGAATCGTGTTCGCGCTGGTTGGCCGCATGTTTGCGCATGACCAGGAACATCGTGCCGGCGACGAAGGAGCCGAACATGATGATCACGACATTCAGGTCCAGGTTCAGGGAAATCATCACCGCATACACGCAGCAGCATGGTCAGTACCGACAGATTCTCATTGAAATTCTGCACCGCAATCGAGTGCCCGGCACTCATCAGCACATGGCCGCGATGTTGCAGCAAGGCATTCATCGGCACCACGAAATAGCCGGACAGCGCGCCGATCAGCACCAGCAACGGGTAGGCAACCCAAGTCGTGTGAACCTGGGTCATCATCATCACGATGAGACCCATCGCGATACCCATCGGCATCACCGACAGTGATTTTTTGAGCGGCACAAAACGGGCCGCGGCAACCGCGCCGAGCGCCACCCCGACTGCCACCACGCCTTGCAGGATGGCGGCCTTGTCGAGTGGTAAATGCAGGGATTTCTCCGCCCATTTCAGGACGATGAACTGCAGTGTGGCGCCGGCGCCCCAGAACAGCGTGGTCACGGCCAGTGAAATCTGGCCGAGTTTGTCTTTCCACAGAATGCTGTAGCAATTGGCAAAGTCAGTGATCAGCCTGATCGGATTGCGCTCCTGATGCGCATAATGCGCACAGGTATCGGGGATCCTGAGATTGAATAAGGCGCCAAGCAAGTAGGCGGCGACGATCACGCACAAGGCAGCTTCATTGGCCGTGTCGATGCCGAAATCAATCACCGGAAAGTCGAATTGCAGCAGAATTGACGAAACATGAGGGTTCACCAGCGCGCCGCCCATCACGGTGCCGAGGATGATGGAGCTGACGGTCAGACCTTCGATCCAGCCATTCGCCGCGACCAGTTTTTCCGGCGGCAGCAATTCGGTCAGGATGCCGTACTTGGCCGGAGAATACGCCGCTGCGCCAAAGCCGACCACGCCATAGGCGATCAGCGGGTGGACATGGAAGAACATCAGGCCGCAACCGAAAATCTTGATCAGGTTGGTGATGAACATCACGCGGCCCTTGGGCAGCGCGTCGGCGAAGGCGCCGACGAATGCCGCCAGCAATACGTAAGACAATACAAAACACAATTTCAGCATCGGCGTCATCCATGCCGGCGATTGCAATTGTGTCAATAGTGCGATGGCAGCGATGAGGAGGGCGTTATCGGCGAGCGACGAGAAAAACTGCGCCGCCATAATAGTATAGAAACCGCGATTCATTCGGCTGTGGGCCTCAGCTGTGGGTGGTAACAAAGTTGTCCGCTAGCTTTATACCATGAAACCATGCCCAAACCGGCAGAATTGCCGCAGTCAGCAAGATGCCTCCGGTAAAATGCCGGTTGATGTCAATTGCCCCTCACATTTTCCATCAAGGTATCTTCATGCCAAGACCAATCATTGCCACTATTCATATTTCTGCGATGCAGCACAATTTAGCTGTCGCGAAAGCGCATGCGCCCGCAGCCAAGATTTGGGGCGTGGTCAAGGCAAACGCCTACGGTCACGGACTGGCACGCGCGTTGCGGGCTTTTCCCGAGGCCGACGGCTTGGCGCTGATTGAAGTCGATGGCGCGGTGCGCTTGCGGGAAATGGGCTGGAAAAAGCCGATCCTGTTGCTGGAAGGTTTTTTTCAGCCGATCGACCTGGAAGCGGTGGTCGAACATCAGCTCGAGTTCGCGATCCACTGCAACGAGCAAATCGAGATGATCGAGCAGGCCGCCATCACTGCGCCACTGAACGTCCACCTGAAAATGAACAGCGGCATGAACCGCCTGGGTTTCGTGCCTGACGCCTTCCATGCCGCGTATCAGCGGGTGCGCGCGATTCCCGCAGTACAGAAAATCACCCTGATGACGCATTTTGCCAATGCCGACGATGCCGCCAATCCCGGGCTTGCCGCTGGCCGAGCAGGTGCGCCGCTTCAGGGCCGGCAGCGCGGGGATCGCCGCGGAAGTCAGTCTGGCCAATTCGGCCGCCGATCTGCTGCATCCGGAAGTGCTGAGCGATTGGGTGCGGGCCGGCATCATGCTGTACGGCGGCACGCCCGGCGGCAAAACGGCGCAAGAGTTCGGCCTGCAGCCGGCAATGACGCTCAGCAGCGAAATCATCGGCACCCAGGATATCGTGGCCGGCGATGCGGTCGGTTACGGCAGCCGTTTCATCGCCGAGCAAGCCGATGCGCATCGGCGTGGTGGCCTGCGGCTACGCCGATGGTTATCCGCGCCATGCGCCAAGCGGCACGCCGATCCTGGTGGATGGCGTAAAGACCCGCATCGTGGGTCGGGTTTCGATGGACATGATCACGGTTGACCTGACGCCGGTGCCGGCGGCGCGGGTCGGCAGCAGCGTCACGCTGTGGGGGCAGGGCTTGCCGATCGATGAAGTCGCCAACGCGGCGGGCACCATCGGCTATGAGCTGATGTGCGCGCTGGCGCAGCGGGTGCCGGTAATCGAGGCCTGAGCGGGCTTTTTTGCCGGTTTATATACTCCCTGCTGTATTATTTTTAGCCCAATGAAACCGTGCGGGAGACTGCTATTTTCTGTGCATACCCCCGTATTTATTGCAAATAACTGACTGTTTGGCGCGGCTGCGTCAGCTTTTTACACATTCCAATGGCCAAAGCAAAAACCAATTACAGCTGTACCGAATGCGGCGGCGTCTCCAACAAATGGAGCGGCCAGTGTCCGGCCTGCGGTCAGTGGAATACGCTGGTCGAAACCATCGTCGAAACCGGCTCCAACCGCTTCTCGACGCAACCGCAAGCGCTGGCGCAAACCGCACCGGTGCTCAGCCTGGCCGATATCGAGGCGATCGACGTGCCGCGTTTCGGCACCGGCATCGAGGAATTCGACCGCGTGCTGGGCGGCGGTCTGGTCGCCGGCGGCGTGGTGCTGATCGGCGGCGACCCCGGCATCGGCAAATCGACGCTGTTGCTGCAGGCGCTGGCCAATCTGTCGCACTCGAAAAAATCCCTGTACGTCAGCGGCGAGGAATCCGGCGCGCAAATTGCGATGCGCGCCAAGCGCCTGATGGTGGATGCCAAAGACCTCAAGCTGCAGGCGGAAATCCAGCTGGAAAAAATCCTCAGCACGCTGGCCGACCTGAAGCCGGAAGTCGCGGTCATCGACTCGATCCAGACCGTGTATTCCGACGCGCTGAGTTCGGCGCCCGGCTCGGTGGCGCAAGTGCGCGAGTGCGCGGCGCAACTGACGCGCGTGGCCAAGCAGAACGGCATCACCATCATCCTGGTCGGGCATGTGACCAAGGAAGGCGCGCTGGCCGGGCCGCGCGTGCTGGAACACATCGTCGACACCGTGCTGTATTTCGAGGGCGATACCCATTCCAGCTTCCGCCTGGTGCGGGCGGTCAAGAACCGCTTCGGCGCGGCCAATGAACTGGGCGTGTTCGCGATGACCGAAAAAGGCCTGAAGGGCGTGTCCAACCCGTCGGCGCTGTTCTTGTCGCAGCACGACAATCAGGTGCCGGGTTCCTGCGTGATGGTCACGCAGGAAGGCACGCGCCCCTTGCTGGTCGAAATCCAGGCGCTGGTCGACACCTCCCATGCGCCGAATGCGAAGCGGCTGTCGGTCGGGCTGGAACAGAACCGGCTGGCGATGCTGCTGGCGGTGCTGCACCGCCATGCCGGCGTCGCGGCCTTCGATCAGGACGTCTTCATCAACGCGGTGGGCGGCGTGAAAATCACCGAACCGGCAGCCGACCTGGCGGTATTGCTGGCAATCAATTCTTCGATGCGCAACAAGCCGCTTGCCGCGCGGCCTGGTGGTGTTCGGCGAAGTCGGCCTGGCAGGGGAAATCCGGCCCGCACCGCGCGGACAGGAACGCTTGCGCGAAGCGGCCAAGCTCGGATTCACGATTGCGATGATCCCGAAGGCGAATGCGCCGAAGCAGAAAATAGCAGGCCTGACCATCATCGCGGTGGAACGCATCGATGAGGCATTCAACCGGCTCAGGGAGCAGGAATAGCTTGCGAAGCGCAATGAACCTGATCGTTTGTTCCTGGTTCAGCAATAATTGCAATAGTTGATGGACTCACCGCAGCGACGCATGTACCGGTTGCATAGCGCCGCGGTAGTCATTGCGCTGCGCATTTGCCCCCGCCTCACGCCGACTTTCACTTCCTTCAGGTGCATACATGTGCACATTTTTACCCGCAGATTTATTGCCATGCAGACACGAATCGGCGGGCGCAAAAAAACGCTTGAAAACTAATCCTCCGGCCTGCGCAGGTCAGGCAGTGCACCTGTGGCAGGTGAAAATAATTGCATTATTATTAATATTTTGTTTGAGTATTATCAAAACAAATATTCATTAAAGCATCAATATTGAGCACATGGGCAGATTGCTGATGGCAGCATCGCTTACTGCCGGGTTAATGCATCGATTACTGAAATTGCCAAAATACTTGTTCTGGCGTTGAAAAAACTTCTTGTCAGTAAGTGCCGCTCGAGTAAATGGATTCTGCAGTTTTGAGCAGAGCTAGGAACACGGAAACTGAGGCATATCATGGGTGTTTATTCAATGATTTTTCTTCGCAAATGGTGTGCGCTGGTCTGGCTGCCATGCCTGGTTGCATGTGGCACTACTGCTCCCATCATGCCCAAGGGTGTCGAGTCCGGTTCGGAATCTGACGCGGTCATCTCCGATATAAGCCCGGTAATCAAACCCATCACACCGCAATTGCTGAAACTGGAAAAGGAGCGGCGTGAAAAACAGGTCATTCAGGATATAAGCCGTTTGATAGCACCGCCATTGCCATATGGCATTCAGAGCGGCGATATACTTTCAATTGTCGTATGGGAGCATCCGGAACTGGCAGGCGCCGTGATGCAAATACCGACATCTGGTGTGGCCGGCGTTGATGTTGTCGCCACCACAACTCCCCCTGCGGGTTTTGTCGTCGATCATGACGGCATGGTGCAATTTCCCTATGCGGGCACGCTCAAGCTTGCCGGACTGACAGAGGAGCAAGCGCGCATTCTGCTGTCTTCCAAGCTCGCCCGCTATATCAATAATCCGAAAGTTACCTTGCGCGTGCAGTCCTACCGCAGCAAACGCATTTATATCGATGGCGAAGTCAAGGCGCCGGGTCTCCAGGCGATCAACGATATCCCGATGACGCTGGTCGAGGCGCTGAACCGCGCGGGCGGCTTATTGCCGACTGCGGACCAAAGCCAGATTTACATCACGCGTGGAGAGTCGACTTATCAAATCAACCTGCTGCAACTGGTGCAAAAAGGCATTAATCCCGCCAGCATCATGCTGGCTCATGGCGATGTCATTCGTGCGGTCTCTCGCGACGAGAGCAAGGTCTTTGTGTCGGGAGAGGTGATTACACCCAAATCGCTCACCATGCATAACGGACGCCTGACGCTCAATGAGGCGCTGGGTGAGTCCGGCGGCATCAATCCGATCACGGGTGATGGCAAACAGGTATATGTCGTGCGCAAGTCAGGTGCTGAGCGACTTGTTTATCAGTTGGATGCCAGTATGCCGGGCGCATTGGCAATGGCGGAGGGCTTTGAGTTGAATCCCCGGGACGTCGTGTATGTCGCTGCGTCTGGTCTTGCGAACTGGCATCGTACTCTCAGCCTGATATTGCCCAGTGCGTTGTCGTCAGCTTTCGGAGCGGCAAAGTGATGAACAACATTTTGTTTGTCTGCATCGGCAATATTTGTCGTAGCCCAATGGCGGAAGGGTTCCTTAAACATGCGCTGCCTGATAAGGCAGTGCTTTCTGCGGGCATCAATGCATTGGATGGCGCGCCTGCCGATCCCTTGTCGGTTCAGTTAATGCGGGAACGTGGTATCGATATCGGCACACACCGGGCAAGGAGTCTTGCTGCCTGGATGGTAAGTGATGCAGATATCATCCTGACAATGGATGGTGGCCAAAAACGGTTTATTGAGCTTAATTATCCCGAATCAAAATGTAAGGTATTCCGTCTCTGCGAGGCCAGTAAATACGATATTCCAGATCCGTATCGGCAAGGGCCGGTTGCATTCAGGCATTCGTACAATCTGATTTCCCAGGGTGTGGGCGAACTGGTGGTGCGACTCGCCCATCTTGACGGGCATGGAAAACGTAATGACTTGGCAATCATTCGAGAAAGACAGGAATTCATTTCTCCATAAAAATGGGGCGCGGTTGAGATCAGGGTTTTGCGAAGAAATTCAGGGAGTACGCTGACTGCAATGGCAAGGGGTTTGAATGTGTTCAGCGTTTTTTTGCATGCTTTAATTGGGTTTAACAATCATCATGATGAATCAACTCATTCCACAGCCGGTACCGACCCCGACTCAGATCCCGCACTCCGCTCACGCTGTCGTTCATGACGATGAAGTGGATTTGACGGCCTATCTTGATACCCTTTTTGACAATCGTTGGTTGATTGCCGGTATAGCTTTTCTGATTACCTTGTCTGGTGTGCTTTATGCTTTTGTTGCTAAGCCTGTTTATGAAGCAAGCATGCTGGTTCAGGTTGAAGAAAGCAGTCCGAATCAGTCCAATAATCTGATGGGTGAAATCGGCTCGACCTACGCGGTTAAAACGGCGGCGATAGCTGAGATGGAACTTCTCGGTTCGCGAATGGTTGTTTCGAAGGCGGTCGATAACTTGCGGCTATATATCGAGGTAAAACCACACTATTTCCCGGTCATAGGGGCAGCGTTTGCAGGGTTGAATAAGCAACTCTCCAATCCTGGCTTGTTTGGTCGTGGCGGCTATGTATGGGGGGCTGAGAAGGCGGATATCTCAATCTTTAATGTGCCTGAATCTTTGCAGAATCGTGATTTTGTGCTGACTGCGGAGGGAAATGATCAATTTCGTCTTGTGGAAAAAGAACAAAACATAGCATTGCAAGGTCATGTTGGTACAGCGCTCGATATCATTACGGAGAAGGGGCGGGTGGAGTTATTGGTTGATAAGCTGGCCGCTAAGCCGGGGGGGCAATTTTTCCTCAGGCGTGCGTCAAGACTAAATGCCATTCAGAGTGTGCAAAAGAGTTTAATCGTTGCAGAACCGGTCAAGCAGTCTGGTGTGATTGATATCAAGCTACAAGGGCAGAATCCGCAGCTAACCAACGACACGCTCAAGGAAATTGGCCGTGAATACCTCCGTCAGAATGCTGCACGCAGAACCGAGGAGGCCGAGAAGTCGCTCACTTTCCTGAATAAACAGTTGCCGGATGTTAAACAGAAACTTGAGCAATCTGAAAGTAGATATAACCAGTTTCGTAACAATCACAACACATTCGATTTGGGGGAAGAAGCAAGGGTAAGCTTGCAACAGTCCGCCGCAGCAAAAGTCAAACGCTCAGAATTGGTGCAGAAGAGAACAGAATTGCTGGTTGGTTTTACTCGGGAGCACCCAGCTGTCAAGGGCGTTGACGCCCAGTTGAATGAGATCAATCGTGAAATAACAGCCATTGATGGGCATCTGAAGTCGTATCCTAATTTGCAACAGGATGAGTTGCGTCTCACTCGCGATATCAAAGTCAATTCCGAGCTTTACAGCCAATTGCTGACAAGTGCGCAGCAACTTAGTCTGATAGCCGTAGGCAAGGTGAGTAATGTGCGACTGATTGATAATCCGATGGTGCCGGAAAAGCCGGTAAAACCTAATCGTGCGTTGGTGGTCGCGCTTGCAGCATTGACAGGGTTATTTCTTGGCGTAATCACTGCCGTCATGAAAAAATCCATCAAACGGGAAATTGATGATCCCCGTGTGATTGAGAAGATGCTTGGGGTGCCAGTGTATGCCACGATTCCGCATAGCAAAAAATTAAGAGACTTATATAAAAAGATCAGCGCGAAATCGCAAAAAATTCCTCTTTTGGCGCAAGTTTCCTCTACCGACGGCGCCATAGAAAGCTTGCGAACTTTTCGCACGGCATTGCAGTTTTCGATGTCACATTCTACAAACAATATAGTGCTGATGACGGGTGCTACACCTGGGTTGGGTAAGTCATTTGTTTCTGTCAACCTGGGTGCCATCATCGCTACTTCAGGGAAAAAAGTACTGCTCATCGATGCAGATCTTCGTAGCGGCCATCTCCATCAATATTTCAGTGTTGGAAGACAATATGGCTTATCTGAAGCAATTTCTGGTGAAATGCCGTTTGAGAATCTCATACATCGGGGTGTGATGGAAAATATGGATTTTATTTCAACGGGGCAATTGCCCGTCAATCCATCAGAATTATTGCTGCGCCCGAATTTTGGCGCATTGCTTCAATCCCTATCTATCAGTTATGACCTTGTTCTGATAGATAGCACGCCTATTCTGGCCGTCTCCGATGCGTTAATTGTTGGCTCACATGTGGGTTCTATTTATATCATGACCCGAGCAGGGGTAAGTACATTAGGTGAAATTAAAGAATCGCTTAAACGTTTGGGTCAGGCTGGCCTTGTAGCCAAAGGTGTCCTGTTTAATGATTTGAAGCCACAGGCAGGAAGGTCAGGGAAGTATGGTTATGGCTATGAATATGGCAAGGGTGAACATCCTGACTATTTATCCAATGAGAAAAACCTAATTAATGCATCTCTAAAATCATAGTGCGCCTGATAGCCATGAATGTTGAATTCATGGCTATATTTTTATTATCAGTATGATTCATTTCTGTGGAATCTCTTGTCTGGCAGTCAATAGACTTACGCAATTCAAGAAACGGATTTAAGTGTTCCTTCACTCAATCAATGAAAGAAAGGCAAGTATTTTTTGAAAAAAAAACCGGATTTGCAAACAATTCAGAGATTCTTGATGGTTGACTGATCAGATACGAACAATTTGAAATCACGGTGCATCATGTCGAAGGACCTATATGCGTAATCCTGAGAAGTCTCAGCACCTTCTGCGCGGGCAACTGGTTGAAGTTCGCAGTAGTAGCGAGATCGCTGCGACACTTGATGTTGACGGTAAACTTGACGGTGTTCCGTTCATGCCAGAAATGGTCAAATATTGCGGTAGCCGCATACGTGTCTCGCGTCGCGCAGATAAGACCTGCGTGGCGGGGCAAGGCCACCGTCGCATGAAGTCGACTGTATTCCTTCAAGATTTACGATGTGATGGCGCATTCCACGGCGGTTGTCAGCGGAACTGTTTATTCTTCTGGAAAGAAGCTTGGTTAAGACCGGTATCGGAAGATGCTCAGCCATCGCCTGCCGAAGCTGTACTCGATAGTACTGCTGCAAGTTGGTCGGAGCAGTATCCTACTCGTTGCGATGATAGGTATTTTTGCCAGTCAACGGAGCTATACGCTGCTACTACGGCACTATCTCGTTGGGATATTACTCCGTTTGTTCGGGAAGTCTTTCATGGGGAGCTTTCACCCCGTGACCTCTTGAAAATTATCATGCGCACTGTGCTACATCGTTTTTTCCGATGGGGAGAATCGGAAAACTTGGTTGGATCAAAGGGGAAAAAAAGCAAAGGGGATTTGAATCTTCAAGCTGGTGAATGGGTCGATGTCAAAAAAACAGAAAAAATCAAAGAGTTCCTGGATCCCCTTGGCAGTAATTGCGGTTTATTTTTTAAACCCACCATGTCCGAAGCTATCGGCGGGCGCTATCAGGTGGAGTTTCCAGTCCAAAAAATCATTGTGGAGCAGACCGGCAAGATGGTTCAATTGAGCAATACCGTTGCTTTGAAAGGGGTGATCTGCGAAGGTGTCTGCGTTAACAATTGTCCGCGTAGCGAATACCTCTATTGGCGTGAAAGCTGGTTGCAGCGTGCCGAAAAAACAGTTGATGCCGAACAGTCGGTGGCAAACGTATCATCCTCCAAAAGTGGAGAGTTGCAAGCAGCTTCATGTATTACCCGTGACGGGGATGCAGCCAGTATTCGTCCAAGTTGCTGATTTGGCACGGAATCTGCAGATGCCCAGGTTTTCTTCATTTCCGTACTGACTCCAGATTAAATTCAGATTCGGCGTCAGATTATTTTTTATTGAATTTAGATCAAGTAAATTGAGGCTATGGTACCCGCAGCAATTGCGGAAATTGTTTTTTTAACCATGGTTGTAAATCAGTAACAAGAAAATCTTCTTTTTCTTTTGTCTGAGATTGTTACATCAATAGACGGCAAGAATACGTGCTTTTATGCCAATAAATTAAGTTTAATTTGTTCCTAACGTCGCTTATTAATATTTAATTTACTATAAAACTATCTAAAATCGAATGATTTTAAAAAAACAGGAAAATATTGCTTAAATTATATTTAACATTGTTAATTCCATAACGAAATGATTTTTTTATGAAATGTTGTGGAACTTAAACAGTTGATGCTCCTCAAAAAACGTACATTTATTGACATTTTGAGGAAATTTAATTGGTTAATTCAACAATATATCAACTAAAAGCGCGCGCCATGTTGTGCACAAGTCTCACCGTATTGCTTGCAGCCTGTGGTGGTGGATCCGGTACGGATGCAGCCCAAACTGACGCTGAATTACTTGCGAGAAGACATTATTGGCAGCAGCAGCAAACAGCAAGCACCACAACACCGAGCACTACAACACCGAGCACTACAACACCAAGCACTACAACACCGAGCACTACAACACCGAGCACTACAACACCAAGCACCACAACACCAAGCACTGACAACACCGGTTGCATCGAGTACAAAAAATTATTACGTGGCAACCACGGGCTCTGACTCCAACGCCGGTACGCAAGCTGCACCGTTCAAAACCATCAAGAAGGCTGCCTCTGTGGCCACCGCCGGTTATACGGTGCATGTTGCCGATGGTACCTACAATGAGCAGGTCACCACGAATTCGAGTGGCACTGCAAGCGCTTATATTACTTTTGTATCTGATAATAAATGGGGGGCAAAGATTGTTTCCCCTAGGTACTGGAACTACTGCTGCTTGGCATAATAATGGGGATTATGTTGCCATCTCGGATTTGATATAACAGGTGGAGGTGCTGTCGGTATTAACCACTCTGGAAATGGCGATATTGCAAGTTACAACCATGTGCATGATATTCCCGCTGTTGGTTGCACTGGATTTGGCGGCGCTGGTATTGGTTTTGATAACTACAATGGGAAAAGCGGGTTTTTGGCTGACTCCAATGTTGTTCACGATATTGGCCCGTTAGGTACATCTTGTGGCAGGGTGCAAGGGATTATACCCATCCATTCCGAATGGGACGATTTCTAATAATCTGGTTTATGGAGTTGTTGGTTACGCAATTCATGCGTATCACGATGTCTACAATACCAAAATTGTGAATAACACGGTATTTGGTAACGGTAACCCTGGTGGTGATGGAGGCGGTATCGCGATTGGCGGTAATACTAGCGGTTTCCCTACCTCAGCCGGATTTGTCGTCAACAATAATATTGTTTACGATAACCAAGGCTTAGGAATCCATGAGGAAGGAACTCAGGGTGCTAACACCTACAGCAACAACTTGGTGACTGGCAATTCTACCAATTATGGAACTCTTCATAGTTCCATGTACGGCCGACGTCACTTCAATCCGCAGTTCGTGAACTCATTTGTAACGGCGGCGGGATACTATCGTCTCATGAACTCCTCTCCGGCTGTTAATGCCGGCACGTCAAATGGTGCGCCGTCCAGCGATCTTGATGTACCGGACGAGCGCAAGGTGCCGCATTTGATTCGGTGCGTATGAGTTTCATTGATTTTTAGGCAAGTATATGGCAGCGCAAGTTCTTAAAAAATTTCGTGAAGTCATATAAATGTTGAGTCATTAGCTGTGAAAGAGGGGGGCTGATATTTGATTGCCCCCCTACAAGCACGGTTTTTTATTCTGGATGCAAAAAAAACAAACCTGCGCCGGAACTATCTGAGAAAGTTAGCTGAAATCGGATTCGACTGTACAACTTGAATTAATTATCTGTACTGTTGATGCAGCGAAATGGAAATGTCATCGATTCAGGCATTGCGGCAACGGCGATGTAGTTAGATATTTAATTCCCATGTTTCCCAATCATAGGTCCTCTCATGACCTGAAAGGTAGAGCGCCACGCGATCCATCCAATAATCAATCGATGGCGGTTCCGCATACCAGACAGCCAAAAACACAATTATGCTGACTGGAATGAGCCAAGGATTCTGCCTTGATGGCAGGGTGTCTGAAGTCCAGATGAATCCTAGGCTGATAATCCCCCCCAAGATACAACCTGCCGCAGCCTCCGATGCTGAGTGCTCATTTAACATAACGAGTAGTATGCCCATCAGCACACCAAGCACAATGCCAAAAAATACTCCCGATGCTCTTATCACGGGCGAGTAGCGTTGCAGTAAAAAATAAAGTATCACAGGAATAACGGCAGGATTGTAGAAGTCGCATGGCCGCTGAGAGCCTTGAAATCGATTGTGTGGATGCCTGTGCCCCATGCCAGAAAAGCGATTTTCGTAGCAGCGACCAGACAAATGCCTGTGGTAAATAACAGACACCACCACCACGCCATGCGCCATGCTCGACATGAAATAAGATAAACCATCACTGCGGCAGCGGCAGGAATCATAATCGCCGTATCCCCGACATGAACTATTTTTGTCCACGGAATCATGAATATCAAATTGCCTCTATGTTCGGTTTCTGGATCTATTCGGGTGATTGATGCCAGTCAGACATGTTTGCAAGGTTTAAGGCCGGAACTTAATGTGAATGAATATGACGGAATTTCAGTTCAAACATTAACAGTGTTTCGAAGTGCAATCGTCGGTGAGTGCGCACAACCAGCAGTAAAATTGTGGTGCGGATATCGCATAAAGTTGGACGGACGTGAAAACCTTGTGCCACGGTTCAAAGTGAATCAACGGATTATCGCGAAAAGCGTGTTGAATATGATGCGCAAATCAGTCAGGAAACTGCGTTCCTTAACATAACGGACATAATACTCAAGCTTGGCTGGCAAGATTATCTTCAATGTAAGTTTGCTCTGAATTTTGCGCAAGTCCGAGGAGATTGCTTTCATCCTTGTATTCAATAGCAGCCCAATCCGTGATCCCTGGCGCCACCGACAATACTATTTCGCGAATATCCTGGGGATAGCAGGCTACATAACGTGGAACCTCTGGCCGCGGACCAACAAGACTCATCTCACCTAACAAAACATTGATCAATTGTGGCAACTCATCAATTTTGTAATGTCTCAAAAATTTCCCGGCATCGGTAATGCGTACATCGTTTCCCACTGTAATCTGGCCTTTAGCCTCGGTATCCACTGCCATTGTGCGAAATTTGAAAATGCGGAATGGAACCCCATGCCGTCCGACACGCTGCTGACGAAAAAAAATCGGCCCATCCGAATCCAGCTTTATCCAGCAAGCGACGACCACAAATAGTGGCGCCAGAAAAATCAGGCCAACCAGTGCGGCCGCAAAATCGAATACCCTTTTTATGAACACAGCAATTCCCTTAAGTTGGAGATAACCCGTTGCTGATCGGCATCGGTCATCTTGGTATAAAGGGGAAGGCTTAACATTGACTGATACGCTGCCTCTGCCTTCAGGAAACTGTTCTGGTTGCAGATGATAAGTGTCACGCCAATAGGGATGACGATGTAGCGGAATGTAATGCACACTGGTTCCGATGCCGCGATCGGAAAGTTTTTGGATCAAGTCATCACGGCCCATACGTGCCCCGCTGGTCAAGCGCACCACATACAAATGCCACGCATGCTGACCGCCCTCGTTAGCATCAGCAGGCAGACGCAATGGTAAATCCTTTAGGCCTTCAAAATAGCCTCGCGCTAATTCTTGTCGCCGTTGAAGGAAACGGTCAATTTTCGCAAGTTGGTGGATGCCCAACGCCGACGCAATATCTGTCAGGTTGTATTTAAATCCTGGCGCTACTACCTCATAAAACCATGCCGGGCTCTTGGAAACATAGCGATCGAACGCATCTCGGCTGATTCCATGGATACGCATCATCTTGATTCGGTTAGCAAGCTCCGCATCACGCGTCACCACCATGCCCCCTTCGCCGGTAGTCATTGTCTTGTTCGCATAGAAGCTGAACACGGTCACGTCACTTGCCATGGTGCCGATCAATCTGCCCTTATATAGGGTGGGGAAAGCATGTGCAGCATCTTCCACCACACGCAATTTATGCATGTGTGCAAGTTCAAGGATTGCATCCATATCGCATGCCAATCCAGCATAGTGCACCGGCATGATTACTTTGGTACGGGTGTGATCGCTGCCGCGATGGCGGCGATATCGATATTCAACGTGACCGGATCGGTATCGACAAACACCGGATCTGCGCCAAGATAACGCACTACTTCGGCCGTTGCGGTAAAGGTTAATGTTGGTACGATCACTTCATCACCCGGGCCTATCCAAGCGCTTCTAGCGCCAGATGTAGCCCTGCGGTTGCGGAGTTGACCGAGATGGCCTCAACGTCCTCACCGATATATTGAGCAAAATCTTGCTCAAATTGTTTGGTTTTTGGGCCTGTTGTCACCCAGCCAGAACGTAAGCTATCGACGACTTCTTGAATTTCCTCTTCACCGATTTCAGGAAGAGCGAAGGGTAAAAAGGTTTGTTCATTCATACACGTTACCTCTTGTAAAGTGGTTGATGCTTTCTTGACCTTCACGTGTCTTAAATACAGAGGATGCCAAAAAATATGCGTAATCCGATACTAAGCAATATTGATGCAGATACTGGTCGCTCAAATATCTAAGTAAAAAAAGGAATTCTCATCATTGGTATCCCAGATTAATACAGTAGCTCATTTATACAAATATCTGTTTTGTCATGATTCAAAGGATTTCGTGTTGATTGCCATCGGCCGAATTCGAGTCTACTTAAACATGGAAAGCCGTTTATTCGCACGCTGCCAAAAAACGTCGCCCCAACACAGGGTAGGTAAGATTTTTCAACACAAATGTCCTGCCTCGTCGCCCCATCGCTTTACGCTCATCTTCATTCAAGGCAAGCAAGGTGCGAATGCCCTGTGCCACTCGCTTGCGGATCTTCCGGCTCTATCGTCAGGCCGCAGCCAGCTTCACCCACCGGATCATTCCCGGCCTCAACGGCATGTAATACAGGCCTGGCAGCCATCATGTAATCCATCAGCTTGTTGGGGGCAATGCCAAAGCGGTACAGAGGCTGTCGACGCCAGCCAATGTAGGCCACATCAAACCACTGTAACAATGCAGGAATCTGCTCTTTCTTGACCGGATCAATAAAATAAATATTTTGCAAATGTTTCAGCTTGGCCAGCTGCAGCAAGGCCTGCCTTGTCTGGCCCGCCGCCAACCAGTACAAAAGCTATTTTTTCATCCTGCATCAGCTTTGCTGCATTGAGAAATGTATCCAGTGCATTGGATACGCCATGAGTGCCCGCATAACCGATGATTGACAATCCCTGGCTCTTGATCGCAGCGAGTATTTTTTTACTGTATCCGGCAATTCAGGACTGTCTGAAACCCATTCAGCAGGGTCAATGCCGTTGGGCACGATATGCAGCTTATTCGGCGCCATGCCATGCGATTCCATATGCTCACGCACTTTCGGCAGCATTGACACGACCATATCCGCATGACGATAAGCATAGTCCTCTGCAGATTGCAGCAGCATGATGAAGGGGTGCCATCTTGGACATGCCACCCAGTTCCATCGGTGTAAGAGGCCACAAATCATGCACCTCGAACACCAGTTTGGCCTGGGCTAATTGTGCAATGCGATGCGCTGGCCATATGTCCATCGGGTAGGTGCTGGATGCAATCACTACATCAGGTTTGAATGTCTTTGCAAGCGTCTTGCCATCAAGGTACAAACGGCTGACAAAGGACGCCATATTGCCGACTCTACGTATGCCATTTCCGGAGTAATTCGGGGTTGCAAACCATGTGTATTGAATACCATCGATATTTTCATTCAGACGTGATTGCCTGGCAAGTTGCGGTTGCTCTGCACGAATGTGGGATCTGGCGGAGGCGACAATCTGCACGCGGTGACCTGTCCTTACCCATTCCCGTGCCAGGTAATAGGGGCGGTATTCCATGCCGTGCCTTGGGGAGCCTGCATAGTGATTAATCAATAGTATATTCAATTTGCATTACCCAATAGGTGTTGTGTAATCAGATCGCTATATTCTTCAGAGACATCCAAGATGGCAAGCTGTTATAAATTGAAATTAGTTAAAATACTTATTTCATCAAATTTTCACCAGATCGACGCCTTCATATAGGCGTCAGTAGATTATGCTTTGGTATTTTCTTTCCAATTTGTTTCCCATTGTTCAGGATGGGTAAGAAGGCAGATTCGATTGTGTTGCCCAATCGCTTCAAAAGGTGATATTGGATAATAATTCTGAGGATATGGACGATCACAAATGTAGATGTCAAAGTTATTCAATAAGAATTTATCGTATGACTCGCACTCAATGCCACAACGCTGGCGCAGTTCAGGATCATTCAGAATTTCATGATTGATTAACTTTAGTTGACGATTTGCAAAATCACCATGGCTTGCAACAGTGATCATTTTTATTCCAAGCTGTCTTTCAATGGAGTTGAAATTAATAAAAAATTCATTTCTAATTTCAGATAATCTCCTGCGTATTTCGGCAGGATCCTTGATGTGTCTTTTTTTTGCGAAAGTTGCAATTTCCTCGTAGTGATAACTTGCCTCGCTACCATAATCTTCAATCTGGCGCATAAAAGCATAATCCAGTGTTGCTATTCTGAAGTAAAAGCTCGATTTGATATTATGCTTTTTTTCAATTTCAAAAATTTTCTTTGCAGTACGAACATCAGTATCAATATCGTGTCGGTGAACAATAATTTTTTTATTTAAATTTTCATTGTCGTGTATAGACTTGAAATAATTTCGGACCGATGTTTGTGTATAACCAGATTCCAGAGCTTTTCGAACAAAGCTGTCATATAGCCCTAGCCGGGATGGCATTAAATACCCGTTGTACAATTTGTTTAATAGTGTTTTCATTGGAGTGAGTAAATCGCACGATGTGGTTCAAATCCAATACTGGCTTTAAATCTTTTCAACCCTGGCTGTGCCCCAAACCATGTGTCATAGATAAAGTATTTTGTGGTTCCTTCATCTATAAGATGGCAAATTATTTCAACCAACATAAAATGCATGCATCCGTCATTATTTCTATAGCCAATGCAACGAGATAAGGCTGCAAAATCCCCGTAGAATCCAAAATCACAATAAGCCGTTAATTTCCCATTTTTATTTAATATGCCATAATATTTATGATTTTTGATGGGTTCATAATGGATTTTTTTATGTAGATAATTTTCTCCCATTTTTCGTCCTTGTCGGATATCAAGCGACGTGTTGATTTCATGGATGTCATCTATGTAATCATTTTCATCTATCTCGCATAGCGTGTAACCTTTTGACCTTGCTTTTTTAGCAAAGAATGCGCCCTTGTCCTTGCTTTTGAATTTTTCAACATATTCTTTGCTTGAGCTAAACTTGCTCAAATCAATAAGTGCAATACCTAAAGTCTTGTTCTTGATGATTTTGTACTTTGGATGTGGTTTGGTGAAATCTTTGTACGTTGATACAACATCCTCCTGATTGAATTCTGATTTGAAGCGTAGATTTACGACAGGGAGCTTCACTATTTGAACAAACATACTAAAAACTTGAGCGAATTTATTTAGCATTTAAAGTCTCCCTTCTCATAAATAAAATTTCCATGCTACTTAATTTATTTTATTTATTATTTGAATTTCAATTGTTTTGACATATTTCAATCTGCTATCTGTAATAAAAATTTATCGCTTATGGTTTAATATATCGTATTCTGTTTTTTCTTGGCTTTGCAGTTGTTAAATCGTTTCATAGAAATTTAATAATATTTTTTCCTGTGTAGGCCAATTATATTGCTCCATTACTGCCTTTCTTCCATTTTCTCCCATACGTTTTGCAACGTCTTGATTAATGACAAGATAATCGATCACATCGGCTATGGCCTTGGGGTTGAGTGGGTCAACGCACACGCCACAATGATTACCTTCGATAATTTCACGCCATAGAGGAAAGTTTGATGCGATAACAGGAATGCCGGCTGCCATGTACTCAAACATCTTGACCGGAAGCGCATCCAGATAATTAATGATGGGGTGCAAGGTGACCAAACCTGCCATTGATCGATGCAGCATATTTCTAACGCCGGCACGATCCAGGAATCCCTTTGAATTAACTCGATCCCAACCTGGATAGGTTTTAACTTCCGCTTCCAACGCAGGTTCCGAAAAGGAACCGCCTAAATTGAGTCGCACCGGCGATTGCAGTAATTCGCAAGCGCTGACGATTTGACGTATTCCGCGAATTGCTCCAATGCTTCCGATATAGCAGACTTCATTGTGCTTTTCTGACCATGGTAGGTCTGAGTTCAGCTCATCAATCAGCGGGTAGTTGTTGACAGCCACCGTATGAGGGTTGATTGCCAGAAATTTGTCGCGAATGGATGGTGTTGCCGCGATGATGCCGTCGAAACGGCGGCAAGCGAAGCGCTCAAGCACTGAAAATGTATCGGATAGTAATTGCAATGATGTCGGCCCCAGATAGGGCTTGCTCAAAAGTTGTTTGGGCACATCCTCATGCGAGTCGAATATAATTTTCTTGCCAAGTTGCTTGAGTCTCAGGCCGATGGGAATGAGCTCTGGATCGTGCAGGTGATAGATGTCTGCATCCAGAATGATTGCTTTGTTGAGAATCCGTCTAGTTGTGGAGAACATCCGGTTGATGCGGCCGTGGAGCTTCCCAACGTCAACAATACTGACGCCATCCTTGCGCTCATCTCCCTTGCCGTCTGCCACTACCAGGGTGACATCGTGGCCATGATCCGCAAGACTACGGCATTGCTTGATGAATATTCGTGTATCGTAGCGCGGATGGGCGGAGGTGAGATGCGCGATCTTACTCATGTCTTTTTCTGCCTTTGTATTGGGTATAAGAACCCAGTGCAGCCCCGACAAACATATCGTCAAAAGTTTTGGATGTAAAAAGCAGAAGCAGAGTGATGCTAATCAAAGAAAAGGCTAAAAGAAAATATGCCGATTTTGTTTGTAAAAAATAGCCATTAAATAACAATTCTAGTGCCGGCAATGTCAATAGTATTGATAAATATATGAACCCGAATAATCCAAGGTCAACCCAGGCAGATAATATATTGTGTGCATAATTTCCCGGGGCGTAACTGGCATAATCTCCAAAAAATGGATTGCTAGTAATAGTTTGTATAGCTTGTTGTGTAAGGTAATGTCTTAGATTTACGGAAGTTGAGTGAGAAAGGTCGGCGAGTTCCAATATCCTGTTGTTTGGCAAGGCATCTAGGATATAGCTAAAATTCAAGGCTACTAATGAAATTAGAATAAATATTCCGAGAATAATATATATTTTATGCTTTGCATAATATACTTCTATAACTGGAATTAAAAATATCAAAGCGACCAATTCGCTTCTCGCACTATTTAAAAATAATGACGATATGGCAATGCAGTAAATTACTGTCCTGATTAAAATGCTTCTAATGAAAGGAATTAATATTACAAACGTAAATAAATATGAGCGTGCAAATCCCTGGTAGGTTGCAACACTTTCAGGGTTAATTGATTCTTCCAGTGATGCCAGATAAAATGATCCGTCTACGGAAAAATAAAAAATAATGACAGACATGGCTAATAAACTGAATATAGCTGTTATCTTAAATTTCTGGTCGTTTGGATCAATTACCTTAAATATTATAAATGCATTCACAAAATATATTATTGATAATATATGTGATTTTATGATTTTTATATTTGCGTCGGAGAGATAATTGAACGCTATGATGAAAAAGAAATATGTGATGAATAGCGCGAAATATAAATCTATTTTTGAAAAGTAAATTTTCCCTGTTTTTAAGTCTGCCAAATAAATGAATATTAGTGGCAAAATTAATGCAAGTGAGATTATTGCAAAATAACCGCCCAAAAATGCACTTATGGTTCCTATTCCAAGCAGCGTTTGATAGAAAAAAAATCCCGGGAAAAGGAGGAGAAAGGCTAGTTGTGAAGTTGTGAATTTTCCCTTGCCTAAAGTTGATACGGAATTGTCATATGTAATTGAGGATTGCATGATTCCGCCCTCGTTATCTATATTGGCTTAAGCTGAAATAATCTGTTGTTACATCACTTATTATCGTGCGGTATATCTCTTTGGCCGCCTGATTTTCAAAGTATGAGTTATGCCACAATAAGGTGAAATTTCCTTTAAATTGATAACAGATTCGTTTGTAACGCTGCATTAGTTCCAGTGCTTCCTCGCTGTAACCCAGTGAGGCGCCTTCAATAATCGTGGACTCCATCACTATTAGCGGACGCTGTAGAAGTTTGAGCGGTTTGCGATTGCCCAAGTCATACATCGGATATTCATGGCAGGTACCGCATCGAAAACCTGGCCGCTCAGCATAGGACAGCGTGGTGTCATAGGCTAATCCGTTGGCCTCCCACAGCCGTGCAGTAACAGGTGTATCCCAGCGTAAGTAATGCTGCCGCCCACCAATCAGATGTTGTTGAATGTTCTCTTCCTCCATGATTTCCCGAAGTGAGCTGGCCGACTCCGCGAACGCCTGTGGATGTTTGTAAGTGTGGTAGCCGGGATGAAGGCCAATCTCATGGCCCCGAACATGAATTGTGCGCAGCAAGCTGCGGATACGGGGATCACCCAGACTGATGTTGTTATCTATTTTTTTATCTGTCTGCTTCGGAATGAAGTAGAAGGCCACTTCATTTCCAGCTTTTTCATTTACATTCATGATCCAATCGATTGCTGAGCGGTAGGGATCACGGGAATAATCTCCTTGTCTTACAGCAATATGGTTTTTGATCGTAGGTGAAATGCCAGCGAAGGATTTTTCGCGCCAGGTTCGTCCGATTAATCTTTTGCCGAGTCGGTATACTGATCTGCAAGCAGGATCAAAGGGTGAGTCCACATCGCAACTGACCAGCAAGCGCGCTTTACGCGGTTTCCGTTCCAGACCCGGCCATAAATGTTTCAATGCGGCCCATAGTATTTCGATATATTCATCAATGATCGGGCGATTAAGAAACCCTTCCCTGCCGGCGAGGGAGGCACAGGCAGGAAAGCGGCCATGTGTATCCCGTTCTTGAGTTACCGCTTCTTCGAAGCGCGAGAGCATGAAATAGGCTGAGCCAAAAATGTCTATCGGGATGTAAATGTATTGATCCGTTATTGTGGTTTGCTGTCCACTGGCGCCATAAATAACGGGTATCTGTTGTTCAACCTGGGGCATCCTTAACCCGGATGGCTGGCTATCCCAAACATCGAGAGGTGTCTTCGGAAAGTGGGATTGATTGGGCTGCTCGATTGAAGGGATTGCGAAAAAAATATTGGGCAGTTCTACGGTGCACTGATTGAAGCGGAGATGAAAATTGCTATCTGTAGACGTTTCAGTATTGTAGTCAATGCCAAGAAAATTGGTAAATATGACAGAGCAGATCCATTCCAGTTCGGGGGGGAAGTCAGGCGCGAAAATGGTGATGACGGACATGATCATATCTCCAGCAGGAGTAGCTGTTGCGCTCTGGTAGTTTTAAGGGCATTCCCGATATTGTTCATGACAGCCATCAGGCCGTAGCCGGCTTATTTTGAGAAAAATGATAGGACAGTGTTAGATAAATGATGTAGAGCGATGAATATCCGATCGTGTAACCCCAAAGACTCTCCTTCAGAGTCAGTGGCGCTGAAAACACGGTAATTGTCATGATGAGCAAGGCGATTTGCCAAATAAGGTCGATTTTTTGTTTGCCGCTTACATAAAATACGTAACTCAACGGGCTTGCGATAAAGCTTAAAAAATACAACGGTGCCAGATTCGAGCGAACTCACCTGCCTCGCGCCAGGATTCGCCAAACACCCAGGCAAAGAGATCCGTAGCAAAAATAAAAATAAATAGTGAGGGGCCGAAACCAAGCAAAAATAATGCCTTGAAGGTATGCAGATATGCCTTTTTGCAGTTACCTAGCGTCTGAAAATCATGTACCGACTCACGCTTAAAAACCTCTAGAACAGAAGCCGCCAAAATGACACCGGCGCCGCCATCACGCGTCGTGTCAAAGCAAATAGTCCCGCAGCGAGAACGCCATGTTTTGCCCCGATCAAGAACAAGGGTACTTGCGGCTGCTACGGCGTTGAGCAAGTCTGCCGGCAATGCAAAGCGCCAGAAAGCCTGATGCTTTCTGAGATATTTCCATTGCGAAGTCCGTCGGTTTGGTCGCAATGCTTGCACGCGGTGGTGATAACAGATGGACTGCCGCCATAAGACCGATAGCCAGTCCAATGATCTGCCCTGCCATTAGCGCCACTGCACCCATGCCAACAAACAGCAAAGATAATTGCACAGCGGCTATTGTTCCTGCAGCCCCATACTTTTGCGAGGGCGGCATTGCCAAATGCACGATATGAGGTTGCATATGCCAGGATTGTTTGCATGTACGCAGTCAGCCACATGCCAATGCCGATGGTCAGTAATCCGAACCATGACATATGTAGGGCCTGCGGTATGCCCCATGCACGTGCAAACAATGCAACAGAGTGTCATCGCGAGCGCCAGACATGGTCGCAAAATAAGCAACGACGCTAAAACAGGTTTGCTGTTCAGCCGAACCATGATCGAGAATCATCGCGGTCTCAAGTCGTAGTGTCGCAATGACCGATGCGATGGCAATCACTCCGAGCCACAAACTGAATGTGCCCAAATCCGCTGGCGTACACAGGCGCGTAATCAGTGGTGCCGCCAATAGGGGGAAAGCCTGCGCCGCCACGGATCCAGTAAGACCGTGATCACATGCTTCCAGAATGTCGAGACAGAGAATTTCATATTCGTGCTACTGACGAATCTGCATAGCCATGAAATGATTCAGAGGTAGAAGATACGAGTGTTTGCACCACGTGATCTCATTGATGCCGGGTCGATATCCGCACCCATCGGCAAACTCAATACCCTCTGTGCCATTTTGACCGATACAGGGCAACAATCATCGCAGCACAAGTGTGCATAAGAAGGCTGAAGATGCATGGGTACCGGATAATGGACTGCGGTGGGAATCTCCGCATCTTTCAGTGCAGTTTGCACTTCGGCACGATTTTCTATGATGACTGTGTATTGCGCAAAAACACTGGTTCGGTCGGGGCGTTGGGTAATCGTTCTTATCTTTCCTGCAAATAGATTGTTGTAATACGCACCATTTTTGAGCCGCTGTTCAACTTCCCAGTCAAAACGCTCCAATTTAGCCAAAACGATCGCGCATTGGATTGTGTCCATACGACCTCCGACACCAATACGGGTATGGATGTAGCGTTTTGATTGTCCATGTACCCGAATTTCGCGCATGGCCTGTGCAAGGTCATCATCGCTGGTGAAGATGGCGCCGCCATCCCCATAGCAGCCGAGCGGTTTGCTGGGAAAGAAACTAGTGCAGCCTATGGTTGATAGATTGCAGCTTTTTCTGCCCTTATAGGTAGCGCCGAAACTTTGGGCGGCATCTTCGATGACCGTCAGTCCATACTTGTCTGCGATGGCGTTGATTTCGTCCATGTCGGCTGGTTGGCCGTAAAGCGATACCGGCATGATGGCGCGGGTGCGGGGTGTGATCTTGGCTTCGATCAGCGCTGCATTGATGTTGCAGGTGTCCGCTTCGATGTCGACAAAAATGGGTCTGGCGCCAAGCAGGACGATCACTTCTGCGGTCGCGATGAAGGAGAAGGGCGTGGTGATGACTTCATCGCCAGGCTTGATGCCCAGTGCCATCAGCGCGATCAGCAAGGCTTCGGTTCCGGAGGCGACGGTGATGCAGTGCTTCGCGCCGGTATAGGCGGCGAGCCTGTCTTCCAGTTCCTTGACTTCCGGCCCCATGATGTATTGGCCGTGATCAAGCACGGTCTGGATGCGGTTGTTGATGCTGGCGCGTAACGCATCGTATTGCACCTTGAGGTCGATGAATTCCATTTTTTCCTCGCTGTATTTTTATCTCTGCATCAGGTTTGTATGAGTTTGCAAACGCCTTCTTTCAGCACGTAATGTTCACCGGTATGTGGACACACGGTTTCATCGTCGCCGCTCAGCGGAAGGTCAAGGCGCTCGCCGAACCGGCTCATCCACCCGATCTGGCGTGCCGGAACGCCGGCCATCAAGGAAAAATCAGGAACGTCGTGATTGACCACAGCGCCAGCTGCGATGAATGCATATTGCCCGATAGTGCAGCCGCAAACGATGGTCGCATTGGCCCCGATCGTAGCGCCACGCCTGACCAGCGTCTTGCGATACTGGTCTTTGCGCGTGACAGCCGAGCGCGGATTGTAGACATTGGTAAACACCATGCTGGGGCCGCAGAACACGTCATCCTCGATCGTGACGGCGTCATATACCGAAACATTATTTTGGATTTTGACGTTGTTTCCGATGACGACATCGTTGCCGACGAATACATTCTGGCCCAGCGAACAATCGCTGCCGATACGAGCGCCGCCGCTGACATGGACGAAATGCCAGATACGCGTCGCGTCCCCTATCGCGGCGCCGTCGTCAACGATGGCGCTGGGGTGGATTGTGGCGCTCATATTATTGGCCCTTCAGGATGCGCAGATATGGATGGGCATCCATACCTGCAGGCGTTACCCTGGCTGTCCGTATGACGTTGACGGTTTCGATGCAGTGGCGCGCATCTTCCAGTCCATAGCCATTGCCGGCAAGAATTGCTGTATAGCTGTCCTTGTGCAGATCGGTAAATCCTTCTGAAAACTCCAGTTCTTCCTGGTTAATCGTGATGGAGCGATAAGTCGTTTTTTTTCCCTGGACTTCAGGTGGTAAATCCGCTGCATCGATGGAGAGAAACCAGCGAACACGCGCATTTTCATATTCGAGATAACCCGCTGCCTTCGATTGTGCGGAGTAGTGGACAATATTTTTCTGCAGATGGCCGAAATATAAAATGCAGCATGTCGTAAAAATGCACGCCGATATTGGTCGCAATGCCAAATGATTTCCTTGGATCGCCTTTCCAGCTTTCCATATACCATTTGCCGCGTGAGGTGATGTAGGTCAGATCAACGTCAAATTTTTTATTACCCGTTCCCGCCTTGACCTTGTCCCGCAGATCGAGAATTGCTTTGTGGTGCCGCAGTTGCAAAATATTGAAAACGCGCTTGCCGCATTCTTTTTCCACCTGGCTGAGGTCATCCAGCAATTCGGTGGTGGGTACCAGCGGTTTCTCGCAGATCACATCACAGCCCAGACGCAAGCTTGCGGTAATGTGCGGATGATGCAGGTAGTTCGGCGAACAAATTGCCACGTAATCGAGTGCATTCGAGTTGGTGCGCTTAAGACGCCACGCGTGATCGTAAAAATGTTCGAACTCGGTGAAAAACTCACTGTCGGGCGAGATGCTGTCAATAATGCCGACCGAATCGTTGATGTCATAGGCAGAAACAAGGCGATTCCCGGTGTCCTTGATCGCGTGCATGTGGCGCGGGGCAATGTAGCCGGCGGCGCCGATCAGTCCGAAATTTTTCATGGCGATTTCAAGCCTTGACGACATTGGGGAAGTGGTTCAGATAGACACCGCGCGTATCGACGATTAACTTTGCATTTTTCTGGATCAGATCAAAATCAAACGCATTGTGGCTAGTCGCAATTAACAACACGTCGTATGAAGCGATCGATTCAGCCGTGAGCGGCACGCTGCTGAGGTTAAAGTGATGTTCGCGCATTTTTGGGAATACCGGTACATGCGGGTCTGAATAGGCTACCTCAGCACCTTTTTCACGCAGGACTTCCATCAGTTTTACCGAAGGAGATTCACGCATGTCGTCCACATCCTTCTTGTAAGCGATACCAAGCACCAGTACCTTGCTGCCCTTGATGGAGTGGGAACGGTCATTTAAAGCATCGGCCACTTTATGGATGACCCAATGTGGCATGTCATTATTGATTTCGCCGGCCAGTTCGATGAAGCGGGTATGCAAGCCGTATTGACGCGCCTTCCAGGTCAGGTAGAACGGGTCGATCGGGATGCAATGCCCGCCGAGCCCCGGGCCGGGATAGTAAGCGGTAAAGCCAAATGGTTTGGTCGCTGCCGCCCGAATCACTTCGTGAATATCAATTCCCATCTTGTCGGCGATAATTTTCATTTCGTTGACCAAGCCGATATTGACCGCGCGATGAATGTTTTCAAGCAACTTGGTCAATTCGGCAGCCCGGGTGGAGCTGACCGGGACCACCATGTCAATGGCCGGGCTGTATAGCGCAATCCCGGCTTGCAGGCAGGCCGGAGTAATGCCGCCGCATATTTTTGGTATGGTGCGGGTTTCAAACTTGGTGTTGCCCGGATCTTCACGTTCCGGAGAGAACACGAGAAATACATCTTCCCCGACCCTTAGGCCTCGGGACTCAATACGCGGTTTGAGTTCTTCATCCGTGGTGCCAGGATAAGTCGTACTTTCCAATGACAGGATTTGACCGGCGCGCATGTACGGTACCAGGGCCTCGGTGGTATTAAGAACGAAACTCAAGTCAGGTTCACGATAGGCATTGAGCGGGGTGGGTACGCAAATAATCAGTGCATCGGGTTCTGCCGCACGTGAAAAATCAGTGGTCGACTGAAATCCTTTACTCAGTGCTTTCTCAATAGATTGGGATGAAATATGTTCGATATAACTCTTGCCCTGATTCAGCTTGGCGACTTTGTCTGTGTCAATATCAATACCGAGAACCTTGAATCCAACATCAACAAACCGCAACATTAATGGTAATCCTACGTAGCCAAGGCCGACTATGCCAATTACAGCTGTGTGATTCTCAAATTTGGCGATGAGCTGGTTTAACGGGTTGATTTGTTTATCGCACTTCATACGTCCCCCATAATTAATTTTGTTTCTGTTAATTTCCAAAGAGTTAAATAATTGATCTATTGATGCTGCTTAAAAAATATTCAATTGTTCGCGTGCTCTTATGGCGTCGTGGCACTGGCTTTATGGTTATGCCTCTCGAGCAATAATCTTTTTATTTATTGAGGGTGGTACATATTTTGGTGATTCATTCTGTTGCGGTATGGACTCGGGTTTTGTTTGCGGCGTATATTCCGCAACGATGTTCTGCACCATGGCTTCAATCATGGTCCGGTCGTTGACATTGCAAGCCGCTATCAAATGCGTGATGCGTTGTGTTAATACATCGCCATGAAGTGAGTGTTCTATGGTGCACATAATCCGCGGATGGCTGCTGGGAGAGGCATGTTCTCCGATGAGTAACTCTTCATAGAGTTTTTCTCCCGGGCGCAAGCCGACGAATTGCATTTCAATCTGGCCATCCGGATTATGTTTGTTCTTTTCCGAGAATCCGGACATGACGATCATTGTTCGTGCCAAATCAATAATTTTTACCGGTTTGCCCATATCGAGGACGAATACATCGCCGCCTTTTGCCATCGCGCCTGCCTGTATTACCAGTTGTGCTGCTTCCGGGATGAGCATGAAATACCGGACCACGTCAGGATGCGTGATGGTGATGGGGCCGCCATGTTCAATTTGATGCTGAAACAGAGGGACAACGGAACCGGACGAGCCCAGCACATTGCCAAAACGCACCATGCAGAATGTGGTGTTGGATGCAGGTTTGGCTGCCGCAGCCTGAAAAATCAACTCTGCGATACGTTTGCTGGCTCCCATGATATTTGTCGGACGAACCGCTTTGTCCGTGGAAATAAGTACGCAAGTTTCTACACGAAATTTTTCAGCCGCAGCAACGATCACTTCCGCACCAATGACATTGTTGCGGATGCCCTCAACCATATTGGCTTCAACCAGGGGCACATGTTTATATGCGGCGGCGTGATAGATCGTATTGATCCGGCCTTCATGCATGATCCGCTCTACCAGTTGGGTGCTGCATACGGAGCCAAGATGTGCCTGGATCGACAGGCCGGGAAAGTGCGTCTGAAGTTCTTGCTTGATGGAGTAAAGAGCAAATTCCGAATGATCCAGCAGGTGCAGCCGGCTTGGCGACAGCGTCATGATCTGACGGCACAATTCGCTGCCTATCGATCCGCCTGCGCCTGTGACCAGGATATTTTTCCCGTGCACGCACTTGGCAAATAAGTCGAATTGAGGGGGAACCTGGTCGCGTCCCAATAAATCTTCAATCTTGATTTCACGAATCGACTGGATTGAAATTTTATCGTCCGCCAGTTCCAGTTGGCTGCGCAATATCTTGATGGGGACGCCTGATTCACGCAGCATGTGCATGATTTTCATGAGGCGATCCGGTGAAACTGCGGGGATGGCGATGACAACCAGTCCGATGCTCATTTCTTTGACGCGTTCAAGAAGACGGTCCGAATGGAATACGGTGATGCCTGCGATGGTATGTTTATTTAACACGTGCTTCTCGTCAAAAAAGCACACGGGACGGTATTCATTACTGGTGCGCATCGCCAACGCAAGTTGCGCGCCCGGTTCGCCGGCGCCATATATCGCTACCCGGTTTTCAATCTGGCATCGTGTATCGGTTTTGTTTCGCAAGAAGGCACGCACCATCAAGCGCGAGGTCACCACATACGAAAATGCAATGAACCAATAAATCATCAGGGCGCTATTCGGTAATCTGTTGCGGTCAAATGAAAGCGAAAAGGCATACGCAATCAGAAGGGCAAAGGCAAGTCCGATGCCTGCGGTGGTGAGCAGGCGTTGATCGATGAAACGTATCACCGCGCGATACAGTCCGGACATGACAAAAGCGGCGATCGTCAGCAGTGCAATCAATATCGGTGACGCAACACCGTATTGCAGTGTGGATCTTAGGTCGCCAAGCCGGAGCAACATTGCTATCAGGAAGCAAAATGGCAGTGCAACCATATCGGCAGAAATCATCAATGCGACCTTTGCAGTGCGACTCATTGATACTAATTTCTTGCGAAAGTTAATTGCATTGCTTGTATTAGGCGCAAACATATTATTGTCATTTCCAATAGGTAACTATATGGCGACATATCTAGAATGAAAGAAAACTAATATTCCTTTATATTAATTTTAGGATGCGGAGATATTTACGATATCGCCTATAAGCTGAGAGTCCTGCCAATAATATGGTGACCAACAGCCACTATTTACTTGGCGTAATTAATTGCTGCAATTCCAATAAATTATTTTGTTACTGTTTATCATTATTCTGGCGGGCCAACTTGCGTGGCGTTGTTATTATGAAATATGTGAATCAAACACGATTCGATTATGGGTTTTTTGAAGGTAGGGGAATTGATAATTGTCAATAAAATAACTAATCAATTTAACGTCATAAACGGGTTTTGATTAGGCGCTAGAAAGGTCGCTCTGGCACTTGTATTTTCTTAAATGGATTTGCTACCTTGCGTTTCTTGCAGGACCCTACGCATGGTTTTTCAGCTGGCAAGGAGGTGCAGCACGTGTTGGAATCGTAGCTGGATATGCATCTGGTATTGATGGGAGTATATTTATTAACGTCAATAAATATATGCGGGAAATGCCATGAAAAAGGCGATACTCCCCATTTGCAGCAAAGTTGGTGTGGTGTCGTGCAGAGCGTCTCTTTGTGAGTCGATGCGCAACATCAGTTCTGGTTTCTGGTTCTTATGCGGATAAGAGCTGCGCGGCTTGTATTCCGCTTCTTATCGCTGATTCAAGCGTTGCCGGATAGTCACTTGCCGTATAGTCGCCGGCCAGTAACAGGCCGGGCAGGTGGCTTGTGTTGAGAGGGCGTTCCAACGCGGGCGTACAGGAAAAGGTCGCCCGTTTTTCAGAAATCACGGTGGCCCATTGCGGATTGGCGAGTCCTGGCTGTTTCAATGCATTCGCGAGTTGTGTTCCGATCAAGCCGCCAAGTGCCTCGCGTTCGAGTGCGACGGCATCCTGTGATGCGCTGACGACCACCGCTAGCAAGCCTGCATGCGCCGGATCAAGCTGGCCGCGATCGAAAACGAACTGCCCCCAGTTCCCGCTGGCGGCGTCATCCTGCAGCGCCAGGAAAGCCATCGGCAAGCGTACCGTCGCCGCATATTGCAGGTAGCAGGTCGTGATCGGTTCGTATGAAAAGCCGTTCAGTTGCGTTCGTAGTTTTTGTAACGCGCCATCCGGTGCGTCTGGCAGGCCGTCCAGCAGTCTCGATGCCCGGTCAGCTGAGGTCGCGACGATGACTGCATCAAAGTCGGCTGGTCCGATCTTGTCCGCCTCAACGCACCAGCTTCCAGTTCCGCCACTGTCAGGATGGATATTGTGAACTGCCGCACCCAGATGCACGCTGCCGCCATGCGCCAGCACATAAGCCGCCGCCTGCTGCGGAAACAGCGTGCTCAGGTCGGTGCGCGGGATCAGCATGTCGGAGGCCGCACGCTGCGCACCCAGGCTGTCGCGCAGCACGTTCAGGAACACCTGGGCCGAGGCCCGCTCGGGCGGCGTATTGAGCGCGGCGATGCACAACGGGCGCCACATCAGTGCGGTCAGGCGCGCAGTCTGATCGAAGCGTTCCAGCAGTTCGCTGACGCTGCAGTCGGTGTTGAGTCTCCAGCCCATCCAGCGCGCGGTGGAAGAAAAGCGGGCCAGCGCGAGTTTGTCCTGTCCGGACAAACCGGTGGCGCGCCATAAGGCGAACAGCATATGCCAGGGCGCAGGCAGTCTGGGCGCGACGAAATCCATGCCGCTGCCGGCGGGATAGCGCATTTGCAGCGGCAGACGCAGAAAATGCGCGTGCTCATCGATGCCGATGCTGCGCATTAATTCCAGCGTCTGCCGATACGCGCCGAGCAGGATGTGCTGCCCGTTGTCGATGGTTTTGCCGTTGAATTCGACGCGCCGGGCGCGACCGCCCAGCGTGCGGGCCGCCTCATACAGGGTGACCTGCTGGCCGGCCTGCGCCAGGCTGACGGCGGCAGCGCAACCGGCCCAGCCGCCGCCGATGACGGCAACCCGTTTCTTTAGCCACGGATATAGGTTTTCCAGGCCAGCCAGAGCTTGCGGATCGGCGTCAGCGAGATGCGCTGGGTGAGAACGTGGAAGCCATCGCGCTCGATTTCGTCCAGCAAGGTGCGGTAGATGGCAGCCATCATCAGGCCCGGGCGCTGCGCACGGCGGTCTGCGGCGGGGAGCAGCGCGAACGCGTCATCGTAAGCCTGTTGCGCCCGCTTGACCTGGAAGCGCATCAGTTCCTCGAACTGCGGGCTGTGGCGCGCATTCAGGATGTCGGCCGCGGTGACCTTGAATTGTTGCAACTCATTGACCGGCAGGTAAATCCGGCCCTTGCGCGCGTCTTCGCCGACATCGCGGATGATATTGGTCAGCTGGAAAGCCAGGCCGAGTTTTTCCGCATACTGCAGGGTTTCCGGACGGCTCGCGCCAAAAATGCTGGCCGACAAGATGCCGACCACGCTTGCCACATGCCAGCAATAGCGCTTCATGCCGGGGAAATCGAGATAGCGGGTCTGGTCCAGATCCATTTCCATGCCGTCGATGATCGCTTGCAGGTGCTGGCCGTCCAGCGCATAGGTCGCCATGTGCGGCTGCAGTGCCTGCGTCACCGGATGGGTCGGGCTGCCTGCCAGCATGGCCGCGACTTCCTTGCGCCACCAGGCCAGTTTGTTGCGGGCGACGCTGGCATCGGTGCAGTCGTCCACGGTGTCATCGACCTCGCGACAAAACGCATACAGCGCAGTAATTGCGCGACGCCGTTCAGCCGGCAGGAACAGGAAACTGTAATAAAAACTGGAGCCGCTCTGTGCGGTCTTTTGTTGGCAGTAATCGTCTGGAGACATGGGGGAGGGCGATCTGGAGGCGAGTTATGAACGAAGCAAAGTCGCTATGCTAGCCGACTGTGACTATGACGACAAACGCGGATTGTCGGGAATCCCGCCGTCGGCTGTCTGAAACGCCTTCAAATACCCGGGTTATTGGCATAAATAGATGGGGTATATCCATAAATTGTGCTGTTGCCGCATATATCATAAGGGTTATTAAAAATACAGTAGGGAGTATATTTTAATGGAAAAAGTTGCTTTTTCGGCTGCCGTTCACATCCGGACGGCGCGCCAGATGATGCGCAGCCAGTCGCCGCTGCGCAATTGCGGGCGCTGACGGAACACGTCATGGCCGGCATCCTCGATCCGCTCCAGAATCCGCAAGCCGCCTTGCACCACCAGTCGCAACTCCCAGCCTATGCGTCCCGGCAGTCGTTTTGCCAGCGGCGCGCCGGACAGCATCATCGCGCGCGCGCGGTCTGTCTGGAACTGCATCAGCGCCTGCCATGCGGCATCGACCTGCGCGGCGGCGATGTGCGACTGGCTCACGCCGAAACGGCTTAAATCCTCCTGCGGCAAATAAATGCGGGCTTTTTGCCAGTCGACAGCCACATCCTGCCAGAAATTGATCAGTTGCAAAGCCGAGCAAATGGCATCGGAATCGCGCAGATTGCGCTCATCGGCCGCGCCATACAGATGCAGCATCAGGGTGCCCACCGGATTGGCCGAGCGGCGGCAGTAGTCGAGCAGCGTCGGCAAACGTCGCATAGCGGGTCGTCACGACATCCTGCTTGAAGGCCGACAGCAGGTCGCGCAAGGGTTGCAGCGGCAGATTGTAATCACGTACCACCGACTCCAGCGACTGGAACAGCGTCGATTGCGCAGCCTGATTGCGCTCGATCCGGTCCAGCGCCTGTTCAAAAGCCATCAGCGCCGCCAACCGCTCTTCGGCTTGCGCATCGCCTTCATCGGCCAGATCGTCCGCAGTGCGGGCGAAAGCGTAGATGGCCTCGACGGCCGGACGCAGGCGCGCCGGCAACAGGATGGACGCGACAGGAAAATTTTCGTAGTGATCTACAGACATAATTTGAGTTTGATTTTAACTTAATGACTGAAAAGTCAATTGCCAAGTGCGGGTTGTCATGCATATAATCCATGCGAATAGTTACTAACTGACCGGTCAGTAACTTCGATGGATAAACAACGATCATTTCGGTATCGCAATATTTCAGCCGGAATAGTAAAGGAAAAACCGTGGCCGCCCTGAATAAACCACACCGCATTTTGCTGCAAAGCCCGCTCGCATTGCTTGTCACGGCCAGTTTCGTGCTGCTGGCAGGATGTTCGAAGCCGGTCGAAAAGGCCGAGGAAATCCGCCCGGTACGGGTGATACAGCTGGGCGCCGATCATGCGGATCTGGCGGCGGAATTTTCCGGTGAAGTGCGGGCGCGGATCGAATCGCGCCTGGGTTTCCGGGTCGGCGGCAAAATCGTGTCGCGCAAAGTCGATGTCGGAACCACCGTGCAGCGCGGCCAGGTTTTGATGCAGCTTGACCCGCAAGACCTGCAACTGGCGCAGGCGCAGGCGAGCGCGGGACTGCAGGCGGCGCAGAGCAATCGTGATCTGGCCAAGGCGGAACTGGCGCGCTATCAGGGCTTGCGCGAGAAAAATTTCGTCAGTCAGGCCGTGCTCGATCAAAAAGCTGCGACTTTCAAGGCGGCGCAAGCCAGTGTGGATCAGGCGCAGGCCGCTTACAAAGGCCAGGCCAATCAGGCCGGATATGCGACGCTGGTCGCCGACGCTGATGGTGTCGTCACGGCAGTCGATGCTGAAATCGGGCAGGTTGTGGCGGCCGGAACGCCAGTGGTGCGGGTTGCTCAGGCAGGCGAAAAAGAGGTGGTGATCGGGATTCCCGAGGACAAGGTCGATGCCTTGCGCAGCATCACGGACATCCAGGTGCGTCATCTGGGCCAATCCGAAGGAGTTGATCAAGGGCCGCCTGCGCGAACTGTCGCCGGTAGCCGATCCCGCCACCCGTACCTATAGTGCCAAGGTGACGATCGACAATGCGCCGGACAGCGTCAAGCTCGGCATGACAGCCTACGTCAAATTTGTCGCCAAGAACCCGGATGCGATGGCCAAGGTGCCGCTCACCGCGCTATTCCATGAAAAATCGACAACCTCGATCTGGGTGGTCGAGGGCGGCGCTGTAAAACGGGTGCCGGTCCAGATCGCCGGATCTTCCGGGGATGATGTGCTGTTGTCAGGCCTTGCCTCGTCAGGGCAGATGGTCGTGACGGCGGGTGTGAATCTGCTCAAGCCCGGGCAAAAAGTCAGCATCCTGGGTGAAGATACCTTGATGAAGGCGGTCAATCAGGCCGAGGCCAAGCCGGTTGCGCAAGCCGCAACGCCGTCAACCGCCGGCGCCGGAGCTGCACAATGACAAAAAGCTTCAATCTCTCGCGCTGGGCGCTGGAACATATTCCGCTCACGCGTTACCTGATGGCGGTGTTGCTGATCGGCGGCATCCTCAGTTACGGTCGTCTGGGGCAGGATGAAGATCCGCCATTTACCTTCCGTGCGATGGTGGTGCGGGCCATCTGGCCGGGGGCGACTGCGCTGCAAATGGCGGAGCAAGTGACCGACAAGCTGGAAAAAAAGCTGCAGGAAACGCCTTATATCGACAAGATCCGCAGTTATTCCAAGCCCGGTGAAACGCTGATCATCCTGCAGTTGCGCGAATCGACGCCGCCCAAAGAAACCGCGCAGTCGTGGTATCAGGTGCGCAAGAAAATCGGCGATATCAAGGGTACGCTGCCGCCAGGCGTGAACGGACCATTCTTCAACGATGAGTTCGGCGATACCTACGGTTCCATTTTTGCGCTATCGGGTGACGGCTTTACTTATGCGCAGGTGAAGGAATACGCCGACTTTGTCCGCCAGCAGTTTCTGAGCGTACCCTCGGTGGCGAAGGTGGAGTTGTTCGGCGCGCAGGACGAAAAAGTCTACATCGAGTTCTCGCAAAAGAAATTTTCCCAACTGGGAATTCCGTTCGATTCGATCATCAGTCAGATCAATGCGCAAAATCCGGTCGAGGCTGCCGGCGTCATGGTGACGCCGAGCGATAACCTGCAAGTGCGCGTCAGCGGTGCCTTGCTGTCGACCAAAGACTTGGAAAACCTGGTGCTGCGCGCCAATGGCACGACCTTCCGGTCTGGGCGATTTTGCGGTGGTGAAGCGCGAATTCAAGGACCCGCCGCAGGACAAGATGCGTTTCAATGGCAAGGAAGTGATCGGTCTTGGCATTTCGATGGAGAAGGGCGGCAATATCATCGAACTGGGCAAAGGTTTGCAGAAAACGGTGGATGAGATCAGGGCCAAGCTGCCGGTCGGCATTGAATTTCACCGCGTGTCGGATCAGCCGAAGGCGGTCACTTCGTCCGTCGGCGAGTTCGTGCAGACCCTGATTGAAGCGGTCATCATCGTGCTGGTGGTCAGCTTCCTGGCGCTGGGCTTGCATACCAAGCCATTCCGGCTCGATATCTGGCCGGGGCTGGTGGTCGGCCTGACGATACCGCTGGTGCTGGCGGTCACCTTCCTGTTCATGCGGATTTTCGATATCGACCTGCACAAGATTTCGCTCGGTGCCCTGATCATCGCCCTCGGTTTGCTGGTGGATGACGCGATCATCGCCGTCGAAATGATGGTGCGCAAAATGGAGGAAGGCTTTTCGCGCTTCGATGCGGCGACTTTCGCGTATAGCTCGACCGCGATGCCGATGCTGACCGGCACCTTGATTACCGCCGCCGGTTTCCTGCCGATCGGCTTGGCGAAATCTGCCGCCGGCGAATACACGTTTTCAATGTTTTCGGTCAATGCGCTGGCGCTCCTGATTTCCTGGCTGGCGGCGGTGCTGTTTACGCCGTATATCGGTTTCCTGTTGCTGAAAGTAAAGCCTGCGGCGACCGCAGACGGTCACCATGAATTGTTCGATACGCCGTTTTACTCGCGCTTTCGCAAGACCGTGAACTGGTGCGTCGAATGGCGCAAAACCACCATCATCATCACCTTGGGCGTGTTTGGGCTGGGCCTGTTCGGCTTCAAATTCATCGAGCAGCAATTTTTCCCGGATTCAAGCCGTCCGGAACTGATGGTGGAATTGTGGCTGCCGGAAGGGTCTGCTTTCAAGGCAACGGAAGCGCAAGCAAAGAAATTTGAGGCATTCATCCAGCAGCAGGACGGTGTTGAAAGCGTGACCAGTTATGTCGGCACCGGTAGCCCGCGTTTCTATCTGCCGCTCGATCAGATCTTCCCGCAGACCAACGTGGCGCAAATTGTCGTATTGCCAAAGGATTTAAAGGCGCGGGAAGCCTTGCGCCTGAAAATCATCGCGGTGTTCAAATCCGATTTTCCTGAAGTCCGTGGCCGCGTGAAGTTGCTGCCCAATGGCCCGCCGGTTCCTTACCCGGTGCAGTTCCGCGTCACCGGTACCGAAGCCGCCAAGGTGCGCGCGATTGCTGACCAGGTGAAGGAAATCATGCGCGCCAATCCGAATACGGTCGGCGTCAACGATAACTGGAACGAGTCGGTCAAGGTGCTGCGCATCGATCTGGATCAGGATAAATTGCGCGTACTGGGCGTCAGTTCGCAGGCCATCATGCGCGCTGCCAATACCATTCTTACCGGCACCACCGTCGGCCAGTATCGCGATGGCATCAATCTGATTGATATCGTCGTGCGCCAGCCGGTCGAGGAGCGCTCCACCATTGCCGCCTTGAGCGCAGCCAACATCCCGACGGCCAGCGGCAAGCCGGTGCCGCTGTCGCAGCTGGCGCGGATACAGTTCGTATGGGAGCCGGGCGTGGTGTGGCGCGAGGGGCGCGAGTGGGCGATTACCGTGCAGTCCGACGTGGCCGACGGAATTCAGGGGCCGACCGTATCGAGCCAAATCAATCCCAATCTGGCCAAGTTGCGCGCTGAACTGCCAGCCGGCTATAAAATCGATCTGGCCGGCGCAGCGGCCGACAGCGGCAAGGCGCAAGCATCGATTGCGGCCAATGTGCCACTGGTGATCTTCATCATATTTACCTTGCTGATGTTGCAGTTGCATAGCTTCTCGCGCTCGCTGCTGGTATTTCTGACCGGCCCGCTGGGTGTGGCAGGTGCGGCGATGGCATTGTTGATTTTGCAGCGGCCGTTCGGCTTTGTTGCGCAACTGGGCGTGATTGCGCTGTTCGGCATGATCATCCGCAATTCGGTGATCCTGATCGATCAGATTGAGCAGGATATCGCGGCCGGTGCGGCGCCATGGAATGCCATTGTCGAGTCGGCAGTGCGACGCTTCCGTCCGATCATCCTGACGGCGGCAGCGGCCGTGCTGGCAATGATTCCGCTCTCGCGCTCAGTATTCTGGGGGCCGATGGCGGTTGCCATCATGGGTGGTTTGATCATCGCCACTGCGCTGACATTGCTATTCCTGCCTGCTCTTGTATGCTGCGTGGTTCAGGGTGAAGAAACCGGTTTGATCATTGCGGTACGCGGGAAGGGGCAGGCAATGCGGTTGCACCGGCATTGCCTGCCGTAACTGATGCGAGGCGCCTATCTCTTGCCTGGGCTGGATATTGGCGCCCCAAGTTTTTGAAGGGTGGTCAAGTGTTTGCAAGTTTTCTCTGGATTTAAGGGCTTGCCTTGGGGTAGAATACAGCCCTTGCTGCGGATGTGGCGGAATTGGTAAACGCACTAGATTTAGGTTCTAGCGACGAAAGTCTTGGGGGTTCGAGTCCCTTCATCCGTACCACGGCCTGATTTGTCAGGCGTAGCGCTGAAGTAAGGTCCTGCAACGGGGCTGCTGATGTAAATCCTGCTTGAATTCCCATGAGTCAATAGTTTCAAATGTCTGCATAAATATGGCGATTCCCCTTGAATTTTCATTGTTTGGCCTGATGTAGTAGTGGTTTTCGAATCTGGCAATGCGATATCGCTGTAAGGTATAATATTTAGTTAGTATGGAGCGTGGCTTGTGATGCATCGGAGTCACGGAAAAGCCCGGCGTTCCGATATCCATTTGGGAAATGCCATTCAATTATTTGAAGCGGCTTTATATTTATTTTTTTAGATCAACAACATGAATTTTGTGCTGGTTGGTGATGTCTTGAAATTTTGTGCCCAGTAATTGCGCAGGAGTTCGGGGCCTTATCATCACAGTGCAAAATGACTATTTTATTGGACGATTCACATGGCAACTGCAGTCGAAACTTTGGACAAATTAGAGCGTCGTCTTACTATCACATTTCCTCTGGCCGATGTGCAGGTGGAAGTTGAGAAGCGCCTGAAGGTTCGTGCCCGTACAGCAAAAGCTCCGGGCTTCCGTCCAGGCAAAGTGCCAATGAAGATGGTCGCTGCACAATACGGCTATCAAGTGGAATCGGAAGTCTTGAATGACAAGGTTGGTCGCGCGTTCGCTGAAGCGGCAAATGAAAATAATTTGCGCGTTGCCGGTTATCCAAGAATTGAGCCTAAGACTAGCGAAGGCGTTGCCGAAGGCTCCGTGGCTTTTGACGCCACTTTTGAAGTTTACCCAGAGATCAAAATCGGCGATCTGTCGACAGTGGAGATTGAAAAGGTCAAGGTAGAAGTCAGTGATGCTGAAATCGATAAAACTATCGATATTCTGCGTAAGCAACGCGTGCATTACCATGTCAAGGGTGAGCAAGGCGAGCACGGCGATGGCGGTGCAGATCTGACTGCAAAGAACGATGATCGCGTGACAGTTGATTTTGTCGGCAAGATTGATGGTGTCGAGTTTGCAGGCGGCAAGGCAGATGACTACGCTTTTGTCCTCGGTGAAGGGCGCATGCTTGCTGAATTTGAATCGGCAACAATCGGCTTGAAGGTTGGCGAAGCAAAGACTTTCCCATTGTCATTTCCTGAGGACTACCATGGTAAGGATGTGGCTGGAAAAACAGCTGAATTTACCATCACCCTCAAAAAACTTGAGTGGGCGCATTTGCCTGAGTTGGATGCGGAATTTGCCAAATCGCTTGGTATTGTTGACGGCGATATGCAAAAAATGCGTGAAGACATCAAGGCCAATCTGGAGCGTGAAGTGACCGGTCGCGTCAAGGCAAAAAATAAAGATGCCGTGATGGATGCCTTGATCAAGATTGCTGATCTGGATGTGCCAAAAGCTCTGGTTGCGCAAGATGTTCAGCGTTTGGTTGAAATGACACGTCAGGATATGGCGCAGCGCGGCATGAATGTGAAAGATATGCCATTCCCTCCGGAATTGTTTGAAGCGCAGGCAGAGCGTCGTGTTCGTCTTGGTTTGATTCTGGCGGATGTGGTTAAGGAAAATGCTCTGCAAGCAACAGCCGATCAGGTTAAAGCGCAGGTTGAAGATTTTGCGCAAAGCTATGAAGATCCTCAGCAAGTCGTTAAGTATTATTTCAGCGATCGTAATCGCCTTGCGGAAGTTGAAGCCCTTGTTTTGGAAGAGAATGTCGTCAACTATGTACTTGGAAATACGAAAGTGACTGAAAAAACAGTTGCATTTGATGAGTTGATGGGCAATAACGCACAAGCATAATTGCTTGTAAATAACGCTTAAACAATGGTTTAAGCGTCTTCCATAAAGGAGTGGCAATGACAGGTTTCACCCGGAACTCGGCATTAGATACGAATATGCTCGGCATGGTGCCGATGGTGATTGAGCAAAGCGGTCGTGGCGAGCGAGCGTATGATATCTATTCGCGCTTGCTGAAAGAACGAGTGATTTTCTTGGTCGGGCCTGTAAATGATCAGGCTGCCAACCTGATAGTGGCCCAATTACTGTTCTTGGAAAGTGAAAATCCAGATAAGGATATTTCCCTTTACATCAACTCTCCTGGGGGGTCTGTATCTGCCGGCATGGCAATCTACGACACGATGCAGTTCATTAAGTCGGATGTTTCCACTTTGTGCACTGGCATGGCGGCATCGATGGGCGCTTTTCTGCTTGCTGCTGGTGCCAAGGGTAAGAGGTTCTCATTGCCTAACTCTCGCATCATGATTCATCAACCTTTAGGTGGTGCCCAGGGCCAAGCATCCGATATTGAAATTCAGGCGCGTGAAATCCTCTATTTGCGTGAGCGTTTGAATGGCATATTGGCTGATAAAACTGGTAAAACTGCCGAGCAAATTGGCAGGGATACCGACAGGGATAACTTTATGTCTGCCGATGAAGCAGCGCAGTATGGCTTGATAGATAAAGTACTGCTTAATCGCGAATAAGAAATTGTCCTAGCGGAAAACGCCCGGGCGAAGTACGTTCGGGCGTTTTGCATTTATAATTTATATAAGCATCTGCTTGCATCTGGATGGCGGCATAAATTTCTGTGATGGCATTCGAATTCACAGCTAACACAAACTGATATTGATAATTATTTCCCATGTCTGACAAAAAAACCTCTAGCGGTGAAAAATTGCTCTATTGCTCGTTTTGTGGCAAGAGCCAACATGAGGTTAAAAAACTCATTGCGGGACCGTCCGTATTCATTTGTGATGAATGCATAGATCTGTGTAATGACATTATTCATGATGAGGCTGCAAGTATTGAGTCTGTCAGTGGTACCAAATCCGAGTTGCCAACACCGCAAGAAATTTGTGATCTGCTTAATCAATATGTGATTGGGCAGGAAACTGCCAAACGCATTTTGTCAGTCGCTGTCTACAATCACTACAAGCGTCTCAAGCATCTTGGTAAAGTGGATGATGTTGAGTTGTCAAAGAGCAATATTTTGTTGGTGGGGCCAACTGGTTCAGGGAAGACTTTGCTTGCGCAAACGCTGGCGCGTATGTTGAATGTGCCTTTTGTGATTGCTGATGCAACCACTTTGACAGAAGCCGGTTATGTTGGCGAGGACGTTGAAAATATCATTCAAAAGCTTTTGCAAAGCTGTAATTATGAAGTCGAAAAAGCCCAAAAAGGCATTGTCTATATCGATGAGATAGATAAGATTTCGCGCAAGTCTGACAATCCGTCCATTACTCGTGACGTGTCCGGCGAGGGTGTGCAGCAGGCATTACTTAAGTTGATTGAAGGCACTTTGGCATCGGTGCCGCCACAAGGTGGTCGCAAGCATCCTAATCAGGATTTTGTGCAAATTGATACCACAAACATCATGTTCATTTGTGGCGGTGCTTTTGATGGCCTGGCTAAAATTATTTCAAATCGGGCTGAAAAAAGCGGTATAGGTTTTTCGGCAAATGTTAAAAGCCGGGATGAGAAAAAAGCCAGTGAGGTTTTGTTGCATACAGAGCCTGAAGATTTGATTAAGTTTGGTTTGATTCCAGAGTTGGTCGGGCGCCTTCCTGTAGTCGCTACTTTGAATGAGCTTAATGAGGATGCCTTAATCCAAATTTTGATTGAGCCTAAAAATGCGCTCATTAAGCAATATTCAAAGCTTTTGCAAATGGAAGGGGCGGAGTTGGAAATCAGACCGGCAGCACTGCATGCGATTGCTAAAAAAGCGATTGCGCGTAAGACAGGCGCCCGTGGTCTGCGCTCAATACTGGAACAGGCACTGCTGGATGTCATGTATGACCTGCCATCACAGCAAAATGTAGCTAAGGTTGTCATAGACGAAGGCACTATTACACAAGGTGCGAAGCCTTTACTTATTTACCACGAGGCAGCTAAGGTGGCGGGCGCTTAATTTTTTTGCATGTAATCCAGTAAAGGGCCACTTTGAATGTTTTTTTCATGCCCGAGTTGCTGCTGTTTGTTTGAAAATCAATATCAAGACCTCAATCGCAAAGCCACTAGAGGGTAACCTTGTGTGGCTTTTTTATTGGATTTTTTTACATTTCCATTGATTTTTGTTAAACCTGGGCTTGTGTTTTTACGACTCACTCCAACATCATTAACAGGTTTCTTTGATAAGGTTCGCCATGACGACTCCCACATTTACTGAACAAAGCCAACTGCCATTGTTGCCGTTGCGGGACGTTGTAGTTTTCCCGCATATGGTGATACCGTTGTTCGTTGGTCGTCCAAAATCAATTAAGGCTCTTGAGGTCGCAATGGAGCAGGGCAAGCATATTATGCTTGCTGCTCAGAAGGCTGCTGCCAAGGACGAGCCTTCTGCGGATGATATTTATGAAATTGGCTGTGTCGCAAATATTTTGCAAATGCTTAAACTGCCTGATGGCACTGTGAAAGTGCTTGTGGAAGGAGCGCAACGCGCACGGATTCATCACATTGATGATCTGGATACGCATTTTGTTGCTGATTTGACGCCAATAGAGCCAGAACTTGGTGAGGAATCGGAAGTCGAGGCTATGCGTCGCACGATTGTTCAACAATTTGATCAATACGTAAAACTGAATAAAAAAATTCCGCCTGAGATTTTAACCTCTCTTGCCGGTATCGATGATGCGGGTCGTTTGGCTGACACCATCGCGGCGCACCTGCCGCTGAAGCTTGAGCAAAAGCAGGTCATCCTAGAAATTTTCAGCGTAGCAAAACGCTTAGAACATTTGCTTGGGCAATTGGAAGGCGAGCTTGATATTCTGCAGGTCGAGAAGAGGATTCGCGGTAGGGTTAAGCGCCAGATGGAAAAGTCGCAGCGCGAATATTATCTGAACGAGCAAGTCAAGGCGATTCAAAAAGAATTGGGGGAGGGGGATGAGGGCGCCGATTTTGATGAGCTTGAGAAGAAAATTATTGCAGCAAAAATGCCTAAGGATGCGCGGGATAAGGCTCAAAATGAGTTGAAAAAACTTAAGCTGATGTCCCCAATGTCAGCTGAAGCGACTGTCGTGCGAAATTACATTGATATTTTGGTCGGGTTGCCATGGAAGAAAAAATCGAAGGTCAATAATGATTTGACTAACGCAGAAAAAGTCCTTGAGGACGATCATTACGGTTTGGATAAGGTAAAAGAACGAATTCTTGAGTATCTCGCTGTGCAGCAACGGGTGGATAAACTAAAAGCCCCAATTCTTTGTTTTGTTGGCCCTCCAGGTGTTGGTAAGACGTCACTTGGGCAGTCGATCGCTCGTGCAACAAATCGAAAATTTGTTCGTATGGCCTTAGGTGGCGTTAGGGATGAGGCGGAAATTCGCGGCCATCGCCGTACATATATCGGTTCCATGCCGGGAAAGATTTTACAAAGTTTGACTAAAGTCGGAGTGCGTAATCCTTTGTTCTTGCTTGATGAGGTGGATAAAATGGGCGCAGATTTCCGTGGCGACCCATCATCAGCTTTGCTTGAAGTGCTGGATCCGGAGCAGAATCATACGTTCTCCGATCATTATGTTGAGGTAGATTTCGACTTATCAGACGTGATGTTTGTAGCAACTTCAAATTCTTACAATATCCCGGCTGCTTTACTTGACCGGATGGAAGTGATACGTCTATCCGGCTATACAGAGGATGAGAAGACGAATATTGCACAACGTTATTTATTACCGAAACAGATCAAAAATAACGGACTTAAAGGCGAGGAGATTAGTGTAGCTGAGTCTGCAATCCGTGACATTATCCGCTACTACACCAGAGAGGCTGGTGTGCGTTCTCTGGAGCGTGAAATCTCGAAGATATGCCGAAAAGTAGTAAAGTTGTTGCTGCTTAAAAAGCAGGATAAGAAAGTAGTCGTTAGTGGGAAAAATATTGATAAATTTCTTGGTGTGCGACGATTTGATTACGGTGTTGCCGAGAAGGAAAATCAGGTAGGTCAGGTAGTCGGCCTTGCCTGGACTGAAGTAGGTGGTGACTTGCTCACTATTGAAGCCGTAGCTATGCCAGGTAAAGGTGGCGTCATTCGTACCGGAACATTGGGCGATGTGATGAAGGAGTCGATTGAGGCTGCCCGCTCTGTGGTTCGTAGCCGATCAAAGCGTCTGGGTATCAAAAGTGATGTGTTTGAGAAAAGTGATATTCACATCCATGTGCCAGAAGGGGCGACACCAAAAGATGGTCCTTCAGCAGGGATCGCAATGACGACTGCATTGGTGTCAATTTTCACTGGCATCCCTGTTCGTGCAGATGTTGCTATGACCGGTGAGATTACTTTGCGTGGAGAGGTGTTGCCAATCGGTGGGCTGAAAGAAAAATTGTTAGCGGCACATCGCGGTGGTATCAAGACAGTGTTGATACCAGAGCAGAATGTTAAAGATCTTGCTGAGATTCCTGATAATGTAAAAAATAAGCTGGAAATTGTACCTGTACGCTGGATAGATAAAGTCCTGGAAATTGCTTTAGAACGAATTCCAGTACCATTGGCTGAAGATGATGCGCAGGTTGCTGCTGTAGCTAAAGCAGATGGACAGCCAGATCCAAATGTTGTTAAGCATTGATACCCCAATAGTTGTTACTTGCAGCGCTCCTTTTAGGGGCGCTTTTTTCATGTGCGCACGCTATAAATGAATTTGCTAGGTTGGTTTGTAATTCTATTATTTGCAAATTGAGAGTGCTAATTGTCCAGTTTTTGTTATTTAATATTCAAAGATAGTATGCCTGCGGGAAAGTTTCGTTTGTCTGCAAACTGCTTGACACAAGGCTGTGCGACTTGTTTAATACGACTTGTGGATTTTTCTGCATGCGTGATGGCGGTATGAAAATAACGATTGATAGGCACCATCGCGATATTCAACCTATGTGAGGGGATTAAGTGAATAAAACTGAACTAATCGAGCATATCGCCAATTCGGCCGATATTTCCAAGGCTGCTGCGGCACGCGCATTAGATTCTTTGATTGTGGCTGTTAAAACGACCTTAAAAAACAACGATACTGTCAGTTTGGTGGGTTTTGGCACATTTTCAGTGGGTAAGCGCGCTGCTCGCACCGGGCGTAATCCACGGACCGGAGAAGCCATTAAAATTAAGGCGGCTAAAGTCCCTAAATTTAAAGCTGGCAAAGCACTTAAAGATGCTGTAAACTAACGTCTTTGATGTGGTGACAAGCATTAAAAGATTGGCTGACTAAGTAAGTATCGGGTGCTTAGCTCAGTTGGTAGAGCGGCGCCCTTACAAGGCGTAGGTCGGGAGTTCGAGCCTCTCAGCACCCACCAATCAGTCAATTGCGTAGTGTACTTAATTCGGGAGTGGTAGTTCAGCTGGTTAGAATACCGGCCTGTCACGCCGGGGGTCGCGGGTTCGAGTCCCGTCCACTCCGCCAGAGCTAAGAAAAATTAGGAGTGGTAGTTCAGCTGGTTAGAATACCGGCCTGTCACGCCGGGGGTCGCGGGTTCGAGTCCCGTCCACTCCGCCAGAACAAAAAAAGGCGAACGTCAGTTCGCCTTTTTTCATATTCAGCATTCCATCGTATTTTGTTTGCTATTGGTTGATCATGCTAGAGTTTATCCGAACCCATAGGCGCTTGACGCAATTCATCTTGCTGCTGTTCATTATTCCATCTTTCGCATTTGTTGGCCTTGAGAGTTACAGCCGCTTTCGGGATGGCGGTAATGCAGTCGCTAAAGTCGCCGGTCAGGCCATTACTCAGCAGGAATTTGATGCGGCACAACGTGAGCAAATTGAGCGTTACCGTCAAATGCTGGGTGCGCAATTTGACCAGAAAATGTTCGATACTTCGGAGGCAAAACAGAATATTTTGGATGGTTTAATCGCACAGCGTGTTCTATCTAATGAACTTTCACGAAACAATATAACAGTTTCAGATCAGGCATTGCAGAAAACTATCTTGGGCATGCCCGGTTTAACTACGTCATCAGGGCAGTTTGATAGTGATCGGTATAAATCATTATTGGCTGCGCAAGGTATGTCGCCGGCAATGTATGAGGCGCGATTGCGCCATGATTTGGCTTTGCAGCAATTCAATGCGGCTATTGAAGTTAGTTCCTTTGCGCCGAAGGCAGTGGTGCAGCGTATTTCTGATATGGCAGATCAAGAGCGTGAGGTTCAGGAGCAATTATTTAAAGCCTCCGATTTTATTTCTCAAGTGAAAATCACAGATGAGATGTTACATGCGTTTTATAAGAAATTTGGTAATCAATTTGAGATTCCAGAGAAAATTAAAGCTGAATATGTTGTCTTGAATAATGACGCGTTGCTTTCCCTTATTTCAACCTCGGATACGGACATTAAATCCTATTACGAGCAAAATGTGAATCGTTACACAGTGGATGAGCAGCGTCGCGCAAGCCATATCCTGATTGCTGTGAAAAAAGAGGCAACAGAGGCAGAGCGTGCAGTGGCAAAATCAAAGGCACAGAACCTGCTTCAGAAATTGCGTAAGAATCCAGCCGATTTTGCTAAATTGGCTAAGGAAAATTCCCAGGACCCGATTTCTGCCGAGCATGGTGGGGATCTTGATTTTTTTGGAAAAGGAATGATGGTCAAGCCTTTTGAAGCAGCTGCATATGCGTTAAAACAAGGTGAAATCAGTGATTTAGTTCAGTCGGACTTTGGTTTTCATATCATTCAAGTTACTGCTGTTAAGGCGGCTTCCGTCAAGTCCCTTGTTGAAGTGAAAGACGAGATAGTTGCTGAAATTAAAAAACAGCAGTTGGCAAAAAAATACTCCGAATTGGCTGAATTATTTGTAAATACAGTATATGAGCAGTCGGATAGTCTGCGAACGGTAGCCGAAAAATTAAAACTTAAAATGGAGACAGTTTCAGATTTGACTCGCCAATCAAATCCTGACTTGGGGGCGACAGCGCCGTTTAATCATCCTAAATTTCTCAAGGCGATATTTTCGGATGATGCAGTCAAGAATAAGCGTAATACCGAAGCGGTAGAGGTAGCCCCAAATACTTTAATTGCCGGACGTGTAGTCGAATATAAACCTGCAAGCAAGCGTCCATTTGAAGAAGTCAAGGGGCTAATAACTGAGCGCGTCAAGCAACGTGAGGCTTTGGCGCTCGCGAAGAAAGCTGGAGAAGAGCGTTTACTCAAATTGAAGCAGGCAGCAGACAGTGCTGGTTTTTCTCCTGCAAAAATGGTTTCCCGTGCCAACAGTCAAAACTTGGATAGCAATGCACTGACGGCAGTAATGAAGGCTGATGTGAATAAGCTCCCTTCGCATATTGGTACGGAGTTACCAAATGAAACTTATGCAATCTATCGTATTAATAAAATAGCGCAGCCTGTTTCTGTCGATAATGCACGGCGAGCAGCGGAACAGAAGCAAATTGTAAATGCAATCGCACAACAAGAAATGATGGCATATATCGATTTTCTTAAACAAAAATCGAAGGTGGTAATATCAAAGCCTGTCGTAGAACGCACAAATCCTCAGTAATGTAATGCCGCGCAGAGGGTTGTCGACAAGTAAATTATTGTATTTTTTAAAGGCCGCTTTAAGCGGCTTTTTTTATGGCACGCTTGCCTCGGCAGGGCACACCTGCTTGGAGTGAGAAGTCCGCGGTGGTCGTGTATGGATGGTGCAGTGGTCATGCCTATCTCGATTAGGTAGCTTGAAGATTATTCTGCTGCAAGCGTAATTGTTCAGCCGCCTCATTGAAAGCATCCTCAGTGATGTCCCGAAGTGCAAGCAATGTAGCTTGGGGGAAATTTAAAAAATTGCGAAGTATTGAGCGCTTGTATGCCGGATCGTAATGATCGGTCAGCAGTTCATTAACTAGTTGCTCCATTTGCCCTGATAGAGCCAAGCTCTTCCAGTGCTTAATTTTTTCGTAGCCATGAAGAGTGACCAGGCAGTCTAATTGTGTGTTCAGAATAGTTGGGTTTTCAATGAAGTGTGCATAATCTTCAATTAGCAATTTCACCCGATTGGAAGGTGAAAGTGTCAGTGATATACAGGCGGATGAGCGCATTTTTTCTATCAACGCATCAGGTACACGCAAGTTTCCAACTTTTTTGCTTTCTGACTCGATATAGACAGTTTTATTGGTATTGAAACTGCGCAGTTTTTGCCAAATGCTGCTCTCGAACATTTTTTGGGATGGCTGTGGTTGTGATGGTAGATTGCCCAGCACTGATCCGCGGTGCGCTGCCAGCAACTCAAGATCCAATACTTGGGCGCCTTGCACTTCAAGTGTTTGTAGTAATCGACTTTTCCCGCTGCCAGTCGTGCCACATATAACCTGTAGCGTGAATGTAGAGGGGAGTTCGGCCAGTGAACTGTTTACGTGTTTCCGATATGCCTTATAGCCACCATCCAGTTGAACCGCAGGCCAACCAATTTTAGCCATGATATGTGCCAGTGAGCCACTGCGGTTACCTCCGCGCCAGCAGTAAATCAATGGTTTCCAGTCACGTGGCTTATCCATGAAGATTGTGTCGATGTGCTTTGCTATATTTCTTGAGACTATTGCAGCGCCAATTTTTTTGGCTTCAAACGCATTTACCTGTTTGTATAATGTGCCGACGTGAGCACGTTCAACGTCATTGAGTACGGGGCAATTAATCGCACCAGGAATGTGATCTTCTGCGAATTCTGATGGGCTGCGTGCGTCAATGATGGCATCAAATTGATCTAGCTGAGAAAGTACGTCCGCGAAAGGGAGTAGGGCAGGATACTTCATATGCTCATTTTACTAATAGAGGTTTGATGTAAGGCCAGATGTTGTCTAGCATGATGGATTGGGCTTCAGTCGTAGGGTGTATACGATCAGCCTGGAACAGTTGGGGTTTGTCCGCAATGCCTTTTAATATGAATGGTACAAGTGTTGTTTTTGTTTCTATTGCAAGTTTTGGATAAAGTTTCGAAAACTGCTCTGTGTAATCATGGCCATAATTAGGTGGAATTTTCATTCCAAGCAACAGCAGTTTGGCATGTGATTTTTTTGAGGTGGAAATCATCATGCGGAGATTTTCCTCTGAGTCCTTAATGGATAATCCGCGTAAGCCATCATTTCCCCCTAATTCAATGATAATGATCGCAGGGTGATGTTTGGCTAGTAATTCAGGTAAGCGGTTTTTTCCACCGCTTGTGGTTTCGCCGCTGATGCTGGCATTGACGATGGTCACTTCTATTTTTTCGGCTTTAAGACGCTTTTCCAATAGTGCGACCCAGCCTGTGCCACGTGGCAATCCGTATTCTGCGGACAGGCTATCACCTAGTACAAGGATAGTTTTTGATGCAGAATAGGAAGATGTTGCAAATGTTACGAGCAGCATGGCGCAAACTGATATTTTCAATATTCTTAGTATTTTAATAAGCATTTTTTTATTACTTGCATGTCAAAAACCTTTGCAACTCCAGCCGTGATAGAAATTATTAATCTGAGTAAGCGGGTCTCTGATGCGACAGGTGAAATTAATATTCTGACAGCTATTAATTTTACCGTCCAGGCAGGCGAAACGCTTGCAATCGTCGGTGCTTCCGGATCTGGTAAAACTACTCTTCTGGGACTGATGGCTGGATTAGACGTACCTTCAGGCGGTATTGTAAAAATCGGTGGCATCGACATTTTTGCTTTAGATGAGGACGGACGTGCTCAAATACGCAAGAAGAAGCTGGGTTTCGTCTTTCAATCCTTTCAATTGCTCTCTCATTTGAATGCCTTGGAAAATGTCATGTTGCCGTTGGAGTTACATGGTAGTCCACAGGCAAAGGTGAAGGCTGAAAGAATGCTTGAACGGGTAGGTTTATCCAGTCGTTTGAATCACTATCCGAAGTACTTGTCGGGTGGTGAGCAACAGCGCGTTGCACTTGCTCGCGCCTTCGTGACTCAACCGCAACTACTTTTCGCAGATGAGCCAACTGGTAGTCTGGATGCGGCAACTGGTGAGTTAGTCATTCAGTTAATGTTTGAATTGAATCTTGAGCATGATTCCACTCTGATCCTTGTCACGCATGATGCATCAATCGCAGCAAGATGCGAGAGGACCATTACTATTTCGGCTGGTAAATTAATAGGTAACTAGGTCGCGGCAGCTTATTTTTAACATTGGATTTTTTGATGCGCAGTGTTGTTTGCTGCCGAACCTTACTTGCAGGTGGCGTTACCAAGATTCCGCCACCTATGTGATTATCGTCCGCGTCCACCTGAACGATGTTGTGCCGATGTTTTTCCGGAAAAATTATTGCCACTCGGTTGTGTAGAGCCGGAGCGTGGTTTACCTGCTGGTGCGTTACGCGACTGACCAAGTGCTGCTTTTCCTGACGGTCGTTGACGCCCGCCTCCGCCATTGCCACTGCGTAACTGAATTGGTTGTGCCTTTGCATGCGGATCTGGCTCGAAGCCTTCAATGAACTCTTTCGGCAGTTCACGCTTGATCAGTTTTTCGATATCCCTCAGTAACTCGAACTCGTCGACACAGACCAGCGATACGGCTTCGCCAGTGGCGCCGGCGCGGCCAGTGCGTCCGATGCGATGAACATAGTCCTCTGGTACGTTAGGGAGGTCGTAATTTACCACATGCGGCAATTGGTCAATGTCGATGCCACGGGCGGCGATATCAGTGGCAACCAGAACTTGCAGGCGGCCATCCTTGAATTCTGATAATGCTTTAGTACGTGCTGATTGGCTTTTGTTGCCATGAATTGCCATCGCAGTAATAGTATCTTTTCCTAGTTGCTCAACCAGCTTATTTGCCCCGTGTTTGGTGCGCGTGAAGACCAGCACTTGCGACCAAGCATGAGTTTTTATCAAATGGGTCAGCATTGGATGCTTACGATCACGATCCACAGGATGTACTTTTTGTGCAATGATTTCCACTGTCGAATTACGGCGCGCTACTTCAATCATTGCGGGCTTGTTCAGCAGGCCATCCGCTAACATTTTGATGTCATCGGAAAAGGTTGCCGAGAACAGCAGATTTTGACGTTGCTTCGGTAATGCAGCGAGAACTTTGCGAATATCCTTGATAAAGCCCATGTCAAGCATACGGTCAGCTTCGTCCAATACCAAAATCTCAATATTTTTCAGGTTAACCGTGCCTTGTTGCATATGGTCCAGGAGGCGGCCGGGTGTTGCAACCAAAATATCGACACCATGTTTCAATAACTTAATTTGCGGGTTGATGCCGACACCGCCAAAAATGACGGTTGAAGATAGTTTCAGGTACTTGCTATATTGGCGCACGCTTTCTTCGACTTGTGCCGCGAGTTCGCGGGTAGGGGTCAAAATCAGTGCTCTAATCGGTGTACCAACTGTACTCGGATTTTTTTCGGCGTTGGACAAGCGATGCAAGATTGGGAGGGTAAAACCGGCAGTTTTTCCGGTGCCAGTTTGTGCGCCAGCCAGCAGATCGCCTCCGGCCATCACCGCAGGAATTGCTTGCAACTGAATTGGGGTGGGTGTGCTATAACCGAGTTCGGTAACGGCACGGAGAATTGCATCGGATAGACCGAGTTGGGAAAATGACATGTATATTCTAAAAGGAGATCGGCCTGTCACCATTTAAGGCGCCAGTCGCAGGCAAACAGATCTGTGTGCAGGAGGTCGTAATAGACAGCGGCAGGGGGACTGGTAAATTGCCGCACGGTGCAGTATAACAGCGTTGGTGAATGCTTGTGCAAGCCATGAATCAACATGTGGCTGATGCTGGTATTCTATTCAATCAAGCAAGAAAAAATGCCATCCAGTCTTACACGTGGATGGCATAGTGAGTTTGCGTGAGCATCCCGCTAGAAAGACATTTGCCTAGGCAAATTGTTTCAGTTGGGTGATCATTTGTGCGAAAACCTTTGGATTTCCGGCGATGACGTCGCCTTGGTAAAGATAGTCGGATTCTCCAGAGAAATTGCCCACGATACCGCCGGATTCAGTAACCAACAGGGAGCCTGCTGCGATGTCCCAAGGCTGCAAGCCCTTTTCGAAAAAGCCGTCAAGGCGGCCTGCGGCGATATAGGCCAAGTCGAGCGCTGCTGCGCCTGGACGACGCAATCCCTGAGATTTCTCGGTCATTAGACGGAACATCTGCATGTACTCATCGAGACGGCTCAAGTCACTTGGCATTCCGGTGCCGATCAGTGCATCGCTTAATTTGTCAAATTTGGTGACGCGGATGCGTTTTTCATTTAGGTAAGCGCCACTACCTTTGGTGGCAGTGAAAAGGTCATTGCGAGTCGGGTCGTAGACCACGGCTTGTGTGATGACACCACGCTGCTGAAGTGCGATAGAAACGCAATATTGTGGAAATCCGTGGATGAAATTGGTGGTGCCATCAATCGGATCGATAATCCACACGTTCTCATTTTCGTCGTGTAGATTGGCGGATGCGCCGGATTCTTCAGCCAGAATGGCGTGGCTAGGGTAAGCGTTCAGCAGAACTTCAATGATGGCTTGTTCGACAGCATTGTCGATATCAGTGACGAAATCATTGTGCTTTTTTTCGGTGATACTGACCCGATCAAGGTCGAAAGAGGCGCGATTGATGATCGAAGCGCCACGGCGGGCGGCTTTGATCGCCGTATTGAGCATGGGATGCATATATGTTCCGTTAAAATGGTGGTGCCGTCGCTAGTCGCGAAAGAACTGCACAACAATGAATTAAAGAGCGATGCGGCGTATTTTTGACTGAGTTGACACTTGAAGTCACCCTTGAACCCGTCTTGTTTACCCGCGCAATGTCGCTATTTTAAATGATGCAGCCTCAAATCAATACCTCTCTTTTCAAACGTTTGCGTTTTGTCCTGGTCCAGACCAGCCGTGAAGGCAATATTGGCGCAGTCGCTCGCGCGATGAAAACGATGGGGTTTTCAGAGTTGGTGTTGGTTAATCCGCGCTTTCCGAATGCCATTTGTCATGAGGAGGCAATCGCATTTGCCAGCGGTGCACAAGATATTCTGTCGGGAGCGCGCGTGGTCGCTTCGATTGAAGAGGCATTGCTTGGTTGTAACTATGCTGCGGCAGTTACGGCCAGGTTGCGCGAATTTTCGCCGCCGGTCATTAATCCTCGCAGCCTCGCTGCTTATTTAAATGTCAATATTGGCCTGACTGCGGCATTGGTATTTGGCAGTGAGCGCTTCGGTTTGCCCAACGATATTGTTGAAAAGTGCAATGTCCTGATTAATATCCCTGCTAATCCGGAATATTCGTCGTTAAATTTGGCGCAGGCTGCACAGGTATTGGCTTATGAGTGCCGTGTTGCCGCACTGGGTGATGCGCTCCCAGTCAGAGCTGCTATCGGCTTTCAGGGTGAGCCTGCCGGAATTCAGCAAATTGATGGTATGTATACTCATTTGGAGCAGGCATTGGCAGCGATTGATTTTCTCGATCCTGACAATCCTAAGAAATTGATGTCGCGCTTGAAGCGACTCTTTACTCGAGCACAGTTGGAGGTGGAGGAGGTTAATATCTTGCGCGGGATTGCAAAGAAAATTTTGTTGAAACAAAAAAACTGATTTAAGGAATATAAGATACTGGGGTGAGTAATTTTATGAGATCGTTTGTGGCGTAATATTTCATTGGGGTAACCAATAGTGGATATGCATACTCCGTCAAAAACTATGGTTCGTCTGGCTGAACGACACATTGGGAGTGCTGTAAGTCAACACTTTATACCTGTTCTGTACCATTGAGTGCGAAGCGCCGGATCGCGCCCGTTGTATCGATACCTATCCAGCCACCACGCTGAAGGGGAATGTCGCATTCCCAATCTGGTAATACATATCGTATATGCGGGTGATCACCATGAGCGACAATATGGCAGGCGGGTCGGTGCGTGTGTCCGTGAATCATGATGGAGGTGCCGTTACTGTTGAGCAGGGAATCGACGGCAGCAGCATTGACATCCATGATGGTTTGGGATTTGTTTTGCTGCTGGTGTCGGCTGCCATTGCGTAGCCCTTCGATGATGGTTTTGCGTTGTGCCAGCGGCATAGCCAGGAATTGTGTCTGCCAAGACCGCTCGCGTACTTGACTGCGAAAAGCCATGTAAGCCAAGTCGTCAGTGCATTGTGCATCGCCGTGCGTTAACGTGATGCGGTGCCCGGCTATCTTGGCGACAAAAGGGTCTGGTAAGAAAGTTGCCCCACTGGCTTTGGCGAAATCAGCGCCGACCAGAAAGTCGCGATTTCCTGCTATCCAGAATACATCGATGCCGGCATCGCTGACAGTGCGAATCTCTGCTATCACGCTCTGGTTGAAGGGGCTGGAAATATCGTCGTCCCCCGCCCAGTATTCAAATATGTCACCGAGCAAATATAACTGACGTGCTTGCATTGCGTGCTGGTGCAGGAAATCAAAAAATGCCTGCGTTGTGCGTGGTAATGCCGCGTGCAAGTGAAGGTCAGAAATAAAAAGCGCAACCATCTCATGTTGCGCTTTAACCGTGGAGACGGCAAGTTTCATGAACGAATCGTTCCTGGTGAATTAGTGCAATACGGTTGCTATGAAATGCTATTTACACCACTTCAGCTTTTTCGATGATGACATCTTCCACTGGTACATCAGCGAACATGCCGGCACGGGTTGTTTTGACCGCTTTGATCTTGTCGACGACGTCCATGCCTTCTATCACTTTGCCAAAAACGCAGTAGCCCCAGCCGTCCTGACCTGGGTAGTCGAGGAAGTCATTGTTCTTGATGTTGATGAAGAACTGGGATGAGGCGGAGTGCGGGTCGGAGGTGCGTGCCATTGCCAGCGTGTAAGGCACATTCTTGAGGCCGTTCTTGGCTTCGTTTTCGACTGGGGCGTTGGTTGGCTTTTGTTTCATCCCGGGCTCGAAGCCGCCACCCTGAATCATGAAACCATCAATAATGCGATGAAAAATCGTGCCGGCATAATGGCCGGAATTGACGTAGGTCAGAAAATTTGCAACAGTTTTTGGCGCTTTTTCTATGTCGAGATCAATTGTAATATTGCCGTGATTGGTGGTGAGGATGACAGCCATGAGAATCCTTATGGAATAGGTGGTTATATAAGTTGAGTAGAGTTATTTGGTGATTGCAGCAGATTCGATCACCACAGGTACGGTCGGGACGTTCTGATGCATGCCCTGGTTGCCCACAGCGACGGATTTGATCTTATCAACTACTTCGGCGCCTTTGATGACTTTGCCAAATACCGCATAACCCCATCCATCTTGGCTGGGGTAGTCGAGGGGGCGATTATTGTTCGTATTAATAAAAAATTGTGCTGTCGCTGAGTGCGGGTCGCCAGTACGTGCCATCGCAATGCTGTAGTTTACATTCTTGAGACCATTCTTGGCTTCGTTTTCAATCGGCACACTTGTCGGTTTTTGCTGCAGATTCTTGTCAAACCCGCCACCCTGGATCATGAAATCCGTAATGACGCGATGAAAAATTGTGCCGTTGTAGTGGCCATTTTTCACATATTGGAGAAAATTGGCTACTGATTTCGGAGCTTTTTCCGGGTACAGTTCTAGCACGATTTCACCCATATTGGTTTTTAGTAAAACGTGAGGTGTTTCTGCTGCCTGCGTCAAATTGAATGTGCTGGCGAGCGTTAGTCCAGTAACTATTGCGAAGAAATGACGGCGTGAATTTTGCATTATGAGTTCCTTAAATATTGCCTTCGTAAACAATTTTCCATTGCGAGCCTTCTTTTGCCCAATATTGGCGTTTACGAAGGGATTTTATTGATTTCCCAGACTGAGTGTCTAGTGTAAAAGTGCCGACGATCATGTCACTTTTCCCCGGGTAGTTAAACAGCGAAACATCACGCAGTGTGATTGTTTGCTGCGTGGTTCCGGTCGATGACTGCTGGTTCTTTGCGAACCAAGTCTTTAAATTTTCACCACTTTCAGACTTGAACTGCTGCGAATAGCTGTCTAATAAGCGGTTAGTATTCCTACTTTCAGTAGCTACTCGCCAAGATTCTGTTAGGTTTGTTGCAATATTGCGTTCTGCATCCCATTTTTTCTTGTTGATAAATTCAACTTGCTCACTGATGACGACAGGTGTTTTGCCAATTTCAACTGAGGAAAATAATTGTTGCAAATCTTGGTTGTTTAAAACGACACAACCATCTGAGGCGAGTGGCGGACGACTGAAACTGTCGGAAGAAGTGCCGTGCAGCCAAATGCCAGAGCCGTTACGGCCGTTAATTTTATCCCATTCATTTGGGTAATTGATTGGCAAGGCACCGGAGCCATAAAAGTCAGGCAGTCGTGTTTTGGATAAGCGGCCTGTGATGTAATAAATGCCAATAGGCGTCTTTTGATCGCCTTCCTTGAGCTTGTTGGCGCCTAATTTGCCCTGTGAAACATAGTAATCAGTTAATAATTTTAACTGATTGCCCTGATTCTGGTAGACGTACAGGCGGGAGCGTTTTGTGTCTACAACCAATACATGTTTTTGATCATTTCTTAACTGTAGTACTGAGCGAGGCACCAAGTTGGGATCAGGTCTTTCATGTAACGCATTCAAGCGAGCAATGGCTTCTTCCCGCAAATCCTTAAGTTTGTCTGGGGGGGCATCTTTTGCTGCGCCAAAAGTCTTGACGGCTCGAGCATGCATCAGCAGCAAATCACCTCGGATCAAATGGCCCAAGCGAAAGTTGGGGTAGATCTCCACCAATTTGTCTGCTTTTATTTGTGCTTGGCGTAAATTATTAGATGAAAGATCTTTGTATATCTCTATTAGCAGCATATCAGGATCAGGTTTTGCCGCAATCCAGGCAGGTGCTGCGGACGCTACGGCGGCAGTTGTTGTCATCAAGCCGCTTGATAGCTGCAGGCAAAGGAAGCATAGAAATAAAATGCGCCCAACGAATTTTCTTGAGCGCTTGTTTGTTGCGAAATATGACATCAGCTCCCTGTACGCTCTTGCTGGATTTGCCATTTTCCACCTTGCTTCATTAATACTAGGGTTTTGCGGCTATTGGCAGTAAAACGGTTGGAAATATAGCTTTGGCGAAATTTTACCGTGGCAGTGTTGCCTGCTATAGCCACTTGCGGAGACTCAATCTTGATATCAATTTTGTTTTTGCCTTCAATGCGGGCATGACGCTCATCGGCCCAGGCTTTGCGTGAGATACCTTTTGGCGTTTGGAAGTCATTTCCATAGTAACCAAGATATCCCTTCATATCTTGCGTACTCCATGCGTTTGCCCAGCCATTAACTGCGCTCAACACAGCTTTTTTATCCGCCTCGCCACTATTTTCTGGTTTTGGAGTCGGCTTCTCTGCAGGCTTGAGTTCTGGTTTCGGTGAGGCCTTGGTAGCAATTTCAGTTTTTGTAATTACTTTTGACGGCTCTTGTTTTACTGTGGGAGCAATGGATTTTTGGGTGACTGGTGTAGCTGTTGCCGTGATCACGGGCGCTGCAACAGGTTTCGTGCTCGCAGAGGGCGTATTTGTTGAGGGAGCTTTTGGATTTGTGCCACCGGTTGCATTGCCTATCAGAGTCCGAACCAGTGTCAGTTTTGTCTTGGCGCCGGTGTTGGCTGAATCGAGTTGCAATGCCTTGTCGTAAGCTTGACTTGCCAGCTTTGCATACACATCGCCCAGATTTTCTTGGGCCGTTGCATAAGTCGGATTGGTGCGTATCGCCATCTCCAGTGCGGCACGTGCTTTTTCATATTGGCCGATGGATGCGAATAGAACTGCAAGATTGTTGTAGGGTTCCGGTAAGCTGGGAAAGTCTTCTGTTAGTTTAGTGAAAGTTGCGATAGCTTCCGTAGACTTATTTTGCTCGGTAAGGATCAGCCCTTTTAGGAAGCGCATTTGTGCGTCGCGTGGATGCTGCAGTATAAACGTGTCAGCTTTGCTGATGGCTTCGCCAAACTGCCCTGTACGAACCAATTTATTCACATCTGTTAATTCATCGGCAAATACAGGCGTTGCGGAAAGTGTGCTAAGCAAACCTGAAATTGAGATAATTTGCCCTAAAATACGAAAGCCAGGCCGATTCAATGCATTGCGATGTACAAGGGACATAAATTTATCAATGTTATACTTCAATGAAAATCCCATTCTATCAAATATGCATTACAAAGAGGACTTTGAGGCCTCGCAGCAAAGATGGCGCGTGTTTAAAAGCTAATCAGTAACATTGCTTTTTTTGTAATGCATATAATCCCTCGGTCGAAACAGGTAAGCCCTCCATGAGCCCTCAAAAGATTTACAACACGCTTGTGCGTGAAAAACAGATTTTCACCCCTATACAACCTGGCAAAGTCCGCATGTATGTTTGCGGTATGACCGTTTATGACTACTGCCATCTTGGTCATGCCCGTGTGATGGTGGTGTTTGATATGGTGCAACGATGGCTACGCGTCTCTGGATACGATGTGACCTATGTGCGTAATGTGACTGATATAGACGATAAAATCATCCGGCGCGCGGTAGAAAATGGAGAAACTATTTCCCAGTTGACCCGGCGATTCATAGCAGCTATGGATGAGGATGCGGCCGCCTTGGGAGTGCAAAAGCCAGATCACGAACCACGTGCGACTGACTACATACCGCAGATGTTGCGCTTGATTGAAAAACTTGAAAAAAACGGTTTAGCCTATAAGGCTGATGATGGCGATGTTAATTATTCTGTACGTGATTTTGTTGGTTATGGCAAGTTGTCAGGGAAAACGCTGGATGATCTGCGCGCTGGAGAGCGTGTTGATGTTAATGCAGGGAAACGTGATCCGCTTGATTTCGTGTTATGGAAAACCTCGAAAGAATTTGAGCCTGATGAGGTGAAATGGGATTCACCGTGGGGTAAAGGGCGACCAGGATGGCATATTGAATGCTCTGCGATGTCTGAGGAGTTGTTAGGTGAGCAGTTTGATATCCATGGCGGTGGCCAGGATTTACAATTCCCGCATCATGAAAATGAGATTGCACAATCAGAAGGCGCACATCAGCACATTTTTGTGAATTATTGGATGCACAATGGCTTCATACGTGTTGACAATGAAAAAATGTCGAAATCACTAGGTAATTTTTTCACCATACGTGATGTATTGAAACAATACGACCCTGAAGTTGTCCGTTTTTTTATCTTGCGAGCCCACTATCGGAGCCCACTCAATTATTCTGACGCCCACTTGGATGATGCTAAAGGAGCGTTGACGCGTCTTTATATAGCATTGAAACAAGTCATTCCTGATGCGGAGTCGCTGGATTGGGAGGAGGCACATGCGTTGCGTTTTGTTGACGCTATGCGGGATGATTTCAATACGCCTATCGCTATTTCTGTACTGTTTGATTTGGCTAATGAGGTTAATAAAAATAAATCCGCGGCTTTGGCGAGGCAATTGCAAGGTTTGGCCGCTATCATAGGCCTTCTGCAAAGAAAGGCAGACGATTTCCTGAAGGGAAGGGCGGTCGCTGGAGATTTTGGTGTAGGAAAAGATATTGTGTCCAGCGTAGAAGCAGATATCCAGTCGATGATCAATGCAAGAGCTATAGCCAAAGTAGCTAAAAACTTTGCTGAATCAGATCGCATCCGTGCGGATTTGCTTGCTCAAGGGGTTGTCTTGGAGGATAAGGCGGGAGGCATTACTGAATGGCGTCGCATATGATGGCACCATTGATAGTGGATGGTTTGGCCATTCCTGATTATTGGGAGCAGGCCAAGATGGAGTTGATGAAACGCGACCGCATCATGAATAAGCTTATCCCGCAATTTGGGGATTTGTATTTGGTCGGGCGTGGGGAGCCATTCAAGACGCTGGCGAGATCGATTATCGGGCAGCAAATTTCTATCAAGTCGGCTGAAACAATTTGGCAGCGTTTGTTGCTTGCATGCCCGAAATGTACGCCTATGCAGATATTGAAAGCTGGTCAAGAGGGGCTCTCGGAATGCGGCTTACCTAAACGCAAGACCGAATATATTTTGGACTTGGCTGACCATTTCAAAACCAGGCGCGTTCATGCAGACAAATGGGCTGAGATGGATGACGAAGATGTTATTGCTGAATTGGTACAAATTCGTGGTATAGGGCGCTGGACAGCGGAGATGTTTTTGATATTTAATCTGGTCCGACCTAATATATTGCCTTTGGATGACCTAGGTTTGTTGAAAGGTATTAGCACGAATTATTTTTCAGGTGAGCCGGTTTCACGTAGCGATGCGCGTGAAGTGGCCGCTAATTGGGACCCTTGGCGCACTGTTGCTACATGGTATTTGTGGCGCAGCCTCGACCCCGTTCCGGTTGAATATTGAATAAATATCCACCTCCTATTAGATTGCGAAGGAGATACGATGAGTAAAATTACTTTCCTTAATTTTGAGCAGCAAATTGCAGAGCTCGAAACAAAAATTGAAGAACTCCGTTTTGTGCAGGATGATTCTGCGGTTGATATCTCGGAAGAGATAGATCGTTTGTCTAAGAAGAGTCAAACATTAACCAAAGATGTCTATGCGAAATTAACACCTTGGCAAGTTTCGCAGATTGCTCGTCATCCCCAGCGTCCTTATACGATGGATTATGTGAATGAAATTTTCACAGATTTTCATGAGTTGCATGGCGACCGGAGCTATGCAGATGATTTATCCATAGTCGGCGGTTTGGCGCGTTTCAATGGGCAAGCCTGCATGGTGATTGGCCATCAGAAAGGCCGTGATACCAAAGAGCGTGCACTGCGTAATTTTGGCATGCCAAAACCTGAAGGCTATCGCAAGGCGATGCGTCTTATGAAAGTGGCTGAGAAATTTGGTTTACCGATTTTCACATTTGTCGATACGCCAGGCGCATTTCCCGGCATTGATGCAGAGGAGAGAGGGCAGTCGGAGGCTATCGGGCATAACCTTTATGTGATGGCTGAGTTGAAAGTGCCATTAATTGCGACCATCATTGGCGAAGGTGGTTCTGGTGGTGCGCTTGCTATCGCAGTTGGTGATGCCGTGTTGATGTTGCAATATGCGACATATTCAGTGATTTCACCAGAAGGTTGTGCATCCATTTTGTGGAAAACAGCAGAGCGTGCTTCGGATGCAGCGGAGGCGTTAGGTTTGACTGCCCATCGCCTGAAGGCGATGGGTTTGATCGATAAGATCATTAATGAGCCTTTGGGTGGCGCTCACCGCGACCCAAAGCAGATGGCATCAATGCTCAAGCGTGCACTGGCTGATACCTTGCGTCAATTCCAGGGGGTGAAAACCAAGGACTTGTTAACGGCGAGGCATGAAAAATTAATGAGTTACGGGAAGTTTAAGGAAATTTTGCCTTCGGAGTAAGCTAGTGAGAAATATGCAGGCAGCGTTGATTGACGACGCCTTTTCATGCGCGCTTGAAAATATTCAGGCGCGCATTATTGTTTCAGTTGCATCAACGCGGATAAACGCACAGGTAGCATCTTTCGCACCATATTCAACAGAGGTGGATAGCCAGCCCAAGTCGATGGGCGCAATCGGCATTGCCTATAGTGGCGGTCTCGATTCTTCAGTTTTACTGCGAGTGGCTAAAAAATACACCGCTAAGCACGGCATTGCATTGCATGCCTTTCATGTTCATCATGGGATTAGCCCTAATGCCGATGCGTGGCTTGAGCACTGTCACGCTGAGTGTGTTTCTTCAGGAGTTATCTTTGACTCGCGCCACGTTAGCGTGGAAAAAAATGATAAAGGTGGTACAGAAGAGGCTGCGCGCAATAAGCGCTATGCAGCATTAGGTGATTTGTGCCGGGAGTATCATGTTTCATTGTTGTTGACCGCGCACCATCAGGATGATCAGGCGGAGACGGTATTGCTGCAATTATTACGTGGCACTGGTATGGCTGGGCTATCAGGCATGGATGCAGCCAATGTCGCACCAGACTTGCTCGGTGATACCAATTTGGTGATGGCGCGCCCACTGTTGACGTTGACGCGTGAAGACCTTGACTGTTATGCGGTTAGTGAGGGCATTGCTTTTATTGATGATGAATCCAATGCTGATACCCGTTATGCACGTAATGCTTTACGACATAAAGTGATGCCGTCATTGGCGGAATGTTTTCCTGGTTTTCAGGAGCGTTTTGCAAGAACGGCACAACATGCTCAGTCGGCGCAACGACTTTTAATTGAATTGGCCGCGCAAGATCTGGTGCAATGCCAGGAGGGTGAGTGTATTGATGTCAATCAACTTCGGACGTTGAGTGAGGACCGTAGTTATAACTTGTTTCGCTATTGGTTTGGTTTGCGCGGCATCCGGATGCCGTCAACTTCTTGGTTGAGTGAAATGCGTACGCAATTGCTGGAGGCTCGACCTGACGCGCAACTTTGTGTGACGCATGCTGATTGCAATATACGTCGTTACCGTGATCGCATATTTATCACGTCGAGATTGGATGATGCCGGATTAAGCACGCCATCTCAATTATTTCAATGGGATGGGGCGGCTACAATGATGTTCCCACATTTTGGTGGAATCATGCATTTTGAGGCTGCAGAGCAGGGGGTGGATGTAGAGTGGTTGCGAACTCAAATATTATCAATACGTTTGCGTTCTGGCGGGGAGAGGTTGAAATTGGCGCTGAATCGGCCGACGAAAAGTCTGAAATCTCACTTCCAGGCCCGTGATGTGCCGGCTTGGGAGCGTGAACGATTGCCTATAGTAGACACTGCCGCCGGCAAACTTTTGTTTGTGGCTGGCGTCGGTATGGATTGCCACTGCTTTAGTGATGGACCAGGATTGCGCATCAACTTTCGCTGGCAGTCGAGCTAATAGAGAATATTTCTGGTTGAGATTTATTTTCTACCACTTGTTTTTTTGCGCTGCAACATGTAAAGTCAAACGCACGTTTCCCATCATTTTTCCATTTTTTTTGCGCTCTTTTTACTTCTTATGGCTTTAATTGTCCACAAATACGGCGGCACTTCGATGGGTTCAACAGAACGCATCAAAAATGTTGCAAAACGCGTCGCCAAATGGCATGACGCAGGCCATCAAATTGTCGTAGTGCCTTCCGCGATGTCTGGCGAGACGAATCGTCTCATCGGACTCGCGAAAGAAATCATGGCGCAGCCTGATCCTCGTGAACTCGACATGATTGCATCTACCGGTGAGCAAGTATCGGTTGGATTGTTATCGATGGCTCTTCTGGCTATTGGCAAGCAATCCGTATCTTATGCTGGCTGGCAAGTGCCAATCAGGACTGATTCCGCCTTTACTAAGGCACGGATTCAGTCGATTGATGATGTCAAGATACGGCGTGATCTGGATTCAGGAAAAATCGTTATCGTCACCGGTTTTCAAGGTGTGGACGAGGGCGGCAATATCGCAACTTTGGGGCGTGGCGGCTCGGATACGTCTGCAGTGGCGGTTGCAGCCGCCTTGAAGGCAGCTGAGTGCATGATTTTTACCGACGTGGATGGTGTCTATACGACGGACCCGCGAGTTGTTTCGGAAGCACGTCGTCTTAAAACAGTTACGTTTGAAGAGATGTTGGAGCTGGCATCGCTTGGCTCGAAGGTGTTGCAAATTCGCTCCGTGGAATTCGCCGGTAATTACCGAATGCCAACACGAGTCCTGTCATCGCTGACCGATCCAATGATTCCGCTGGAAGAAGAAGCTGCTTCCGGCACCCTGATTTCGTTTGAGGAAGATACACATATGGAACAAGCCGTTATTTCCGGTATTGCGTTTAATCGTGATGAAGCAAAAATTACAGTATTGGGCGTTCCTGACAAGCCAGGCATCGCGTATCAGATTCTTGGGCCGATTGCCGATGCAAATATTGAAGTTGACATGATCATTCAAAATCAGTCAGTTGAGGGTAAAACGGATTTTACGTTTACCGTGCCGCGCGGAGAGTATGTAAAGGCTATGGATGTTCTTGGTGCTGAGGTCAAAGAACACATCGATGCAGCCAGTATTGTCGGCGATTCCAAGGTATCTAAAGTCTCCGTCGTTGGTGTTGGTATGCGCAGCCACGTTGGCATCGCCTCGCAAATGTTTCGCACATTATCGGAGGAAGGTATTAATATTCAGATGATTTCTACATCCGAGATTAAGATTTCTGTTTTGATCGATGAGAAATATATGGAATTGGCCGTGCGTGCATTGCATAAAGCATTTGATTTGGAAAATGCATAAATAGTCTCGAAATTTTGGATTTGATGACATAGTTCCCTTGACCAAATGCATTTGAGAAGCTATCATCTTTTCCTCGTTGCAGCAGGTGATTAACGCTGAAACGTGGAGACTTGGCCGAGTGGTCGAAGGCACTTCCCTGCTAAGGAAGCATATGGGCTTAAACCTGTATCGAGGGTTCGAATCCCTCAGTCTCCGCCAACTTGTAATAAATTGCGGCTGTAGCTCAGTTGGATAGAGTACTTGGCTACGAACCAAGGGGTCGTGGGTTCAATTCCTGCCAGCCGCACCAGTTTTTTGAAGTTGCTTATGTGGTTTTAATTGCATATTCATATAAGATTTAAGTGGTAATTATTTTATAATGCAAAGTAAGTTTTATTAAAAGAAAAATTTGCGATATAATAAGTTTTTGCGGCTGTAGCTCAGCTGGATAGAGTACTTGGCTACGAACCAAGGGGTCGTGGGTTCAATTCCTGCCAGCCGCACCAGTATATAGACCGTTAGTGATGTAAGTCACTAACGGTTTTTTTTGCATTTAAAATATTCGAACATTGCTTTCCTTATTTGCTATTTGTAACCCGTTTTCCAGGTTGTTTGATCTTTGCTGGTTGATTCGGGTTTTTGTGTATTAGCATGATGTGGGGGTATATATCGACTGATCACTGTTGCAGGCGATTGCATGATGTAGGTGCTATCTCATAGTTAAGAAATTGGTTCCAAAAGGCGCTTACTTCCGATATTTGGGTGGCGAGATGGCCGCTGTTCGAAGCGCTTGAAGCGTTCGAAGAATTGAACGATCCATGTACTCGTGAGTGTGCATATCAACTGGAAAAATGTTGCTGGCAGCCATTGGCGCCAGAACCTGCTGCTTGCCAATGGTATTGCCGCGCACGATACGTTTGGGCGAGCCTTTTCATCGCTTAATGCGAAACAGTTAGACGCATTTTTCATGCACTGGATCAGTGGGCTCTGCTCATCGCTGGCGGAGCGGCGTGGGCAGTTCAAGGCGACCAACGAGATCATCGTCATGCCGGAATTATTGCGTGCGAAGGACAGCGCCCAGTTTGGCCGAAGCCGTAAAGCTGGATCGTCCATACTGGGATCATATCTAGACAGAAAAGAATTGCGGTCGGATTGAATGCCGATGCTGCCTGGTGGTCGATGACGTTGACTGACTACAGGAATAAAACCAGCGCTGGAGCGGGCTGCGCAGTTTGATTATGATCGATCGACGCGAGAGATCATCGGTAGAAACAGTACTGGTCGCGTCAGTGTGGAGCATCGCTATTACATCACTAGTTTTCCGGTCAAAGCGGCCTTGCTCGGCATTGCCAGCAAGCGACTGAAAGTCGGTTGGAATGTTGGCTATTTGGAGGGGGGCATTGCTGGACCTGAATAATTGCCCCTTTATATAATCGCCCTGCATTATAAATGGCGGGCTGTGCATTTATGGTTTTATCAGGTATAATTAACGCTATCGTTGAGATTCGAGGTAGTGGTGCAGTATTAGCCTGTCATTTCTTTCTTGCTTCAAACGATTTAACGGGCAACTGCCCACTTAACTGAAATAGGAAATTGTAATGGCAACTGGTATCGTAAAATGGTTCAATGATTCTAAAGGCTTTGGCTTCATCACTCCAGATGAAGGCGGAGAAGATTTGTTTGCGCATTTTTCAGCGATTCAATCAAACGGCTTTAAATCTCTTCAAGAGAACCAACGTGTTTCTTTCGATGTGACTACTGGCCCTAAAGGCAAGCAAGCATCGAACATTGCACCTATCTAACGCTGACTACAGCGAGATAAATTGATCCCCAGCATGCTGGGGATTTTTTTTGCTTAGTGAAAACTAAAATAAAATTCCAATTTTTTCAATTAAATAGTTGCTTTTAATTTTTTTCGATCTCACATTTCTATATTTTTGGATTCTGTAATTTTTTGTGCCGCATATTCTCTTCGGGATGGGGGTTTGGTAGTATTGGCTAAAATTTGTTTGGATAATGATTTGGGCGAAGGGATTCGATGGATGCCCTTCAACTCATTTATATTTTTAATTTCTATTGCCCGCTGATTGACTGAGATCAATCCAAGCTCATTAAAGGCGGAAAGTGTGCGACTTACCGTTTCAAGTGTTAATCCCAAATAACTGCCAATTTCTTGTCGTGTCATTCGTAAATTGAATAATTTACTTGAGTATCCCATCTGAGAAAATCGCTCGGAGAGCAAAACTAAAAATCGAGCAACTCTGGCTTCCGCGCTCAATGCACCTAGCATGCCTACCATTGCTTGTTCTCGTGCCAGTTCCCGACTCATTACGTCGTACATGGTAAATTCAAGTTCTATGTGTGTGCGTCCTAACACAATGAGCTTTCTGAATGGAAGTAAGATCAAATCGCAGTCAGACAACGCGACAACTTCTGAAGTATATCGTTTGGTATGTATGCCATCTATTCCCAGTAAATCTCCTTTCATCGGAAAATTGAGCACTTGTTCATTGCCAAATTCATTAATGAGTACGGTTTTCAAAAAGCCAGAATGGACGATATACAGTGCCTCAAAAATTTGTCCGATAGTATGAATGCGCTGACCAGCTTTGAACTGAATATGCTGGAATAGTAATTCTTCTTGTGCTATCGGAGCTGCGATTGCAATTTTCAGCAGGTCACATATGTCTTTTAAGTTCGACCATAATTTGCCTTGGCATTGTCTACCTGCTTCGGCGCTGGTGAGTTGATGTTGCGAGAAACTTGGATTCGGTTTTAATTCTTGTGAGAAGGCCATGATCGTCTCCAGTGAATTTAAAGCAATGTTGAGCGGCAATATGAGTGCATCATTCCACTTGCGGTGAGGTAATCTATTGACGTTTTTTTAGATTTAACCCTAATAGTGAAATGCGATCAATTTCCCTCATGGCCCAATAGTGACACTATACTATTTCAGCCTCTCGGTCCGTGGTTACCTGATATTTGTTCTGCTTGATGCACCAACGATTAAACACATATCACAAAGTAACTGTAGTGTTTTTTTTGCAATTTTAAAGGATTAAATTGCAAAAACAACAATATTTAATTGCTGGTCATAAATCTTGCCTCGTTGCATTAGACTCTTGGTGCCAGATGTCAGTCTGGGTTGGTTGGCTATTCTTTTTGAGGCTTGCTCAATTGAAAGTTAGTGTTGTTGAGTGCCTTATGTTGCATTTTTAACGATACTCTGATCACAATAATTTTATTGATGCAATCTGAAGGGAGTTTTGTTAAATTTCTGGGCTGGATACTTGCTGTTTTGTCATTTAGCACATTAAGAAGCTGTCTCGTAATAGTTTTGTGTGAAAAGTAATATTTTTATATTTTCAGTATGAAAAATGGGCCAAGTGACTTGAAGTCAGGTGAATGGGCAATGATAAAAGGTTTCTTTATCCCAAGTGATAGAGGCAGTAAGCCGATACATTGATTCACAGATTGTGAAGATGATTTACGTCGGTAAAAAATGGATCGGCGGTGGTAAAAAAGTGAAGGGGCGAAGTGCCACTACATCGTGGATATTCGGAGCAATTTACTGCACGTGCGGCACACACAGCCAACATGCATGATACTAAGCGCCAGCCGTATTTGAACGAGTAGCGCTACCGTGAAGGTATTCCTTGCAGATGCCGTTTACAGGGTGTCTGGTGATATTCGTCGAAAGTGAATTGCAATTCAAGTTCCACATTCCACCAAGATCAAGAACACCTTTGTGATATTGTCAAAGCGCTGGATTGTCAAGCGAATCTATGCTTGGCCAGGCAATTTCCACCGGCTCGCAAAAAATGTCGAAATCCTGACAGGAACAGCTGAGAACATCATCAAAATCGCGATGTTTCGGCTGGAAGCTTGATAAATTCAGGTGAAATCATTGCGAGACAGCTTCAAGTTTCAAAATTTGGAATACGACCACTTATCTATGAATGTTCAGTCCAAAGTTCCAAGGAGCCTGAATGCATGTTTGCATGCAAGAAGTGAGTAAAGAGAGGTAATGGAATGGACACCCATCTCTTCCTCTAGTGGACTTGTCTATTTCCACTATAAGCACTTCGATGCCGCTCCCGGAAGGGGCGTCCATTCCATTGCCTCTAAAGTTGTCATCCATCATTTTTTTAATCGATATACCAGTACTGGTATCTGGCACAAAGACAGTACTTTTGTGGTGACACTTCCGAGAAGTAAGTGCCCCCATCCACCGCGACCGTGTGAACCCATGAAGATTAGATCACATTTGCAGTCTTCAGCGGTATGAATAATTTGAGCAGCGGTGTTATCAGAAAATATTGTTAATTCTGTAAATTTCAAGCCTGATGCTAAGGCTTCATCTTTAATCATCTTGAGATGTATCTCACCTGCTTTAAGCATGGATGCTTCATACTCTGCTTCGGTAGGGTAACTCGGTGGAATGATCTCTACGTAAATTGGATATTGATATTCAGGGGCAATGTAGAGGGCGATGACCTCCGCATTGATTTGTTTTGCAAATTCAACGCCGGCATGTGCTGCCGAGTTGGAAATAGCTGACCCGTCCGTCGGTATAAGAATTTTTTGATACATATTTCCTCCGCGTCAATAATTGCAGTTAGTAGTGATATTGATGCCAATCAGTTTAATTAAAAATAAATTGCTTCATGATTTTGTTTTCTGATTGCAATATTTCGATCATGCTTTAGCTTACACCGCTTTAAAAAATTATGGATGCATATCGCTGAGAAGCGTTGGAGTTGTTGTATCAAAATGTCTTCTGATTTCAGACCATTTCCATGAATGTGCATTACTTAATGCACATGTAAGTTATAAAAATATTTGTCAGAATGAATGCGCCACATTAAGTTTGGGGCATGAATCTGACAATAGACAAAAAAGACTAGACGACTGTCTGATTTGAGGTGGCAGTATATAGTCGAATTTGGGGTAGATAACCATGGAAAATTCTGTTGAACCAAGGTGGATTAATCTGGCAAGAAGGTATAATTCGCGCCATGAATAACCGTACCGATCCCCAGTTAGAGTCCCTTCGTATACCGCCACATTCTATTGAGGCAGAGCAATCAGTGCTTGGCGGCTTGTTACTTGATAATGCTGCTTGGGATCGTATTGCAGATTTCATGCACGATGATGATTTCTACAGATATGATCATCGTGTTATTTTTCAGAGCATAGTCCGCTTGATTAATGCCTCCAGACCTGCTGATGTGATTACTGTGTTTGAAGCATTGAGTAGCATAGGTAAGGCAGAAGAGGTTGGTGGTCTGTCTTATTTGAATGCGCTGGCACAAAATACACCATCTGCAGCCAATATTCGTCGCTATGCGGAGATTGTTCGCGACCGCGGTGTATTACGTAAGCTCATTACTGTAGCCGATGATATTTCGGGAAAAGCATTCAATCCTCAAGGCAAGGAAGTCAAACAATTGCTTGATGAGGCGGAATCGAAAATTTTTGCAATAGCTGAAGAGGGCGCACGTGGCGCTCAGGGCTTTCAGGAGATCCAACCCCTCCTGACTCAGGTGGTCGAACGTATTGACGAGCTATACAACCGCGATAATCAGAATGACATTACGGGTGTGCCGACAGGGTTTGCTGATCTTGATCGGATGACATCAGGTTTGCAACCAGGTGATCTGGTGATTGTGGCCGGTCGTCCATCAATGGGTAAAACTGCTTTTTCGATCAATATCGGGGAACATGTCGCGATTGAAAGCGGTTTGCCTGTAGCCGTATTTTCGATGGAAATGGGCGGCGCGCAGCTTGCCATGCGTATGCTGGGTTCGGTCGGACGACTGGACCAGCATCGTTTGCGTACTGGACGCCTGGCCGATGAAGACTGGCCACGTCTGACGCATGCGATTCAGAAAATGAATGACGCGCAACTATACATTGACGAAACGCCAGCGTTGAATTCAATCGAATTGCGCGCTCGCTCACGCCGCTTGTCGCGTCAGTGCGGCAAACTGGGCCTGATCATCATCGATTATTTGCAACTGATGTCCGCTAACAGTTCTGGTGAAAATCGAGCTACCGAGATTTCAGAGATATCACGTAGCTTGAAGGGGCTGGCGAAAGAACTGAATTGCCCGGTGATCGCTTTATCCCAGTTAAATCGCTCTCTGGAACAACGTCCCAATAAACGCCCGGTGATGTCAGATTTACGTGAGTCGGGGGCTATTGAGCAAGATGCCGACGTGATTCTGTTCATTTATCGTGATGAAGTCTACAATCCCGACTCGCCGGATAAAGGGACTGCTGAAATCATCATAGGCAAACAGCGTAATGGACCTATCGGCAGCGTCCGTTTAACCTTTATGGGACAGTACACCAAGTTTGATAATTACACAGGCTCACAGTCATTCCAGGGTGGCGATTGATATCGGTGGCCATGCTCCGGTCTTGTACACTGCGTAGTGAGATTCAAATTCGTAATTCGTTTGTGGCAGCGAATTAAAAAATGCCCTACTTAAATGATTTAACGCTTAACCAGAAGAGAGAGCGACATGTTTGGACGTTTGATGCCCACTGAGGGCAAATTTTTTGATCTTTTCAACCAGCACGCGGAGTTATGTGTAAAAGGCGCAAAAGAAATGGTCGAGTTGATGACCAATTTCGATGATCTTGAAATTCGCGTACACGCCATTGAGGGCATCGAGAAACAAGCTGATAAGGTGACTCACGATACCATTGAACTATTGCACAAGACTTTCATCACCCCGATTGATCGTGATGAAATTCATCAATTGATCACGCGGATGGATGACATCCTTGATCTGCTGGAGGATGCCGCTCAGACGATTTCCCTGTATGACATCAAGGCGATCACGCCAGAAGCCAAGCGTCTGGCCGAGTTGTGCCTGGCCTGCACTGAAAAAGTGCAGTCGGCAGTTGCTCTTTTGCACAATATGGATAATTCACGCCAAATTCTCACGATTTGCAAGGAAATCGATCGCCTGGAATCCGATGCGGACCACGTCATGCGTGCTGCGATGTCAAAACTGTTCCGGGATGAGCCTGATGTGCGTAACCTGATCAAGTTAAAGGCTATTTACGAAATTCTTGAGACCGTGACTGACCGTTGTGAAGATGTCTCCAACATCATTGAGGGCATCATTGTCGAGAATGCCTAAGCGGTATTCAGTGTAAGTCAAGTCGTTCATGGTATTCGCCTGTCCTTGATGCGTAGAAAGGAAGCATGAACGATATGTATAAGCAATAGTTTGCGACGCCCCCCAACTACAGGCAAGGGGGCGCATATAAAAATCAAAACGGATCTCATGCACACCCTTCAAATCAGCATTTATGTCCTCGCCTTACTGGTTGCGCTGGCGCTGCTGTTCGATTTCATGAATGGCTTTCATGATGCGGCGAACGCTATTGCGACAGTCGTATCGACCGGTGTACTCAAACCGCAAACGGCAGTTGCCATGGCTGCGGTATTCAATTTCATTGCAATTTTGATTTTCCAGTTGAAAGTGGCGACGACGGTTGGAAAAGGCACGATTGATCCTCAAGTAGTTGATCATTATGTGGTTTTTGGCGCTTTGGTTGGAGCAATTTTCTGGAATTTGCTGACTTGGTACTACGGCATTCCTTCATCCTCATCCCATGCGCTGATCGGGGGGCTGGTTGGCGCGGCAGTCGCGAAATCCGGAACTGATGCGCTGATTTCAGCGGGCTTGATCAAAACCATCGCTTTTATCGTACTTTCGCCTTTGCTGGGCTTCATTTTCGGTTCGATCATGATGTTGTTGGTTTCTTGGGTATTTGTCCGATCCACGCCGCGTCGCGTGGATAAATGGTTTCGGCGTCTGCAATTGCTGTCGGCTTCCATGTACAGCTTGGGGCACGGCGGTAATGATGCACAAAAGACCATGGGCATCATCTGGATGTTGCTGATCGCTTCAGGATATTCTGCTGCCGGGGATCCATTGCCTTTGTGGGTCATTATTTCCTGCTATACGCGCGATTAGTTTGGGTACTTTGTTTGGGGGTTGGCGCATTGTTAAGACCATGGGGCAAAAAATCACGAAGCTGAAGCCGGTCGGTGGTTTTTGCGCGGAAACCGGGGGGGCGATAACCCTGTTTACTAGCGACTGCGATAGGCATTCCTGTCTCCACGACGCATACCATTACTGGTGCTATCGTCGGGGTTGGTGCATCACAAAAAATGTCGGCTGTGCGCTGGGGCGTGGCCGGTAATATTGTCTGGGCATGGATTTTTACTATTCCTGCATCGGCTTTTGTTGCAGCAATCGCCTGGTGGATTGGCACGCAAATCCTGTAATAAATTTGTTCCATAATGAAAAAGCCCGCTGAAATTTTCAGCGGGCTTTTTGTTATGGGCAAATCGTTATCAATGAGCAAGGGGCATGTTACAAGACCTCGCTTGCATGGTCTGCAAGACGTGATCGCTCACCGCGTGCCAGCGTTACATGGCCGCTATGCGCCCAACCCTTGAATCGTCAACAACGTAAGTCAAGCCACTGGAACCTTCCGTCAGGTAGGGTGTGTCGATCTGAGCGATATTGCCGAGGCATATGATTTTAGTGCCCGGACCAGCGCGCGTGACCAATGTTTTCACTTGTTTCGGCGTCAGATTTTGTGCCTCGTCAATGATCAGAAACTTGTTGACAAAAGTACGGCCCCGCATGAAATTGAGTGACTTGATCTTGATGCGTGAGCGAATCAGATCCTGGGTCGCTGCCCGCCCCCATTCGCCGGCTTCGTTGTCCGATTTGTTCAGTACTTCTAGATTGTCGTCGAATGCGCCCATCCATGGCGACATCTTCTCTTCTTCGGTTCCCGGCAGGAAACCGATATCCTCACCTACAGGAACAGTCACCCGGGTCACGATGATCTCGTTGTAAAGTTTGGTTTCCAATACTTGCGCCAAGCCGGATGCAAGTGCCAGCAATGTTTTTCCAGTGCCAGCCTGACCCAGCAAAGTGACGAAATCACATTCAGGATCCATCAGCAGATTCAGTGCAAAATTCTGTTCGCGATTGCGTGCCATCACTCCCCATACGCTGTTCTTGACATGAGCGTAGTCACGCAATGTCTGTAAAACGGCTGTTTTGCCATTAATTTGTCTGACCTGGGCATAGAATGGGGCTTCACCAGTTCTTCGGTTCCAGGAAAACGAACTGATTGAGCAGCATGGAAGGTACGAACGGACCGGTGACGCGGTAGAACGTATAACCAGTACCATTTTTGCTCTCCTGCCACGACTCCATTCCTTTGGCATGTCTTGTTCCAGAAATCGTCCGGCAACTGCAGGATGCCTGAGTACAGCAGATCTGTGTCTTCCATGTACGTGATCATTGAAGTAGTCTTCTGCCGGCAGACCCAGTGCGCGCGCCTTGATGCGCATGTTGATGTCTTTTGAGACCAGCACGATGGCGCGGTCCGGGTTGTTCTGCCTCCAAGAGCGCGCACAACGCCGAGTATCTGGTTGTCCGCTTTGCCGACAGGCAAACCGGCAGGCAGTGTGGCATTTTGCAGCTTGGTCTGGAAATACAGGCGGCCCTTGGCATCCTTATTGCCGAGCTTGGATAAGGGAATACCTTCTTCTATTGCATGATCAGCAACTGCGCCAACCAAGGCGTCAAGTGAGCGGGATACCTGGCGCGCATTGCGAGCAACTTCGGACATGCCTTTTTTGTGGTCGTCCAGTTCCTCTAATGTCATCATTGGCAGATAGACATCATGTTCTTCAAAACGGAACAATGATGACGGATCATGCATCAAGACATTCGTGTCCAGCACGAACAGCTTGCTCAAGCCTGATTCATCCGCTTCACGGCTGGTACTCGACTTGGCGCGAAGATCTACGGCTTTTTCCTTGGTCAATGCAGGCTTGGGCGGGGTGATTTTAGTCGTACGCTTACTGCGTGCTTCTGGTGCCGGCGCCATGGTGGTTACTTTTTGCTGCTGGTTTGCAACTGTTTTCAGTGGTGTTGAGGCTGTCTGTGTTTTTTTCTGTGGCGGCGCTGCAGGTTTCAGCAATGGTGAAACGGCTTGCGTCATTTTTTTCTCTGGCGCAGGTGTGGCCGCTTTCAATGTTGGTTTGGAGGTTTGGAGATTAACCGCTTTTGGATAATCTGCCGGTGCGAGCAAGGTACCGGGCTTTTTGGGTATTTTGGGCAGTGGCATCAGAACCTCAGTCTAAAAATGTTTGGTGAGCACCGAAATCCAGATATAGGAAAGGCGCGCAAACGGATGGGAGGGATGATGGGAGCGCGGCCAATGGTCGCTTTTTCGTAAAACACAAGTAAAAAAGCCGTCTGGATAGGCGTAATGCCTTTTCCAAAACGGCTTGCTGCAAGAAATTGTTTGATTCAATGTGTTGGTCGTAATTGATCGTGAAACTCGGGATGGTACCGCTTTTATTATCTGCCTAAGCAAGATTTTTTACAAACTCCAGCACGTCATCAACATGCCCTGCAACCTTTACTCCACGCCATTCTTTCACCAATTTGCCGGTGGCGTCAATGACGAAGGTGCTGCGTTCAATGCCGCGCACGGTTTTTCCATACATGTTTTTCATTTTCATTACCCTGAACAGCGAACAGAGCATTTCTTCTGGGTCGGAAATGAGTTCAAAAGGCATGTCCAGTTTGGCTTTGAAGCCTTCGTGCGAACGCAGGCTATCACGACTGATACCGAAAATTTCAGTGTTGTTTTTTTGAAATTCTGCATGCAGGTCACGGAATGCGATGCTTTCGGTGGTGCAGCCAGGCGTGTTGTCCTTGGGGTAAAAAAACAAGACGATATTTTTGCCGAGCTGTTCGGAAAGCTGAAAGGTCTTCCCGCTCGTCATTGCAGCGGTGAAATCCGGTACGGTCTGGTCTATAGCGACTTCGCTTACGGTCACGACGGTCTCCTGTGAATGTGCTGCTATTTGCTTGCAATAAATGTGGCTGATGTTATTTCTGTGATCATTGCAATTACCGCTACCGAACGCAGCAAGACAAATCCACTGTTACTGCACTTCCAGGTTTAAGCGTCTTGCACAATCAACTGGCCGGATCGCCCCGGCAATTCAGCCCAAGTGACAGGCTGAACCGGTAGGGGGGTGCCTTTGATTCTTCTGATATTGCTCTGCCATTGAAATGCAATCATAGCCTTGCTTGTGCCAACCGGTCAGTAACTCGCCAAAGATGGGGGCAAGTTTCTGTCCTTCAAGTTCTGCATGCAGGGTGTATACATGATCGCGTGGTGTGGCCGTCAATTTGAGTAGGGTAGCGGCGATATTTGACGTGGTAATGACTTCGCCATCGATCGTGCGACCCAGTAACTCATCCAGCGTTGGCAACGTGGTGGGAAGTTGAATGCAAGATAGTGGTTTGCCATTCAGACTCAGCCTGTGTGGACCCGCAGCAGGGTCCAGCAAGGTGCCTGACTCAGTCAGCATTGCCCGTCCATCGGATGCATATGCGATGCCGAATGTATCCAGTTGCTTGAATGCGGATTCGTTCATCTGCCAGCCGGCAGCGCCGTGCGTGCGCGGTGCATGGCCGAAAATGGCGCTGAAACGGTCGAATGACTGCTGCATCTGGCGTTGGGTCCAGGCCGCATCTGCAGCATGCACATTGTCTTGCCAGACCACATGATCCCAGGTGTGGATGCCGCATTCAAAACCGGCATCTTGCGCGGCCCGCATTTCCGCAGCGCAGTCCTGGCCGATATCGGGTGCCGGCAGCAGTACGCCGTACATCAGGGTCTTCAGACCGTAATGCTCAATTACCGAGGTGCGCGACACCTTCTTGAAAAACCCGGGCCGGAATGCACGTCGTAAGGCCCAGCCGGTATGGTCCGGGCCAAGCGAGAACAGGAAGGTGGCGTTGGCCTGATGTTTTTTCAGCAGGCGCACCAAATTCGGCACGCCTTCACGGGTGCCGCGGTAGGTATCGACGTCGATTTTTAAGGTAATGGAAGGCAAGGTAATCCGTATCAATCCATCAGTGCGCGGGCTTCGGCGACTTGGCCACGGTAGGCGTCGAAGATGTTGCGCAAGGTGTCGGCCATGTTTGTGGTTGGCTGCCAGTTCAGTTCTTCGCAGGTATTGGTGATCTTCGGTACGCGGTTCTGCACGTCCTGATAGCCTTTGCCGTAATAAGCGCCGGAAGTGGTTTCAACCAATTGTACCTGTTTGACGGAGTCGGCGTATTCCGGGTATTCGGTCGCGAGTTTCAGCATCATGTCGGCCAGTTCGCGGATCGAATAATTGTTGACCGGATTGCCGATGTTGTAGATCTTGCCGCTGGCGATGCCGTTTTCGTTGGCGATGATTTTCATCAATGCATCGATGCCGTCACCGATATGGGTAAACGCACGCTTTTGCTCGCCGCCGTCGACCAGCGAGATATTCTCTCCGCGAACGATGTGGCCGAAGAATTGGGTCACCACGCGCGACGAGCCTTCTTTCGGTGTATGGATAGAATCGAGGCCGGCGCCGATCCAGTTGAACGGGCGGAACAGCGTGAAATTCAGGCCTTCCATGCCGTAGCCCCAGATCACGCGATCCATCAATTGCTTGGCACAGGAGTAGATCCAGCGCGGCTTGTTGATCGGGCCGCAGATCAGTTCGGACTCTTCCGGATCGAACTCGTCATCGTGGCACATGCCATAGACTTCGGAGGTGGACGGGAACACCAGATGCTTGCCGTATTTGGCGGCGGAACGCACGATAGGCAGGTTGGCTTCGAAATCCAGTTCGAACACGCGCAGCGGTTGCTTGACGTAAGTCGATGGTGTCGCGATCGCTACCAGCGGCAGGATGACGTCGCATTTCTTGACATGGTATTCGACCCATTCCTTGTTGATGGTGATGTCGCCCTCGAAGAAGTGCATGCGCGACTTGTATTCCGGATTGTCGAGCAGGTCGTTGATGCGGTCCGTCATCATGTCCATGCCGTAGACATGCCAGTCGGTGGTTTCCAGGATGCGCTTGGACAGGTGGTGGCCGATGAAGCCGTTGACGCCGAGGATGAGGACTTTTTTCATGGTTTTTGACTTTTCTTCAATTTTTCAAATGCTTGGCGAGTTCTTGCGGCGAGACGCTGTGGCCGTCGCATGACAGCGCATGAATGATCAGCGCGCGGCCATCGCCGCAAACGCCCAATATGACATTATCCACTACGGTCAAGCCTAACGCCAAATCCGGGCGGGGAGTCGGATCCAGCCGTGCCGTGCCGATGATGTAGGTTTTTTCTGCCAAAACGGTGAACGCACCGGGATAGGGCGGGGCGACTGCGCGATGTAGGTTGTATATCGCTTGTGCCGTTTGCGACCAGTCGATGCGGCCGTCTTCCGGTTTGCGGCCGCCGAAATAGCTGCCTTGCGACAAGTCGTTCGGCAGTTGCGGCGCACCTGTCCCGCGAGGATCGCTGGCAGTGCATTCCACAAGGTTTGTTCGGCGGCCACCGTCAGTTTGCCGAACACTTCATGGGCCGTGTCGTCCGGCAAAATCGGCACCGCTGTTTGGGCAATGATGGCGCCGGCATCGGGTTTGGCCGCCATTTCGTGCAAGGTGGCGCCGGTTTCAGTTTCGCCATGCAGGACGGCCCAGTTGACCGGCACGCGGCCGCGGTATTTGGGAAGCAGCGAGCCATGCATGTTGTATGCGCCATGCCGGGCCAGCGCCAGCAGCGCGACCGGCAGCATGTGTCGATAGTAAAAGCTGAAAATCAGGTCCGGCTGCAACGCCTGTATCTGTGCGAATAACGCCGGCGTCGCTCGGGTCGGCGGGCGTCACGCAAGGGATGCCGTGCTCCCGGCACAGGGCGGCGACCGATTCGAACCAGATGGTTTCGGCCGGATTGTCTTCGTGACTGACGACCAGCGCGACCTCCACGCCACGCGCCAGCAGCACTTTCAGGCAGCGCACGCCGACGTTGTGATAGGCAAATACGACGGCTTTCATAGCGGCACCGATAGCGTTGCCGGTGCTGCGTCAATCTGGCGCTGGCGACTTGCTGTTGCAGCACGGTTTTAACCACATATTGCGGTCTGCCGCGCACTTGCTGGAAAATCCGTCCGACATATTCGCCGACCAGTCCGATTCCGAACAGGATCACGCCCATCAGGAAAAATACGACGGCAAACAGCGTAAAAACCCCTTCGGCTTCCGCGCCCAGCACAAAGCGGCGAATCAGCAGCAGCATGACCAGTCCGCCTGAGACGATCGAGAGCAGACATGCCGAGCATCGAGAACATCTGCAAGGGCACCAGCGAAAAGCCGGTCATCAGGTCGAAGTTGAGACGAATCAGGCTGTACAGCGAGTATTTCGATTCGCCGGCAGCGCGTTCCTCATGTTCGACCATGATCTCGGTCGGTTTGCGTGCAAAGGTATAGGCCAGCGCCGGTACGAAGGTATTGACTTCAGTGCACTGATTGATCAGATCGATCACGTTGCGGCTGTAGGCGCGCAGCATATTGCCCTGGTCGGTGATCTTGATATGCGTGATTTTCTGGCGCAGGCGGTTCATCGCCTTGGACGCATAGGTGCGCCATGCAGAGTCCTGCCGCTTGCGCCGGATCAGAACCGACGTAATCATAGCCTTCGCGCATCTTGGCGACCAGATTGCCGATTTCTTCCGGCGGATTTTGCAGATCGGCATCGAGCGTGACGGTAATGTCGCCGCGCGTCGCTTCGAAGCCCGCCATGATGGCCATGTGCTGGCCGTAATTGCCGTTTAGCAGTACAACGCGCGTGACATCGGGGCGCAGCTGGAATTGTGTCGGCCAGAATGGCGGCGGAATTGTCGCGGCTGCCATCGTTGATGAAGATGATTTCGTAGGAATAGCCCAGCGCATCGAGCGCAGGATAGAGGCGCGCGTAGAGTTTGGCGAGGCCGGCTTCTTCGTTGTAAATCGGGATGACGACGGAAAGTTCTGGATTCATGTGTTGTCTATACGGCCACAGTAGGCACAGAAAGTGCGAAGCCTCGGCCTCTTTACTTCCTGCGACTGGTTTATATTTTTATGTAGTGAGCACGGATTTTACTGCAGCAACGCTGCGATCGACATCGCTTTCCGACATCGCGTAGAACATCGGCAGCGATACGGTCTGGCGGCCGACACGTTCGGCGACCGGGAACATGCCTTCCTTGAAGCCGCGTTCGCGGTACAGGCTGAACAAATGGATCGGCGCATAGTGATAACCGATGCCGATGTTGTGCTCCTGCATTTTTGCCATGAAATCGGCGCGGTTGACATGCTCCGGCAGAATGATCTGGAACAGGTGCCAGTTGGTGTTGTCGAAATCCGCCACCGGCAATTGCGCCCCTGTGCTGGCTTCGAAATCCGGGCCGAAGCCGGCGAAGTAGCGTTTTGCCAATGCGCGCCGATGGCGGGTAATCGCTTCCAGATGGCTGAATTGCCCGAGGCCGATGGCGGCAGCGATGTCGGTCATATTGTATTTGCCGCCCAGCACATCGACATCAATCCCGTCCAGGCCGCTGCGGGTGACGCCCTGCAGCCGATATTTTTCGGCCAATCTTGCTTCTTCGGCATTGTTCAGCACCAGGCAGCCGCCTTCCGAGGTGGTGATGTTCTTGTTGGCCTGAAAACTGAACGACACGAAGTCGCCGAAAGAGCCGATCGGCCGGCCTTTCCAGCTGGAGCCGATCGCCTGCGCCGCGTCTTCGACCACACGCAAGTTGTATTTTTTTGCGATCGCATACAAGCGGTCCATGTCGACCGGCAGGCCGGACAGGTAGACCGGGATGATGGCGCGGGTAGCGCGGCGTGATCGCGGCCTCGAGCTGGTCCAGGTCGATGTTGCGGGTGATCGGGTCGATGTCGGCAAACACCGGCGTGGCGCCGACTTCGATGATGACGTTGGCGGTGGCGACCCAGGAGATCGGCGTCGTGATCACCTCGTCACCGGGACCGATGCCGGCGATGCGCAACGCGATTTCCATGGTGCAGGTGCCGGAATTGAAGGTGCGCACCGGGCGGCCGCCAAAATAGGCCGACAATTGCGCCTCGAAGGCCTGCACCTTCGGCCCGCTGGTGATCCAGCCGGAACGCAGCACGTCGGCGACGGCGGCGATGGTCGCCTCGTCGATGGTCGGTTTGGAGAAGGGCAGGAAGGGCAGCGCAGCGTTTGATGTCATGTCGGATAGGCTTTGAGCAGTGTTTTGATGTTTAAATATACTGCCATGGGTATATTTAAAGAGGCAGTATATACGTGCGGGAGGAGGTATGTTTTATCTGATACTCCCTCATTAGCATTGAATTTTAACGGTCAGCTGCGGGTCAGCAGGATGACGCCGACGATGATCACGCCGATTGCCAGGATGCGTTGCAGCGAAACCACCTCCCCCAGAAAATACCAGGCGCCGATCGCATTGATGATGTAGCCCAGCGATAACAAAGGGTAGGCAATCGTCACATCCACCCGCGACAAGCCGATGATCCAGACCAGCACCGAAATCACATAGCAGGACAGGCCGCCGATGATCGGCAGTTGCGTGGCCAGCTTGATGCCGGTGGAAAACCAGTTCTGCGCGTTCAGGTGGATCGTCGCCGACTGCATTGGTGCCGGCCTTGAGCAGGAGTTGTGCGACTGCATTGAGGCAGATGCCCGCGAAGAGGAAGCCGAAGGTGGATAGATTCATTGATGATATTTCGTTTGGGAAAGGTTGACGGTCGCGCTTATTTTTTCACATCGCTGGCAATCACGACCCGCCGCGCATCCTGCGTGACGACGCGCATCGGTACGCCGCGTTTTTGCAAATCGGCATACACATCCGGGCGCGTGATGGCAATGGCCTTCGGTCCGGCAATCCATTCGGCGATGAATGCTTCGCGCGTCGGCAACCACAGTTGCGGTTCTTGTTTCAGGCCGAATTCGAATTCATCCGGATTTTCGACCAGTGTCATGGTGCGGCGCAGATAAAACGGCAGCGTCTGGTCGTAATGCGCGAGCGCATAAATCTTGGTGCTTGGGGTCAATTCCGCATTGATGGCAGGCACCAGCGGCAGGCCGGATACATAATGGCCCAGCGGATTGTGGCCGAACATCAGCACTTGTCCGGCGAGAAAGCCGGTAATTGCCAGCAGCACTGCAGACAGGTCGCGCTGATTGCGCTTGGCTGCGAATAAGGCCAGCATGCCGCCGACAATTGCAATCAGCGTGCCAACTACGACCCACGGCTGATAGGCTTCATAGAGTGGAATTTCCAGCACTTCCTTCGGGAGTTTTGCGATAGCCGGCACGAATGCCAAGCCGACGACCCCCATTGCCGTTATCAAGCCGGCGGCGATCATTTGCTGGATGCGGCCTGCGGTTTCCCAATAGGCGGCAACCAGCAGCGCCAGCGCAGGGAAAATTGGCAGGATGTAGGACGGTAGCTTGGAACCCGAAACGCTGAAAAAGAAAAAGATGAAGCCGGCCCAGATCAGCAACATGCGCTTCGGTTTGAAGGTGGCGCCGGAGGCGTCGCGCAAACCGCCGAACAGGCTTTGCGCCAGCACGCCCAGCCACGGCACGATGCCGAGAATCAGCAGAGGGATAAAGTAATGCCACGGTCCTTCGCGATGATGGGTCTTGGTCAGGAAGCGCTGGAAATGTTCATGGATAAAGAAGAATTGCGGAAATTCCGGATTCTTGATCGATACCAGCACGAACCAGGGGGTGGTGATCGCGAAAAACAGCAGCAAGCCACGGCCGATGTGCAAGCGTTTCCAGATCGCGAAATCGCGCGCTGCCACAGAGTAAATGACCAGCACCGCACCCGGCAATACCAGCCCGATCAAGCCCTTGGACAAGACTGCCAGCGCCATCCCGGCCCAGCAGGCCAGCATCCAGTTGCGCCGTTCGGTAGCGGAGGCGGTGTCGCGTTGGGCGATCAGCAGTGCGCACAGCGCGATGGTCATCATGCTGGATAAGCCCATGTCCAGCGTGTTGATATGCCCCAGCGCCGCCCACAGGAAGCTCGAAGCCAGCACGGCGCCGGCATAAAAGCCGACCCGTTCATTGAATACGCGGCGACCTGCGTGCCAGGTCAGCACGATGCCAAACAGGCCGCACAGCCCGGTCCACAGGCGCGCTTGCCAGTCACCCAGGCCGAACAGCTCAAACGTGATGGCGTTCATCCAGGTTTGCAGCGGCGGCTTCTCGAAATACTTGATGCCATTCAGGCGGGTCGTGATCCAGTCGCCGCTGGCCACCATTTCCCGCGCCATTTCAGCGTAGCGGCCTTCGTCCGTGGGAACCAGCGTGCGTGCGTCGAGCATGAATAGCCACAGCACGCAGAACAAGATGAACAGCGCCCAGACGAAGGGCTTGGATTTATGCAAATCGGTCATGTCAGAGTGTTGTTGTTTTAATTGGATGGTCGGCGCTGTCTTCGATGATCAGTGCCAGCGCCACTTTGCGGCCCTCTGCCATCAGGATGTTGTAAGTGCGGCAGGCAGCCTTGCTGTCCATGCATTCGACGCCGACCCGGCGCGAGGTGAGTACGGTGCTCAAGCTTGGATGGGCAAAACGCTGCCGCGACCCGGTGCCGAGAATCACCACATCCGGCCCGGTGGCATTGATCTGCTCGAAATGGGCGCTGGTCAAGGCTTCGAATGATGTCACCGGCCAGGCGACCGGAGCCGATTCCGGCAATACGATCAGGCTGTGATTGAAGCGTATAGCGTTGATTTCCACCCCGTTTTCATCGTAGGCGGTGATAGTTTGGTATTGTTGTGTGCGAGTGGCGTGGAGCTTCATGATGCGTTTCAGTTGCTGAATCTTCACTTTTCAGGTGATGATTCGGTCATATGAGGAAAAAGATGCTGCATTGTAGCGTTTTTATCTTCTAATCTCTGTTCGCAGCTCTGTTTTAGATTGATAAAACAGGTCGCATTCGGCAGAATGGATATTTTTGGCGCTGCAACATGGCAAGCCGCATTTTGCATCCACACGACAAGGAAAGCAGCTGTGCGACCGATTCATAAATCGAAGAAACTGGCGGATGTCTGTTATGACATCCGTGGCCCTGTCTTGGAAAAAGCCAAGCAAATGGAAGAAGAGGGCCACAAGATCATCAAATTGAACATCGGCAACTTGGCCGTGTTCGGTTTCGATCCGCCTGACGAGATCGTGCAGGACATGATCCTTAATCTGCACAACGCTGCCGGTTACACCGATTCCAAGGGCATGTTCGCGCCGCGCAAGGCGATCATGCATTACACCCAGGCAAAAAAAATCGCCGGCGTGACAATAGAAGACATTTACATCGGCAACGGCGCCTCCGAGCTGATCGTGATGGGCATGAATGCCTTGTTGAATACCGGTGATGAAGTGCTGGTGCCGGCGCCTGATTACCCGTTGTGGACCGCTGCAGTCAGCCTGTCGGGCGGCAAGCCGGTGCATTATGTGTGCGACGAGCAGGCCGACTGGTATCCGGACATCGAGGACATCAAGAAAAAAATCACGCCGCATACCAAGGCCATCGTCGTCATCAATCCGAACAATCCGACCGGCGCGCTGTATCCGGTCGAATTGCTGCAACAGATTGTTGATGTTGCTCGTCAGCATCAGCTGATCATTTTTGCCGACGAAATTTACGACAAAACCCTGTATGAGGGCGAGACCCATACCTCGCTGGCATCGCTGGCGGACGATGTGCTGTTCCTGACGCTCAATGGCTTGTCGAAAAATTACCGTTCCTGCGGCTACCGTGCCGGCTGGATGGTGGTGTCGGGCGAGAAGCGCCATGCCAAGGATTACATTGAAGGCCTGAACATGCTGGCGTCGATGCGTCTGTGCGCCAATGCCCCAGGGCAATTCGCGATCCAGACTGCGCTTGGCGGCTACCAGAGCATTCAGGATCTGGTCGGCCCCGGCGGTCGTCTGCTGAAACAGCGCGACCTGGCACACAAGCTGTTGACCGATATTCCAGGCGTCACCTGCGTCAAGCCAAAAGCGGCCCTCTACATGTTTCCGCGCCTGGACCCGAAGATGTATCCGATTGCCGACGACCAGCAATTTGCTTACGAGTTGCTGGAAGAAGAGCGGGTATTGATCGTGCAGGGCACCGGTTTCAACTGGATCGCACCGGATCATTTCCGCGTCGTGTTCCTGCCGAATGCGGATGATCTGACCGATGCGATCGGGCGCATAGCGCGCTTCCTCGACGGCTATCGCAAGCGGCATGGTACGTCCTAAGCAACCTCGCCCCAGAATTTACAGGGGAAATAAGATATCCTCTCAGAACCCCGTGTCCACTGTGGCTCAATCATCATTGAAATTATGAAACCAATCAAAGTAGGCTTATTAGGCATCGGTACCGTCGGTTCCGGCACATTCAACGTCCTCAAGCGCAACCAGGAAGAGATCATGCGGCGCGCCGGTCGCGCGATCCAGATTACGATGGTGGCTGACCTGAACACGGAGCGCGCGAAAGAACTGACCAATGGCGAGTGCGAAGTGGTCAATGACGCAAACCTGGTGGTCAACAATCCGGACATCGATATCGTCATCGAACTGATCGGCGGTTACGGCATCGCCAAAGACCTGGTGCTGAAGGCGATCGCCAATGGCAAACACGTCGTCACCGCCAACAAGGCGTTGCTGGCGACGCACGGCAACGAGATCTTCAAGGCCGCGCAAGACAAGGGCGTGATGGTTGCATTCGAGGCGGCAGTCGCCGGCGGCATCCCGATCATCAAAGCGCTGCGTGAAGGCCTGACCGCCAACCGCATCGAGTGGCTGGCCGGCATCATCAACGGCACCACCAACTTCATCCTGTCCGAAATGCGCGACAAGGGCTTGAGTTTTGATGCGGTGTTGAAAGAAGCGCAAGCCCTGGGTTACGCGGAAGCTGATCCGACTTTCGATATCGAAGGGGTGGATGCCGCGCACAAGGCAACTTTGATGGCTTCCATTGCATTCGGGATTCCGGTCCAGTTTGACAAGGCGTACGTCGAGGGCATCACCAAGCTGCAAGGGATTGATATCCAGTATGCAGAACAACTCGGCTATCGCATCAAGTTGCTGGGTATCGCCAAGCGCAAGCAAGTCGATGGCAAGGAAGGTATCGAATTGCGCGTGCATCCGACACTGATTCCGGCCAAGCGCCTGATCGCCAATGTTGAGGGCGCAATGAATGCAGTACTGGTGCAGGGCGATGCTGTTGGCCCGACCTTGTACTACGGCAAGGGTGCCGGCTCCGAACCTACCGCCTCGGCGGTCATCGCCGACCTGGTTGATATCACCCGTCTGGCGACCGCTGATCCGGAGCATCGCGTGCCGCATCTGGCGTTCCAGCCGAATGCGATGAGCGATATACAGATCATGCCGATGAGCGAAGTGACTACCAGTTATTACCTGCGCATTCATGTCGCCGACGAAGCAGGCGTGCTGGCGAATGTGACCAGCATTCTGGCCGATGCAAAAATTTCGGTCGATGCGATGCTGCAGAAAGAACCGGCCGAGGGCGAGCATGAGACTGACATCATCATCCTGACCCATCAGACGCAAGAGAAAACCATCGATGCGGCGATTGCCAAAATCGAGGCGCTGGCAACCGTGCGCGGTGCACTGGTCAAGATCCGCTCGGAAGAGTTGGCGTAAGAGTGGTTTGACATCACATCACGGAGCAGTGTTGCTCCGTGATGATGAATAATATTGAAGTAATTACAGCACCTGCACCCTTACCAAGCCTAGTGCCAGGGCGCGTCGCAGCACGGTGTAAGTGTCGCGGTCGAATATCGGCCGCGCAGGGCTGCCCTGCAGCAACTCTCGCGCCGCATCTTCTGACGCAACCGTTCCCAGGCAACACCAGTTGTGCACCACATGCAGATCCTGTCGTGTGTTGTCTGAGTTGCTTTCAATCATGCCAACCGCTCCGGCAAAAGGCCATGGTTGCAGCTCCAAGTCGGCAAATGCTGCTGCCATACGCATTTCATGCTGTATCCCATCTTCTTGATTGATAACGCCAGCTTCGAGTCCAAGCATAGTCAGGCACAGCGCATGTTCTTTCGCCAGTGTACGCAAGGCGGCATCGGCTTTTTTGTTCGAGCTGTACAGGCCGTATAACCCGTCAGTCTGCGCGAAGTCGATCTCATGCGCGTAAGCCAGAAACGCTTGTGTTATGCCGTTTTCATTTTTCCGCAATTGCCACGAACACAAGCCGCGCTTGCGGTGCGGTGCGCGATTGTGGCTGGGCTGCAGTTCTTTGATCAGTTTGGCTTCGAGCAGCAAGGCGCCGATCTCGCCGGCGGTCTCGTGCCATTCGACCTGTTTTATTTGTTGTGATGTGGGCATGCCTTTCGGAATGCGCTGGTCGGCGTTGAAATGGGATTGCACGCGCCGCCGCAGATGGAGGCTTTTGCCGACATACAGTGGCATTGCATTGTCGCCATGGAGCAGGTAGACGCCCGGTGTGTCGGGGATGCCGGTCAGCATTTCATGGCTCGGATTGTCAGCAGCGGCAGGCCGATGCAGCAAGGAATTGATGGCCTGAGTCAGTCTGTCGGCGTCAAGCTCGGCATGGATTTTTTGCCAGAATTGCCATAACAGATCGGCATCGGCCAGTGCCCGATGGCGTGCTTCGGCGATCAGGCCATGGCGTTCCATGATGCTGTCCAGATTATGCTTTGCATGTTGCGGGAACAGCTTGCGCGAGAGTTTGACGCTGCACAGCACCTGATTCTCCAGCGTTTGACCGGCAGCTTTCAAGGCATTTTTCATGAAGCTGTGATCAAAACGGGCATTGTGAGCAATGAACAGGCCACCTTCCAGCAAAGAGATGATGTCTGCCGCCAGAGCTTGAAAGACCGGTGCATCTTGTACCATGGCATCGTTGATGCCGGTCAGATTCTGGATGAAAGGGGGGATGGGAACACCGGGGTTGACCAGGGATGACCAGCGACTGACTTGTCCATTTTCGACGCAGACGATGCCGATTTCGGTAATGCGGTCGTTAATCGGGTTGGCGCCGGTGGTTTCGAGGTCGATGAAGACGAGTTTGTTCAGATGTGCCATAAATACGTGAATTGCTGCAGATGGCGTGATGGTACGGCAGTTTTTATAAAAAAGTGTCGCAGATTTATTTGCAGCAGGCGCTTGTCAACGCAGGCTGCTTGAGCAGGGCGGCAAACTCTGATGGCGGGACAGGGCGGGAGAACAGGTAGCCTTGGGCGTAATCGCAGCCTGCCGCGGCCAGCAGCGCGCGTTGCTGTTCGGTTTCCACCCCTTCGGCAATGACTTTCAGACCCAATTTGTGTGCCATGACGATAATCGCTTCCGACAGCGCCATGTCATCCGGATCGGTCACGATATTGCGCACGAAAGACTGGTCTATCTTCAGATAGTCGATATCGAATTTCTTCAGGTATGAGAGTGATGAATATCCGGTGCCGAAGTCATCGATCGCCACCTGCATGCCGGCGTCGCGGAATTTGAGCAGCTTGTCAGTGATATTGGACTCGGCGTTGAGCAGCAGGCCTTCGGTAATTTCGATGATGATGCTTTGTCCGGTCAGGCCCAGTGCGTGCATATAATCGATCATCATTTCGGTGCTGTTGTTGTCGGCCCTGAATTGCAGTGGGGACATGTTCACACTGATTCGCAGACCTGTCGGCGTCAGTTTTTCCCAGCGACTGGCCCATTGTGCCGATTGCCTGAATACCCAGTCGCCGATTTCTATGATGAGACCGGTCTCCTCTGCCAGAGGGATAAATTCGGCCGGGCTGATCATGCCCATGACAGGGTGTTGCCAACGTATCAATGCTTCCGCCTTGTAAATCTGCTGGTTCGACATGTCCACGATAGGCTGGAAATAAACCATGAACTGGTCTCCCGCCGTCAGTGCGTTACGCATGTCATTGATAAGCTTTAAACGTGTCTGCGCCGCTTCCTGCAGTGCGTAGGTGAAGTAGCTGAAACGGTTGCGGCCCTGATTCTTGGCGACATACATTGCCTGGTCGGCATTGCGTGTCAGTTGTTCGACATCGGTAGCATCGGCCGGATAGAAGGTGATGCCAATGCTGGCCGACAGGAAAACCGATTCGCTGCCAAGGTCGAAGGCTTCTGCCAGTCGTGTCAGAAGGTGCCGTGTAATCAGCTCTACCTGGCCAGTATCCGGCAATTGCGCCAGAATGATCATGAATTCATCCCCACCCAGGCGCGCAACCGTATCGGTTTCGCGTACGCTGCCACTGATGCGGTGTGCCGCTTCGACCAGCAGCAAGTCGCCCTTGGCATGTCCCAATGTGTCGTTGACTTCCTTGAAATGATCGAGGTCGATGAACAGCATTGCAAACGGCAACTGTGTACGGTTTGATTTGATGATCTCCTGTTTGAGCCGATCACGGAACATGCGGCGGTTCAGCAAGCCGGTCAGCGGATCGAAGTTGGCCTGCTTCCAGATCAGCTCGTCAGACAGTTTCTGTTCTGTTGTGTCCTGAACCAGCACCACGAAATAATCGACGCTGCCGTCCTTCTTGCGCAGGCAGCGGGCCGCGGTATGGGCATGGACGATGCCGCCTTCCTTGCGCAGGTAGCGCTTGTCCAATGTGCAATCATCGATTTCGCCCTTCATCATCCGTTCAAACAGCGCAATGCCGGCGTCCAGATCCTCCGGATGCGTGACCTCCGCCCAAGTCGTGCGCAGCAGTTCCTCGCGTGTATAGCCGAGCATCAGGCATAGCGCGTCATTGACTTCGATCCAGCCTTTTTCCGGGCTGCTGGTCGCCATGCCGACCATCGAGCGTTCGAAAAAGGCGCGGAAATGGTCTTCGCTGCTGCGCCATGCGTCTTGTGCAATGCGGCGCTGTTGTTCACGATCGAAATTGTCGAGCGCAAAACTGACGTCGCGTGACATTTTTTCCAGCAATTCAACCGTTTCCTCATCAAAGATGCCGCTCTGCTCGCTGTATGCCGTCAGTACCGCATACGGCTTGTTGGCGCGCTGGATCGGGAATGCGCCGATCGAATGCAGGTTGTGAAGCCTGATGAGCGCATGCCAGGGTCTGGTCATGTCATTCGTTTGAGGATCATTGATGAGCACGCTGCGGCCTTCACGGAAGGCGGTGCCGGTCGGCCCCCGCCCTTCCGGTACGCTGGCACTGGCCGAGATCACGAGGCCGTCCAGGTAGTTCGAATCCGCACCATGGCATGTGACGGGCAAGATATGTTCAGTGTTCGCGTCGAAGCGGCCGATCCAGACCATTTTCACACTGCCGAAATCGACCACCGCCTTGCTGACCAGCGGGAACAGTTCGGATTCGTCCGAGAGCCGCATGATGCCCTGATTGATTTGGTTCAGCGCGCGGTAAAGCCGTGTCAGGCGGTCGACGCGTGCTTCGGCGCGCTTGCGGTCAGTGATGTCGAGTGCAATGCTGCCTATCATCAGGCCGTTATGGCGATCCGCAATCGGAAATTTGATCGAAAGCATGGTACGTTTGTCGTGACCTTCGCCGATATCGAATTCATTCTGAATCTGGCGATGCTCGTATAGCACCGAGTCATCATCGGTGCCGGCAATTTTCATGGTTTCAGGAGGGAAATTGACAGGATTGATCTCGTTGATCGTCTTGTGTAAAAAGCTCGAAGGCATGCCCCCGAGTATTTTGCCGTATTCCTTGTTAAGGTAAATGAAACGCCGCTGTGCATCCTTGATATGGGCGAGACCTGGAAGGTTTTCCATGAATGAAGTAAAGCGCAACTCGCTTGCCAGCAAGGCGGCTTCCTTTATTTTTCGTTCGTAGTTGCTGCTTGCCAGAATCATGCCGACCGCCGCGAGGGCCGAAAAATAGATCCAGAAGTTAACCAGCCCGATATCAATTTTTGTCTGATGAAAATATCCGATGCCATGTGTCAGGCCCCACAAGCCCATTACCAGGGTCGGACACAAGATCAGCATCACGCCGTGACGGCCGAAACGCAGCGCCGCCCAGACCATGAAGATGAACAGCAGAAATCCTGGCACATACTGGCCGATAGACTCATGCAGCCAGCCAAGGAACAAGATGAGTCCTGCCAGTACGACCAGCGTAAAAAGAGCGGCATATTCGGTCTGATCCTGTGCTGTAAGTTTGAAGCGCAGCGGTTCACGCCAGATCAATATGCAGGGAGTGATGAGGATGATGCTGAACATATTGCCCAACCACCAGTTCAGCAGGCTGGTCGGAATCATCTCCGTAGTCAGTAGCCCGGCAGCCCATAAGGTGAGGACGCCGTTGACGGCGCTGACGCCGGTACTGACGCATCCCGCAAGGATAAACAGGCGGAAAAAATCTTCCATTCGCTGCATCGAAATATCGAAACGGCCATTGCGTGTCAGTAACCACGCACCCAGCAGAGGTTCCAGCGATGAGCCGATCGTGATGAATCCGGAGGAGATCAGAGTTTGGCCGGACAGCAGGTTGGCCGCAAATTCGCCGACAACGATGGCAGGCCAGAATTTTTTTCCGTAAATCAGCAATGCGGCAAGCGCAACGCCGCCGGGGAGCCACAGTATGGTGACAGTGTCGAGTATGGTGGTGAAGCTGAAGCTGATCCTGGCAAGCAACACATACAGCAGCACCATGCCGATCAGTCGCGGGAGGTCATTCCATCGATATGCCAAGAACGGATTCAAGCTGGCTCCTTGGGAAGTCAGGGTAATGCTCTATTGGTGACTACGGTGGCCACCCCCGGCAAACGGAGAGGGCATTACATGCAAATTTTTGCCTGCTTGTACTGCTTGACTAAATATTTCCAAAAAGCATTACTGTTGTCAATATAGCTTGAATATCCTGTGCATGCTTGCGGAATGATTGATCTCGATCAAAAAAGCGGTTAACTGACAATGCCCCTGCGTCAGCGATGGATGACCACCAGCAAGGCCTTCGCTTCCGTTTTTCCGGTATTGCGGATCGCGTGATTGCGGTCGGCCTGATAGCGTGCGGTGCCGCCGATGTCCAGATTTTTCTTTTCGCTGCCGACTTCGATTTCCATCGCCCCGTACAGCAGAGTCAGGTGCTCGGTGGTGCCGGGGTCGTGCGGACTGGATGCCAGCGTGCCGCCGGCTGCCAGCGTCAATTCATACCATTCGAATTTTCCTGCCAATTCCATCGGCCCCAGAATCCGCAATACATAGCCGGCATGCTGGCCTGGCAGGGTCGGGGTTTCGTGCGGCTCCAGCATGCGGATGGTTTCGACTGTTTTCGATTCGCCGGACAGCAATTCCGCGATGTCGACGCCGAGCGCATTGGCCAGACGCCAGGTGACGGCGATGGTCGGATTGGCTTTCTCGCGCTCGATCTGCGACAGCATCGACTTCGATACGCCGGCGGTGCGCGACAGGTCTTCCAGCGTCAGGCCGCGTTCCAGCCGCAGTTTTTGCAGCGTTGCGCCGACTTCGGGCGGGGAATTGGTGATGTGTGGTTTTTTCATGGCAGGGGCTTGCATTGTTTAATGGCTCACGTCTAATATCCACTATATCGAAATTTAGTTCGAAATAATGGAAATGACGCAGTGCAATGTAAATTGCATACTAGCAGATGGCGTCCGCAGACCCTAATATTGAATACATCATCCGGGAGAAATCATGAGTGACAAGAATACGTTTTACGCCGGACTGAATGCCAGTCTGGAACAATTGCGCAATGATGGCTTGTACAAGCAGGAGCGCGTGATCGCATCGCGCCAAGGCGCGGAAGTGGTGTGCGACGATGGCGCGCACCTGATCAATATGTGTGCCAACAATTATCTGGGCTTGTCCGGTGACGAGGCTATGGTGCAGGCGTCGATCGCTGCGACAGAAAAATTCGGCTACGGCCTGTCGTCGGTGCGCTTCATCTGCGGCACCCAGACCGTGCACAAGCAACTGGAGCGTGCGTTGTCCGACTTCCTCGGGATGGAAGACACGATCCTGTATGCGGCGGCCTTCGATGCCAACGGCGGCGTGTTCGAGCCGCTGTTCGACGAGCAGGATGCGATCATCTCCGACGCGCTGAACCACGCTTCGATCATCGACGGCATCCGCCTGTGCAAGGCGGGCCGCTACCGCTATCAGCACAACGACATGGCCGACCTGGAACTGCAATTGCAGGCCGCGGTCGCTGCCGGCAAACGCCACAAGGTGATCGTGACCGACGGCGTGTTCTCGATGGACGGCACGATTGCGCAGCTCGACAAGATCTGCGACCTGGCCGATCAGTACGATGCGCTGGTGATGATCGACGAGTGTCACGCGTCCGGCTTCATGGGCGCGACCGGACGCGGCACGCATGAGCATCATGGCGTGATGGGACGCATCGACATCATCACCGGCACGCTGGGCAAGGCGCTGGGCGGCGCGATGGGCGGCTTTACTGCAGCGCGCAAGGAAGTGATCGACATGCTGCGCCAGAAATCGCGCCCGTATCTGTTCTCCAACACGCTGGCGCCATCGATTGCCGGCGCCTCGCTGGCGGTGCTGCAGCGCTTGTCGGCGTCGACCGAGTTGCGCGACCGGCTGCATGCGAATACCGCGCTGTTCCGCCGCGAAATCGCCGCTTTGGGTTTCACCATCAAACCCGGCACGCATCCGGTGGTGCCGGTGATGCTGTTCGATGCCAAGGTGGCGCAGCAGTTTGCGCGCCGCCTGTATGAGCTGGGCGTGCTGGTCACGGGTTTCTTCTATCCGGTAGTGCCGATGGGGCAGGCGCGGGTGCGGGTCCAGTTATCCGCCGCGCACAGCACCGAGCAACTGGAACGGGCGCTGGCCGCCTTTGCCCAGGCAGGGCGCGAACTTGGCCTGATCGAAAATGAGGGAAGAAGGGAAATAAAATGGAAAAAATTCTGGTAATCGGCGCCAACGGCCAAATCGGCAGCGAACTGGTGGACGCTCTGCGTGCGTTGCATGGCGCCGGCAATGTGATTGCGGCCGACATCGGCGCACGCAGCCTGTTTGGCGCCAGCCCGTATGAAACGGTGGATGTGCTCGATAGCGCACGGGTGGCGCAGGTGATCGCCAGCTATGGCGTGACTGAGGTCTATCAGCTGGCAGCTTTGCTGTCGGTCACCGGCGAGCAGGCGCCGCTCAAGGCCTGGACCCTGAACATGGATGGCTTGCTCAACATCCTCGAAATCGCGCGTGAACGGGGCGCGGCCGGCACGCCGCTGCGGGTGTTCTGGCCATCCTCGATTGCCGCGTTCGGCCCGCATACGCCGCCGCTGGACACGCCGCAAATGGCGGTGATGGACCCGACCACGATTTACGGCATCAGCAAACTGGCAGGCGAGCGCCTGTGCGAGTATTATTTCGCCAAATTCGGGGTCGACGTGCGCAGCATCCGTTATCCCGGCATCATCAGCTACAAGTCGCCACCGGGCGGCGGCACCACCGATTATGCGATTGCGATTTTCCATGAGGCTTTAAGGGATGGCCGCTACACCAGTTATCTCGGTGCCGGCACCACCTTGCCGATGATTTATATGCCGGATGCGATCCGCGCCACCATCGAATTGATGGAGGCGCCGGCGGCCAGGATACGCGTGCGCTCCTCCTATAATGTCGCCGGCCTGAGTTTCAATCCGCGCGAACTGGCGCAGGCGATACAGCGCAAATTGCCGCGCTTCGCGATCAGCTATGCGCCGGACAGCCGGCAGGACATCGCCGACAGCTGGCCGCAAAGCCTGGACGACACCCACGCCCGCGCCGATTGGGGCTGGCAGGCGCAGATCGGGCTGGACGAAATGGTGGACGACATGCTGGAAAACATCGCAGCGCAGCAGGCGGCGCTGAACTACGCGGCATAAGTAAGATAAGCCCGCCACCTGAGCGGGCCATCATCAAGATAACGGAGAAGAGACAAGTATGGACATGCGGGTATTCGACCTTTTCAAAATCGGCATCGGGCCGTCCAGTTCGCATACGGTGGGGCCGATGCTGGCCGCCCGCCGTTTCCTGCTGGAATGCCCGGAGCTGGCGCAAGCGGTCCGGATCCAGGTCGGCGCTGTATGGCTCGCTGGCGCTGACCGGGGTCGGGCACGCGACCGACACAGCGGTGCTGCTGGGGCTGATGGGCGAGACGCCGCAAGAGATTGCGCCGGACTCGGTCGGCGCCAAGCTGGCCGCGATCAAAAGCAGCGGCCAGATCGTGCTGCTGGGGCAGCATGCGGTCGCTTTCGATGCCGCGCGCGATCTGCTGTGGCACAAGAAAGAGGTGCTGCCCGCGCACCCGAACGGGATGCGCTTCAGCCTGACCCGGGCCGACGGCAGCGTCACCGAAACCGTGTATTACTCGACCGGCGGCGGCTTCATCTGCAGTGCGGAAGAGGTGGCAGCGCCGCCCAAGCCGGCCGCAGTCGCATTGCCGTATCCGTTCGACACGATGGTCGACTTGCTGCAGCATGGCCGCAGCAGCGGGCTGCGCATCGCCGACATGCTGCGCGCCAATGAGCTGGTGCATTGCAGCGCCGGGCATCTGGACGCCGGACTGGACCGGATCTGGGATGTGATGCATGCCTGCATCGCGCAAGGCTTGAAGAAGCAGGGCGAATTGCCGGGCGGCTTGCACGTCAAGCGCCGCGCGGCCGCGCTGTGGCACGCCGGGGAAAACCAGGTCGATGTGCTGCCGCATGACGCGCTGCACCGGGTCAGCCTGTATGCGATGGCGGTCAATGAAGAAAACGCCGCCGGCGGCCGGGTCGTCACCGCGCCGACCAACGGTGCGGCCGGCATCATTCCGGCGGTGCTGCGCTATTACGCCGAGGATTGCCTGCCCAGCGATCCGGTGCAAGGCGTGCGCGACTTCCTGCTGACGGCGTCCGCGATCGGCATGCTGTGCAAGCGCAATGCATCGATTTCCGGCGCCGAAGTCGGCTGCCAGGGCGAAGTCGGGGTCGCCTGCGCGATGGCCGCCGCCGGCCTGGTCGCCGCCCTCGGCGGCAGCAACGAGCAGATCGAGAACGCGGCCGAAATCGGCATCGAGCATCATCTGGGCCTGACTTGCGACCCGATCGGCGGGCTGGTGCAGATCCCGTGCATCGAGCGCAACGGCATGGGCGCGGTGAAGGCGATCACCGCCGCTTCGCTGGCGCTGAAAGGCGACGGCACGCATTACGTCAGCCTCGATCAGGTGATCGAAACCATGCGCCAGACCGGCGCCGACATGCAGGTCAAGTACAAGGAAACCTCGCTCGGCGGCCTCGCGATCCACGTGGTGACCGTCAATCATGCTGCTTGTTAGGGGGGTATGGTTGAAAATATGGCAGTTGCCGCATTGTATTCATTACGGTATAAATTAATACTGGCACCAGTATATTTTCCGTGCTGGCGAAGGGAATAATTCGGGAAAAGGGAGCTGATGGCTCCCTTTTTGCATCGGCGGCGCGTGCATGGAATCCCGCATCGCAATCGGGGCGCCGAAGTTATAATAGTCGCCGACTCCCACCAACCAACTATTTGTGCCTGCCCGCCGCCAAATCGTACAAAATCGCGCCAGTTTGACGCATGCGTTTTGACCCGGTGCCGGCCCTGGACCACACTTATGCAATACGTCTCTACCCGCTCCGGCCGTGCCCAGTCCTTCCGCACCGCAATCCTTTTCCGACATCCTGCTCGGCGGCCTGGCCCCGGATGGCGGCCTGTACCTGCCGGCCGAATACCCGCAGGTCACAGGCGCCGAACTCAATGCCTGGCGCACAGCTGTCGTATGCGGATCTGGCATTCGAAGTGCTGAAGAAATTCGCCACCGACATCCCGGACGCCGACCTGCATGCCATCACGCGCAAGACCTACACTGCCGCGGTGTACTGCAACGCGCGCGAAGGCGACGACGCCAGCCTGATCACGCCGTTGCACCTGCTGGAAGAAACCGTCGGCCGTGGCGGCGCCAGGACGCTGATGCTGCAGGCGCTGTCGAACGGCCCGACGCTGGCGTTCAAGGACATGGCGATGCAGTTGCTGGGCAACCTGTTCGAATACACGCTGGCCAAGCACGATGCCGAACTGAACATCTTCGGCGCGACCTCCGGCGACACCGGCAGCGCAGCCGAATACGCGATGCGCGGCAAGAAGGGCATCCGCGTCTTCATGCTGTCGCCGCACAAGAAGATGAGCGCATTCCAGAGCGCCCAGATGTTCAGCCTGCAAGACCCGAACATCTTCAATATCGCAGTCGAAGGCGTGTTCGACGATTGCCAGGACATGGTCAAGGCGGTCTCCAACGATCTCGAATTCAAGGCGCGCCAGAAGATCGGCACCGTCAACTCGATCAACTGGGCGCGCGTGGTCGCGCAAGTGGTGTACTACTTCCGCGGCTACCTGCTGGCCACCACCAGCAACCAGCAAAAGGTGTCGTTCACGGTGCCGTCCGGCAATTTCGGCAACATCTGCGCCGGCCACATCGCGCGCATGATGGGCCTGCCGATCGACAAGCTGGTCGCCGCCACCAACGAGAACGACGTGCTGGACGAATTCTTCCGCACCGGCGTGTACCGGGTGCGCAAGTCGGCCGAGACTTACCACACCAGCAGCCCGTCGATGGACATCTCGAAGGCGTCGAATTTCGAGCGCTTCATCTTTGACCTGCTGGGGCGCGACGGCGACCGCGTGCGCGCGCTGTTCCAGAAAGTCGAGAGCCGACGGCGGCTTCGATCTGTCCGGCAAGCCCGGCAGCGACGGCGACGAATTCGCGAAGGTCGCGCAATACGGCTTCGTGTCCGGCAAATCGACCCATCAGGACCGGCTCGACACCATCCGCGACGTCGAAGATGAATACGGCATCACGATCGACACCCACACCGCCGACGGCGTCAAGGTCGCGCGCGAACACCTGACGCCGGGCGTGCCGATGATCGTGCTGGAAACCGCACTGGCGGCCAAGTTCAACGAAACCATCCTGGAAGCGCTGGGCACCGACGCCGAACGCCCGGCCGGTTTCGAGAACATCGAAGCGCTTGCCGCAGCGCTTCGACGTGATGGCGGCCGATGTCGGACAGATGAAGGCGTTCATCGCCCAACATACCGGCCTGTAACTACTCGGGGACTGCTCCTTCTCCCGCTCGCGGGAGAAGGGCCGGGGATGAGGGCGTTGGCAGAATGTGCAGAATCAGCCTCTGCTGCACACCATTAATACACCCTGTAAATGGCAGTAAACAGGGGAGTATAGGTAGAAACAGGGCATTAGCCGCAGGTATTCATTGATGCTCTAATTTTTACTGGCGGCAGTATATATAATGCCGAAAACCGCTGCTGCGGATGTCAGGAAGAGCAAAATCATGACCGAAAAGAAACCCATGTTGAGCGCGGCCGAAGCCTTGGGCCTGCTGCTGGCCGGCGCCAAGCCGGTGACTGAAATCGACACCTTGCCCACGCTGGACGCCAACGGCCGCATCCTGGCCGTCGCGCAAAGCTCGCAGCTCGACGTGCCGCCGAAAGACAATACCCAGATGGACGGTTATGCGGTGCGCGCCGCCGATTGCGCCAGCGGTGCGGCGACGCTGACGCGTCAGCCAGCGCATCCCGGCCGGCCATGTCGGTCAGCCCTTGCAGCCCGGCACTGCGGCGCGGATTTTCACCGGCGCGATGATTCCCGACGGCGCCGATGCGGTGGTGATGCAGGAAATGTGCGAGCTGGTCGGCGACCAGGTCACCATCAAGCATGCGCCGCCCGCCGGCGAATGGATACGCCGCGCCGGCGAAGACATCCGCGCCGGCAGCGTGATCCTGCCTGCCGGCACCCGATTGCGCGGGCAGGAGCTGGGTCTGGCCGCGTCGGTCGGCCTCGCCACGCTGCCGCTGGTGCGCAAGCTGCGCGTCGCGGTATTTTTCACCGGCGACGAGCTGGCGATGCCGGGCGAAGCACTGAAGCCGGGCGCGATCTACAACTCGAACAAATTCATCCTGCGCGGGCTGCTGGAAAACCTCGGCTGCGACATCAGCGACTACGGCATCGTGCCCGACACGCTGGCCGCCACCCGCGACACGCTGCGCGTGGCCGCGCAACAGCACGATCTGATCATCACCTCCGGCGGGGTTTCGGTCGGCGAGGAAGATCACATCAAGCCGGCGGTCGAGGCGGAAGGGCGCCTGAACCTGTGGCAGATCGCGATCAAGCCCGGCAAGCCGCTGGCGTTTGGCGAAGTCGACCGCAGCGCCGGCAAGGATGGCAGCGCGTTCTTCATCGGGCTGCCCGGCAACCCGGTGTCGAGCTTCGTGACCTTTCTGCTGTTCGTGCGGCCCTTCATCCTGCGCCTGCAAGGGGTGGACGAGGTCGCGCCCAAGGCCTACGCGATGCGCGCCGATTTCAGCTGGCCCAAGGCCGACCGCCGCAACGAATTCCTGCGCGCCAGAATCAATGCGCAGGGCGGACTCGACCTGTTCCCGCATCAGGGTTCCGGCGTGCTCACCTCCACCGTCTGGGGCGACGGCCTGATCGACAACCCTCCGGGCCAGACCATCGCCGCCGGCGACAGCGTCCGTTTCATTCCTTTTTCTGAATTGCTTTACTGAAATGAACATCCAACTCCGTTTTTTCGCCAGCGTCCGTGAACTGCTCGGCACCAGCCAGGAATCCGTTTCCCTGCCGGACCATGTGCGCACCGTCGGCGAGGTGCGCCAGTTCCTGATCCAGCGCGGCGGCCCGTGGGCCGAAGCGCTGGCTGCCGGCCGCTCGCTGCGCATGGCTTACAACCAGGTGATGACCGAGCCGGAAACGCTGATCAGCGAAGGCTGCGAGGTCGCATTCTTTCCGCCGGTTACGGGCGGCTGATTCAGGCAGCCGTTATCAAGCATCAAGCCGGGTGGAAACGCTTGCGCGCCACCCGGCTTGATGTTCGCAGGAAATAAAACCTGTCAACCATGCATGATGTGGTTCTGCCGTTCGGCATCAGCCCGACACAAACATCGGTTCGTATTCCTGTCTCCCCAAAGTAGTTCCTGATTGACCGTGCATCGTTCGATGCCGCACCGGTAACGAATGCTGAAAAAAAGAACGACTGTGCCAAATTTAGAGTGAGCCCACTACTAAACGCGATGCCGCGCTGCTGGCTAATTGCTATAGTGAGTCTCAAATAAATTCCTGCAGGATCGTTTTCCGCGCATTTTTTCACTCTCCATTTTCTTAACAATCCCGCCGGTATCGGGGGTTCTGCCATAGGCTCGCAAAAGATGAATATCAAAAAAATGCGTATCGGACAAAGGCTGGCCCTCGGCTTCGGGGTCGTCATAGCATTGCTGATCATGCTGGCCAGCCTGGCTTACCTGCGCATCGCCAGCCTGAATGGTGAAATCACGCTGATCATCAAAGACCGTTATCCAAAAACGGTGATCGCGAACCAGATCAAGGCCGACCTGAGCGAAGTCACGCGCAATATGCTCAATGTGCTGGTGATGAGCGATGCCGGGCAAATCAGGAAGGAGCTCGCCAACATCGAGGACAAGAATAAAAGCAGCAATGAAGCCATCAGCACGCTGGGCAAGATCATCAGCGATGAAAAAGGGCGCGCCTACCTGAAGGAAATTACGGCCTTGCGGGATAAGTTTCTGCCGGCCCAGAGCGGTTTTGTGGCGCTCATCAACGAGGATAGAAAAGACGAGGCGATGCTGAAACTGCTGTTTTCGATACGGCCGCTGCAGACCAAATACTTCGTGCTGCTCGATACCTTCATTCAGCACCAGAACAGCCAGATGGAGCAGGCCGGGGAGGGGTCGACACTGGCAGCGCGTCACACCGCATGGTTGATCATGATTCTGGCGCTGATCGCCGGCACCTTGAGCGTGCTGGTCGGCTTTCTGGTGACGCGCAGCATTACCGGTCCGCTCAACGAGGCAGTCGCGATCGCCAGATGCGTGGCAGAGGGCGATCTGACCAGCAAGATCGAGATCAAGACCCATGACGAAACCGGCGCACTGATGCTGGCGCTCAGGCATATGAATCAGAGCTTGTCGAAGATCGTCGGTGAAGTCCGCTCCGGCACCGAAACCATCGCATTGGCGTCGAGCGAGATCGCCGGCGGCAATCACGACCTGTCATCCCATACGCAACAACAGGCCGGGTCGCTGCAGCAGACTGCCGCATCGATGTTGCAACTGACTAATACCGTGCGACAAAATGCCGAGAATGCGCATCAGGCCAATCAGTTGGCGGCTTCAGCCTCGGAAGTGGCCGTCAAGGGCGGTGCGGTGGTGTCGCAGGTGATCGACACCATGGGTTCGATCAACGGCTCATCCAGAAAAATCGTCGACATCATCGGCGTGATCGACGGCATTGCGTTTCAGACCAATATCCTGGCCTTGAATGCTGCGGTGGAGGCTGCGCGTGCCGGCGAACAGGGGCGCGGCTTTGCCGTGGTTGCATCCGAAGTCAGGAGTCTGGCGCAGCGTTCGGCCGCGGCCGCCAGGGAAATCAAGGCGCTGATCGGCGACTCGGTGGAGAAAGTCGCGACCGGCAGCAAATTGGTGCGGCAGGCTGGCGTCACGATGGACGAAGTGGTGGCCAGCGTGAAGAACGTAACCGACATCATGGCTGAAATCGCTGCCGCCAGCCAGGAGCAGAGTGTCGGCATCGAACAAATCAATCGCGCAATCAGCAAGATGGATGAAGTCACCCGGCAGAATGCGGCGCTGGTGGCGGAGTCCGCTGCGGCTGCCGAATCGATGCAGAACCAGGCAGGCAATCTGGCGCAGGTGGTCAGCGTATTCAAGCTCGGCAGCAGAAGTGTGGCGGTGCCGCTGGTTTCCCCGATTCAGTCGCAAAGGCAGAAATTCGTGTTGCATGGCGTCGAACAATCCGCCATGGCAAGGATTGCCGGCGCATGAGTTGCAACTGCAGCCGCTTCGATAGTGACGAGCTGCTAGTCATTTTGACTTGATCAACAAATAATAATCTGGAGACATCATGCATAAAAATTTGCGCATCAAACGGTTGTTGACTTTGGGTTGTCTGGCGCTTGCGTTCAGCCAGAGCGTGTTCGCGCTTGAAGTCGCCGGAGTGAAGCTGGATGACACGGTTCGTGTGGCCAGCAAGGAGTTGAAGCTCAATGGCGCCGGCCTCCGCACCAAGGCATTTTTCAAAGTTTATGTCGCAGGCTTGTACCTGCCGGAAAAGAAGTCCGCAGTACCCGACATCATGGAGGCGACCGGCCCGCGGCGCCTGACGATCGTGATGTTGCGCGACGTCAGCAGCGAAGATTTTGGCCAGAGTTTCATGACAGGCCTGAATGCAAATTCCGACAAGGCAGAGAAATCGAAAATCTTCAACCAGACGGTGAAAATGGGCGAGATTTTCGCGTCCATCCCAGCGCTTAAAAAGGGCGATACGGTCACCACGGACTGGGTTCCCGGTTCCGGCACGCAGATCCATGTCAATGGCAAAACGGTCGGCGATGTTTTGCCGGACCTCAATTTCTACAACGCATTTCTGAAAATCTGGTTGGGCGACAAGCCGGCTGATAATTTGCTCAAGCAGGGCATGCTGGGCGGCAAGTCGGAATAAGCGGCAGCCAGCAGGACAATTCCAATTGAATTGGGCGAGTCGATAATCATTGGCCTCGCCCCTTTTCATTCTTCCTGATTCTGTCGCCCGGACGGGCTAAAATAGGCATTCCATTGCCAGTTCCTGCTTAAGCTCAGAAAAGAAACAAACATCATCATGCCTATCCGTGTCCAAACCGAAGATTTCGACCTGACGACCGAAGTCGCTCAACTGCGTGCGCTGAACCCGAAGGTCGGCGCCATCGTTACTTTTGTCGGCACCGTGCGCGACTTGAATGAGGGGGCTGATGTTGCGGAAATGGAACTGGAGCACTATCCCGGCATGACCGAGAAGTCGCTGCAGGACATCGTCGCGCAAGCCAGCGCACGCTGGGAATTTTTTGATGCGCTGGTGATCCACCGCGTCGGGCCGCTCAAGCCGCTGGATCAGATCGTGCTGGTCGCGATTACCTCGTCCCACCGCGGCGAGGCTTTTGCCGCCTGTGAATTTATCATGGATTATCTGAAAACGGCTGCGCCGTTCTGGAAGAAGGAGCAGACGCCCGACGGCGCGCGCTGGGTCGATGCGCGTGAATCAGATGATCATGCTCTGGAAAAATGGGGTATTCATTCAGGAAACAAGCTATCGGCCAGCTAATTGATGCGACTGTCGTATCGATCATCGTGTCCGTGCTGCCGGGATGCCAGTCATCGATTGGATTTTGATTGTTAATGAGTATATTTTTTGCTTGAAAAAGGCCGGTCTAGCCCAATTTTAATGTCATGTGTTCAACCAATGGGAGCATTTGATGCGGCAAGATAAACTGACTACAAAATTGCAAGAAGCACTGGCCGACGCCCAGAGTCTGGCGGTCGGCAATGACAATCAATATATCGAGCCGGTGCATTTGCTGACGGCCTTGCTGAATCAGGATGACGGCAGCGCCCGTTCGATCCTGCAGCGCGCCGGCGTAAATGTCGGCGGGTTGACGTCTGCCCTGAGGTCTTCGCTGGAACGCCTGCCGAAAGTGTCCGGTACCGGCGGCGAGGTGCAGGTCGGGCGCGAGTTATTGTCCTTGCTCAATCTGGCCGACAAGGAAGCGCAAAAACGCAATGATCAGTTCATCGCCAGTGAAATGGTGCTGCTGGCGATGGCGGATGACAAGTCCGACGCCGGCAAGCTGTCGCGCGAAAACGGCCTGACGCGCAAGGCGCTGGAGGCGGCGATCACGGCGGTGCGCGGCGGCGCCAATGTCAACTCGCAGGAAGCCGAAGGGCAGCGCGAGGCGCTCAAGAAATACACGTTGGACCTGACCGAGCGCGCCAGGTTGGGCAAGCTGGATCCGGTGATCGGGCGCGATGACGAAATCCGGCGCGCGATCCAGGTGCTGCAACGGCGCACCAAGAACAATCCGGTTCTGATCGGTGAGCCGGGCGTGGGTAAGACAGCCATCGTGGAAGGCTTGGCGCAGCGCATCATCAATGGTGAGGTGCCGGACAGCCTGAAAGGCAAGCGCGTTCTTTCCCTTGATATGGCTGCTCTGGTGGCGGGCGCAAAATACCGCGGCGAATTTGAAGAGCGGCTGAAGGCGGTGCTCAAGGAGTTGGCGCAGGACGAAGGCCAGACCATCGTTTTCATCGACGAACTGCACACCATGGTCGGTGCCGGCAAGGCTGAGGGCGCGATGGATGCCGGCAATATGCTCAAGCCGGCGCTGGCGCGCGGCGAACTGCATTGCGTCGGCGCCACTACGCTGGACGAATACCGCAAATATGTCGAGAAGGATGCGGCGCTGGAGCGGCGCTTCCAGAAAATTATTGTCGATGAGCCGAGCGTGGAAGCGACCATCGCCATCCTGCGCGGCCTGAAGGAAAAATATGAGCTGCACCATGGGGTCGAGATCACCGACCCGGCCATCATTGCGGCAGCGGAGCTGTCGCATCGCTATATCACCGACCGTTTCCTGCCGGACAAGGCGATTGACCTGATAGACGAAGCTGCATCCAAGATCAAGATCGAGATCGATTCGAAACCGGAAGTAATGGACAAGTTGGATCGCCGCATCATCCAGCTGAAAATCGAACGCGAAGCGGTGAAGAAGGAGAAGGACGAAGCATCGCAGAAGCGGCTGACCCTGATCGAGGATGAAATCCTCAAGTTGGAGCGGGAGTATGCCGATTTCGAGGAGATCCTGAAGGCGGAAAAGGCCAGCGTGCAGGGTAGTACCCATATCAAGGAGGAGATCGAGAAAATTCGTCTGCAGATGGAGGAGGCTACCCGCCAGAGCGACTGGCAGAAAGTCTCCGAGTTGAAGTACGGCAAATTAATCGAGTTGGAAAAGGCGCTGGAGGCGCAGGCGCAGCAGGATGCGCAGGCAGACCAGCAGGCATCGGATAAGCCAAAACTGTTGCGCACCCAGGTCGGAGCGGAAGAAATCGCCGACGTGGTGTCGCGTGCAACCGGCATCCCGGTGTCGAAAATGATGCAGGGCGAGCGCGAAAAACTGCTGCACATGGAAGACGATCTGCACAAGCGCGTGGTTGGTCAGCATGAGGCGATTGTCGCGGTGTCGGATGCGATCCGTCGTTCGCGTGCCGGCTTGGGCGACCCGAACCGACCATATGGTTCCTTCATGTTCCTCGGGCCTACCGGTGTCGGCAAAACCGAGTTGTGCAAGGCGTTGGCGACTTTCCTGTTCGACACCGAAGAGTCGATGATCCGGATCGATATGAGTGAATTCATGGAGAAACACTCGGTAGCGCGCCTGATCGGTGCGCCGCCGGGCTATGTCGGCTATGACGAAGGTGGTTATCTGACCGAGGCGGTGCGACGCAAGCCGTATTGCGTCATCCTGCTCGATGAGGTCGAGAAAGCGCATCACGATGTCTTTAATGTGTTACTGCAGGTGCTGGACGATGGGCGCATGACCGATGGTCAGGGGCGTACTGTGGATTTCAAGAACACGGTGATCGTGATGACCTCCAATCTCGGCTCGCACAAGATTCAGGCTATGGAGGGCAGTGATCCGGCCTTGGTGAAGATGGAAGTGATGGCCGAGGTGAAAACCCATTTCCGGCCCGAGTTCATCAATCGCCTTGATGAGATCGTGGTGTTCCATGCGCTTGACGAGAAGCACATCGGCGCTATCGCGAAAATCCAGTTGAAAATACTCGAGCAGCGTTTGGCGAAGATGGAAATGGCACTCGAAGTCTCCGACGCTGCACTGCATAAAATAGCGGAGGCAGGCTTCGATCCGGTGTATGGTGCACGGCCGCTGAAACGGGCGATACAGCATGAAATCGAAAATCCTTTATCCAAAATAATTCTGCAAGGAAAATTTGGTCCTAAGGATACGATCAGGATCGATGTGGCTGATGGGCGTTTCACGTTTGGGCATTAAAATTTTTTATTTGTCATGAAATTGCGGACACCCGTTCAAGGTGTCCGTTTTTTTGCGCAAAGATATTTCCTTGTTGATCTTCATAATTGCCCGTTGGTGGCTAACAATGAGCTTCTGCTTTACTACCAGCCGAAAATTGAACTTGCCAATAACCAGATCATTGGTGTGGAAGCATTGGTGCGCTGGCAGCATCCTGAGCGTGGCATGATCCCGTCAAGTGATTTTATTCCGGTTGCTGAAGAAACCAGGCCGGTGGCCCAAGTAGGGGGGGTGCTGGAGGCGGCCTGTCAGCAGGCATCGGTCTGGCTGCGTGCCGGAATTAGGCCAATACGTATAGCGGTGAATGTCTCGGCGCGAGAATTTACTCAGGCGTTGCCGGGGCGGGTATTGGCAGCATTGGAGCGCCATGCATTGACGCCGGACTGGCTGGAACTGGAAATCACTGAAAGCATGTTGATGCATCGCGCTGAACACGTGATCTCCATAATGGAAAATATTACGGCATCCGGTGTGCCTTTGTCCTTGGATGATTTTGGTGCCGGTTATTCAAGTCTTTCCTATCTGAAGCGTTTTCCAATTAATACGCTCAAGATAGATCGTTCGTTCACTATGGGCATCCCGCATGACACGAGTGAATGTGCGATTGCAAGCGCAATCATTGGTATCGCCAAGCAATTGCAGCACAAGGTCATCGCCGAAGGTGTTGAGAACATGGAGCAGTTGGCTTTTTTTAAACAAGCAGGTTGTGATGAGGTGCAAGGCTATTTGTTTTCGGCCCCAATCCCGGCAAATCACTTTGAAGCCATGTTGATAAAAAGCCGCAATTCGAATGGCGAGTAATGCCCATCTGATCTGCTGGCGGGTGCGCTCAAATTTTCCCGCATGATGGTTCCTGTTATTTGTTGAATGAAGTCTTTTTTGGATTTTTAAGGGTGAATCCATTATGAATGTATTTCATTTTGTCGCGGATTAGGTATAATTCCCGCTTCGGAAGGTTGGCAGAGCGGTTGAATGCACCAGTCTTGAAAACTGGCGAGGTGTTAAAGCCTTCGTGAGTTCGAATCTCACACCTTCCGCCAAGAATTGTAAAAAAGCCGCTTGCTTCAAGCGGCTTTTTTATTGAGAAAATGCATTGAGTTTTTTTTGATGCTCTCAATCACGAAGAGTAAGGAATGGGTGGTGCATCATGCGCAGTTCTGGCCAATTTCCGGATACGACTGAGATGTGGTGGTTTCCCTATTAATTGCATGATCGGGTGCTATTTATCCGCAGGCCAGCCAAGCGCCGCAAAGTGCAGCACCCATTGATGCAGGCGGTCCACGCCGATCAGCGCCGCCGCCTCGTCATCGTAAAACGCGCCTACCGGGCAGGCTGCCAGACCGCGTGCCACTGCGCCGAGCAGCCAGCGTTCTCCGATCATGCCAGCTTCGAGATAGGCGTGGCGGTAACCGCGCGGTCCTTCCGCGAACATGCTCCGGCGGTCGGCGGACAATACCAGCACAACAGCAGCGTTGCCGATTACTTCTTGGGATAAAGCTGCCGATTGCGCTGCAGCGGCGAACTCGCCGTCGCGCACAAGAACCAGTGCGTGTTGTCGGAGGTAACGATAAATGCCCGGTTGCAGTCCTTCAACGCGGTTGACGACCAAATTGATCCGGATCGCATCCGACAGTTGCGGCGGCAGCGCGATGTCAGCCAGCATCGATGACAGTGTCGACAGCGGCACCGGTTTGGCGAGGAAGCGCCGCTTGCTTCGACGATGGGTGATGGTGTAGTGCACATCTTGGGATGCAGCCTCGGGTGATGGTAGTACGAGAGTGCTGGCTGGTACATTATCGGGTACAAGGCGCAGTGATGTTGCCTGATGCACCATGCCGGTCACGCCGATCGATGTGACAGCCGGGGCTGGCGCTGCGATGAGGGTCGCTTGTGATTGATTGTCGCCGGGCGCTGGAAGACCTGTTGCCCGCTGCAAGGTCATGATGGCCAGTACACCCTCTTCGACGCCATCAACACCGATGACCTTGGTTGCCAGCGCCTCGTCGAAGCGCTCGATGAGGCTGGCCTGCATACCCGCCGTATGCCCGGCCAATCGCAGGTTCTCGAGCAAGTGGCCGGTATCCGCTACTGCATAGCGATAGGCGCGGTTGCGGTACTTGTAGCCGGTGCGGCGGAACACCGCAGTTAGCAGCACTACCGCATCGGCATGGTTGGCCTGAGACGCACCGAATGTGGCGGTCTCGGCGGCTGGTACGGTATTCAGAACGTCGAGGCGGTGATGTTCCGGGTCATAGTGATAAAGTCCTGCAGCTAAGCCATCAATTTCACGCACCACTACGTAGAGTTCGCTGGGGTACAAGGCACCGGATGAGGGAGCGGCCCGCAACGCATTGCCGCCGCGTCGCGCAGTAATTCCGGCTGACAGGTATAGCATTTCACCCAGTTCGGCCAGACGCAGGCGATGCGCTCGCTTAACGGGGGCGCGCAGTGCGTCGCTCAGACCGAACTTTCCGGGTTTTCCCTGATCGAGGGCGACCCGCGGCACGTCAGGATAATGCTTGAATGCCGGCGGTGCCCCCCATTCGACGCCCGGTGCGCGCTTGAACACGCTGCTGCGCGATTCTGACGAGAACTCGTGGTAGCGGACCACCGCATCCACCGGTCCCGATTGAACGTCGTCGGCTGCTGTCCAATGGAATGACAGCTCACTGGCGCCGTGGCGCGTGCCGAGCAAGAATGCCGCCCCCAGCACAGCGAGGATGGCAGCCGCCTTGCCCAACGCCAACCTGCCGCCGCGCTTGCTGCCGCCGGCAGGTTGCTTCGGCGGCTTGCGCCGCAGCCAGCTCAGCACGACCGGCAGGTTGAAGATCAGATGCACCGAGACCAGCAGTAGTGTGGCGTAGCCGAACAGGTAGTGCCAATCGAACACCGGCAACTGCTGGTTAGCCACCCAGAACACGCCCAAGCTGGCCGTCGTCAGCAGATAGGCAATCAACAGCAGACTGGTTTGCACATTGAGCGCCAGGCGCGACGGTGCTCGCCCGCGCCATACAAACACAGCGACGTACACTGCATATATCAAGAGCGGCAATAGCACCCACACGATCTTTGGCAGCATGGTGAGACGCCTTGCAGGAATGTGAGAAATTCGGAGGCTTCTGAATTCTATCCATTTTTAAATGGACAGAATGTATGGTTAATTCTCGCATTCGGCACAGCATATTTGGCAGAATTTCTGCGCTGAAGTTGATGCGGGCCGGTTCGCAAGGGTTGATCGCGTATCTACATCAAAGCCGATAAGGCGATGAGCGGCAATGCATTTGCCAAATTGCAGGAGCCTGATGCCGAGGTTTCGATTCCCTATCCGCGCCATTTGGAGGAGGCCGCGTTGCCGCAAGGGCAGGGTATCGTCGCAGCGGTCAAGAAACTGTTTGGCAAGCCATGATCGAATTTCACTTGCCTGCTCTCGGTTCCGACATGGATCACGGCAAACTGCTGTAGTGGAAAATCAAGCTGGGACAATCCGTCAAGCGCGGTCAGGTGGTGGCGGTGGTGGATACATCGAAAGTCGCGCTGGCGTTGCAAAAATTTCCCTACGTCAGGGCGATCAGCGATCGCCTACAGCGACCGGAGCAACTTCAAGTTCAGGCAGCGGGGGACGTCATGCATCGGCCACGCAAGGCGAAAAAAGTGAAGGCACAAAAATTTCACTAAAAATAGAGGAGTATGGTAATTTTTATGGTGTTTGCCGCACATGTTTGCTCGGGTTGAAAATATACTCCCGTTCCGCTTGGGTTTGCATTGAAGCATCATTCCGGTACGACTTCCAGTTCTTGCATTGTCCGCCGCGCCCTTGCCGTGTCTTTCATGTGCAGCGTTTTCTCGCGTGATCGAGATGCACTAATATCAATCAGTTGAGTAAGGAGGGGGAGATGAGCCGACAGGAACTCATGGCGATCCTTGTATCCACCCTGCAATCGGTCGCTACGCAATCAGGTCGATCTCGATTCGATGGACTGGCTCAATTTTCTGATCGGCTTGCATGAACAGTTGAAGGTCGACATACCGGAATCGGATTACGCCAAACTAGCTAGTTCGCGCTACGCGCGCGCATCGTGCTGCATCGGCGTCAGAGGGCCTTCAAAACAAGGACATTGCCGATGGCGCTCGGTGTTGATCGTGGTCAAGTCAGGCGCTGGCGCGAACGCTATGCACAAGCAGCGGTTGTCAGGTATCGAGCGCGACCTTCCGCGCGGTGCTCCGCCTGTCAAAGTCGATGTGGCGCGTCTGGTCGCGCTGACCACCGAGAGCAAGCCCGAAGCTGCTACACACTGGAGTACGCGTACGATGGCTGCCGCAACTCGGCGTCAGTGCGGCCAGCGGTTTCGCGTCACTGGCGCGCCAAAAGGCTTGAAGCCACATCTGGTTCGCGGCTTCAAGGTTTCGCGTGATCCGAAATTTATCGAAAAGCTTGAAGATGTGTGGGCTTGTATCTATCGCCGCCCGAACATGCCATTGTGTTGTGCTGCGATGAGAAAAGTCAGGTGCAGGCGCTTGATCGCACTCAGCCTGGCTTGCCTCTGAAAAAAGGCCGCGCCGCAGTCACGCTAGACAATCTGGTGGATTACCTGGAGCCGAAAGCGGCCTGATTTCAGGCAATTTCCTGTATCGCTTGAGCTACATGCATCCCCGTAAACCATTGCAGCCGTTTGTTTAATGCAACGACCTGGCCGACGATGATCAGGGAGGGTGATTTCAGATTCAGCGCGCGCACCAGATCTGGCAGCGTTTCCAGCGTGCCGGCGATGACCTTTTGCTGGCTGCTGGTGCCTTTTTCAATGATGGCAGCAGGCATGCTGGCAGGCATGCCGTGCTTGATCAGTTGCTTCGCAATCTCGCTCAATGCACCCAATCCCATATAAATCACGACGGTCTGATTCTGTCTTGCGAGAGACTGCCAATCCAGGTCGAGTGAGCCGTCTTTCAGGTGGCCGGTCGTAAATAGGCACGACTGTGCATAGTCTCGGTGGGTGAGCGGGATGCCTGCATAGCAGGAAATGCCGCTGGCGGCAGTGATGCCGGGGACTACTTCAAAAGCCACGCCGTGATCCGCCAGCACTTCCAACTCTTCTCCGCCGCGCCCGAAAATAAAGGGATCGCCACCCTTCAGGCGAATTACTTTCTTGCCTTCCTTGGCCAGTGTGACCAGCAACTGATTGATCTCGGTTTGCGGCAAGGTATGCCGATTCATTTCCTTGCCGACATAGATTTTCTCAGCGCCGTCGTGAATCAGGCTGATAACGCCATCACTGACCAGATTGTCATAGACCACTACGTCGGCTTGTTTCAGTAATCTGGCTGCTTTCAGTGTCAATAAGTCTGGGTCGCCTGGACCCGCACCGACCAGATATACGATGCCTGTCGGAGGTTTATCCTGAACGATATTGGATTGTTGCTTATTTGAAACTAAATTGCTCAAGGATTTCCCCTTTGTATTTTTTACGCGTCATTCCGCTTTGGAATCACTATTTGCTTGCTCGTGAACAATTTAACGCTAAGCACGCTGAATTAAATTGATACGTATTAAGGAGTTATCGGATTGCCTATTGCACTCTAACAATGATCGAAAAGGCAGTCTTAACCAGACTGTCGATTACCGATTAAAACTGTAAATCCCGTTCAAAAGCTTGTATTTGTGTTATTTTTTCAATGCAAATCCGAGTCATAGAATTGATTTTTCAACAAGAAGGGAAATAAAAATGACAATGGTGCTAAGAAAACCTTTAATCCGTCCTATTGCTGCCTTGCTTGCAGCGCTGCCATTGGCACTTGGTGTTGCCTTTGCTGAAGACGCTAAGCCGCACGCCAATGCGGAGCTGAAATATCAGGCTGGCGGTTCGCCACTTGCCAATCAGGAGATGCATCAAAACATCAACCCTAAAGCGCCGCCGATGACCAAGGCCGAGTTCGAGATGGGCAAACAGATTTATTTCCAGCGTTGCGCTGGTTGCCACGGCGTGTTGCGCAAAGGTGCAACAGGAAAGCCCTTGACTCCGGATATCACGCTCGACAAAGGGACTGATTACCTGAAGGTATTCATCAACTATGGTTCGCCGGCGGGTATGCCTAACTGGGGCACTTCAGGCGATCTTACTGATAAAGAAGTTGATTTGATGGCGCGTTACATTCAACAGGAACCACCTGTGCCGCCAGAATTCAGCTTGAAGGACATGGAGGCAACCTGGAAGGAAATTATTCCGGTAGCAAAACGTCCGACCAAGAAGATGAATAACTTCAATATCAGCAATATCTTCTCGACGACTTTGCGCGATGCAGGCGAAGTGGCGCTGATTGACGGCGATACCAAAAAAATCATCAACATTGTCAAGACTGGCTATGCAGTGCATATTTCCCGCACTTCCGCATCGGGTCGCTATCTGTTCGTGATCGGTCGTGATGCGCGTATCAATCTGATCGACTTGTGGATGGAAAAACCAGACAGCGTCGCAGAAATGAAAGTTGGTCTTGAAGCGCGTTCGATCGAGACTTCGAAGTTCAAGGGCTTTGAGGATAAATACGCGATTGCCGGCGATTACTGGCCGCCGCAGTTCGTGATCATGGAAGGCGATACGCTCAAACCGCTGAAGGTCGTATCCACGCGCGGGATGACGGTTGATAACGAATACCATCCAGAACCGCGGGTTGCTTCCATTGTTGCGTCGCACTACCGTCCAGAATTCGTGGTCAACGCCAAGGAAACAGGCAAGATCATGCTGGTCGATTACAAGGACATCAAAAACCTGAAGATGACTACGCTTGATGGCGCAAAATTCCTGCACGATGGCGGTCTCGATTCAACGGGTCGTTACTTCATGGTTGCTGCCAATGCATCGAACAAGATTGCCGTGGTTGACACCAAGGAAGACAAGATGGCGGCGATTGTTGATGTCGGCAAAACACCTCACCCAGGACGCGGCGCCAACTTCACGCATCCAAAGTTTGGTCCAGTCTGGGCAACCAGCCATTTGGGCGACGATTCGATCTCGATGATTGGTACCGATCCGGTCAAGCATAAGGCGCAGGCCTGGAAAGTGGTCGCAACCGTAAAAGGGCAAGGCGGCGGTTCCTTGTTCATCAAAACACATCCAAAATCGAAAAATCTGTGGATCGATACGCCATTGAACCCGGATACCAAGATGAGCCAGTCGATTGCTGTGTATGACATCAATGCGCTCGACAAGGGTTTTGTCGTTCTGCCAATCGCAGAATGGGCAAACTTGGGCGACGGCGCCAAGCGTGTTGTACAGCCTGAATACAACAAGGCTGGTGACGAAGTCTGGTTCTCGGTATGGAGCGCTAAAGACAAGCAGTCAGCGATTGTTGTAGTGGATGACAAGACACGCAAACTGAAAGCTGTGATCAAGGATCCAAAATTGATTACCCCAACAGGCAAATTCAACATCAACAATACACAACACGACATCTACTAAGAAAGTTCATGATGAAAAATCGTCTCATTCCGGTTTTGGCTGCAGGTGCAGGTCTGGTTGCGCTGTTGATCGGTGGTAATTCAGCATTCGCAGCAGGCGGTGCTGACCTGGCGCAAAAAAATGGCTGCATGGCTTGTCATAGTCTCGACAAGAAGGTGCTTGGCCCGGCGTTCAAGGACGTTTCCAAGAAGTACAAAGGCAGTGCGGATGCGGTTGCAATGCTTTCCAATAAAATCAAGGGCGGCAGCACTGGTGTATGGGGACCGGTCCCCATGCCGGCGAATGGTCCCCGGGTGAGTGATGCTGATATCAAAACATTGGCTGAGTGGGTTTTAGCCTCTAACTAAGTGTCTGCTTAAGTATCGGAGTTGACACACAGGCTTTCGGGTCTGTGTGTCTCTCAGGCACAATAAAATATGTAAGTGTCTGTATGCAATAAATGTTGAAGGGGTTGGAAGTGTCTGTAAAACCGTGCGTATCAAAACAATGCGCCAAATATGCCATTGCCGGCATGGCAGCACTTGGAATGACCCTCTCTGCAGCAGTTTTTGCTGCCGATCATGCTGTTGCAGGCAATGCAGCAATTGGTGTGGCCCGACAGACTGAACTCGTCACGCTGGTGCGCCAGGATTGCGGTTCTTGCCATGGCTTGACGCTCAAAGGCGGTCTCGGTCCTGCATTGCTGCCCGAAGCTTTAAAAGATAAACCTGCCGATTACCTCAAGTCCATCATCCTGCATGGCCGCCCGGATACTGCAATGCCGCCCTGGCAGCGCTTCCTGAGCGAAGCCGAGGCTGAATGGATTGTCTCCAATTTGCAGAAAGGTTTCCCTGATGGGCATTAGAAAATTTCAAGCAACGCTGCTTGCTACGGCGTTGTTCATGCTGGCTGGTTGTGCCGGCCCGGCGATTCGCGGTACCGGTGATCTGGGCGTCATCATCGAGCGCGCCACCGGCAGCGTGCAAATCGTGGATACCAGCAAGTTTACAGCCATCTCTACCGTGAAAGGTCTGGGTGATCTGTCCCATGCGTCGCTGGTGTATTCGCGGGATGGCCGCTACGCCTATGTATTTGGGCGCGACGGTGGTCTGAGCAAGGTTGACTTGCTGCGCGGCATCATTGAGCGTCGCGTGATGCAGGCCGGCAATAGTATTGGCGGCGCAATTTCACAAGATGGCAAACTGGTTGCGGCACAGAATTATGCGCCGGGCGGTGTGAAGGTGTTTTCTGCGGACACATTGGAACTGATTGCCGACGTGCCATCGACCTACGGAACGGCTGACATGCGCTCCAAGGTAGTCGGCTTGGCAGATGCGCCGGGTAACCGTTTTGTCTGGAGTCTGTTTGATGCGGGAGAAATCTGGGTTGGGGATTTTTCTGACCCGCAGGCGCCGCGCATCGAAAAATTCAAGAATATTGGTCGTGAGCCCTACGATGGCCTGGTAACACCGGACGGACGCTATTATCTGGCGGGCCTTTTTGGCGAGGATGGCATGGCGCTGGTCGATTTATGGCATCCGGAGCAGGGCACACGCCGCATTTTGAGCGGTTACGGCAAGGGACAGGAAAAATTGCCGGTGTTCAAGATGCCGCATCTGCGTGGCTGGGCTGTGGCAGGGAAATATGCGTACATACCGGCTATTGGCCGTCACGAGGTATTGGTGCTGGACATGGAAACCTGGCGTGAAGCTGCTCGCATCAAGGTATCCGGCCAGCCGGTCTTTGTAATTGCAAGGCCGGATGGCCGTCAGGTATGGGTCAATTTCGCATTCCCTGACAATAGCAACGTCGATGTGATCGACGTCGAAAAACGCAGTGTCATGAAACAACTGACGCCGGGCAAGACCGTATTGCACATGGAATTTACGCCACGCGGCGAATCGGTCTGGGTTTCGGTTCGCGACGATAACCGTGTTGTGGTGTACGACACCGAGAATTTCGCGCAGCGCAGCGTGTTGTCAGCGCAGTCGCCGAGCGGCATTTTCTTCACCAACCGCGCGGCGCGCATCGGATTCTGAGGCGGACATGGGACATATGTGCGAGATGGATCTGAAACAGCAGGCTGTTCTGGGTGAGTTGGAGTTCAAGTTGCTGAATGATTTTCAGCGGGATTTTCCTCTGGTGGCACGCCCTTATGCTGAACTGGCCAGGCGTCTCCTGGTGGATGAGGCGACAGTCATTGCAGTTTTGCAATCGATGCGCAAGCGTGGTCTGGTCAGCCGGGTCGGCGCTGTATTCCGGCCGAACGTGGTCGGCGCCAGCGCCCTGGCTGCGCTGGCCGTGCCTGCTGAACGACTGGTAGAGGTCGCCGCGCAAGTCAGTGCGCTGGCCGCGGTCAACCACAACTACGAACGCGAGCACCGTTTTAATCTCTGGTTCGTTGTGACCGCATCGTCGGTAGAGCATTTGCATGCAATTTTGCAGAATATTGAAGTGACCTGTGAGAGCGGGCCTGTACTGGCATTGCCTTTGCTGGAGCAGTTCCATATAGATTTGGGTTTTGCTCTGACAACCGCTACGTCGCAGCATTTTCGTACTGGTGTACAGAGTGCAACAAAGGTTGCCGCGATTGAGTTAAGCTGAGGCTGAGCGATTGCTGATGGCCGCCTTGCAGAACGGTTTGCCATTGATTTCACAGCCGTTTGCGGCGCTCGGTTGGCCCGAGACAGATGCAATTGCCACACTTTCACGCTGGACCGAGACTGGGGTGATCAAGCGTTTTGGCGTCGTGGTACGGCATCACGAACTGGGCTTTACTGCCAATGCGATGGTGGTGTGGGATGTGCCGGATGAGGTGGTCAGCCAAGTCGGCAGATGTATTGCGGAGTCTGGTCGGGTCAGTTTGTGTTACCGCCGGCCGCGCCAAACGCCGCACTGGCCTTACAATCTTTTTTGCATGATCCATGGCAAGGACCGTAATGAGGTCGAGCAACGCATCGCGATCCTGGCGCAGAGTTGCGGGCTGGATGCTTATCCACACGAAATCCTGTTCAGCCGCCGCCGTTTCAAGCAATGCGGCGCACGTTATGTCGCCAATGTGAATAACCAAATTTTGCCGGAGTTTGCCTGTGGACCAGATTGACCGCGACATCATCAATGGCTTGCATGGGGGACTTGCGGTGTGCGAGCGCCCTTATCTGGAAGCCGCGCAGCGTCTCGGGCTGGAAGAGGAAGCATTGATTGCACGGCTTGTCCGCATGTTGGAGCAGGGCGTTCTTACTCGCGTCGGGCCGCTGTACCAGATCGAGCGCATGGGTGGCGCCTTTACCCTGGCTGCCTTGCATGCGCCACTCGAAGAATATGAATCGGTGGCGCAACGCGTGAATGCCCTGCCGCAGGTTGCGCACAACTATGCGCGCGATCATGAACTCAATATGTGGTTTGTCATCGCGACCGAAACGCCGGATGAAATCGATGAGGTGATCGGGCGGATAGAGCGGGAAACCGGTTGCAGCGTATTCAATTTCCCCAAGTCACGGGAATATTTCGTCGAGTTGAAACTAACCGCATGAGCAGCCAAATGACAGCAATCATAATGCCGGAGTCGATAGAGTTACCGACTATCGATGCGATCGACCGCGCCATCATCGTGGCGACCCAAGGCGGCCTGCCGCTGGTGACGCGGCCCTATCACGCCATCGCTGAAAGCCTGCAACTGGCGCCGGAACTGGTGATGGCGCGGATGCGCCGCATGCAGGAAAACGGCGTGATTCGCCGTCAGGGAGTGGTGCCGAATCATTATGCGATCGGCTATCGCGCCAATGGCATGTCGGTGTGGGATGTGCCGGATGATCTGGTGGATCAACTGGGAGAGTCGGTCGGCGGTTTCGAATTCGTCAGTCACTGTTACCGCCGTCCGCGTCGTTTGCCGCAGTGGCCGTATAACCTGTTTGCGATGGTGCACGGCAAGACCCGCGACGAAGTAGAGGAGAAGGTTGCGCAAATCGCGGCGTTGCTGGGTGAGCACGCGCGCAGCCACACCATCTTGTACAGCACCCGCATATTGAAAAAAACCGGCCTGCGCCTGGCGGGCCAAAAAATTGCCGGATAGAGGAAAAATCATGTTTCGAATTACCCAATACATGCGCGAAATCGCGCACCCCACGCCACTCGGCCCTAAACGCAATCCGCCCGGCCCGGTGGTGATCTGGAACCTGATCCGGCGCTGCAACCTGACCTGCAAACATTGTTATTCGATTTCGGCAGACAAGGATTTTGCCGGTGAGTTGAGCACGTCGGAAGTCTATGGCGTGATGGATGATTTGCGCGGTTTCGGCGTGCCGGTACTGATTTTGTCCGGCGGCGAGCCGCTGCTGCGTGACGATATTTATGACATTTCACGGCGCGCCAAGGAAATGGGGTTTTATGTCGGCCTGTCGACCAACGGTACGCTGGTCGATGAGTCGAATATCGAGCGTATCGCCGCCATCGGCTTTGATTATGTCGGCATCAGCCTCGACGGTATCCGTGAAACCCATGATGTATTCCGCCGCAAGGAAGGCGCTTTCGATGCGTCGCTGCATGGCGTCAAGTTGTGCCGTGATGCCGGCATCAAGATCGGCGTGCGCTTTACGCTGACACAGGATAATGCGCATGACCTGCCGGCTTTGCTGCAACTGGTCGATGATGAAGGCATCGACAAGTTCTATCTGTCGCATCTGAATTATGCGGGGCGCGGCAACAAGAATCGCGGCCATGATGCGTTCCTGGAAACAACCCGCAATGCGATGGATTTGCTGTTCGATACTTGCTGGAAGAATATTCAAAATGGTGTCGAAAAGGAATTCGTCACAGGCAATAACGATGCCGATGGCGTGTATCTGCTGCACTGGGTGCGGCGCCATTTTCCGGAGCGGGAGGCGGCGCTGCGCGCCAAGCTGGCGCAATGGGGCGGCAATTCCTCCGGCGTCAACGTCGCCAACATCGACAACCTGGGCAATGTACACCCGGACACCTTCTGGTGGCACCATAACCTGGGCAATGTACGCGAGCGGGCGTTCTCCGACATCTGGCGCGACACCTCGGACCCGCTGATGGCAGGGCTGAAGGCGGTGCCGCGCACGATCAAGGGCCGCTGTGGCGAATGCAGCTATTTCGATGTTTGCGGTGGCAATACGCGGGTGCGCGCACTGCAATTGACCGGCGACGCCTGGCAGGAAGATCCTGCCTGTTATATGTCGGATCAGGAAATCGGACTGACCGGTGAGCGTGAACGGGTCCAGATGACGCCGTTCATTCCGGTGCGACGGGCGAAGGCTGCCGTATGAGAGTGCCACAGCCGTACAAAATATTGCCGTTGTTAATGGCATTGGCAAGCGCTATGTCTGGCGCACGGGCGGCCGACCAGCCCGTGACAGCAGAGGCGGCAGCTGCTGTGAGTGTGGATGCGAACAAGGTGTATCAGGCCAATTGCGCATCCTGTCATGGCGCTGATCGTTTGGGTGGCGCCGGGCCGGCCTTGCTGCCCGGCAATCTTGATCGCTTGCGCCGTCCGGATGCGATCAAGACCATTACCGAAGGCCGGCAGGCCACACAGATGCCGGCGTTTGGCGCCAGCCTGACGGCGCAGGAGATCGCCGCGCTCACGGACTTGATTTATGCGCCGCTGGCAAAGACGCCGGCATGGGGACTCGACGAGATCCGCGCGTCCCGGATTGAGTATGTGAAAGCGGGAAGCCTGCCGGACAAGCCGGTATTCAAGGCTGATCCGCTCAATCTGTTCGTGGTGGTGGAAATTGGCGACCATCATGCGACCATCCTCGATGGCGACAAGTTCGAGCCGATCACCCGTTTTCCAACCCGCTATGCGCTGCATGGCGGTCCAAAATTCTCGCCTGATGGGCGTTATGTCTATTTTGCCTCGCGTGACGGCTGGATAGCCAAATACGACATCTGGAACCTGAAGCTGGTGGCGGAAATTCGTGCCGGCATCAATACCCGTAATCTGGCAGTGTCCAGCGACGGGCGCTTCGCGATGGTCGCCAATTATTTTCCGCATACGCTGGTGGCGCTCGATACCCGCGACCTGTCGCCGATCCGCGTGATCGATGTCAAGGACGATAGCGGCAAGTCGTCACGCGTGTCCGCAGTGTATGATGCGGCGCCGCGCAAGAGCTTCATTGCTGCGCTGAAAGATATTCCGGAAGTGTGGGAGCTTGGCTACGATGACAACGCGCCGCCGGTCTATGCCGGTCTGGTGCATGACTACAAGATGGCCGAGGGGGTGGCCGTCAAGGGGCCGTTTCCGCCGCGGCGCATCAAGCTGGACGACTACCTGGATGATTTCTTTTTCGACCCTGCCTATGACCATGTGATCGGCTCCTCGCGCGGCGGCCATGGTCAGGTGGTGAACCTGAATATCGGGCGCAAGATTGCCGATGTCGATCTGCCTGGCTTGCCGCATCTGGGTTCCGGCATTTCCTGGAATTATCAGGGCCGGCCGGTGATGGCGACGCCCAACCTGAAAGATGGCGTGGTGTCGGTGATCGACATGAAATCATGGCAGACAGTCAAGCAGATCCCGACCTTGGGGCCGGGTTTTTTCATGCGTAGTCATGAAGATACGCCGTATGCGTGGGTCGATGTGTTCAATGATCCGAAACATCACGATGTGATCCAGATTGTCGATAAAAAAACGCTGGAGGTCGTCAGGCAATTGAAGCCGAGTCCGGGCAAGATCGCAGCGCATACCGAATTCACCCGCAATGGCAAATATGCGGTGGTCAGTGTCTGGGAAAATGACGGGGAACTGGTCATCTATGATGCGAAAACGCTGGAAGTCGTCAAACGGATCAAGATGAACAAGCCGTCCGGCAAGTACAACGTGTACAACAAAATCACGCGCTCGGAGGGCACCAGTCACTGATTGGCCGCAAACTTCTGGGAAAAAGGCCGCTTGCCTGTGCAAGCGGCCTTTTTCATTGTGAGCCATCCTGCTGTAAAGTAATGGCTACGAATAGAGTGAGGGGAGCATGATGAACAATACGTTACGCAATATCGTGCAGAACATGCCCAAGGCGGAACTGCATATCCATATCGAGGGTTCGCTCGAGCCGGAACTGATTTTTGCGCTGGCCAAGCGCAATCAAGTCACACTTGCCTATGCGTCGGTAGAAGAGTTGCGCCGCGCCTACGCGTTCACCGACCTGCAGTCCTTTCTGGATATCTACTATGCAGGAGCCAGTGTGCTGCTGACGGAGCAGGATTTTTACGACATGACGAGCGCTTACCTGCTGCGCGCGCAGGAAGATAACGTGCGCCATGCGGAAATCTTCTTCGATCCGCAAACCCATACCGCGCGCGGCGTAGCGATGGAGGTCGTGATCAACGGCATTTACCGCGCCTGTCAGGATGCGCGCGACAAGCTCGATGTCAGCGCCAGCCTGATCCTGTGTTTCCTGCGCCATCTGTCTGAAGAAGAGGCGTTCGAGACGCTGGAGCAGGCCTTGCCATTTCGCGACAAATTCATCGGCGTCGGGCTGGATTCGTCGGAGCGCGGCCATCCGCCGGAGAAATTCGCCCGTGTTTTCGCCCGCTGCAAGGAGCTGGAGCTGCATCTGGTCGCACATGCCGGCGAAGAAGGGCCGCCGGAATATATCCAGACCGCGCTGGACGTGCTCCAGGTCGAGCGCATCGACCACGGCGTGCGCTGCCTGGAGGATGCAGAGTTGACGCTGAGACTGGCGCAGGAGCAGGTGCCGCTGACCGTGTGCCCCTTGTCCAACGTCAAGCTGCGCGTGTTCGAGCAGATGAGTCAGCATAATCTGCTGCAGTTGCTGGATGCCGGCCTGATGGCAACCGTCAATTCCGATGATCCCGCCTATTTCGGCGGTTACATGAACGATAATTTGACTGCCTGCTTCGAGGCGCTGCCGCTGGAAATGCGTCATGCGCAACAACTGGCGCGTAACAGTTTCAATGCGGCATTCCTGGGCGACAGGGAAAAACGACGCTATCTGGCCGAGGTGGATGAATTTTTTTGCGAAATGGACTGGGGTGCGTGATTTTTCAGTGAATTAATACAGGTGGGGGTATATTTTTTATGCCTTGTAAGTATTGCGGCAGAGCGGGTATTTTCCATCATACCCCCTAGTTTTTATGATTTTCAGGATGGTGACTGGCGCTTGCCGGAGAGAAAGGATGTCGATGAAAGATGCCACGTTCCCCATCGTAATGATAGTCCTGGGTGCGGTCTGGTTGCTGAGTAATCTGGACTGGCTGCCGGAGGTGCATTGGCTGTGGATACTCGGCCTGGCGGGTGCCGGCATCGCGATCCTGTTGCTCGATGGCGTGACCAAATCATCGATCGTCGCCGGACCGCTGCTGATGCTGGCTGGCGTGATGTCGTTCTTGCATCATTACTACTATGTCGGCTGGCGCTTCATCATTCCTGTGATGCTGATCGCAGCCGGGATGATGATGTTGATTGCGCGTTCCGGCTCGATTCCCGTGTCGCGCAATCTTGGCCGCCGCCATGACCGCAATCAGGATGATGGAAATCGCCGTGGTTGAGTCGTTTTCGCCGCTGGCCTTGACAGCTGGCTTTCATCGGAGCGGCGAAATCAGGGCGAAAGGGCGGCTCAGTTGATCGTCATGCAGTCGCTGCGGATGACCCTGCGCGACTGGCGCGCAGGCGAGTTGCGTTTTTTGCTGCTGGCACTGGTTGTCGCGGTCGCCGCCTTGTCCTCGGTCGGCTTTTTCGTCGATCGCATGCGTACCGGGCTGGAGCGCGATGCGCACCAATTGCTGGGCGCGGATTTGCTGATCAATGCCGATCAGCCAATCAGTGCCGCCTGGCGCGAGCAGGCGCGGCAGCGCGGTTTGTCGCTGGCCGATACCATTTCGTTTCCCAGCATGGCTTCGGTCGGTGAGGGCGATAGCGCCGTCGCGCAACTGGTGGCGCTCAAGGCCGTCTCGCCCGGCTATCCCTTGCGCGGCAGCCTGAAGCTGTTCGATGCGCGCAGTGGCGCAGCAGTGGCTACGCGCGACATCCCTGCGTCCGGTACGGTCTGGGCCGATGCCAGCCTGCTTTCCAGTTTGAACGTCGCGGTGGGCGATGTGCTGAAACTCGGCGACAAGGTGTTTCGCATCGGCGGAATGATTGCATCCGAGCCGGATCGCGGCGCCGCCTTCATGAATTTTGCGCCACGCGTGATGCTGGCGGCATCGGATCTGGACGCGACCCATCTGGTGCAGGCCGGTTCCCGCGTGACTTACCGTTTGCTGGCGGCAGGCAGTCCGGCCGCTACCTTGGGATTCCAGCAATGGGTGCAGGCCAGCATCGATAGCGCTCATCTCAAAGGGATACGGCTGGAGTCGCTGGAGTCAGGCCGTCCGGAAATGCGCGCGACGCTGGATCGTGCCGATCAATTCCTGTCCCTGGTCGGCTTGTTGTCGGCGATGCTCGCCGCAGTTGCGGTGGCCATGGCGGCGCGCCGTTTCATGCAGCGCCATCTGGATGCTTGCGCGATGCTACGCTGCCTTGGAATGACGCAAAACCAGGTAACGGTGTTGTATCTGCTGGAGTTCCTGGTAATCGGCTTACTGGGGTGCGCTATCGGCGTACTGACCGGTTTTGCCGCCCATTTTGTGTTGCTCGAATGGCTGGGCCGTCTGGTGTCGAATGAATTGCCGCCTGCTACTTTTTTGCCTGCAGTGCATGGCGTGCTAACTGGCCTGTTGCTGTTGCTCGGGTTTGCCTTGCCACCCATCCTGCAACTGCGCAATGTGCCGTATAACCGGGTGCTGCGGCGCGAGAAAGATGCACCCAAACCGCTGGCATTGGCGACTTATGGGCTGGCGGCCTGCGTCTTCGTTGGATTGCTATTGTGGCAGGCTGGCGATCCGAAGCTGGGCATGTTGACCGCAGCGGGATTTTTTGGCGGCTTGCTGATGTTTGCGCTGATTGCCTGGCTGAGCCTGCAGTCGCTGCGGCATCTGCGCGGCGCGATTGACAATCAAAGCTGGCGTTTCGCGGTGCTGTCGCTGCAGCGTCGCTCCGGTGCGACCGTGGTGCAGGTCGTCGCGCTGGCGCTTGGCTTGATGGCCTTGTTGATATTGACGGTGGTGCGCGGCGATCTGGTCGAGCGCGTGGCGCAAAGCGACGCCAGCCGATGCGCCAAACCAGTTTGTCATCAATATCCAGCCGGATCAAAAAAACGAGATTGCTGCACGTCTGGCGCAAAACGGTATCGCCAGCCCGCTGCTGTATCCGATGATTCGCGGCAGGCTGATTGAAGTCAACGATGTCGCCATCGACGGCAATGCGTTTGCGGACGACCGCGCGAAACGGCTGGTTGAGCGGGAATTCAATCTGTCCAGCGTCCGTGACTTGCCTCCCGAGAATCAGATCGTGGCTGGTCACTGGTATGACGACAGCAAGCCGGAAGCATCGGTTGAAGAGGGACTGGCCAAGACCCTGCGTCTGAAACTGGGCGATAAACTGACATTTGACATAGCCGGGCAGCAAGTCAGTGCGCAGGTAAGCAGCCTGCGCAAGCTGGACTGGAGTTCGATGCGCGCCAATTTTTTCGTCATCATGAATCCGGGATTGATGGCGGATACGCCTCGGACCTGGATGACCGCCTTCCATTTGCCGGAGTCGCAGCGCAGTGTGGTGAACATGTTGACGCGCGACTTTCCGAATCTGACTGTGATCGATCTGGGCAGCGTCCTCAGGCAAATCCAGGATGTGCTCGATCAGGTCATCACGGCGGTGGAATTCCTGTTCCTGTTTACGCTGGCATCCGGTGTGATGGTGCTGTATGCGGCATTGATCGGATCGCAGGATGAGCGCACCCGCGAGGCCGGTTTGTTGCGCGCGCTGGGTGCGACCCGCAGGGAATTGTCGCGCGCGCAAGGGGTCGAGTTCTTGCTGGTGGGCAGCTTGGCGGGCCTGTTGGCTGCCACCGGCGCGGCTGCTGTCGGCTGGTCGCTGGCGCGTTACGCGTTCAAGTTCGAGTGGGTGTTCAACCCTTCGGTCTGGGTGGTCGGGCATGGTTGCCGGTGCCTTGTGCGCCTTTGCCGGCGGCTGGCTGGGATTGCGCAAGGTGCTCAATCAGCCGCCGTTGCAGACGCTGCGCGAGGCCTGATATTATCGAACCCATGACAAATGAAGAACCTCTAACACAATCCGTATTCGAGCTGATCGGCGGCGATGCCAAGCTGCGCGAACTGGTCGATCGTTTCTATGATCTGATGGAACTGGAGCCTGAATTCGCCGGCATCCGCAAACTGCACCCGACGCCGCTCGACAGTTCGCGCGACAAATTGCACTGGTTCCTGTCTGGCTGGACTGGCGGGCCTGATCTGTATATCGAGCGTTTCGGCCATCCTCGCCTGCGCGCGCGGCATCTGCCTTATCCGATTGCGTCCGATGAGCGCGACCAGTGGTTGCGCTGCATGGCATGGGCAATGCAGGATGTTGCGCTGGAGGCAACGCTGCAGCAGCGCCTGATGGAGTCGTTTTATCAGACTGCCGACTGGATGCGCAACAAGGCAGAATGTCCGGTGCATTGACTCGCCATTTAATTTCTTTCATTCCTGAAAAGGCAGGCTTTGGCCTGCCTTTCTCTTTTCTGTAACTAGCCCGAAACCATGACTCAAACCGAATTTCTTCTCCTGTTGCTGCTGGCAGTCACCGTCCTGATTCTGCAAGCCATTGCGCTGCTGCGCGGGCGCGGCGACGGACATGTTGCCGCACATCGCGCAGCTGAAAAGCGATTTGCAGCAACATCAGAAGGACATCAGCGAGCGTACCGAGCGTGAATTGCGTACCCAGGTGCAACAAACAGCGCAAGGCACGCGTCAGGAACTCACCGGCAATTTTGCGCAATTCCAGCAAACCCTCGCCGCGCAACTGACCAGCGTGGCGACGCTGCAGAACAAACAAATCAATTCCTTCGGTCAGCAACTGGCTAAATTGAATGAGGTTAACCGGCAGCAACTGGAGGATATGCGGCAGGCCGTCGTCATGCAGGCGCAAACAGCGCGTGAGGAGCAGGCGCTGTCGCTCAAGCACTTCGGCGACACGCTCAACCAGTCATTGTCGACACTGACGGAATCCAATGCGCAGCGCATGGCCGAGGTGCGTGCCACATTGGAAGCCAAGATCGGGGATCTGCAAACAGATAACGCCAGCCGTTTGGAGGAAATGCGCAAGACGGTCGACGAAAAATTGCACGCGACGCTGGAGCAGAGGCTGGGCGAGTCGTTCAAGCTGGTCTCCGATCGGCTGGAAAAGGTGCATCAGGGGCTGGGCGAGATGCAGACGCTGGCCATCGGCGTCGGCGACCTCAAGCGCGTGCTGACCAATGTCAAGACGCGCGGCACCTGGGGCGAGGTGCAACTGGAAATGCTGTTGGAGCAGATGTTGACGGTGGACCAGTATGCGAAGAACGTCGAAACCATCCCGGGCAGCGGTGCGCGGGTCGAGTTTGCGATCAAATTGCCTGGCAATAATGATGGCGGTACGCCGGTCTGGATGCCGATCGATGCCAAGTTCCCGAAAGAGCAATATGAACGTCTGGCCGAGGCGGCCGACCGTGCCGATGCGGAAGGCGTGGCAACGGCAGGGCGCGAACTGGAACGCGCAGTGCGTGGCGAGGCCAAGACTATTGCCGAAAAATACCTGTCGCCGCCGCTGACGACTGATTTTGCCATTCTGTTCCTGCCGACCGAGGGCTTGTATGCCGAGGTAATGCGGCGACCGGGTCTGGCGGATGAGTTGCAGCGCCTGCATCGGGTCACCATTGCCGGCCCATCCACCTTGTCGGCATTGCTGAATAGCCTGCAGATGGGCTTTCGTACGCTGGCGCTGGAAAAGCGATCCTCCGAAGTGTGGCAGGTTCTGGGGGCGGTCAAGACCGAGTTCGGCAAGTTCGGCGAAGTCCTGGCCGCGACAAAGGCAACGCTGGAGCGTGCTGCGAAAAATATCGAGAGCGCCGAAACACGAACCCGGCAGATGACGCGCAAGCTGAAATCGGTTGAGGCATTGCCATCCGAGATGGTGCAGCAATTGCTCGGTGGTGATGTTGATGCAGAGGTATCTTCTGTCTAAATGGGCGCTATACTCAGTGAAAGTGCTTTTGCTGGTAACATGGATTAAAAATCCATGTATTTCTTGATGGATGTTAAGGTTGTCGTGTTTTTCATGTGTACAATATTGTTCAAATGACATAGTCAGTATTTTCATGTCATGACGATAGGCTCTGCTGGCGCTTTATTCGCGAATAATAATGAAAGGAATTTACTTAACATGAGCTCAGCATTCACAAAATCGACTGCCAGAAATATCTTTTATGGCGGCTCGGTATTTTTCTTTTTGCTGTTTCTGGCGCTGACATTTGACACGAATGCCACTTTACCCAAGCGGGATAATCGGGCAAACCTGACTGAATCAGTGGTGCGAGGCAAGCATATATGGGAGACGCGTAACTGTATCGGTTGTCATACGCTGTTGGGTGAAGGCGCTTATTTTGCACCTGAGCTGGGGAATGTCTACACCCGTCGCGGTCCTGAATTCATCAAGGGCTGGATTAAGGCGCAACCTACCGGTGCACCTGGTCGTCGACAAATGCCGCAATTTCATCTGACCGATGCGGAGTTGGATGACATGGTGAATTTCCTGAAGTACACATCAGAAATTAACACCAACAAGTGGCCACCGAACATCGAAGGCTGACCATGACGCAAAAAATAAGATGCAACAAGCGGAGGATATAAATGCAATACAAATCACAGGCTGTCGCGAAGCCATATTTCATCGCGGCGATAGGCCTTTTTCTCGGGCAGATTCTGTTTGGCCTGATCATGGGGCTGCAGTATGTAATAGGGGATTTCCTGTTTCCGGCTATCCCGTTCAACGTGGCGCGGATGGTGCATACCAATCTGTTGATCGTTTGGCTGTTGTTTGGTTTCATGGGCGCCGCGTACTATCTGATTCCGGAGGAGTCGGAGCGCGAATTGCATAGTCCAAAACTGGCGATGCTCATGTTCTGGGTGTTCCTGGTGGCCGGCGCGCTGACGATAGTCGGCTATCTGGCGGTGCCTTACGCTACGCTGGCGCACTATACCGGCAACGATCTGCTGGCAACCATGGGACGTGAGTTCCTGGAGCAGCCGTTGATCACCAAGGTTGGTATCGTCATCGTCGCACTGGTATTCTTGTTCAATATCTCGATGACAGTGCTACGTGGCCGCAAGACCAGTATCAGCCTTGTGATGCTGGCCGGTTTGTGGGGGCTGGCGATCTTCTTCCTGTTTTCTTTCTACAACCCGAGCAATCTGGTTAAGGATAAATTCTACTGGTGGTGGGTTGTGCATTTATGGGTAGAAGGCGTCTGGGAACTGATTCTTGGTGCGATGCTGGCTTTCGTGCTGATCAAGGTAACTGGTGTCGATCGTGAAGTGATTGAAAAATGGTTGTATGTGATTATTGCCATGTCATTAATTTCCGGCATCATCGGTACTGGACATCACTATTTCTGGATTGGCACACCTGAATACTGGCAATGGTGGGGAAGCGTGTTCTCCGCTCTTGAACCGATTCCATTCTTCATGATGACCGTCTTTGCATTCAATATGGTGAACCGTCGCCGCCGCGATCATCCTAATAAGGCTGCGGTACTGTGGGCATTGGGCACGGGTGTGATGGCTTTCCTGGGCGCTGGCGTGTGGGGCTTCCTGCATACCTTGGCTCCGGTGAATTACTATACCCACGGCACGCAGATCACAGCAGCGCATGGCCACATGGCCTTCTACGGTGCGTATGCGATGGTGGTTCTGACCATGATCAGTTATGCCATGCCTATGCTGCGCGGTCGTGCTGCCAACAGCAATCGTGCACAGGTTTTGGAAATGTGGTCGTTCTGGCTGATGACGGTATCGATGGTATTCATCACGCTGTTCCTGACCGCTGCAGGCATTCTGCAGGTCTGGTTGCAGCGTGTGGCGACTCAACCTTTGTCGTTCATGGCAACCCAGGATCAGTTACGCATTTTCTACTGGCTGCGTGAGGGTACAGGCGTGATATTTTTGATCGGTCTGGTACTTTACATCGCTAGTTTCTTCATTAAAGGCAAGGACGTTACTGCGGCCTGAGTCTGAACGCCTGCCCGGCTTGCGCCGGGTGGGCAAGGATGTTTGTTTTGGAAGCAAGTTTATCTGTATTACCCCCGTCAAAGCTGGGTCGCAATTTGCCCGGTGACTTGGCAATGTGGTGTTTCATATTTGCCGAACTGCTGGTGTTCGGCATCTTTTTTTTGGCTTACGCATTTGTGCGTGCGCGCAACATTGAACTTTTCAATGCGTCACAGATGCATTTGGACCGGGTCAGCGGTGCCATCAATACCGTGCTGTTAATCACCAGCAGTTATTTCGTCGTAAGGGCGGTTGAGGCCATTCAGCGCAATCGCGGGCAGCGTTGTGCCCAGTGGCTGATCGCCGCGATTGTCTGCGGCAGTTTCTTCGTCATACTGAAGTTAATCGAGTTCGGTGCCAAGATTGAAGCGGGCATCACGATGTCGACCAATATTTTCTACATGTTTTACCTTTTTCTGGCCTTTTTCCATTTCATGCATGTCATTCTCGGCATGGTGATTCTCGGTTCTGTCGCTTTAAAAGCATGGCGTGGCGGATATACATCGGTCGATCATGCCGGTGTCGAGACCGGTGCCGCCTACTGGCATATGGTCGATCTGGTCTGGATCGTGTTGTTCCCCCTGATTTATGTACTGCACTGAAAAATCATGACGACAATAAAATCAGCTACCTATCAGTGGATAAGCCTGCTGGCCCTGACCGGATTGACATTCTGGCTGGCGGAGCATGGTTTTTCCGGCCTTGCTGTAATCACTCCCGTGCTGCTGATCACCCTGATCAAGGGACGTATCGTGATAGACCGCTTTATGGCATTGCAGGGCGTAGCCGGGCCTTGGCGCTGGATCGTATTGGGCTGGCTGGTGGTAGTGCTGGGTCTGATCAGCTTTGCTTTCCGCACTTGAGATATACCTTTGGAGAAATGAAATGAACGACCTGACCTCGCCCGGCTTGCTGGCCGATATTGCTATCCCGTTCTATCAGCCGGTGGGCAATGAGTGCGAGCTGTTTGAATATGCATTTCGCAATCGCTTGCCGCTGCTGATCAAGGGGCCGACCGGTTGTGGCAAGACGCGCTTCGTCGCGCATATGGCAGCCAGACTGGCGCGCCCGCTGATCACCGTTGCCTGCCACGATGATCTGACCGCTGCCGACCTGGTTGGTCGCCACCTGATCGGCGATGGCCAGACGGTCTGGTCCGATGGCCCGTTGACTCGTGCAGTGCGCCAGGGCGGCATCTGTTACCTGGATGAGGTGGTCGAGGCACGCAAGGACACGACAGTGGTGCTGCATCCGCTGACGGATGATCGCCGCATCCTGCCTATCGAGCGTACCGGCGAAGAGCTGCATGCACCAGATGACTTCATGCTGGTGGTTTCGTACAACCCCGGTTACCAGAATCTGCTGAAAAGTCTTAAACCATCGACTCGTCAGCGTTTTGTTGCGCTCAGCTTTGGTTTTCCGCCGGCCGACCTGGAACAGAAGATTGTTGTTGCAGAAACCGGCATCGATCCGCTGCTGGCAACGCGGCTGGTGTCGCTGGTCGGGCATTTCCGTCAACTCAAGGATCACGACCTTGAAGAGGCTGCGTCGACCCGCTTGCTGGTCTATGCTGCCAGCCTGATCGAGGCTGGTTGCGACCCGGTGGCTGCCTGCAAGGCAGCATTGGTGGAGCCTTTGACCGATGACGGGGATACCGTTGCCGCTTTATGTGAAGTCATCAAGGCAACATTCGGGCGATGAACACCCCGGATGCCGATGGGTCGGTCGCGGTGCAGGCAGAGGCGCTTTATCTGGCAAACCTGCTGCTGGCGCCGGGTCTGGGTTTCATCGGCTTGCTATGGCTGGCGCGGCATCACGCACATGACCGGAACGAGCTGACGCGTTGCCATTTGCGCCAGACCATTGGCGCCAGTATTTGGGCTGGCGTGTTGTTGATGGTTGTAACACTGTTGATAGTCTTGCTGGGTGGTTTCAAAAATCCGGCAACCTGGGTCGTGCTGATTCTTTATTTTGTCTGTTGCCATTCTGCGCTGATCCTGTTCGGCGTGCTCGGTTTGGCGCGCGCGATGGCCGGGCAAATTTACGTCTATCCACTGATCGGGAGCCGGCGATGGTAAGCGAAGTGCGTCGCCCGTCCACCGGTCCTGTCGTGGCTGCCGCCACCGGTAGCAATACGCGCGGATTGTTCGGCGTGCCGGTGCAGCGCTGGCGTCAGCTCACTCAGGCCAGCTTTTTCATGCTGTTCATCCTGGCGCCGGTATTCGATATCTTCCGCTTGGATCTGAACCTGAAGCATTTTATTTTCTTCGGTTTCGACTGGACGCTTGGTCTGGATGCATTTGTCGCCGGGCAGGCTTCTGCCGGGCAGGCGGCGCTGAATATCGTGCTGCGCGGGTTTCTGCCGATTCTGGCCATCGGCGGCACGCTGATTTATGTCAGTTGGAAGTGGGGCCGGCTCTACTGCGGCTGGCTCTGTCCGCATTTCTCGGTGGTCGAGACCATTAACCAGACCTTGCGCAAGGCAATCGGCAAGCAAAGCCTGTGGGATGCCGAGCCACTACCGGCAAGAAATCCTGATGGCACTGAAACGCGCAAGGATGCGATCTGGTGGTTTGCCGTGATCCCGCTGGTGATCTGCTGCGCGGTACTCTGGGCTACCGTGTTGCTGACCTATCTGCTGCCGCCGTCTGAAATCTACGGCAATCTCTGGCATCGCACGTTGACGCGCAACCAAGCCACTTTTCTGTCGGCTGCCAGTCTTGCATTCTTCGTTGAGTTCATGTTTGCCCGTCATCTGTTTTGCCGTTATGGCTGCGCGGTCGGGCTGTTTCAGAGTTTGGCGTGGATGGGCAACGATAAGGCGATGGTGGTGGGTTTCGGTCGTGAGCGCGCCAGGGATTGCAGCAGCTGCTATTCGGCCTGCGATCACGTTTGCCCGATGCGCTTGAATCCGCGCAACGTCAAGCGCCTGATGTTCGCGTGCGTCCAATGCGGCCAGTGCGTCGACGCCTGTGACCACACCCAGGCCGGCAATCCGAATGGCTCGCTTCTGAACTGGGTGCATGAGACCCGGGCTGAATCCGAAGCCGCATTAAATGGCAGCACCGCACGCACGATACAGATTGCGATCGTGCGTGATGCGTCTGCAAAAACTGACCAGTCTGAGAGTTGAGTAAATGGAAGAATTTATTGGCGGGCTCTGGGATAAGCTGATCACACGCACCGCTTATCGCGGTTTTCCGAAAGCGCGGATCGAACTGAAAGAAATCGAGCGCATCGCGCCGATTTTTTTCCGGGCGCTGGGCGGGGATGCGGGATTGTCGATCCGTGCCGGTACAGCGACTACTCACGGCGCACAGCGTAAATGGCTGGAACGGGTGGCCGGCATCAGCGAGCGCGTGGAGCTGGCATGGAGTGATGAAACCACCCTGCATTTACCGGCCTGGATCGATGTTTTCCCGGAACGGGAGCTGAATCGCGATCTGTATCTCTGGCTAATTGCCTTGACAGCCCATGATGTCGAGCCGGACGCCAGCTGGATTGTCCGTAACCAGCGGGCCACGCAGGCTACCCTGCTGGCGTTGCCGGGAATGGCAGCGCGTTACCGGCTGTTGCTGGCAGCCACGCTTGCAATACGCCCGCAACCTGACTCCTTGGAGGCGCAGGATGGGGCGGCAGAGGCGACGATTCGTGCGGCACTGAGTCAGCCCGGTTCGGTCAGTGAATTCGTGCCGGGGCGCAAGCCGCCGCTGCCAGTGCATCTATGGCTGCACCCGGAGCCACCCGTTGCGCTGGGCGCGCAGCGCAAGGTGGGGCAGGGCGAGCCGCAGCAACCGGATGGCGGCAAAGTGGAAAAAGATGCCCAGGCGCGCAAGCGGCAGGCCGAAGCCGTCGACATGCCGGATAACAAGAGCCCTTTCATGCTGATGTTCCGCGCGGAGAGTCTTTTTTCCTGGGCCGAATATGTGAAGGTCAACCGCCCGCTGGACGAGGATGATAATCAGGATGCGGAAAAAGCGGCCAATGATCTTGATTTCCTCAGTGTCGCCAATGACGGCAATACAACCGCCAGCCGCATCCGTTTCGACCTGGATCTGCCGGCAGAATCGGATGATGATCTGGTTCTGGCGGATGGCATCCTGTATCCGGAATGGCATTATCGAAAGCAACAGCTGCAGCCGGCGCATTGCCGTCTCCAGATGCTGCTGGCGCGGGATGCCGAGCCTTGCGATTTGCCGCTGCCCTTGCGCGTCACGGCGAAACGGCTGAGGAATCAGTTTCAGTCGCTCACCACCGAGCGCACCCGTCTGCGGGGGCAGGTGTACGGCAGTGATCTGGATCTTGATGCCTGCGTGCGTTATGCGGCGGAAAAGGCGAGCGGCGCACCGATTGCCGAGCCGGGGCTGTATATCGACAGCCGCAAGCAGGTGCGCGATCTGTCCTGCCTGTTGCTGGCCGATTTGTCGCTATCGACCGATGCCTGGGTCAACAATTCGTCGCGCGTGATCGACGTGGTGCGCGACAGCCTGTTTCTGTTCAGCGAGGCGCTGTCAGCCACCGGCGACCGCTTTGCGCTTTACGGCTTTTCATCCGTGCGGCGCGATAATGTCCGGTTTCATTTGCTGAAGGGCTTTGATGAGCGCTATAACAATATGATTCGTGGCCGTCTGGCGGTGCTGAAGCCTGGTTTTTATACGCGCATGGGCGCGGCGATACGACATTCCGCAGCCATCTTGTCGAAGCAGAAATCAGCCCGGCGCCTGCTGCTGATACTGACCGACGGCAAGCCGAATGACCTTGATAAATACGAGGGACGCTACGGCATTGAAGATACCCGAGTCGCAATCCAGGAAGCGCGTCGACTCGGCCTGACCCCATTTTGCGTCACGATCGATGAAAAGGCGGGCGATTACCTGCCCCATCTGTTTGGCGCGAGCGGTTATGTGGTGGTCAGGAATGCAGCCGAATTGCCGCAAGTGTTGCCGCGCTTATACGTCCAGTTGACCGGAACGGGCTCTTAGGCGGCAATTTTCATTAAAAATATACTGGTAGGTGTATTTTTATAGTGCCTTTGTTTGCTTGCGGGAGGCACTATGTTTTCTAATATACCCCCGCATTTTTATCAAATTAAACCTTCAAACAGCAGAACGTCCACCAGCTCCCCTGGAGCAACATTGCCCTGTTCATGCTGCAATATCACCATGCAATTGGCTTCCGACATCGAGCGCAAAATGCCCGAACCTTGCGCCCCGGTGATGCTGACTTGCTGCTGGCCGCTGGCGTCCAGCGACAGGATGCCACGCTGATATTCGGTGCGGCCGGGTTTCTTGCGGATCGCCGCTTGTGATTTCACCCGCATCTGCGCTAGCGGTGCGGCGCTGGCGCCCATCATGCGCAACAGCGCATCGCGCGCCAGGAAATAGAACGTGACCATCACCGCGACCGGGTTGCCGGGCAGGCCGAACAGTGTCGCGCTCTTGCCGTTCGACGTGATGTTGCCGAAAGCCATAGGTCGCCCCGGACGCATGCCGATTTTCCAGAAAGTCATGTCACCCAGTTGGGACATGATTTGCTTGGTGTAATCGGCAGCGCCGACCGATACGCCGCCGGAAGTGATGATCGCGTCCGCATTTTCACAGGCGCTGCGAAAGGCCGCTTCGAGCGAAGCCGGATCGTCCCTGATCACGCCCATGTCGATCATGTCGCAGCCCAGTCGGTTCAACATGCCATACAGCGTGTAGCGATTGCTGTCATACACGCAGCCTTCATCCAGTGCTTCGCCGATCGAGCGCAATTCGTCACCGGTGGAGAAGAAAGCGACGCGCAGGCGGCGGTACACCGGAACCTCTGCCACACCGAGCGATGCCAGCAAGCCGAGATCGGCTGGCCGCAGGATTTTGCCAACGCGCAGCGCCGGCGTGCCGGCACTCAGGTCTTCCCCCTTCAGGCGGCGGTTGTCGCCTGTCTTGACCACGTCGGCCGGCAGGGTCACCGCTGTGTCGCTCGCATCTTGCGTGAATTCTTGCGGCACCACCGTATCGCAACCCGCAGGCATCACGCCGCCGGTCATGATGCGCACGCATTCGCCGCTGGCTATGCGGCCGTCGAAGGCGCGTCCGGCATAGGCGGTGCCGACAATTTTCAGTGTCAGTGGTGTGCCAGGCTGGAGCTCGGCGCCGCACAATGCAAAACCGTCCATCGCCGAATTGTCATGGGCTGGAACATTGATGGGCGAAATGATGTCGGCCGCCAGCACGCGGTCGAGCGCCGTACGGATCGCGACTTTTTCCACCGTGCGTACAGGTTGGATAAAGTTTTGGATGATTTCTTGCGCCTGTGCCACAGGCAGCGCATTGGGATCGTAGTCTGACAGGCAACTGACGATATCGGAGAGGGTGCGTTTATCCATGAATTTTTGCAGATTGGAGATATGAATTAAATGGCTTCGAATTTTCGCAAATCTTCGAGCGTGTTGATATTGCGAAATGCCGCCTCATCGTCGAAATGCACTTCGACCACCTTGAGCGATGCATACCAGGCATCGACCTTGCGTCCGCCGCCTTGTAGATATGCGCTCAGGTGCGGCAGCAGCGTCGATTTCAGCAAGCAAAATACCGGATGCGCCTGCCGGCTGTCGCCTTCGCCAGTCACCGCGACGGCGAGGTCGGCATCCTCGATCAGCAGTGCTTGCGACAGGCGCGCCACCAGATCGGTTGGCAGAAAAGGCGAATCGCAAGGCGCTGTCACCAGATAGGGGGTGTCGCAGTGGTTCAGGCCGGTCTGCAATCCTGCCAGCGGCCCGGCGAAACCTGCCAGTTCATCCGGCCAGACGGCTACGCCGAAGCCTTCGTACGGAGCCAGATTCTGGTTTGCATTGATCATCAGCTCACCGACTTGCGGTGCGAGGCGCAGCATCACATGCATTGCCATCGGCATGCCGCGGAAGGATTGCAAACCCTTGTCGACATGGCCCATGCGGGAGCCGCGGCCGCCGGCCAGGATCAGTCCGGTAATCAATTCCTTGTTAATCATGGTCATTGTTTTCTGAATTTAAATGTTGCGTGCGGTTCATGCATCGCAGGTCAGCCGCCGATATACGACATCTCGACTTTCCTGATCGCCGGATCAAGGCCGGGCGTGTTGGCACTGCGCAGTTCGGAATAGCGATCGCCTCGTGCGCGCCACAGGTGGGCAATGGCAGTCGAGATTTCGGCATCTGAATTGCCGCCACGCAGCAATGCGCGCAAGTCGTGACCTGCATTGGCAAACAGGCAGGTGAAGAGCTTGCCTTCAGTCGACAGGCGGGCGCGGCTGCAGTCACGGCAGAAGGCTTGCGTGACGCTGGAGATGACGCCGATTTCACCGCCGCCATCGGCATAACGCCAGCGCCCGGCGGTTTCGCCAGCATAGTTGGGTGCGACTGCTTGCAGCGGCATTTCGGCGCCGATCAGCTTGATTATTTCGGCCGAGGGCACGACGTCATCCATCTTCCAGCCATTGGAAGCGCCGACATCCATGTATTCGATGAAGCGCAGGATGTACGGCGAACCTTTGAAGTGGCGTGCCATCGGCACGATTTCCTGCTCGTTCATGCCGCGCTTGACCACCATGTTGATCTTGATCGGGCCGAGGCCGGCCTGATGGGCGGCTTCAATTCCCGACAAAACGTCGGAAACCGGAAAATCGACATCGTTCATGCGCTTGAAGGTCGCGTCATCGAGCGAGTCCAGCGAAACGGTAACCCGTTTCAAGCCGGCATCTTTCAGTGCCCGCGCTTTCTTGGCCAGCAGTGAGCCATTGGTGGTGAGGGTCAGGTCGATAGCGCGGCCATCCGGCGTTCTCAGCGTAGCGAGCATCTCGATCAGGTGTTCAACATTCTTGCGCAGCAATGGCTCGCCACCGGTCAGGCGGATTTTCTCGACGCCATGCGCGATGAAGATTTTAGCGATGCGGGTGATTTCTTCAAAACTCAGAAGGGATGTCTGAGGCAGGAAGCTGTAATCCTTGTCAAAAACGTCTTTTGGCATGCAATAGACGCAGCGGAAATTGCAGCGGTCGGTGACCGAGATGCGCAGGTCATGCAGCGGTCGTCCCAGCGTATCGCTGAGCAAGCCAGAAGGCGACTCCAGGTCGGATGGAATCAAAGGGGGGGTGTTCAGGTAGCGCTGATCTGCCAGCGGAATAACTCTTCTGTTCATAATTTTATTGATCGATTACCGCTCCGTACCAGCGTGAGGGGTTCACCCTGCGACAAATATTCATCGTAAACAAGATACCACGTGGCCTGCTGCCGCACAGGCGGAAATTGATTTTGAGGCCGGTCTATAAAGCCGGATGTCGCACTCGCACCTGTCGTGCCTGACGCTAAGTCGGTTCAGGCATGATCGGATTCTTATAATACATGCCCGCACATTCTGATGCAGGATAAAAAAAGGGAAGGCTGAGCCCTCCCTTTGTTCAAAACATATCTCCGGTGATTATCCGGAGAGGTGCTTGATTAACGCGTTTCGACCTGTTTGAGTGGCTCAGTCGATTGTGGCGGTAACGGTTTGCGTTCGCGAGGTACCCGAACCGGGGTGGTCGCTTTAGCAGCTGCTTCTTGTGCCGCCCGTAACTTTTCAGGGTTGGTGACGGCCAGAGTCAGGCCTGCAGACGCAAGCGTTTCTTCCAGATTTTCCAGAGGCAATGATGTCGAAGCGATAGGTTTTGTCACGATAATTGACTCTTCACTAACAGGAGCAGCAGGCTCTGCAGCAGGTGCGATGGCAACAACAGGCTCAGCCATCGGCATGGCAGCAACTTCAGCTTGCGCTGTTGAAGAAACCTCGACAGCAGGCGTAGCTGTTATTGCGGTTTCTGCAACAGCAATAATTGGCTCGCTGATAGCCTCAACCTCAACCTGAGCTGGTTCTGTGGTGGTCGTGACAACAGCAACAACAGGGGCTTCTACTGCCGGCAGTTCGGTGACCGAAGAAGTAATGGTTTCTGCGGCAACGGTTTCGGTAGCAGTGGCTTCGGCAACAACAGCTTCCATGACAACCGGGGTCAATTCAGCAGAGACAACCGGTTTCTCCGGAGTGAAATAGGCTGCTAGCTCAGAGCTGACCTGTGCCGGAGCTGACCCATCCGCAGACTCAGCTGATGCATCAGTATCACCAGGCTCACGGTCGCGGCGATTGCGATTGCGGCCACCGCGGCGGCGGCGACGACGGCGTTCTTCTCCCTGTTCGGCCGTTTCATTCTCGTTGTCCATATCAGCGACTGCATCGCTGTTGGCAGGGCTGGCTCGGATGTCGTTACAGGGGCAACTGCAGCAACTGCGGCAACAGCAGCAGGTGCGATGACGTCGAGTGCAGCAGTGTTGTTCAGCAAGACTTCCTCGCTCTTGACTTCAGTCATTGCAGTTTCTTTACGCTCTTCACGGGGGCGCTGTTGCCGTTCGTTGCCGCCGCGGCCGCGACGAGCTTCATTGGCTTCGCCTTGCTCCTTTGGCGGACGCGGTGGACGCGGCTGCTTTGGCGGGCGTGCTTCAGTAGCTTCAGTCTGTACTGGCTTGGCAGTTTGTTCGCGCGCTTCGGTGCGACCTGCATCACGCTCTTCGCGATCGCCACGATCTCTGCCGTTACGACCACCGCGACCTCTCGGGCCACGCCCGTTGCGATCAGTGCGTTCACGGCTCTGCTGAGTTTTTTCTTCTGCGACCGGTGCCGGTGCTGTGATTGGCGCAGCCGGTTTTTTGCCGAACAGGAGATTCATCACTTTTGCAAAGAAGCCTTCGCTGGCAGGTGCGACGGCAAGTGTAGCTGCTGCAACTGGTGCTGCCTCAACTGGTTTGCGCTCGACAATCGGTGCAGGCTGGTCGGGAGTGATGCCTTTGACAACAGCTTCCTGGCGAGGTTTTGCCTCTTCTTTTTGGCGTTTGCTATAGCTGATATCTGTTTCAGCTTGCTCGGCCATCGTATAACTGGCTTGGCTTTCTTCAAGACGTGGATCGTCATGCTTGATCCGTTCCAGCTTGTAGTGCGGCGTCTCAAGGTGCTTGTTCGGGATCAGGATAACGGTAACGCGATGGCGGGTCTCGATCTTCAGGATTTCGCCACGTTTCTCGTTGAGCAAGAAGCCGGCGACATCGACAGGCGCTTGCACGTGAATGGCAGCGGAATGTTCCTTCATTGCTTCTTCCTGGATGATGCGCAGGACTTGCAGTGCGGAAGATTCGGTATCGCGGATATGGCCGGTGCCGTTGCAGCGTGGGCACGTTACATGGCTGCCTTCTGAGAGCGAAGGGCGCAGGCGCTGACGTGATAATTCCATCAGGCCGAAGCGGGAAATCTTGCCCATTTGTACACGAGCACGATCATAGTGCAGTGCGTCTTTCAGGCGAGTTTCAACCTCGCGCTGATTCTTCGCGTTTTCCATATCGATGAAATCGATCACGATCAAACCGCCCAGGTCGCGCAAGCGCAACTGACGCGCCACCTCTTCAGCTGCTTCGCAGTTGGTGTTGAATGCCGTAGTTTCGATGTCGGAGCCACGAGTGGCGCGGGCCGAGTTGACGTCGACCGAGACCAGTGCTTCAGTATGATCAATTACGATGGCGCCACCGGATGGCAACGGCACTGTGCGAGAGTACGCAGTTTCGATCTGATGTTCGATCTGGAAGCGTGAAAACAGCGGTACATCGTCGCTATAGCGTTTGACGCGATGCACCATGTCCGGCATCACATGGCTCATGAACTGCTGGGCCTGTTCATAAATGCCGTCGGTGTCGATCAGGATTTCGCCGATGTCGGGTTGGAAATAATCACGGATGGCGCGTATGACTAGCGAGGATTCTTGATAGATCAGGAATGCGCCGGAAGCTGACTGGCCGGCGCCTTCAATTGCTCGCCAGAGTTGCATCAGATAATTCAGATCCCATTGCAATTCATCGACATTGCGGCCGATGCCGGCAGTACGGGCAATAACGGACATGCCGGTTGGCAGATCCAGCTTATCCATTGTTTCACGCAATTCCTGGCGATCCTCACCCTCAACGCGACGCGAAACGCCGCCGCCGCGTGGATTGTTCGGCATCAGGACCAGATAGCGACCCGCCAGCGAAACGAAGGTGGTCAAAGCCGCGCCCTTGTTGCCGCGCTCTTCTTTTTCCACTTGGACCATGATTTCCTGGCCTTCGCGCAGCGCATCCTTGATGGAGACATTGCGGACATCTACGCCTTCTCTGAAGTAGCTGCGGGCAACTTCCTTGAACGGCAGAAAACCGTGACGTTCTTCGCCGTAATTGACGAAGCAAGCCTCAAGTGATGGTTCAATGCGGGTGATGACGCCTTTGTAAATATTGGACTTGCGTTGCTCGCGTCCCGTGGTTTCAATATCGATGTCGATGAGTTTTTGTCCATCGACGATGGCTACGCGCAATTCTTCTTGCTGCGTGGCATTGAACAACATGCGTTTCATTATTTTTACTCCGTGACCCTTGGGCCAGCTTAATGCCGCCCGAGTAGCTAAAAACAGGCGGCATAAATATAGGGATGTACGCGGGTCGGAGTGCCTGGTGGGTGGGAATTGCCTTAGTGTGCAGTAAAACGATGCATATGCGTCGCGACCGTCACATGGCGCGGATGGAGTCGATCGAGTTGCCGAGTGTGTCCAAAGCCGACCGTGCGCTTATGGAATTTTTCTAGCGCAGGCAGTGCTGTGAGCAGGTCAAATGAGCCAAACGGAACTTCGGTTTAGCGAAAGCGGCAATAGTTATCAACCACATCATCCGACAAGTTCTCCAGTCATTAAGATGGGAGGCGGGCTTGTCGGGGACTTATCCTTGTTATCCAAACATTCTTTTCCAATATTCTTTACGTTATCCGATTACAACAACGGTGCAACCTTGACTCGCAAAGAATATTGCGTACACATCTTTTCCATCGAATTTGCAAATAGGCGAGGCTGGTGGAGACGCCCCTGTGTAGAATGTCTTTTTTATTCTTACACTCGTTGCAGTTTTGTAACCGCAGCGAAAATGATTATATATTCAAAATGAAGGACTTAATGAGATTTTCTGGGAAAGAGGCGCAAAAGCCCACTCATCTTCAGGAGCCACAAATCCAGCCCCAGGTCCAGTTGGTTACCATTTCCGATGAAGAGGCAGGGCAGCGTATAGATAATTTTTTGCTGCGAATCTGTAAAGGCGTACCGAAAAGCCATATCTACCGCGTTCTTCGTTCCGGCGAGGTGCGTGTCAATAAAGGGCGTATTGACCAGACCTATCGTTTGGCAGAGGGTGATGTCATTCGCATACCGCCAATTCGGATAGCAGAAAGAGTGGCGTCAACTGCACCGGGCATGGAATTTAAGATATTGCTGGAAGACAGTAGTTTGTTAGTGATAGACAAACCTGCAGGCGTTGCTGTGCATGGCGGTTCTGGTGTCAGTTATGGCGTTATCGAGCAATTGCGTGCGGCGCGACCTGATGCAAAATTCCTGGAGTTGGTGCATCGCCTGGATCGGGATACTTCCGGTATTTTGTTACTGGCTAAAAAACGTTCTGCATTAGTAAATTTGCATGAGCAGATTCGCGAAGGTCAACTGGATAAGCGTTATCTGGTCATGGTAAGCGGTGACTGGAAAAATCAGCGGCAGCATATCAAATTGCCCTTGTTTAAATATAATACTGCTGATGGTGAGCGTCGCGTCCGGGTGCAGGCAGATGGATTGGCCTCCCATACAGTATTTACCCTGCTACGGAAATATGGCCAGTACGCTTTATTGGAAGCGGAATTGAAAACCGGCCGCACACATCAAATCAGGGTGCATCTTGCTTCAAGCGGTTTCGCAATTTTAGGGGATGATAAATACGGCGATTTTGCGTTGAACCGTGCGCTGCTGAAGGAAAATGAAACTCGGGGCGTTTTGAAACGGATGTTTTTACACGCACACCAGATTACGTTCACTCATCCGGAGACCGGAAAGCCTGTGACGCTCAGGGCGCCGTTGGCTCCGGAGTGTGAACAGTTTGTGCGAAGTTTGAAACCGTCTTGAGTAGTGTTTGCATGGGTGGAATGCCAAAGCGGCTCGGGCATTCATGATTCAATATATCGGAGTTGACAGCACTATCTGTCAAGAAAAATGGCAAGAAAGCAATTTGATTTAATCGTTTTCGATTGGGACGGTACGCTGATGGATAGTACCGCAGCAATCGTCAAGTGCATCCAGTCTTCAGCAAAAGATTTGGGCTTGCCTGTGCCGGATGATAGCGCCGCAGCGCATGTCATTGGCCTTGGTTTGCAGGAAGCAATGGAGGTAGCGTTACCCGGCATTGATCCGAAATACTATCCGCGAATGGTGGAGCGTTATCGCTATCACTACCTGGCCAAAGATCACGGGCTGACACTTATTTGACGGTGTGCAGGAGATGCTGACTGAATTATCCCAGCAGGGGTATTTTTTGGCAGTTGCTACCGGCAAGAGTCGCGTAGGCCTGAATCGTGCCCTGGATGCAGTTAAATTGCTCTCTTTGTTTGATGCGACTCGCTGTGCCGACGAAACTTTTTCCAAGCCGCATCCTGCGATGCTGCAGGAGTTGACCAGGGAATTAGGGCAAGATATCAAGCGTACAGTAATGATAGGGGATACAACTCATGATTTGCAGATGGCTGTCAATGCAGGTGCTGCAGCTGTCGCAGTAGAGTACGGCGCGCACCCCATAGATCAGCTGCAGGCATTGAATCCGCTGTATTCAGCTGGATCGGTGAAAGACTTGCATAGTTGGCTTAATAAATACGCGTAATGCCATCATGACAAATTTGACTATTCCTATTTGCCAATCAGAAGCATTGCTTGATGGTGGGAAGGGCATACGTTTCCTGGTGACGGCAGGTGGGGAGGATGCTACTGCGTTTGTGGTTCGTTATGCCGGCGTGGTACATGGCTATTTGAATCGTTGTGCGCACATACCGCTGGAGCTTGACTGGAATCCCGGTGAGTTTTTCGAGCCGGGAGGGGATTATCTGATGTGTTCCACACATGGTGCTTTATATGCACCCAACACAGGTGCGTGCGCTGGCGGGCCATGTCGCGGGGGGAGTTTGCGTGCCATCAATGTACAAGAGGATGAGACGCATGTTTATTGGCTGCCGGATGATTATGTTCGTCCGGCGATTGCCTGAGTTGCCATTATGGCGCGGCGTTGAAATTGAAGTGTTTATCATCGCCTCCATGTCCGCACGTTCTTTTGATGCGGCTTATTCGAATAAGTGTAATAAGTGAACAATATGAGTGATAACGGTTTCGAACATATTCCAGCAAAACAAGTACAGGCAGCATCTGGAGGTAATGACACCTCTGAAACTATCAAATCAGTAAAGAGTGAGGGCTGGGAGCGTGATTTGCTGGAGAAAATTGCCTTGGCTTCAATTCGGGAGCAGCGAGCCAGTCGTCGGTGGGGAATTTTTTTCAAGTTGGCGGCCCTCTGTCTTGTTCTGATTGGGCTCTGGATTGGATTTGATCTAGGCGGCGCAGACATGGAAACTTTGAATCGCCATACTGCACTTGTGGAAATCAACGGAACAATCGAGGCGGATGGTGCTGGTTCTGCGGATTCTGTCATCCCGGCATTGAACAGGGCTTTTTCGGATGAAACATCGGTTGGTGTTATTTTACGCATCAATAGTCCCGGCGGGAGTCCCGTTCAAGCGGGCATGATTAACGATGAGATATTGCGTTTGCGTAAGGAATTTCCCGGAAAGCCGCTTTATGTGGTCGTCGATGAGATCTGCGCTTCAGGTGGTTATTACATCGCTGCGGCGGCAGATAAGATTTTTGTCAACAAGGCCAGTATTGTCGGTTCTATCGGTGTATTGATGGATGGTTTTGGATTTACTGGTCTGATGAGTAAGGTTGGTGTTGAGCGTCGTTTGCTAACTGCTGGTGAAAATAAGGGATTCATGGATCCATTTTCTCCTCAGTCAGATAAGCACAAGGCTTTTACGCAATCCATGTTGAATGAAATTCATGGGCAGTTCATAGATGTTGTGCGCAAAGGGCGGGGCAAGCGCCTGAAAGAAACGCCTGAAATGTTCTCCGGTCTATTCTGGAGTGGCGCCAAAGCGGTAGAAATGGGTTTGGCTGATGGTTTTGGTACGATTGATAAAGTCGCGCGAGAAGTCGTCAAGGCAGAAGATATTGTTGATTACACAGAGCGTGAAGGTTTGCCTGAGCGTGTACTGAAAAAATTTGGTGCTGCCGTTGGCGCCGGCGCCATTAAATCTGTCTGGAGCGGTGTGGTGCCGAGTCTGAGATAGTATTTTTCTGAGCAGAACATTGGATATGCCTGTGCATGAAATTCACAGGCATATTTTTAGTGTACATGAAGCAAAACGGCGCTGTTGTATATTATGCAAGCGCAAATAATCGCTTGAAATCTCCCTGTTATGTTCTATATTTGAGTTGTATTTGACTCATACCAATAGGAGGATCTATACGCATCTCAATACTGTTGGAAAAGCAGGAAAAAAGTGTGTGTTGTGTGTCAGGGTGACTCCGAGATTAGAGTCAGTGCTGACGTTCAGTGATTTGAAAATTATTGATTGAAGCTACCACACTCAGAGTGTGAATATGGGAGATTACGATTTCTCGCTAGTGATCCCGCTCAAGGGATATGAAAGCGGCGGCGCAATACCGCCGCTTTCATTTATTGCTTCAGATTCGTGGTCAATCAGTTAGCGTTGTTTTGGTTTCTGTATTTTGAGGCTGCCGAATTGGCAAGCGGCCCCCTCGATGTGGGGCTGGACTTTCAAGAATTAAGCTCCCGGCCTGACCTCGCCACCTAATGCCGCCACCAAGTCAGACAGCATGCGGTTAATTTCACCTGTCATCAACATCAGATCCGAGTCGAAGCGTTCATCGTCGTTTTGTGCCGTTGAATCGCTCGATTCCTTGATGACATCCAGCGGTGTGATGCGCTTGATTGTCAGGTTCTCGGTCAGTACAAATGAAATGCGGTCAGACCAGGTCAGTGCCAATCGGGTGCACTGTTTGCCGGCTGCGATGTGGCGTCGAATGTCGTCAGCCTCAAGGGTGTGCCGTACATAACGCACGGTTGCCTTGCTTTCACTGCTTGATTGCAATTCGGTGTCCTGATCCACGGTGAAGCCACTTGGCGCTTCATCCGCCACCAGCCAGTCGGTCATGGCTGTCACAGGTGAGAGTGCAACATGCAGGCCCGTCAGAGGCATCTCGGCGACTGATTTGAGCAGTAATTTCAGTAGTTCGTCGGCCTTGGATGGGCTGGCAGCATCGATCACCAGCCAGCCATTGACCGGATCTATCCAGGCCATAGTGTCGCGACGGATGCTAAATGCGCGCGGCATCAGTTCATCCGTGACCTGCTCCTTGATTTCGCGCATTTGCTTGCGACCCGGCTTGAAGCCTTGCTGCTCTTCAATTTCAATAGCCTTGGCTTTCGATACTTGATTAATGACCATTGCCGGCAGCAGTTTTTTCTCTGTGCCCAGCATGATCAGCATTTGGCGATTGACGCTATGAACCAATTTTCCGTTTGGACGCGGGGTGTCCCAGCCTTGATTTTGCATGTCCATGCTGTTGCATGGGGCAAACGCATGGGGCGCCAGGTACGTTTCCAATTGTTCTGATGTCATGGCCCAGGGGGAGGGGAGTCGGTAAATCTGCAGGTTTTTGAACCACATGGCAATTGGCGTTTAAAAGGAAGGTATTTTACACGGGCAGCTGAAAAGCTCGCATCAAGATGACGGTGGATTGCTATCATGTGGGGCTGCTTTGATTGAGCATTTGGCTGATTCCCATAGCGAGATGCCAGTCGGGAAAATAACCATCCCCGTTCCGGGCTACAGATAACTGGAGTAATAATCATGAATACCATTCGCGTCGGCTTGATCGGTTACGGCTACTCAGGCGCCACTTTTCATGCGCCATTGATCGCAGTGGCAAAAGGGTTGAAGTTATCCAGGATAGCCAGTTCAAATCCTGAACGGGTGCGCGAGCTTTTTCCTGATGTGGCTGCAGTAACCCATGCCGGAGATCTGATTCGTGCGGCAGATGTCGATCTGGTTGTGATCGCCACGCCGAATGCCCTACACCACAGTTTGGCAATTGATGCGCTGAACGCCAATAAACATGTGGTTCTTGAAAAGCCATTTACGATTACAGTTGCAGAGGCAGAGGAGTTGGTTGCTCTTGCACAGAAACGGAATTTGGTGCTCAGCGTATTTCATAACCGCAGATGGGATAACGACTTCCTCACTGTCAGGCACTGCATTGAGTCGGGAATTTTAGGCGACATCAATACGTGCGAGATCCGCTTTGATCGCTATCGGCCAGAAGTGCGCAACCGCTGGCGGGAACAGGATCTGCCTGGTTCGGGCAGCTTGTATGACCTGGGTTCGCATAGTATTGATCAGGCATTGCAGTTATTCGGCTTGCCGGGGAAGATTTTTGCAGATATTGGTGTGCAGCGGCCTGGTGCGCTTTCTCCGGACTACTTCCATCTGCTATTGGATTACGGGGTAAGGAAGGTTGTCCTGCATTCCGGCGCGATCGTGCGTCAGGCCGGGCCGCGTTTTCAGGTGCATGGGGATAAAGGCAGCTTCATCAAGTATGGGGTGGACCCTCAGGAGGGGGCGCTGCAGCAGGGGCGACGCCCTGGCGATGCGGGCTGGGGCATAGAGGAGGAGCGCTATCATGGTCAGATCACGCATGGCGATCATGGTCTGCAGATCAGCGGCAAGCTGGAGTCGTTGCCGGGGTCATATCAGTCTTACTATGAAGGTATCAGCAAAGCAATTCGTGGTAACGGGCCGGTTCCCGTGTCAGCCGCGGATGCGCTACAGGTCATCAAGGTAATCGAGTGTGCGATGTTGAGCAGCAAGGAAGGGCGTGTCATTCCCTTCTCCTGATGTTTTTTCGGCTGGTTTCAGCGTATGAATGAATCGAGCCGGATATCGAATTCCTGCAAGGCTTTTTGCGCTCCCTGCATTTTCTTGCGGAATTCAGGGCCGCGTTTCAGCGCCAGGCCTACCGCCAGAATGTCGATGACGACCAGGTGTGCCAGTCGTGCGGAAATCGGCGTATAGGGATCGATGTTGAAGATGATGTCGATCGGTATCAGTACCGTTGCCAGTGCGGCCAGCGGTGTGCCGCTAGGGGCCAGGGCGATGATGCTGGCACCGCCCTTGCGTGCCAGTTCCACGCTGCGTAGCAGTGAGGTGCTGTTGCCGCGCTGTGAAATCGCGACCACGGTATCGCCTTCTTTTAACAGCGTGGCCGCGATACTGTGAATGTGCGGGTCGGCATAAGCGACAGTTGGTACGCCGGAACGGAAGAATTTATGCTGGGCATCGGCCGCGACAATGCCGGAGCTGCCCTGGCCGTAAAATTCTATCTTGTTCGATTGCACCAGTATATCCAGCGCGCGCTGAATCGTATCCGGCTTCAGGTGGTTCCTCAAATCCAGCAGGGTGTTGATCGAGCGGCTGCAGATCTTGTTGATCAGGTCGGCCGCCAGATCATCCTGCGCCGGCGATTCGGTTGCGCCCGGCATTGCCAGCGCAAGATTTTGCGCCAGCTTGAGTTTGAATTCATGCCAGCCGTCGTAGCCGAGCGAGCGGCAGAAACGCACCACCGTCGGTTCGGATACCTGCGCACTTTTGGCCAGTGCCGTGATGTTTTCAGCGACTGTGGCTTCCGGATGCGCTAGTACCACCAGCGCGACTTTTCTCTCCGATTTGGAAAGTGAGTCGAGCTGGGTTTGTATCGAGTCAAGCAACATGTTGTTCTTTCAGGATTGCGGCAAAACCTCTTCGCGCCATTGCAGTCCGTCGCGTGCGATCAAGGCGCTGGCGGCAGGAGGTCCCCAGGTACCGGCAGTATACGGTATGGGGTCGCTTTCGTTCTGTTCCCAGTGATTCAGGACAGGTTCGACCCAGTCCCATGCCGCTTCCAGCTCGTCGCCGCGCATGAACAGCGTCAGTTGGCCGCGCAATACATCCAGCAGCAGGCGCTCATAGGCTTCCATGCGCGGTGCGCGGAAGGTTTCGAGGAAATCCATCTCCAGCTCGACCGGTTTCAGGCGCATGCTGTCGCCGGGTGTCTTTGCCATCAGGTTCAGCGTCAGTCCTTCGTCTGGCTGGAGCCGTATCACCAGGCAGTTCGGCTGAAAGCTGTTGCTCGACTGCGCAAAAATCGAGTGCGGTATTGGCTTGAAGCGCACCACGATCTCTGCCAGACGGTCGGGCATGCGCTTGCCGGTCCTGAGATAAAACGGCACGCCGGCCCAGCGCCAGGTGTCGATTTCCGTCTTCAGCGCAACGAAGCTTTCGGTGCGCGAATGTGGGTCGGCGCCGTCTTCATCGCGATAGCCGGGAACCGCCTTGCCTTCGATGTGGCCGGCGCGGTATTGGCCGCGAACGACATCCTGCGCCAATGTGGTCGGCGTGAAGCGCCGCAGCGAGCGCAGCACCTGCAGCTTTGCATCGCGTACTGCATCGGGCGCAATCGATGTCGGCGGCTCCATCGCGACGATGCAAAGCAGTTGCAGCAGATGGTTTTGCAGCATGTCGCGCAGCGCGCCGGACGTGTCGTAGTAACCCATGCGATTGCCGACGCCCAGATCTTCGGCGATGGTGATTTGCACGTCGGAAATCCATTCGCGCCGCCACAGCGGTTCAAACAGGATATTGCCGAAGCGCAGTGCCAGCAGGTTCTGCACCGTTTCCTTGCCCAGATAATGGTCGATGCGGAAAATCTGCGATTCGGAAAATACGCGTCCGACTTCGGCATTGATCCGTTTTGCGCTGGCCAGGTCGCGGCCGAGCGGTTTTTCCAGCACGACGCGCGAATTCTTGTTCACCAAACCGGATTCGGCAAGGTTGTTGCAAATCTTGGAGAACAGGCTCGGTGGCGTGGCCAGGTAATACACGCGGGTGACGGCTGCATCGCTGCGCATTTCGGCAACCAGCGACTGATAGCTGTCGAGGTTGTCGGCATCCAGTCGCACATAGATGATGCGGCTGAGGAAGGTCTGCCATGGCGCAGCGGCCGGCGCATTGTTGTTGATGTGGATTTTTGCGTTCTTGTCGATTTCGCGGTAGAAATCTTCTTGCGTCCAGTCATTGCGGCCGACGCAGATGATGCGTGCGGAGTCCGGGAAGCTGCCGGCCAGTTCGCGTGAAAACAGGGCAGGGAGCAATTTGCGCATTGCCAGATCGCCGCTGCCACCAAACAGGACGAAGTCGAAATCGTTAAGAGTCATTTTGTGGTTTGAGTAAATTAATCGGGTGAATGGTTCTGAATCTGTTCGGTTTTGCAGTCTTATGCGGCCGTGCTGATGTAAGCATGTTCAGGCAGCCCGGGCACATCCACGCGCATTGACAGTACGCAGCCCGACAACGGGTATTCTGCCAGTTCTGCCGCCGGCCGGTTGTGCCGCGCGCTGGTGATGTACAGAGTGCGTAAATCCTCGCCGCCAAAAGCGATCATGGTCGGGCAGCGCAAGGGCAGCGCGATTTCGCGCAGGATGTCGCCTTCCGGTGATAGCCGCAACAGGCGTCCGCCTTCGAACATCGCGCACCAGTAGGCGCCTTCGCTATCGACCGCTGCGCCGTCAGGCCGTCCGCCATAATTATGCGTCTTGTCAGTCGAGAACTGTTTGAAAACCTGCGGCGTGCCGGCTTCGCCATTTTCCAGGTCGAACGCATAGCGGCGTATCAGGTGCGCGGTGGTGTCGGCGTGATACAGCGTACGGTTGTCCGGGCTGAATGCCAGGCCGTTCGATACCGTTACGCCACTCCAGTGCTGATGAACCGTGCCTTGATCGAGGCAATACATCGTACCCAGTTGCCGGTCGCGCGGCTCATACATGGAGCCGACCCAGAATCGTCCGGCCGCATCGCAACGCCCGTCGTTGAAGCGCGTGGTGGCGGTGTCATAAGGCGCGGGTGCAATTTCATGCAATGCGCCATTGCCCGTATCGAGCCGGAAGAATCCTGTGCGCAGTGCGACGATCAGGCCGCCGCTTGCGTTGCGTGCAATGCAGGCCGGCTCGGACGGCATCTGCCAGCTGTGGTGCATGCCGTTTGCCGGATTCAGCCGGTGCACCGCAAAGCCGGCGATGTCGACCCAGTACAGCGCCGACTCGTCCGGATGCCACAGCGGGCATTCGCCGACTTGCATCGGCTGGTCAAATGCGACCTGAATAGTATGCATGAATGATCCCTTTTATGATTAAAGCATGGCCCGGGCCAGCGCGATGAGCCCGTTGGTGGAGCTGTCATGGCGCTGCGGCTGGGGCGAGACGGTCAGTTCGGACTGGATATTCTTCGCCATCACCTTGCCCAGCTCGACGCCCCACTGATCGAAGCTGTTGACGCCCCACAGCACGCCCTGGGTGAACACCTTGTGCTCGTACAGCGCAATCAGCGCGCCCAGCGTGGCCGGATTGAGCGCATCCATCAGGATCGTATTGCTCGGGCGGTTGCCGGTAAAGGTCCGGTGCGGCACCAGCGCCGCGATATCGGCCGCAGGAATGCCCTGCGCCTGCATCTCGGCCCGCACCTCTGCGGCGCTCTTGCCGCGCATGAACGCCTCGGACTGCGCAAAGCAATTGGCCAGCAACGCCGCATGATGCTCGGGCAGCGTGTGATTGGGTTTCAGCGCCGCAATGAAATCGACCGGCGTGATATCGGTGCCCTGATGCAGCAACTGGAAATACGCATGCTGGCCATTGGTGCCGGCATCGCCCCAGATGATCGGACAAGTCGCCACCTCCAGCGCCGAGCCGTCGGCCGCCACATGCTTGCCGTTGCTCTCCATGTCGAGCTGCTGCAGGAACGCAGGAAACAACTCCAGATCCTGCTGGTAAGGCGCAATCGACAGCGAGCGTGCAACCGACGAAATTGCGGTTCCACAAGCCCACCAGCGCCAGGATCACCGGCATGTTCGACTCCAGCGGCGCGCTGCGGAAATGGGTATCCATCGCATGCGCGCCCTGCAGGAAGGCCGAGAAATGTGTCGAAGCCGACCGCCAGCGCGATCGGCAAACCGATCGCCGACCACACCGAATAACGCCCGCCGACCCAATCCCAGAACGGGAACATGTTATCGGCATCGATCCCGAACGCATTGACCGCCGGCAGATTGGTCGACACCGCCACAAAATGCTGTGCCAGTCCTGCCGCATTACCGTGCCGCAAAAACCAGCTGCGCGCCGATTGCGCATTCATCATCGTCTCCATCGTCGTAAACGTCTTCGACGTGATGATGAACAGCGTCGTTTCAGGATCGACCAGCGACAGCACCGCATCCAGATCGTGGCCATCGACGTTGGAGACGAAATGCATGCGCAAGCGCGGATGGGCAAATGCGCGCAACGCGCGGCACACCATCTTGGGCCCCAGATCGGAGCCGCCGATGCCGATATTGACGATATCGGTGATCGCCTTGCCGCTATGGCCGGTCCAGTCGCCGGCGCGCACCCGATCGGTAAAGCCGTGCATCCGCGTCCAGCACCGCATGCACATCGCGACTGACGTACTGGCCATCGACCTGCAGATCGGCCGCCAGCGGCGCGCGCAGCGCGGTGTGCAGCACCGCGCGGTGCTCGGTGAAGTTGATTTTTTCGCCGGCAAACATCGCATTGCGCTGCGCCTCCACGCCGCGCTCGCGCGCCAGCGCCAGCAGCAGGCGCATGGTGGTGTCGTCGAGCAGGTTCTTGGAGTAATCGAGGAATATGCCGGCCGCCTTGATCGACAGCGAACTGAATCGGGAAGGATCGCGGGCGAACAGATCGGATAACTGCCGGTCTTTCACCAGCGCATATTGTGAGCGGAGTGCCTGAAACGAAGTGCTTGCGGAGAGCGGTTGTGGGCGCATATCAATCTAGGTATGGGATGGAAATGATTCAGCGAAATCAAACTATACATGAATTTAAAGTAAATATACTACATAAATGTGTATCGCATTATTTTGTAGTATTTTACATGTGGGGCCGAGTTATTTCGCTGCCTGCCATGGCAGCATTGCTGAAATGACAGGGCGAGCAGTTTTTTGAAATATGGCTCGACATCAGGTGCTGAACTATATTTTTTGTAGTAATATTACGCAACGAGAATCATAAGGACCACAAAATGTCACTTCATCCTGTTGTATCTGCCGTTACCGCGCGCATCATTGCGCGCAGCTCGCCTTACCGGGCTGCCTATCTGGATCGTCTGGAAGCGGCGCGCCTGCAAACTGTCCAGCGCAGCGGTTTGTCGTGTACCAATCTGGCGCACGGCTTTGCCGCGTTCCCGGCCAATGACAAGCTGGTGCTGAAGCAGCAGAAAAAGCCTTCGGTGGCGATCGTGTCTGCCTATAACGACATGCTGTCGGCGCACCAGCCGTTCGAGCACTTTCCCGCAACTGATCAAGGATGCGGTGCGGGCTGCCGGCGGGGTCGCGCAATTTGCCGGCGGTACGCCGGCGATGTGCGATGGCGTCACGCAAGGGCAGCCCGGCATGGAGTTGTCGCTGTTTTCGCGCGATGCGATTGCGATGGCGACCGCGATTGCGCTGTCGCACAATATGTTCGATGCGGCGGTGTATCTCGGCGTATGCGACAAGATCGTGCCCGGCCTGCTGATCGGCGCGCTGCATTTCGGCCACCTGCCGGCGGTGTTCATCCCGGCCGGGCCGATGACATCCGGCATGTCGAATCCGGAAAAAGCCCGCATCCGCCAGCTGTACGCGCAGGGCAAGGTCGGGCGCGATGCGCTGCTGGAAGCCGAGTCGCAGTCCTATCACGGCGCCGGCACCTGCACTTTTTACGGCACCGCCAACAGCAACCAGCTGCTGATGGAAGTGATGGGCCTGCATCTGCCGGGTGCCGCTTTCATCACGCCGAATACGCCTTTGCGCGATGCGCTGACGGTCGGCTGCGGCGCAGCGCGCGGTGAGCATCACCGACCACGGCCAGGAATACACGCCGGTAGGGCGTCTGGTGGATGAAAAGGCGATCGTCAATGCGATCGTCGGCTTGCTGGCCACGGGCGGATCGACCAATCACACGCTGCATCTGGTGGCGATCGCGAAAGCGGCCGGCATCGTGATCGACTGGAATGATTTTGATGAGCTGTCATCGGTGATTCCGATGCTGACCCGCATTTACCCGAACGGCGATGCCGACATCAACCATTTCCACGCGGCCGGCGGCACCGGTTTCGTGATCCGCGAACTGCTCGATGCGGGTTTGCTGCACGACGACGTGCTGACCGTGCTGGGTCGCGGCTTGCGCGCGCATTGCAGCGAACCTTTCCTGCAGGAAGATCAAACTGCGATGTGGAAGCCGGCGGTGGCGACCAGCGGCGATGAGGCCGTGCTGCGCACTGCCGCCACGCCGTTTTCCGCCGATGGCGGCATGAAGCTGGTGGCCGGCAATCTCGGCCGGGCGGTGATGAAGGTGTCTGCAGTCAAGCTGCAGCATCGTTCGGTGCAGGCGCCGGCGATCGTGTTCAATTCGCAGGAAGCGTTCATGCATGCGTACAAGGCGGGCGAACTGGATCGCGATTTTGTCGCGGTGCTGCGTTTTCAGGGGCCGCGCGCCAACGGCATGCCGGAACTGCATGCGCTGACCCCGGCGCTGGCCAACCTGCAGGATGCCGGCCGTCATGTCGCGCTGGTGACCGATGGCCGCATGTCCGGCGCATCGGGCAAGGTGCCGGCCGCGATCCATGTGTCGCCGGAAGTGCTGGCCGGCGGTGCGCTGGGCCTGGTGCGCAACGGCGACATCATCCGCCTCGATGCCGAAAGCGGCGACGCTGGAAGCGCTGGTGCCGGCCGACGAATGGGCGGCGCGGACCCAGGCCACGGCCGATTTGTCGGCCAGTCATGTCGGCATGGGACGCGAGTTGTTCGGCATGTTCCGTGCCGCGGTGAGTGCGGCGGAGGAGGGCGCGACCACCTACGGCTTGCCGACCCCGTTGCCGACGACTGCGCCAGACCATCTGCCGGAAGTTCTGGAAGCCGAGCCATTTAACGATGAAGATAATCTTATCAAGAAGCCAATATGAAAATGACACCTACACTACTTGAAATCATGCGCACTTCGGCCGTGATCCCGGTCATCGCGATCGACGATCTGGCGCATGCGGTACCGCTGGCGCGGGCGCTGGTGGCCGGCGGCATCCGCGTGCTGGAAGTGACGCTGCGCACGGTGCATGGCCTGGCCGCGATCCGCGCGATGGCCGAGCAGGTGCCGGAAGCGATCGTCGGCGTCGGCACGCTGACGCAGGCATCGGAATTTGCCGCTGCGCGCGATGCCGGTGCGGTATTCGGCGTCTCGCCCGGCTTGACCGCGGCGCTGGTCGAGGGCGCACGGAAAAGCGGCTTGCCTTTGCTGCCGGGCGTCATGACGCCGTCCGAGGTGATGTCGGCGCGCGAACTCGGCTTTCAGCAGTTGAAGCTGTTCCCGGCGGTGCCGGCCGGCGGCATCGGCATGTTGAATGCGATCGCCGGGCCGTTGCCGGACATTACTTTCTGCCCGACCGGCGGCATCTCGATCGAGACCGCAGCGCAATTCCTCGCCTGCAAGAACGTGGCCTGCGTCGGCGGTTCATGGCTGACGCCGAAAGACGCGATGCTGTCCGGCGACTGGGCCCGCATCACCGCATTGGCTGCTGCGGCGAGCGCCTTGCGCCAGTAAGGCGATTTTTATACTGGAGGGGAGTAGTTTTAGAGCCCCTTTGAAAGCATGCGGCAAACGGCATTTTTCAAATTTTTTGCAGGGAGTATGTGAATTGTCGGGATTGTGCCGGTCCCGACTTCCCCTGCATTTCACCGGCATCTCGCAGATCAAATTCTGCCGCGCTTGAATTCGGCGATGAAGGCCTTCGCCTCCCGATTCGTGAGCACCAGATCCGGGTCGCCGTGGTACGCATACAGAAAAGGCGTGCCGCCCAGACGGTCGGTCAGTTTCGCCAACAGCAAAAACTTGGTCCCCAGCGGAAACCGGTCGGTGTCCGTCAGGCGCCTGGAGCACTGCACGGCCAGCGTGCTGGAATACGCCTGCCCCTGGATCGGCCGGATTTGCACCAGCCCATGCTTTCCCGTTGAATTTGAGGCGATGAAGGATTCGACGACGACTTGCCTGTATGCGGATGTATCGCGTGCCATGTGGGGAATGTCCTTGTTGTCCGGATTTGACTGCCGCTCGATGCGTGCCGCCGATGCGCGGTCGATGTCGTATATACCGTATTTCAGCGATTATAAGTCGAGCGTGTTCGATTTTGGCCAGCCAAGCTCACGGCACGCTGCGTATATACTGGTGGGTAGTAATATTGGCAGCCCGCTATATACGTGCGGCGATGGATGGTTTTTATTATTTTTGCGGGGAGTATGGCGATTTACGGGCAGCGGATCGCCAGTTTCCGCATCCCGATGAATGTTGCCCGGAATCGGGTGCGCAGGCCGGAGAGCGTGCTGCTCTCCGGAACGCTGAGCACGCCTTATGGTGTTGCCTGAATTAAAGCATGGCCCGGGCCAGCGCGATGAGTCCGTTGGTGGAGCTGTCATGGCGCTGCGGCTGGGGCGAGACGGTCAGCTCGGACTGGATATTCTTCGCCATCACCTTGCCCAGCTCGACGCCCCACTGATCGAAGCTGTTGACGCCCCACAGCACGCCTTGCGTGAACACCTTGTGCTCGTACAGCGCAATCAGCGCGCCCAGCGTGGCCGGATTGAGCGCATCCATCAGGATCGTATTGCTCGGGCGGTTGCCGGTAAAAGTGCGGTGCGGCACCAGCGCCGCGATATCGGCCGCAGGAATGCCCTGCGCCTGCATCTCCGCCCGCACCTCCTCGGCGCTCTTGCCGCGCATGAACGCCTCGGACTGCGCAAAGCAATTCGCCAGCAACGCCGCATGATGCTCGGGCAGCGTGTGATTGGGTTTCAGCGCCGCAATGAAATCGACCGGCGTGATATCGGTGCCCTGATGCAGCAACTGGAAATACGCATGCTGGCCATTGGTGCCGGCATCGCCCCAGATGATCGGACAGGTCGCCACCTCCAGCGCCGAGCCGTCGGCCGCCACATGCTTGCCGTTGCTCTCCATATCGAGCTGCTGCAGGAACGCAGGAAACAACTCCAGATCCTGCTGGTAAGGCGCAATCGACAGCGAGGTGCAACCGACGAAATTGCGGTTCCACAAGCCCACCAGCGCCAGGATCACCGGCATGTTCGACTCCAGCGGCGCGCTGCGGAAATGGGTATCCATCGCATGCGCGCCCTGCAGGAAGGCCGAAAAATGTTCGAAGCCGACCGCCAGCGCAATCGGCAAACCGATCGCCGACCACACCGAATAACGTCCGCCGACCCAATCCCAGAACGGAAACATGTTCTCGGCATCGATCCCGAACGCATTGACCGCCGGCAGATTGGTCGACACCGCCACAAAGTGCTGTGCCAGTCCTGCCGCATTACCGTGCCGCAAAAACCAGCTGCGCGCCGATTGCGCATTCATCATCGTCTCCATCGTCGTAAACGTCTTCGACGTGATGATGAACAGCGTCGTTTCAGGATCGACCAGCGACAGCACCGCATCCAGATCGTGGCCATCGACGTTGGAGACGAAATGCATGCGCAAGCGCGGATGGGCAAATGCGCGCAACGCGCGGCACACCATCTTGGGTCCCAGATCGGAGCCGCCGATGCCGATATTGACGATATCGGTGATCGCCTTGCCGCTATGGCCGGTCCAGTCGCCGGCGCGCACGCGATCGGTAAACCCATGCATCCGCGTCCAGCACCGCATGCACATCGCGGCTCACGTACTGGCCATCGACCTGCAGATCGGCCGCCAGCGGCGCGCGCAGCGCCGTGTGCAGCACCGCGCGGTGCTCGGTGAAGTTGATTTTTTCGCCGGCAAACATCGCATTGCGCTGCGCCTCCACGCCGCGCTCGCGCGCCAGCGCCAGCAGCAGGCGCATGGTGGTGTCGTCGAGCAGGTTCTTGGAGTAATCGAGGAATATGCCGGCCGCCTTGATTGACAGCGAACTGAATCGGGAAGGATCGCGGGCGAACAGATCGGATAACTGCCGGTCTTTCACCAGCGCATATTGTGAGCGGAGTGCCTGAAACGAAGTGCTTGCGGAGAGCGGTTGTGGGCGCATATCAATCTAGGTATGGGATGGAAATGATCCAGCGAAATTGCAGTCGTATATAGGGCAATCCTGATGGCCTGTAAAAGGTGCCGTCCATCATTGATGAACGGCGCCAAAGTCTTACTCCCGGCTGTCAGGACAAGTGCAGCCGCACTGCGGAGTAAGATTCTCACACTGACAAGTACGGCAATCAGAACACGTGGTTGATGCCGATATCAAAGGCGTTGACTTGAGCTGCCGGCGGTATCCTTGGTGCGGTTGGCATCGGTAAACAGCATCGTGCGCTTGCTCAGGTTGTACCAGTAGCCGACGCCGATCTGGTTGTCGTAATAGGATTTCTTGCCTTTGCTGTACGCCGCCTTGAGCGCGCCGGCGCCGATCGGTGCGGAAACGCCCAGGCGCACATTGCTGGCATCGCTGCCGTTGGAGGCTTTGGCATAGTCGCCCAACACGGACAGCACGCCGAAGTCGTAGCTGGCGCCGACCAGGGTCGAATCGTGGCCGATGCTCGGCTTGCCCGATGCGATTTCATGCGCAGCGGCCACCTTCAAAGGGCCGTTCGCATACACCAGGTTCAGCGAGCTGACATTCTTGGTCGCGCCGGTCGTTTCCTTCAATGCGGTGGTGACCGCAAAGGAGAAGCCGTTGAAGTTCGGCGAGTAGTAACCGATCGAGTTGTCGTCGCGGCCGGAATAGGCCAGGCCATTTTGTCCGGCAACGGAGTCGCCGATGGCCTTGAAGCTGATGTCATCGTAGGCATTCAGGAAGCGCCCGACCTGCACCGAGCCGAAAGCGCCTTTCAGGCCGACGAAGCTTTTCTCTGTCCACAGCGGGGTGCCGCTGACGCCGGTGTCGGCGCTGAAATTGTTGCGGAATTCAAAATAGGCGGCCAGGCCGCCGCCCAGATCTTCGGTGCCCTTGAAGCCGATGTTGCTGCCGAAGCTAGGGGTGTTCAGGGAAGTCGGCGTGCCGGTTCTTTTTTCCAAAGCCTGGGACACCTGTCCGTAGATGGTGACGCTCGATTGCGCCAGTGCGGCCGATGATGCGATGGCCAGGGTGGCGCCGATGACGGCGGCGGACAACAGGTTTTTCTTGATTGCGTTCATACGATTACATCTCCTTTATGTGGACGGCACTGGATGCCGCCCGTTATTCGACGCTCATTGCGGATGAGCGTCAGGTTTGCCATTGAATGGCGATTTCTATTGCTGAAATTTGAATTGCTCTTTTCCGAATGCAAGGGTTTGTTCCCAGGTCGCCGGGTCGCAGCCGGTACGCGTGATGTTGATGCTGGCGGCTGCGATCGCATGTTGCAGGGCAGCCTGAAGGAAAACCTGATCCAGTTGTTCCAGACAGGCGGGGGATGCCAGTTGGCCTGCGCGCTGCAGGTAAGCAAGCAAGCCTGCGTGGAAGCAGTCGCCGGCGCCCACCGTGTCGATCACAGTCAGATTGCCTGGCGTCGCCATTTGAACTTGCTGCGAGCGCGTCAGGAGCGCAGCGCCGGCAGCGCCGCGGGTCAGCGCGATCAGCTGTACGCTTGAGCCTTCAAACAGGGCGGCCGAGATTTCCTCCAGCGTGGCATCACCCAGTCCGAGCACTTCCAGGTCTTCATCGCTGACTTTGACGATATGCGCCTGTTGCAGTACCCGTTTCACCCCGGCCACGTACTCGTCATGCTGCTTGACCGCCATCGGGCGCAGATTGGCGTCAATCGAGATCAGCGTGCCGCGGCTGGTCGCCGTGCCGATGATGGTGAGTATCTTGTCAAGGTCGGCCGGGACCAGGGCCAGGCCGCCGGTATGGATCAGCGTGCATGGCGCGGGCAGGCGGGCGATCAGTTGGCTCGGCCGTGATGTCGCGATCGGCAACGGATTCGCGGTGAAACGCATAGGTCGGCGAGCCTTGCTGGTCCAGGCTGACGATGGCCAGCGAGGTGGGGCAGGAGCTGCGTTGGTCGGTGCCCAGCCGGACGCCTTTTTTCAGCAGGAGGTCATGAAACCGCGTGCCGAACTTGTCGTGCGACAAGGGATTGAGATAGGTGGTCGGCACACCCTGCATTGCAAGAGCTTGCGTGAAATTGCAGACTGAACCGCCCAGGCAGGCCTCGAAGCGGCCATCCGCCTGTTCAATCAAGTCAACCAGTGCCTCACCGATGGTAGCGATCATAATTTGCTCGTTCTCTTAAGGTGGAAATGAAAATAACCACACATCAAATATGGGGAGGCTGCATCAAATATACCGGGCAGCCCCTGAATTCCGTTAATTAATAAAACCACTTGATTTATTAATTTTTAAGGAATATATTCCTAATCGTTGCAGCAGTAAAGTATTAATTTGCGAATCATCGGTACTAATATGCAAAACGATATGAGTGCTGTAACCCACCCATCAAATACAACACGAGGAGACACCGAATGAAGTTTCAACACATCGCCGCAGTGAGCATCTTGACCGCCGTCGCAGGCGTGGCCACGGCTGCAGAACCTGTCGTCGGCTTGATCACGAAAACCGAGATCAATCCTTTTTTTGTGAAAATGAAAGAGGGCGCGCAACTGGCCGCCAAAGCCAATGGCGCCAAACTGCTGACTGCTGCAGGCAAATCGGATGGCGATAATGCCGGTCAGGTGACAGCAATCGAAAACATGATCGCGGCAGGCGCGAAGACGATCCTGATTACGCCTAGCGATTCGAAAGCCATCGTGCCGGCCATCAAGAAAGCGCGCGACCAGGGCGTGATGGTGATTGCGCTGGATAGCCCGACCGAGCCAGTGGGGGCGGTCGATGCGCTGTTTGCTACCGATAACTTCAAGGCTGGTGTGTTGATCGGCCAATATGCGAAGGCGTCTTTCGCCGGCAAACCGGCAAAGATCGCGATGCTGGATCTATTTCCGGGGCACCCGGTCGGCATCACACGTCATAACGGCTTCCTGTCCGGTTTCGGTGCCGCCGGTATCGATGCCAAGGCCGCTGATCTGGTAAAAACCGCCGATGTGGTCTGCATGGCGGATAGCTTCGGCGACCAGGCCAAAGGCCAGACCGCGATGGAAAACTGCCTGCAGAAAAATCCTGACATCAATCTGGTGTATACGATCAACGAGCCAGCTGCCGCAGGTGCTTACAAGGCATTGCAGGCTGCCGGCAAGGAAAAAGGCGTGATGATCGTTTCCGTGGATGGCGGCTGTGCCGGCGTCAAAGACGTGCAGCGCGGTGTGATCGCCGCAACCTCGCAGCAATATCCATTGAAAATGGCTGAGATGGGCGTCGGCGCCGGCGTTGCCTATGCCAATAAAGGCAAAAAAGTCGCGGGCTATTACGATACCGGCGTGACCCTGATTGCGCATCAGGCAGTCAAGGGCGTCGTCAGCAAAGACGTCAAATACGGTCTCGATGCATGCTGGGGCAACAAATAAGCAGGAAGCGTATTCTTATATTTTCCTGATTGCGCGATAAGGAACCGGCCATGACATTCGATTCCGTCTGTATCGATGTCATGGCGACACCAAGCCCAGCCGTCATGCCTTGCAACGCATCATCTACTGGTAATGCATATTTAAATTCGGGAGACCGTCTTGTCCACTGCTCATATATCTCTGACCTCTGAAAAATCAAAGGTCATGAAATCCACCTTCGACCGTTTGCCGCCCCTTTCTTCGATGGGACCATTTTTCGCGCTGATAGCGGCGTGTATTTTCTTTGCCTTTCAATCCGACCGCTTTCTGACCGGACAGAACTTTTCGCTGATCCTGCAGCAAGTGATGGTCGTCGGCGTGATCGCCATCGGTCAGACCCTGATCATCCTGACGGCCGGGATTGACCTGTCTTGCGGCATGGCGATGGCGCTGGGTTCCATCGTGATCACCAAGTTTGCGGTCGCACACGGGATGAACCCTTACCTGGCGATGTTGTGCGGGATTCTGGTGTGTACCCTGATCGGATTTGCCAATGGCGCATTGGTCACGCTGATCAAGTTGCCGTCATTCATCGTCACACTCGGCACGATGAACATCATTTTCGCCACCACCCAGCTCTATTCCGGCGCGCAGACCGTCACCGATCTGCCGGCAGCGATGCTGTTTTTGGGGAATACGTTCCAGCTTGGCCAGACCAATATTTCCTACGGCACCGTGCTGATGCTTGCGCTGTATCTGCTGACCTGGCTGTTTTTGCGCGATACCGCACCCGGCCGCCATCTGTATGCGGTGGGCAACAATCCGGAAGCTGCGCGCTTGACCGGCATTGCGACCAATCGTGTGCTGATCGGCGTCTATACGGTGGCGGGTCTTTTCTACGGGATCGCCGCACTGTTGTCGATCGCCCGCATGGGCGTAGGTGATCCGCAAGCCGGCCAAACCGACAATCTCGACAGCATCACTGCGGTCGTACTGGGCGGCACCAGCCTGTTCGGCGGTCGAGGTGTCGTTATCGGCACCCTGATCGGGGTGCTGATCGTCGGTGTATTCCGTAATGGCCTCACGCTGATGGGTGTGCCGTCCGTTTTCCAGATTCTGGTCACCGGCGTGCTCGTCATCCTGGCAGTGGCAACTGACCAACTCACACACAAGAAAGGTTGAATCATGAACGCAGCACCTTCAACCACGATATTCCAGGCACGCGGTCTGGTGAAACGCTACGGCCACGTCACTGCGCTTGACGGCGTCGATTTCGATTTGCGCGACGGGGAAATCCTGGCCGTCATCGGCGACAACGGCGCCGGCAAATCCTCGCTGATCAAGGCGCTGTCCGGCGCGCTGGTGCCGGATGAAGGGGAAATGTTTCTGGATGGAAAGCCCGTGCATTTCAACTCGCCGATCGATGCGCGCAAGCATGGCATCGAAGCGGTGTATCAGGATCTGGCCGTCGCCCCGGCGATGACCATCGCCGAAAACCTGTTTCTCGGCCGCGAGATCCTGCGCCCCGGCTTTCTCGGGCAGTGGCTGCGCATCATCGACAAGAAAGCCATGCTGTCGGAGGCGACCCGTCACATGCAGGACCTGAAAATCGGTATCCGCTCGATGAGCCAGGCAGTTGAAACCTTGTCCGGCGGCCAGCGTCAGGGTGTCGCAGTGGCGCGCAGCACCGCATTTGCCAAGCATGTGGTGATTCTGGATGAGCCGACTGCAGCGCTGGGGGTAAAGGAAGGCAATATGGTGCTGGAATTGATCCGGCGGGTGCGCGACAAGGGTTTGTCGGTCATCCTGATCAGCCACAACATGCCGCATGTGTTCGAAATTGCCGACCGCATCCATATCCAGCGGCTGGGCAAGCGGGCCGCGATTGTCAATCCGAAGACCATCAGCATGTCCGATACGGTTGCCGTGATGACCGGCGCCAAGAATCCGGAAGATTTGCCGGAGGACGCCCATGCTTAAGGGTATCGATCCTCTGCTGTCGCCAACCTTGCTCAAGGTCTTGTGCGAAATGGGTCATGGCGATGAGATCGTCGTGGCGGACGCCAACTTCACCGCCGAGACGCTGGGCTATGGCAAGCACATCATCCGCCTGCCCGGCATCAGCCTGCATCGCGCATGTCAGGCTGTGCTGTCGGTGTTTCCGCTGGATGCGGCGGTTGAACAACCGGTGATGTACATGAAAGTCTGCGATACGCCGGCAGACTATGCATCAGGATTGCAACAGTCGGTGATCGGCTTGCTGGCAGAAACCGGTTCGGCACAGCCGGCACAATGCGAGGCGGTCGAGCGTTTCGCCTTTTACGAGCGCGTCAAGAACGCCTACGCGATCGTGCAAACCGGCGAAATGCAGCCGTACGCAAACTTCATTTTCAAAAAGGGGGTCATCGCCGACGCTCTGGCATAATGTTTCGCTATGTTAGACACACCTATGCAAACAGTCTTCACTGAGCCAAGTGAAGACGACATCAAGCGGCTCAGGCCACGCGGCTCAAACCAGATCGGGATGAGCCAGTTCAATGAGCGCGTCGTGCTGCAGGCGATCCGCTTTCACGGCAGCATGCCGAAAGCGGATATCGCCAGACTCACCAACCTCAGCACCCAGACGGTGTCGCTGATCATCAACCGGTCTGCTGGAAGAGGGCTTGGTGCTCAAGCTGGCCTCCCTGCGCGGCAAGGTCGGCCAGCCATCGGTGCCGATCGCGCTCAATCCGGACGGCGCTTTTTCGATCGGCATCAAGATCGGCCGCCGCAGCCTGGATGTGCTGCTGATGGACTTCGTCGGCCAGGTGCGCGAGCGTTCTTCATTGTCGTATGCCTTCCCCGATCCTGACCGCTTGTTTGCCGAGATTGCACTGCAACTCGACAATATGCGCGCTTTTCTTGGACCCAAAAAAGAGTCGCGCCTGAGCGGGATCGGGATTGCCGCACCGCTGGCGCTGGGCGGGTGGCAGCAATTGCTCAGCATCGAGCCGGACCAGGCCGACAAGTGGCACCGGATCGATATCCGCGAGCGGGTGCAGGCGATGACGGAGTTGCCGGTAGAGTTCTCAAAGGACACGGCCGCTGCCTGCGTGGCGGAACTGGTCGCCGGCCGCGGCCGCAGCATCAAGAGTTTCCTGTATGTGTTCGTCGGCACCTTCATCGGCGGCGGCCTGGTCATCGACAGTCACCTGCGCAGCGGACGGCACGGCAATGCGGGCGCGGTAGGCTCGATCCCGCTGGGACTGGCCAGAAGCGATAAAGGCACGACCCCGGAGCAGTTGCTGAGCGATGCATCGCTGTTCAATCTGGAGCAATTGTTCGTTGCCGCAGGACTGGATGAGGCGGCGTCGGTCGATGCGCGCGCGCTGCAGGCGCCGTGGCTGACGCATACCGCCGCCTGGCTGGACGATGCCGCGCGCGCGATCGCATTGGCGATCAATAGCGCAACCTGCCTGCTGGATCTGGACGGCGTGATCATCGACGGCTCGATCGACCGGCAAACTGCTCGATAAGCTGATGGGCGAAGTCGAAAAGGCCCTGGATTATTACAGCTGGGAAGGCATTACACGCCCCGAGGTGCTGGCCGGCACCATCGGCTCGGACGCCAGGGCGATCGGCGGCGCCTTGCTGCCGCTGTATGCGAACTTCGCACCCGACCGCGACCTGTTCCTGAAACTGGACAAATAAGCCGTTTAAGGCAGGTTTGTCCTTGCCAGATGCAAAATACCCGATGGAAATATACTCCACCGGGTATTTTTTTAGCCCCAATGAAATCGTGCGGGAATACAGGTGTTTTCTGCTATACCCCCGTCAATTTGATTATCTTATGCGCCGGTGCCGGCCTTGATCCTGATCCGTCCAGCCATCAGGCTCAGCCAGCGGTCCACGCACTGCACGTCGCTCATGCAGGATGCGTAACCGGTTACGGTGCGGGTCGCGCGTTCCAGCAGCTGGATGTCGGCTTCATGCTGCCTTGCCACATGCGGGTCTTCCAGGAACAGCACGCGCCGGCACTGCCGGTCCAGGATCAGCTCGGCAATCTGGGCGTCGCCGCCCATCGGGCCGCTCAGGAATGGCCGGACCCAGTTGCGGCCGGCTTCCTCGCCCTTGATCTTCTGCGCCAGTTTGTTCAGCAGGCCGCCGGTGGTGCCGGTGGCGCAGCGCGTGGCAAAGCTGTCGAGCAGGTCGAAATGGCGTTCGGCCAGTTCCAGCATTTTCCCCTTCATCGCATCATGCGCAATCAGCGCGATACCTTCATTGGCCAGATCGAAGGTCGCATCCAGGCTGGCATCCGGCGCGGCGCCCTGCGCGCAGGCTTCCAGTTCCAGCCATTCCCTGGCGCTGGCCAGCGTCGACAGAAACGGTTTGCCGTGGATGATGCATTGCCGCTTCAGCGCGACGGCTTCCGGGAACGCCGAAGAGGGATCGACCGGGTCCATCAGATAGATGACCGCATCCAGCGTGCGGCCTGGATCGCTGTCGACCACGCGCGACACCAGTTTCATCAATCCCCCCTCGCGCCCGTAAGGGAAACGCTCTATGTGCGGATAGTCCTTCAGCAGCCCCTGGCTTTGCATCGCATCGAGCGTTCTGCCGACCACGATCAATTCAGGACGCAGGTGAGTCTCGATCGCCTGTTGCGCTCCCTGCAGCAGTTGCGCCAGCGCGGCATCGGAGGCGTCTTGATGGATGCGGTTTGCAGCCAGGCCAATTCGGTAAGGGCGGTCAGTGGTATGCATGGATTGAGGTTCCGGAAAGAGGTAAAAGGATTACTTCTGCTGCAAGAGTTCGGCGTGTCCGACGACGGACATTTCAAATCAAATCATGATATGTAGTCATACTACTCTAAAATTAAAATATAATTCGTATTAATACTACGCAAATGGCGTGCAATGTACTATATTGAAGCTGCTGAGATAAGATTGAATGTATTTAAACTACGTCAGTCGCGTGTGTTTTCCGAATAGCTGCACTACCAAGACAATTAAGAAGAGTTTACAGGGTAAATGAACATGACAACAGGTTTAGCCATTCCGATCCCGGTGGATAGATTCAGTGACGGCCCGCGCTTGCTGGCTGATGTCGGCGGCACCAATGCGCGCTTCGTGCTGGAGACCGCGCCGGGGCATTTTGAAGCGGTGTGCGTGCTGCCGTGCAAGGATTATCCGTCATTGCAGGATGCGGTGACGGCCTATCTGGCCAGTCCTGCCGCGCAGGCGGCGCGCGCCGCGCATGTGCACCATGCGGCGATCGCGATCGCCAATCCGGTCGGCGGCGACGTGGTGAAGATGACCAACCACCACTGGACCTTTTCGATCGAGGCGCTGCGCACTGCGCTGGGTTTCGACACGCTGCTGGTGGTCAACGACTTCACCGCGCTGGCGATGGCGCTGCCGCATTTGTCGTCCGAACAACGGGCGTCGGTGGGCGGCGGCATGCCGCGTCCGGATAGCGTGATCGGGCTGATCGGCGCCGGCACCGGGCTGGGCGTGTCCGGCATGATCCCGACCGAAGACCGCTGGATTGCGCTCGGCAGCGAAGGCGGCCATGTCAGCTTCTCTCCCAGCGACGAGCGGGAAATCGATGTGCTGCGTTTTGCCTGGCGCGAATTTCCGCATGTGTCGGCCGAGCGTCTGCTGTCGGGCATGGGGCTGGAACTGATTTACCGGGCGCTGGCCGATCGTGCCGGCAAGGTCGATGCCGAGCCGCTGGAGGCGGCCGAGGTGACGCGCCGCGCGCTGGACGGTTCCTGCGCCATTTGTGCGGAAACGGTCGAGTGCTTCTGCGCGATGCTGGGCACGGTGGCCGGCAATATCGCGATCACGCTGGGCGCCTTGGGCGGGATTTACATCGGCGGCGGCATCGTGCCGCGCCTCGGGCGCCTGTTCGCTGCGTCGTCATTTCGCGAGCGTTTCGAGCAAAAAGGGCGCTTCTCGAATTATCTGGTGCAAATTCCGACTTACATCATTACTGCCGAATACCCGGCTTTCCTGGGCGTTTCGGCGATTCTGGCCGAGAAACTCAAGACCGCCAATGCCGGTGCGCCGATGCTCGACCATATCCGCCAGGTGCGCGAGCGCATCAGCCCGTCCGAACGGCGGGTGGCCGACTGGGTGCTGGAAGATCCGCGCGCGATGCTGACCTTGCCGATCATCGAGATCGCGCAGCGGGTCGGCGTCAGCCAGCCGACGGTGATGCGGTTTTGCCGTTCGGTCGGGGTGCAGGGGCTGGCCGATTTCAAGCTCAAGCTGGCTTCCGGCCTGACCGGCGGCACCATCGCGGTCGCGCACTCGCAGGTAAAAACCTCGGATACGGTGGCCGACCTGGGCAGCAAGGTGCTGGCCAATAGCGCCTCGGCGGCGCTGGCCTTGCGCGACAAGCTCGACGCCAAGGCGTTGGCGGCCGCCATCGAATTGTTGCGCAATGCGCATCGGGTCGAGTTGCTGGGGGTCGGCAGCGCGCGCGTGGTGGTTGAGGATACGCAGCAAAAATTGCTCAACCTCGGCATCGTCAGCAGCTACTTCCCGGACCCGCAGGCGCAGCAGATGAGTGCCGCCTTGCTGGGGGCGAAGGACGTGGTGCTGGTGATTTCCCGCTCCGGCCGTCCGCCGGAATTGCTGGAATCGATCAAGGTCGCGCGCTCCCGCGGCGCGAAAATCCTGGCGATCACGGCCAGCGGATCGCCGCTGGCCAAGCTGACCGATGTGTTGCTGACGGTCGATCACCCGGAAGGCAATCTCGATTATGTGCCGATGATCGTGCGTCTGTTGCAGCTGATGATGGTCGATATCCTGTCGGTCGGACTGGCGCGCAATGATGCGGGCGAGTCGTCCGGCGCCGGACCGATGGCGGATGCGCATCTGGACGATGCGCGCCGTAAAACCAGCCTTAAATTCGGCGGGCACCTGGAGTAGGGCAGTGATTCATATGAGGTTTGTAGGATGGGTGAAACCCATCCCATCAAGCCCCATGATGGCGCCGGTTGACGGGAGGTTGGCGGGATGGGTTTCACCCATCCTACGGTTCAGATCAAGTAAATCGAAATAAACTGTATTAATACTACCAAAATATATTGCTTTATTCGTGTAGTTTGACTACCATGTATTTGCCACTCTGTAAGTTGGCCCTTTCGAGAATGAAGTTGATTGAGCGGGATCCACGGAGATGGGTACTTCGGAATTAAAACTACAAATGCAGTTCATAACAGGAGTGTCGGAGATGAAATTGAAACAAATCGTATTGGCAACGAGCCTTGCTTTCGCTGGATCCGCTTTTGCAGCTGATGTGGAAGTGTTGCATTACTGGACTTCTGGCGGCGAAGCGAAATCGGCTGCGCAGCTCAAGCAAATCATGAAGGATGAGGGTTACGGCTGGAAAGATTTTGCGGTAGCAGGCGGCGGTGGCGAAAACGCGATGACCGCGCTGAAGGCGCGCGTGATTTCCGGTAATTCTCCTACCGCAGCACAGATCAAGGGGCCTTCGATCCAGGAATGGGGCCAAGAGGGCGTGTTGGCCAACATCGACGACGCGGCCAAAGCCGGGCAGTGGGACAGCGTGCTGCCTAAGGTCGTCTCCGATGTGATGAAATACAAAGGCCATTACGTCGCCGCGCCGGTCAATGTGCACCGTGTGAACTGGGTCTGGGCCAATCCGGAAGTGCTGAAAAAAGCCGGCGTGAGCAAAATGCCTGCGACTTGGGACGAGTTCTTCGTCGCCGCTGACAAAATCAAGAAGTCCGGCGCGATTGCGGTTGCGCACGGCGGCCAGCCTTGGCAGGACGCGACCGTGTTTGAGTCGGTCGCGCTGGGCGTCGGCGGCGCCGATTTCTACAACAAGGCCTTGGTCAAGCTCGATCAATCCGCGCTGACCAGCCCGACCATGGTCAAGGTGTTCGACACGCTGGGCAAGGTCAAGGGCTATATCGACAAGGATGCGGCCGGCCGTGACTGGAACCTGGCAACGGCGATGGTCATCAACGGCAAGGCCGGCATGCAATTCATGGGCGACTGGGCCAAGGGCGAATTCGCCGCGGCCGGCAAGGTGCCGGGCAAGGACTATCTGTGCGCAGCCGCACCGGGTACGGACAAGGCCTACACCTTCAATATCGATTCCTTTGCGATGTTCAAGCAAAAAAATGCCGAAGCGCAAAAAGGCCAGATGGCGTTGGCGACTGCGATCATGAGCCCGAAGTTCCAGGCGATTTTCAACCTGAACAAAGGTTCGATCCCGGTGCGTTCCGGCGTCTCCCGCGACAAGTTTGACGATTGCGCGATCAAGTCGATGGATGACATGGCAGCGACCAGCAAGACCGGCGGCCTGGTGCCTTCGTTTGCGCACGGCATGGCAGTCCAGTCCGCCACGCAAGGCGCGCTGGTCGATGTGATCGCCAAGTTCATGAATTCCGACATGAACTCGAAAGATGCAGTGACGGCTCTGGCGAAAGCAGCCAAGACCAAGTAATTCCAATTCGCATTAAAAGCGATAACAGCGTTGCTTCTCCTTGCCGTGCTAAAGCACTGTCTTCGTCGGCGCGCCTTGTTCTCGCTTCTAATGCAAACAGGAATAATGCAGCGAGGCGGCAGGCCTGACGGCTTGCCGCGTTGATTTGATATGTGATGGCCTCGTCCGGCCATCGTCGGCACTTCTCAGTAACGCACACTAAAGGCTCAGCAATGTCTTTACGCACCCAATCTGAGCGCCAGGTACCCCAGTTCGTAGCGGATGGCCAGCCGTCCGGCCATCGGGGGCACCCCTCAGTAACGCACACAAACGGCTTCGCAATGTCTCTACGCACCCAATTCGAGCGCCGGATACCCCAGTTGGTGTTGAGTCCCACGCTCTTCGCCAGCCTGATATTCGTGTATGGCTTCATCTTCATCACCGGTTACTTGTCCCTGACCGAATCGCGGCTGATGCCGAATTTCGATTTCGCCGGCTTCGCCCAGTACGAACTGCTGTTCGACAATGACCGCTGGTGGACTTCCGCCAAGAATCTCGGCATTTTCGGCGGCCTGTTCATCGCGTGCAGCGTCGGCTTCGGCCTGTTTGTCGCGATCCTGCTGGATCAGAAAATACGGGCCGAAGGCGCGTTGCGCGCGATTTACCTGTATCCGATGGCGCTGTCCTTCATCGTCACGGGCACCGCCTGGAAATGGATATTGAATCCCGGCCTCGGCCTTGAAAAGGTCATGCACGACTGGGGCTGGACCAGCTTTCACTTCGACTGGCTGGTCAATCCCGACATGGCGATCTATACCGTCGTGATCGCCGGGGTCTGGCAATCGTCGGGTTTCGTGATGGCGCTGTTTCTGGCCGGTCTGCGCGGCATCGACGATGAAATCATCAAGGCGGCACAGGTCGATGGCGCTTCCTTGCCGACCATTTACCGCCGTATCGTGATTCCGGCGATGCGCCCGGTGTTCTTCAGCGTGTTGCTGATCCTGTCGCATATCGCGATCAAGAGCTTCGATCTGGTGATGGCGCTGACTGCCGGCGGACCGGGCAACTCGTCGTCGGTACCGGCCATCTTCATGTACCAGTTTTCCTTCACTCGCGGGCAACTGGGTCTGGGTTCTGCGTCGGCGATGATGATGCTGATGACGATTGTCGCGGTACTGGTGCCGCTGATGTATATGGAAGCGCGTAGCGCAAAGGCGATGCGATGAACGACACAAGCAAAAAACTCACCCCCGGCCGTATTGCGCTGTATGCGTTGCTGGTGCTGTTCGCACTGTATTACGTGGCACCGCTGTACGTGATGCTGTCGACCTCATTCAAGACACTGGATGAAATCCGCAGCGGCAACCTGCTGTCGTGGCCGCAAGCGTTCAATACCGACTCCTGGAGCAAGGCCTGGTCGTCGGCCTGCACCGGCGTCAGCTGCGAAGGCTTGCAGCCGTTCTTCATCAACTCGCTGAAGATGGTGATCCCGTCGGTGCTGATCTCGACCTTTCTGGGCGCGTTCAACGGCTATGTGTTCGCGCACTGGCGTTTCCGCGGCTCCGAAGTGTTGTTTACCGCGTTGCTGGTCGGCTGTTTCATCCCGTTCCAGGTAGTGATCCTGCCGATGGCGAATTTGCTGGGGATATTCGGCCTGGCCAATACCACCAGCGGGCTGATCCTGGTGCATGTGGTGTACGGCACCGCGTTCACCACGCTGTTTTTCAGGAACTACTACATCAGCGTGCCGGAAGAGCTGGTCAGGGCAGCGCGCATCGACGGCGCAGGATTTTTCCTGATTTTCCGCAAAATCATCCTGCCGATCTCGGGCCCGATCTTCACGGTCTGCATCATCTGGCAATTTACCCAGATCTGGAACGACTTCCTGTTCGGTGTCGTATTCGCCGGAGGGCAGGGGCAACCGGTCACCGTCGGTTTGAACAATCTGGTCAACACGACAACAGGCGTGAAGGAATACAACGTCGACATGGCCGGCGCCATCATCGCCGCGCTGCCGACCCTGTTCGTCTATATGGTTGCTGGTCGTTATTTCGTGCGCGGCCTGACCGCCGGCGCAGTTAAAGGTTAAGGAGTAAAACGTGTCTAGTTTATCCATACGCAATGTACGCAAAAGCTACAACAATGGTGTCGAAGTCCTGAAAGGGATCGACATCGACATCGAAGACGGCCAGTTCCTGATTCTGGTCGGCGGCTCCGGCTCCGGCAAATCGACGCTGCTCAACATGATCGCCGGGCTGGAAACCGTCACTTCGGGCGAAATCCGCTTCGGCGACCGCGTGGTCAACAATCTGGAGCCGAAAGACCGCGACATCGCGATGGTGTTCCAGTCGTACGCGCTGTACCCGTCGATGACGGTGCGCGAGAACATCGCGTTCGGCCTGGGCGTGCGGAAAGTGCCGAAAGCGGAACAGAAGGAAACCGTCGAGCGGGTCGCGGAAACCCTGCAGATCACCCATCTGCTCGACCGCAAGCCCGGCCAGTTGTCCGGCGGCCAGCGCCAGCGCGTCGCGATGGGCCGCGCGCTGACCCGCAAGCCGTCGCTGTTCCTGTTCGATGAACCGCTGTCGAACCTGGATGCCAAGCTGCGCGTCGAAATGCGCGCCGAGATCAAGCTGATGCACCAGAAAATGGGCACCACCATCGTCTATGTCACGCACGACCAGATCGAAGCGATGACGATGGGCGACCGCATCGCGGTGATGAAAGATGGCGTGGTGCAGCAATTCGGCTCGCCGCAAGACATCTACGACAATCCGGCCAACCTGTTCGTGGCCGGCTTCATCGGCTCGCCGTCGATGAACTTCGTGCACTGCACGCTGCAAGAGCAGGACGGCAAGGTCAGCACCGTGATCGACAATGCCGGCGTGAAGACCGACGTGGTGCTGCCGTTTTCACTGGAGAAGCTGCGCTCGCACATCGGCCGCAAGGTGATCCTGGGGATACGCCCGGAGCAGATCACCGACACCCGCAGCGCGCACAGCGAAACCGGGCAGTTGCTGCAATGCCGCGTCGAGCTGACCGAGCCGACCGGCCCCGACACGCTGATCATGACCAAACTCAACGACGCCGCCGTCACCTGCCGCGTCCACCCGCGCGAAGCGGTGCATGCCGGCGAGACAATGACGCTGCTGTTCGATCTGTCGAAGGCGACCCTGTTCGATCCGGACAGCGGAGAGCGTTTGTCCTGATTGGTAGCACCGTATCTATGGACTCCACCCGATTTGCAAGGAAAAAATGAACATTCGCCATAAGGAAGAGATTGCAAGTATCTATGCGGCCTGCAAGTTGAGCGGTTTATTGCTCTGGCCATAATGCAATACGCGCATCGGGATCCGGATAGGTTGACGGCTTCGAGAGCCACTACGTGCCACGGATTCACCCGATGCCGGTCCGACCTGTTGGCATCTGTCTTTTTTCACCTTCGCAACCTTGGCGGGGCTTACCTCCAAAACTTGTTGAATGTACCTTCTCTCACCTTCCGCTTGTTTTTTTCAAGCCGGCCTGGTCATGCTTTTTGACCAGGCCGGAACATACTCCCTGCCATGCGCCAGCAGCGCCCATATCACCCGCGCCAGCTTGTTCGCCAATGCCACCGCCGCTACATTGGCGCCACGTTTTTCAGCAAGCTTGACAGCCCAGCGCAGCAATCGATCCTGCTTCTCGCTGGCGCATCGCAAGGCGCTGCGTGCGCCGTGAATGAGTAAGGTGCGCAGATACACATCACCGCGCTTGGTAATGCCATACAGACGCTGCTTACCCCCACTGCTGTGCTCACGCGGCACCAATCCCAGATTGGCGGCGAAATCACGCCCACTGCCAAAATGATGTGCATCCGCTACGCTGGCCAACACGGCCGTTGCCGTGATCGTGCCAATGCCAGGCACTTCCTGCAGGCGTTTGGCGCGCTCATCCGACCTGGCCGCTTGCTGCAGACGCTGGTCGTAAATCGTAATCCGCGCTTCCTTGTCATCCAACTGTGCCGCCAAGTCGCCAAAGGTGCTGATGGCCGAGCCGGACAAGCCATTCTTGTCGTCGGCCATCCATACGGCAAACGCGGCGCGGAACTTAGCCACGCCGACTGGAAATACTTGACCGTATTCCCCCGCAAAGGCGCGAATGCGATAAATCATCGCGTTACGCTCGACCATCAAGGCGCGCCTGGCGCGATGCAGCATCTGCAAATCCTGCTGTGCTTCGGTATTGATCGGCACGTACTTGGTCGATTCACGCGAGCGCGCTTCGGCAATCGCTGCCGCATCATTGGCGTCGTTCTTGTTGCCGCTGACGTAAGCACGCGTATGCTGCGCAGCGATCAGTTTGACATCATGGCCAAAGGCAGTCAGCTTGCGCGCCCAATAGTGCGAACCTGCACAGCTTTCAATCCCGATCGCAGTCGCCGGCAGATTGGCAAAGGTGCCGAGCACGTCGCCGCGAGAGAGCGTGCGCTTCAAGACAACTTTGCCATGCGTATCCCGACCGACCGCAACAAACACATTTTTGGCAATATCCAGACCGATTACTTTTGCAGTAGCATTCATGGTGGACTCCTCCTCTTGATTGTCGCTTGCCAGCCCATCTGGCACGCTTGGCACATTATGATGCCGTCGTCGGGAGGGTGGAGTCCATTTCATTAGGTTGGGCTGCAAAGCCCAACATTTGGAACGCACAGATTTCGCTAACGAATGTTGGGCTTCGCAAGCTCAGCACCAACCTACCGATATAGTCCAACGTACGCGGTAAAACCGAGGTCTGTCCCCGTTTATTCTCCACAGCAGCACGCAGTTTGGTCTAATAGGGTTATCAACCTCATCTGCTGGGCGGCTCTCACTTACGTTTTGGAGAGGGCGGTGTCGGAGGAGAGGGAGGCGGAGAGGGCGGTGTGCTTATAGATGGTCCCCGAGAGATCCTCATTTCCGGAAAAACAAGTTCCAGTACACTGTTGGCCGAGGTCAGGGCCACGGTATTGGCACCGGTAACCGTCACCCCTTGCGGAGAACTCAGGCTGCCTGGCAAACTGCCCAGCACGATGCCATTTTTTCCTGCGACGCCGGCTACCGTGCTGACCACGCCCGCCGCCGTGATCTTGCGGATGGTGTTGTTAAGTGTATCCGCCACATACAGGTTGCCGGCCGTGTCCGCCGCGATGCCGCCCGGAGAATTGAATTGCGCAGCGGCCCCGCTGCCGTCGGCGCTACCGAGCACGCCGGCGGTGCCGGCCAGCGTGGTGACCACGCCCGCCGCCGTGATCTTGCGGATGGTACGGCTGTTCATATCCACCACATACAGGTTGCCGGCCGTGTCTGCCGCGATGCCGCTCGGAGAATTGAACTGCGCAGCGGGGCCGCTGCCGTCGGCGCTACCGAGCACGCCGGCGGTGCCGGCCAGCGTGGTGACCACGCCCGCCGCCGTGATCTTGCGGATGGTACGGTTGCCCGTATCTGCCACATACAGGTTACCTGCGGTGTCCGCCGCAATGCCGATAGGAGCATAGAATTGCGCAGCCGCCCCGCTGCCGTCGGCGCTACCGGTCACCCCGGCGGTGCCGGCCAGCGTGGTGACTATGCCCGCCGCCGTGATCTTGCGGATGGTGTTGCTTTTCGTATCCGCCACGTACAGATTGCCGACCGTGTCCGCCGCGATGCCGACCGGATTGTAGAACTGCGCAGCAGCACCGGTGCCGTCGGCGCTACCGGCCACCCCGGCGGTGCCGGCCAGCGTGGTGACCACGCCCTCCGCCGTGACCTTGCGGATGGTGTTGTTGAACGTATCCGCCACATACAGGTTGCCCGACGGGTCCGTCGCGATGCCGATCGGAGTATTGAATTGCGCTGCCGCCCCGCTGCCGTCGGCGCTACCAACCACGCCGGCGGTGCCGGCTAACGTGGTGACCACGCCCGTCGCGGTGACCTTGCGGATGGTGTTGTTAATTGTATCCGCCACATACAGGTTGCCGGCCGTGTCTGCCGCGATGCCGTACGGATCGTAGAACTGCGCAGCGGCACCGCTGCCGTCGGCGCTACCTAAGCTGCCGCCGGTACCGGATAACGAGGAAGTGCCGGCCAGCGTGGTGACCACACCCGCCGCAGTGATCTTGCGGATGGTCGAATTGTTCGTATCCGCCACATACACGTTGCCAGCCGTGTCCGCCGCGATGCCGCCCGGATTGTAGAACTGCGCAGCCGCCCCGGTACCGTCGGCGCTACCGACCACACCAGGAGTGCCGGCCAGCGTGGTGACCACACCCGCCGCGGTGATCTTGCGGATGGTCCGATTGCCCGCATCCGCCACATACAGGTTGCCGGCCGGGTCCGCAGCGATGCCGAACGGAGCAGAGAACTGCGCAGCCGCCCCGCTGCCGTCGGCGCTACCGGTCATGCCGGCGGTGCCGGCCAGCGTAGTGACCACACCCGCCGCCGTGATCTTGCGGATGGTGTTGTTGCCATCATCCGCCACATACAGGTTGCCCGCCGTGTCCGCAGTAATGCCGAACGGAGCATAGAACTGCGCAGCGGTCCCGCTGCCGTCTGCGCTACCAAAAACACCGGCGGTGCCGGCCAGCGTGGTGACCACGCCAGCCGCGGTGACCTTGCGGATGGTCGCGTTGCCCGCATCCGCCACATACAGGTTGCCCGCCGTGTCCGCAGCGATGCTGCGTGGTTGATTGAACCGCGCAGTGGCCCCGCTGCCGTCGGCGTTACCTTGCACGCCGGCGCTGCCGGCCAGCGTGGTGACCACGCCCGCCGCGGTGACCTTGCGGATGGTGTTGTTGTTTGTATCTGCCACATACAGGTTGCCTACCGAATCCGCCGCGATGCCGTATGGATTATTGAACCGAGCGGCCACTCCTGTCGCGTCGACTGAACCGGCTCCACCAATACTGCCCGCGATGAAAAACAAGCCGGCGTCTTTTTTCTTTGGCTTCTTCTGATGATCCGGGCTGGTCTGACTAATCGCTGCAAGGGTAGTCACAGCGGCAGTCGTGTCGGTTGGCGAGTCCGATGTCATCGTGTCCTCGCTGTTGCCGCCGCATGCTGCAAGGCCGATGCACAACAGAAAAGGCATAAGCCAGGTAGTTAAACGGTTTGCAGCGAAAGCCAGCGTTGGTTGGCGCATTTTGATCACCTTGTTTTTTTTGTTAAAGCAGAATTCAACTCTTTACGTTCCGAGTCGTTTTAGACTAATTGTTGTTCCTGATAATGCAATGAGGAGGATCAAAACAAAGCGATCGGTGGTGGCGGAGAATAGTTTTGATAAGCCATTCCAGCCTTCTGCACAGCCCATTAATTCAATTTATAGGGGAGTATCAATCAAAACGCCGATTCTCCCGCACGTATTCATTGGGTGTGTATAAATACATGCCGCAGTATATTTTCAGCCGAAAACGGGCTTAGTCTTCAATCCCGGCATGAGAATAAACGGGGACAGGGGCTGCGTCAGCGGGTCGGAGCGATGCGCAGCCCGCTGCAAGCGGTCCCCTGCAGCGTGAGGTCGGGCATCCCGGCCCTTGCCTGGGCACCAGGGACAGTATCGGGCGTCGATTTCCAAAGCGTGCGGTCGAGCCGGATTCCGGAGTTCAGCACGCAATCACAAGACGCGATAAATTTCCCAGCGGCTTGTCCCGGAAACCACATGCGGCTCGAGATCCTTGCTCCATTGCTTATGCGCTGCAATCGTCGCCAGTTTTTCCCAAGCCTGGTTAAGCTCGCTCAGGTCCTTGACCAGATGTTCCGACTGAATGGTTGCCTCCAGCGCGCCGATCGAGCCGGTTAGCAAGCGCGTTTTGTCAGCGCTAAACCCAACTTGCGGCGCAATCTCCTGTAACCAACGCTGCATCAGGTCGATCACATTCTGTTTGTATCCGAACTTCGCATCGATGCTCCAACGGGCGACTATCATGGTTGATCTCCTCAAGTCTTACGGTGTGACGTGACCAGTACTTCTTGTAACACTGCGGAATAAACGGGGCATGAAGCCGCCCCATTTATTCCGCGGTGCCCTTGCTGCCGCGTTGCCGTAAATGAGGTCGATCGGCAGCGACTGGCCCGAAATCGACTTGGCGCTATCCGACGCGAGAAACACAGTCAGAGTGGCGCTCTTCATGCATGGCTCGCCACCAGGACGGCTGCCCAGGACAGCAGCGCGACACCGAGCGGCGTGCTGAGACGCTTGCCCCAGCGAACATTCTTTTCGATCGCCATCACGGCCGCAAGCAGCAGCATCCAGCCGAGGCTGCCGGTGCCGAGCGCGAACATCAACAGCATCAGCGCCCAACAGCAGCCGACGCAGAACAGGCCGTGCTGCGCGCCAAGCGTGAACGCGTGCCGTGCTTGCGCATGCCCGCGCCAATGCTCGACAACGAAGCTCAAGGGCGTACGGCACTTTTCCAGGCACTGGTACTTGAGCTTGCTGAACTGAAATGCGCCGGCCAACGCAATGGTCGCGGCGCCGATCAGCCAGCCATGCCAGGCCAGTGCGGGTACGCTGGCGAGCAAGGACAGCACTGCACTGTGAAGCGCATGCGCCAACAGCCCGAATGCTCCCCACACCGTCATGTAGCCCAGGCCGAGCAGCATCAGGAGGCGTCCATGGTCCGGGCGCTGGGCCGTCAAGCGGTCGAAGGTGTTGAACAACGGCAAGGTGGTCGGCAGCATCATGGCCGCCGTCATGAGTATCCACCCGGCGGCGTAGAGCACCATGGGCACGACCACATCGCCGGCGGGAACGACGCGGCACAGAAACGCCGCCGGCCCTGACGCTGTCCAGTCGCCGTGCTCGAGATAGCGTCCGTACGGGCTGCGTGCCCACGCCCACAATGCCACCCACGCCAGCGCAATCAGCGCGGCCAGGACCGGCAAGAACACGCGCTGATGACGGGAGGCGCCGCGCCTGCCGTCGGACTCAGGCATCGAAGACGAACGTGCTCTGCAGGGCGTTGTGGTTCTTGAGGTCGAGGTTGATGCCGAGGGCGGCATTCTTGGAGCGATAGGTCGGCGCCTTGCCGACGAACACCGGCGCCCCCGGCACCGTCGAGAACACGGTGTCGGAGAGGGTTGTCAGGCCGCCCATCGCGCCGCGATAGGGCTCGAGTTCGGCGTAGTAGTTTTTGCCGATCTCGAGTTCGCCCTTGCCGTCGACCACGGTGAACCGGATCGACGCCCGCTCCACCGACACCACCTGGCCGATGAGCTTGGCCAGATCGGCGACCGGCCCGCCCGCCTGCCCGGTGTAGACCTTGAGCAGTGCATCTTCCTGCGCCTTGGAGGCCTGGTCGTCGACATAGATCGCGGCGGTCCAGTTGCCTGCCAGGATGTTGCCCGGAATATGGGCCACGGCCGCAATGGTGTTGCCGCCGACATCGACGCCGTCGACCATTCCCTTGTCTATGCGCCATGCGACGATGGTGTCGCAGGTGCCGTTGTCAGGATCCTCGCCGATCCAGCAGGGGCATAGGACGTTGCAATTGCAAACCTCGAGCAGACGACCTTCCAGGTGATAGCTCATACGAACCTCCGTTGAAGCCACACAAACCACACGGACTTGTCGCCGCGGCTCGCGGCGGCAAGGGATAACTTATTCTATGCAGCGTGGTGAGCCAATTCAAGTTCGATGACGGCCAGGCAAACCGTCGTGCGAGGTCGTTGCATTATTTAACCTGGGGTCGAAAATGTTGCTCAATGCCCACATTGAGCAACATCATCGAAAGACGGCTTGCGACCCGTTGCCGTCACTCGACAGCGCACCGCCGAGAGGCTGGTCGCCCGTCCTAAGCTGTCATTAAACGGATGCGTCAGTCGCCCTGAAACCGAGTCGCCCTTGCGTCATGCACGGTAGCGCAGCGCATCGACCAGCAAGGCGAAAGCAGGCAAGGACTGGCGACGACTCGGGTAATAAAGGTGGTTCCAGGAAAAGCCGGGCGATCATTGGCGTCGCGCTGCCGATGGTTCTGATCGGCATCGGCCAGGGCGCCTCACTCAGCCCGCTCACGGTCGCAGGCATCGCTGGCGTTGCCGCTGAAGATGCCGGTGCCGCCTCCGGGCTGGTCAATATTGCCCACTAGCTCGGCGGCTCACTCGTACTCGGTGTCCTCACCGTCATATTCGCCGCGGCCAGCTCAGGCGCGCTCAATGGCCGGGAATTATTGGCACACCGCATCGCGGCATCGCTCGCCGGCAGCACGGTAATGCTGGCGTTTGCACTCGCGCTCGTCATCGTGCTCATCGTCCAGCCGCTCGGGCGCAGAAGCGAGCAATATCAAACCTGAAGCCCCTGTGGCATTTACTGCGCGACTGCTTTCCTCGCTCATGCAGTCATGGAGGTGAGTACGTCTGACGGGCAACGCTCAATTGTCAGTGGCGTCCAGGTAGAAAATGGCATAGGCCTTCGCCGGTGTCTTCTCGGTCGGCTTCTCAACTTGGACCTGGACACAGTCTTCCGCCACCAAACTACGCCAATTGGCGATTCCGGCGTTTGCGAACGTGGTGTTGGCCTTGGACGCCAAGCTAATGTCCAGCGCCAGCCGGGCATTGCGCGCTCCCGTCTTCGCATAGTTGACGCCCCGCAGTTCAAAGCCGAATGCGGTCAACCAGGGTTCCCACAGACCTGCTTCGACGCCAAGCACGATGCGACCGAGCATGTCCTCGAGCGGCAGGCCTTTTTTAATCACGCCGCGCAAAGTTTCCAGCGACGGCGCAAAGCGCGCGTCGCTGCTCTGTTTGCCTGCGCCGCGTTCCGAGATAGCCTTCAACTCTTTCGAGAATGCCGCGTCACGCTCCGTGTAATCACGCATCCGTGCGTAAAACTCGGTATTCAGGAATGGATTTTCCGCTCGCCCTGCAGGCGCATCGACTGTTTTTTTCGCGGGAGGCTGTTTCTTGTTCGTCATGGGCTCAGGGCTAGGGTGTAAGGGGGGCGTAGTTTAGCACTGCCGGCGCTCATCGATTCCAATAGTGCGCTCCCAGTCGCAATTCGCCACTGGCCGGCTCACCCATCGGTATTGGTCTGACACGCCTTTGCCAGCTCGCCGGCGTTCGGGCGTCACAGGTTTAGCCGCCAACCCGCTTCGCGCTATGGCCGTGCTTTCTCAGCGCTTCCATGACCAGTTCGCAATGGTCGCCCTGGATTTCAATCACGCCATCCTTGACCGTCCCGCCAGAACCGCAGGCCGTGCGCAACTGCTTGCCCAGCAAGGCCAGGGCAACAGAATCGAGCGCCAGCCCTTTGATCAGGGTCACGCTCTTGCCGCCCCGGCCCTTGGTCTGGCGCGACACGCGCACCATGCCATCGCCTGCAGGCGCGGCACGGGCGCTGGCCTTGCAGACGCACGCCGCGAGCGCAAGCCGGCATTCGGGACATATGCGCCCGACATCGGTGGAATATACGAGGCCGCCTTTTGAACTACTTTTCATGATGTATTTGCTCAGGAATTTTTGAAGTGTGAATCAGCGCGAGATTAGCCGCCGCTCATGACCGTCCGCTGCTTGTTTGCGGCCATTGATGCGCTCGTAGTCCGAGTTCAATTCGGACTGACGACTGGGCCCGTGTCCGGATGTCGGAACTCGGCGTGCCCCCGGCGCCTTATTTGCCCAGCAGCGCCAGCGTATGGTTCCATTCCGTCGCCCATGGGTACAAAAAATCATGCGCATTGAACGCTCGTTTCAGATGTGACATGGGCACCCGATACACATCATTCAATCCCAGCGCCAAGGTGACCGGGTTCCACACGGCTTTGTTTTTTGCCTTTTTGGCGCTGCCTTTGACCCTTGCGCCCTCATCGCCGAATATGCCGCCGCCACTGCCAAGGGCCTGTGCCAGATCGATTTTCACCAGGCTGGCAAATGCCGTCAACACCTGCTCCTGGTTGATGCCGGTCCGCGATTCCGTTGCCACTTCAATGTTGACTGGTTCGAGCTCGGCCTCGGCCTCGCGTTTGAGTTTGCTTGCCAGGCGCTGCAGATCCTTCTTCAGAAAACGCAGCTCATGCAAAGCCCTTCGAAAGCCCGGGGGCTTGAGCCGCGTCACGATCTTGTAGGCGTCTTTCGTGATCGTGATGAGCACGTCCTCGCTTCCGGCCGCAAGTCGCTGGGTGTCGCCTTCGAAAAAAATCGGCGCCGCGTAACCGCCGTTCGCGTCACCGAACAGTTCCGGATAGTCGGCGTCATAGTCGAGCCAAACGTAGGGGGTCAAGCCGTTCTCTATCATGCGCGCCAGTGTCCATGGCGTGCCGGTTTGCTGCGCCAGCCAGTGGCAAGCCTGCGCCGTTGTTGCCCGAAAAGGTAGTTCGATGATCGTCATTTCTCTTTCTTTCAGATGGCAAAATTACATTGCCGGCATTCGCGCCTGAGGCTGCAAGCAATGCCATCGGTTTGGTTGGGCCTGCCGGACGCTTCTTGCGGGACGTCGTCCATCATAGGCGAAACCTGAAGAAGCAAGCTCGGCGCAATTCCATTCGGTTGCTGGTCCGCAGCAGGCTGAGCGCAGGTCCGATAAGTCCTTCGACCCATCTGCGCACTCGCAAAACTCAATTTATGGGGGAGTATCCATCAAAACACGCATCTTGCCGCACGTATTCATTGGGTGTCAATAAATACACGCCGCAGTATATTTTTGGCCGAATACGGGCCTTGATTTCAATCCCGGCGTGCATCGCAGTGATTTTCTCGCCCTCGCGCCTGCTTCCGCTCAGGATGCCGTCATCGTGGTGCAGATGTTTGCGCATTCTCAAAAGTGACGCTTCCAGGTCGCCCACTATAGTAGGGCGTGTTGACATGATCAGCAGCGCGGAAAGCGTGGATGTTGATGTCGGGCGCACCGGGACGCTGGCGCATTGCACGCTGGCCCAAACACTGATCGGCGAATTTTTTCGAGGCTGTCGCTTCATGCTGTTCGTCAAAAGAGCATCAGACGGTTTCAGAGCCCTGCGGCTTCATCGCAAGGAAGCCACGCTGTTGGCTGCGGCAAGGCCTGGTTCGGGTTCGCATCGATCGCTGTTCCGCACGGAACTGTGGCGAGCGCCGCCGCCTTACGTGGAGTCGCACATCGTTGCCGCTCTGGCCGGCGGCCTTGCGCTCGACGTGGGGCTAGGCTGGCGCGGCCAGCTGGCCGCCGATCTGTGGGCGTCGGCGCTGTTTGGCTGGCTGTTGCTCAAAGGCGGCAGCATCGAGAGACGAATGTTGCTGACTTGCCTGGCCATCGCCGGACTGGGCGAAGCGTTGCTGTCGCTGGGCTGGGGCTTGTACGATTATCAGTTCCGCAACATTCCGGTGTACGTCCCGCCCGGCCACGCGCTCCTGATGACGCTGGGGATTCTGGTCGCGCGGCGCATGCCGGCCTGGGCTGTCTGGCTAGTGCCCGCCGCCGTCCTGCCTTACGTCATTTGGGGGCTGTGGCAAGGCTGGGACCGGACGGGGGCGATCCTGTTTGCGGTTTTTTTGGCTTGCCTGGTGCGCGGCAACGCACGATCGCTGTATGCAACCATGTTTGTCCTGTCACTGCTGCTGGAGTTGTATGGCACTTGGCTCGGCAACTGGGCCTGGCGGCCGCTGGTGCCTTGGCTGATGCTTTCCAACACCAATCCGCCGGCCTGTTCGGGCGCTTTCTACTGTGTGTTGGATCTTCTGGTGCTGGCTGGCAGCATGTCGGGCTTGCGGATAATTGGAACAAAACGACATTAAACTTGCCCAATATGCGTATGAGCGCCGCTGGCCCTTATGGTGCGTTCGCCATAAGGGCAATAGGCGCCATCCGGATTGATGCGATGCCGGTTTGTTCCGGCAGTCGTTGGAATTGACCAGGAGATGCCATGAGAAAACTCTTTATATTGCTGGCCGTCATAGGCGGCATCTTGTCCGGATGCGTGGTTCCATACGATTCAGGGTATGGCAATCGCCAACATCACCGCACGGATGACGGCGCTTACCGCGACCGCGATCGCGATGGCATCCCGAATCGGCGCGACCGCGACCGTGACGGCGATGGCGTGCCGAACCGGAACGATAGCCGTCCGGATAATCCTTACCGTTACTAGAAGAAGTCTGTCGGCCGCAAGGAGCGCCGGAACGGCTCCTGTGGATTTTCCGGTTATTGACCTAAGCGGCAGCGATTCTGCGGCCGATGCGCCGGCTAGTGCAGCACTACACTAGAGATCCACCAGCACCTCAAACCCGCCATAAATCATGCGCTTGCCGTCAAACGGCATGTTTTCCGGTTTCATCATGTCGGCCATGCGCGGGTCCTTCATCACCTTGTCGTTGACTTCGTCGCGGTGGGCGCGCGATTCGTACACGATCCAGGAAAAAATGACGGTCTCGTCGGGTTCGAGATTCACGCTTTGCGGGAACGAGGTGAGTTTGCCGGGCTTCACGTCGTCGGCAATGCATTCGCGGAATTGCAGCGCACCATGCTCGCGCCAGATCGCACCGCATTTGTTCGCAATTTCGCGGTAGGCATCCACATTTTTTTTGGGAAGCGGCAGAACGAATCCGTCAACGTAGGGCATGACACTCTCCTTGAGGAAATAGATCAGTTGACATGCGGTTCATCCGTTACTTGAATTTCTCAGGCAATCACATTGCCCAGCTTAGTCAGCGGAAGTCGGGAAAACAAGGTCTTTCTCCATCAGGCCGGTGCCAGCATGTAATCACCGGTTTTGCTCGATGATCGACTCTCGGTGCTGGCCTATTTATTCAGTTTATAGGGGAGTATCAATGAAAACACCGATTCTCCCGCACGTATTCATTGGGTGTTTATAAATACACGCCACAGTATATTTTTTGCCCGATACCGGCTTGGCCTTCAGTTCCGGCGTGCAACGCGCTTCTGTAGCATGCCGGATTCGGCCCGCACCGGGGGCTGTTTTCTTCAATCGCGTGGTAGCTGCCACCGAGCTTGAAGACGGCGACCTGCGCGCCGGCGCCAGCAATGGCAGCTTGGCGGCAGCCGGCCACCCGATCAGGCCGGCGGAATTTCTATGGTTCCTTCCAGGTATTGAACCGCCGAGCCGGAAACATGGACGCGCTCATTCTCGACACGGCATTTCAGCACGCCGCTGCGGCGCGATACCTGCATCGCGACCAGATTCGTCTTCCCCAATCTGTCGGCCCAAAACGGCGCAAGGCCTGCGTGTATCGAGCCTGTCACCGGATCTTCTTCGCCGCCATTGGCCGGCCAGAAATAGCGCGAGACAAAATCGTGCTGTTCGCCCGGCGCTGTCACCACCACATCCAATGGGCCAAGCTCGACGAGCTTTTGCAGTTGCGGCACCACGGCCCTGACTTCTTGCTCGCTGTCATAGACCGCAAAATAAGCCTGCTGGTTTTTCAGGACCTGTTTCGGCCTGATCGACAACCCTTCGAGCAGGCTGGCCGGTATTGTTGCCAGTGGTTCCGGGCTGCGTTGCGGAAAACTCATCTCTATAGCCCCGTCCGGCAACCGGATGACCGACAGGCTGCCGACTGCCTTGGCCCAAAATGTAATCGCAGACAGCTTGCTGTTCTGTTTGAAAAGCACATACGCGCTGGCGAGCGTCGCGTGCCCGCAAAAATCGATTTCCGCGAGCGGCGAAAACCAGCGTATTTCGTAGCTGCCTTCCGCATTGCGGACAAAAAATGCGGTTTCGGACAGATTGTTTTCAGCCGCGATCGACTGCATCAGGGCATCCGGCAGCCAGTTCTCCAGCGGTATGACGGCTGCATAGTTGCCTTTGAAAACTTCATTGGTAAACGCGTCGATTTGATAGATTGCGAGCTTCATTTGTTTCCTTTTTGTAAAAGCTGATGTTTGTCGATCATCGCATTATCGCCCGTCAAAGAAGTCGCGCACGACGGCCAGCGCCGCTTCGACCGCTTCGGCAGAAACGTCGAGGTGGGTGACCCAGCGCTGCTGGGTCGCGCCATAGGCAGAGGTGACGCCGATGCCGTGCGCGGCCAGGTGCGCGGAAAACGCCGGCGCGATCCCGGCGGCGACCTGCACGAAGACCAGATTGGTGTCGGGCGCAGTGACCGTCAGGCCTTTGAGTGCCGACAAGCCCTGCGCGAGAGTTTTGGCGTTCGCATGGTCTTGCGCCAGCCGCTCGACGTTGTGCTGCAGCGCGTACAGCCCGGCCGCCGCGATGATGCCGGCCTGGCGCATGCCGCCGCCGAGCATCTTGCGCAGCCGCCTGGCGCGCGCGATGAACGGGGCGGAGCCAATCAGCACCGAGCCGACCGGCGCACCCAGTCCCTTCGACAGGCAGACCGATACCGAGTCGAACGGCGCCGCCAGCGCCGCCACCGGAACGCCCAGCATCGACCGCCGCGTTGAACACGCGCGCGCCGTCCAGATGGCAGGCCAGTCCATGCCGGCGCGCAAGCGCGGTGGCCGCGTCGACGTAGGCCAGCGGCAGCACCTTGCCGCCGGTGGTGTTTTCCAGCGCGCAGCAGCCGGGTGCGGGCGAAGTGCGGATCATCCGGCTTGATCGCTTGCTCGATGTCGGACAGCAGCAGCGTGCCGTCTGCCTGATTGCTCAGGGGCTGCGGCTGGATGCTGCCGAGCACCGCGGCGCCGCCCGCTTCCCAGCGGTAGCAGTGCGCCTTCTGGCCGACGATGTATTCGTCGCCGCGCTCGCAATGGGACATCAGCGCGATCAGGTTCGACTGCGTGCCCGACGGCACAAACAGCGCGGCTTCCTTGCCGAGCATGGCGGCGGCGCTCTGTTCCAGTTGCTTGACGGTCGGGTCGTCGCCGAATACATCGTCGCCCACTTCGGCGGCGGCCATTGCGGCGCGCATCGCGGGGCCGGGGCGGGTGACGGTGTCGCTGCGGAAGTCGTGCCGGATTGCTGTGTTCATGGGATCTCCTTGTAAGAGCGTCCATCTTGGCATTGCGGTGGCGGCGAATCTATACACAGCAGCAGCCGATCTGTAACATAACAGATCACCCTCGATCAGACGAACAGCATGCAGCCAGCCGAACCCGCAGTACCACTCTACAAGCGACTCGCGCAGCAACTATGGGACGGCATCGTGCAGGCCGGACTGGGCGCGGGCAGCCGCATACCGTCGGTGCGCATGCTGTCGGCGCAGCACGGCGTGAGCCTGACCACCGCGCTGCAGGCGCTGCGCTGGCTGGAGACGCAGGGGCAGATCCAGGCCCGCCCGCGCTCCGGCTATTTCGTCGCCGCAGGCACGCATCGCCCGGACCAGACGCTGGCGGCAAGGTGGCCCGATCCGCCGCCGGAACTCGATGCGCAGGCCCGCGACCATCTGGCGATGGTGGGTGCGCCGTGCGCGGTGCGGCTGGATTTCGCGGTTGCGGAGCCGTCGCTGTATCCGGTCGACCGGCTGAGCGTTCTGCTGCGCCGCTTTGCGTATCAAAATTCAGATCTGGTCGGCGCCCATGCGCGGGGCGCGGGCACCCGGAGCTGCGGCGCGAGATCGTGCGCCAGGCGATGCAGTACCGTTGCGAACTCGATCCGGACGAGCTGATCGTGACCAACGGCTGCATCGAGGCGCTGAACCTGGCGCTCAGGGCAGTCACGCGGCCCGGCGATGTGGTGGCGGTCGAGTCGCGAGCTATTTCGTGTTGTTGCAAATGCTGCGCGCGCTGGAACTGCGGGTGCTGCCTATCCCGTGCCGGAGCGAGCGCGGGATGGACCTCGGCGCGCTGAAAGATGCGCTCGACCGGACGCCGGTCAGGGCGGTGGTCACGATCGCCAATGGCAACAATCCGGTCGGCAGCGTCGCGTCCGATGCGGACAAGGCGGCGCTGGTGCGCCTGCTGCAGCAGCGCGACATCGCGCTGATCGAGGACGATATTTTCGGCGATCTCTGTTTCGACCCGCTGCGCCCGCGCCCGGCGCGCGCGTTCGATACCGCCGGCAATGTGCTGTTATGCGGCGGTTTCTCGAAAAGCCTGTGCCCCGGCATGCGGCTGGGCTGGATCGCGGCCGGGCGCTTCAGCGAACAGGTGCGGGCCTTGAAGTACACGACCAGCATGGCCACCGCCGAACTGCAGCAGGTCGCGGTGGCCGAGATGCTGTCCGGCGGCGGCTACGTGCTGCATCTGCGCCGGCTCAAGGGCGCATTGCAGCGCCAGCAGACTGCATTGCGCGACGCGGTGCTGCGTCACTTTCCTGATGGCACCGAAGTGAGCCGCCCGCGCGGCGGCTTCGTGCAGTGGGTAAAGCTGCCCGCCAGCGGCAACGCGCCGGTCAGCACGCGCCCGATGTTCGAGCAGGCGCGCGCAGGGCATCGGTTTCGCGCCCGGTCATCTGTTCGGCCAGGACGGCGCGTATGACGATTGCCTGCGCCTGAACGCCGGTTATCGCTGGAGCCGCGAGCTGGAAGCGGCCATCGGGCAGCTCGGCGCGCTGGCCAAGTTGCGGTCACCGTGGCCGGACAAGAGCAGGGCGGGTGAGGCCCGCGCCGCAGTAGTAGATTAGAAGGGAAGAATCGGCTAGCCCGCTGTAAAGCGGGCATTCGCGCTGACTGGTCGGCATCTATGTGCAGTTGCCGACCAAATGCAACTTGTGCGTGGTCAGCGCAGATTGCCGGTGTGGCCCAGCGAATAGCGGCCGGGTTGTGGCCAGACCGTGAGGCCGTGCGGTTCCATGCCGACCTTGATCGACTTGACGGCGCCGGAAGTGGTGTCGATCGCATAGACGACGTCGTCGAACCGGCCTGACAGCCACAACAGCTTGCCATCCGCGCTGACGTTGCCCATGTCAGGGCTGCCGCCATTCGGAATCGGCCAGGTCGCCACGACTTTGCGCGTGGCAAAGTCGATCACCGACACGCTGCCTTTTGCTTTGACTTTGGCTTGCCTTTTGCCATGGCTCGGCCCATGAATCCGATTGGAGCCGCGATTGGCGACATACAACTTGCTGCCGTCAGGCTCGGGTACAGTCCATGTGTGCCCACGCCGGTTGCGATCACCCCGATGGTCGTGAAACTGTCGCCATCGACCATGAACACGCCATCGGACATCATGTCTGCGACATAGAACACTTTGCCATCCGGCGATACCCGGATGTCCTGCGGCATGCCTTTTTTGGCAAGCTGCAGGTAGCCGACCACCTTGCGGTTCACCAGGTCGATCTTTGCGATGCTGCCGCCAAATTCGCAGGTGAACAGTGCGTATTTGCCGTCAATCGAAAAATCAGCGTGATTGATGCCTTTGCACTGCGGTACCGAAAGACTCGACTTGAGCGCCATCGTGTGCGGATCGCGGAAATCGAGCCGCGCATGCGCTTCTGCCACCACAATGGCTTCCTTGCCATCCGGCGTGAAGTACATATTGTAGGGATCGTCAACGATGACTTCCTTGCCGGGTTTCCCGGTCTTCGGATCGATCGGCGTCAGGCTGCTGTCGGAGCGGCCTTCGGCATTGTTGGCGACCCACAGCGTCTGCAGATCCCAGGCAGGGACGACGTGTTGCGGGCTGCGGCCGACGGGGAACTTGTCGACTACCTTGAACGTGGCCGGATCGATCACATAGACATCATTCGAGCGCAGATTGGGCACGTAAACGCGCGGCAATGCACCTGCCACCGCCGGGCTGAGGCGGTTGACACCCGCTTCGCTATAGAGGTTGGCGGGATTGGTCACGGGCGGCATGCCGGCCACTCTAGCCACCGCCGGCGCTGCGCAGCTAATGCTGCTGATGCATAAGCCAGCCAGAACGGTACAGGCAGACGATGCGAACCGTGCTGAATGACGGAAGTTGAAAACCATGGTGAATTCCATTATTGATAGGAGGAGCTGAAGAAAGAGTTAAAGGGGAATCATTGGCGGGCGGCAGTCTCTTTTTTGATCGCGCTGATCGTCTGCGACACGATCGCATCGACACCCAGCTGACCGATTTCGGCAGTCGAGCGGCGCGGTCCGCCGCCGTAGACGCCGTCAACAAGCCGAGTTTCTCAGCGTTTCGCAGCCGATCCTGGCGCACCATCTGCGGCGCCACCGCGAGCAGCAATGCGGTGTCCGCGAGCCCGGCATGGGTGCCGATCTCGTCATCGCGGTAGCCGTGCTGGCGCAGGATCTGGGCGTAACCGTCGGAACTGGCGCCGTAATATTGGGCGGGACGAATACCCTGGCTTTCGCGCCTGGCCACAATTTGTTGAGGCGGGCGACTACGCGCTTGATATTGTTCTGATAGCCGCCGTGATCGCCCAGAAAGATGATGTTCCTGAATCCATGGACCTGAAAACTGTTGGCGGCAGATTCCAGCGTTTTTTCAAACACGTCGTCCGGAACGGTGACGGTGCCCGGAAAACGCATGTGGGAGGTCAGCGGTGCAGTATTTCCTTCCGGCACATAGGCGATGACCGGCGCGACAATGGCATTGCCCAGTCCTTCCGCTATTTTCTGTGACAGCAGTTTCACCCGCAGGTTGTGCTTGCCAAGCGCGACATCAGGGCCGCTTTGCTCGGTCCCGCCGATCGGGATGATGATGGTGCTCTTGCCCGCCTGGATCTGGTCGCGCAGTTCGGTCCAGGTCAGGTCTTCAAGGAACACGGTTTTTGGTGCCTGCGCAAAAACCACCTGCGTAGCGACGAGAAACATGGCAGAAACAATTGTTTGTCGCAGCGGCAAACGCATAAGGAGGATTCCTAGAGGGAAATACATGTCAGGGCTTTTTTTGGGAGGAGGAGAAAATACAGACTGCTGTCTGCAGTTTCATAATGCGGCATCGCTATTTCGCGTTTTCCGGACCGGGCTAGTATGGTATGGCCAAATCCGCATAGTGTCCATCAGAAAGCGGCAATTAGCTGAAAGCCTGCGCATATCCGTTGGATAAACGCAATCGGCTGATCCCGCATGTCTCGGTTTTCCAATATGACATTTCCAGAGGGAAACAAATTCCGCGCAGGGATGCACTCCTGCATCCTGCGCATGTCGGGCATCCCATGATGCGCCTGCTTGCACTGCACTGCTGCAGGGCATTCTTCAGCCGAAGTCGGCGGAACCTGCCAACTTACCGATTGCGCTCATGCGCTCTTTCGTCCAATTTCTCGCGGTTTTTGTCCTGTCCATGCCCCCGTTTTGGCGCCTGCCGCTCATGCTGGCTTGCACCCTGCTGCGGTGCGCGCCGTTGCTCCTGGATTGCCGGCGGTTTTTGCCGGGGAAGGGCATGGGGCGGGGCTGGCCGCTGGGCGTCTTCGCCTCGCTTTTGCTGCGACTGTGGGTCGGGGCGTTTCGCTCACCTTGCCGCGGCGGGGTTGGCCGCTCAGCGCGTTGCCTATCTGGCAGTCTGCGTTGATGAGCGGCAGGTGTTTTTTGTGCTGCCGGCTCTTGGGCATGCTGCCGCACTAAAGCGTCACGTGGCTGGTATCGGTAATTGCGGTTGTGAAGCGCCTGTTGCTGCTGTACTGCTCGCGGATACTGCTTGCCTGAATATTGCCGTTGGTGCGGGCGGCGGGGCGGGCGCGGGTGCCGACCGGTGGTTCCACCTGTCCCATCCGCTGCGATGCTGCGCCCATTCATTGCCCCAGTGATCGCCCCAGCGTGGCGGCGCATCCGCAGCCCATCCGCGAAAGTACACGGGAGGGGCGCGGTAGTAGCGCACAGGGATGCGCAGCACGAACAGCGGCACAAGCCCGGCGCCACAAGCCTCCAGGCCCGTTGTCCAGGAACTGGCATACCAGTTATCGCGCTGGTACACCCAGTACATGCCATCGTAAAAGAAAAAATTTGCATGTGCCCGTGGTGCGTAATAGACCGGGTAGCCCGGTACCCGGACGAGCTGCGGGTATATCGGCTGGTTAATCCCGATGCTGACGCTGACCTGAGCAAGGGCGGAAGTCGCTGAACAAAACAGCATCAGCAGCACAATGAGTACGTAGCGCATGTTGTCCTCCAGTTCGAACAGCGGGGCGGAGAGTTGTCTTTTGGCAATTGAGATGACACCACTCCCAAGTCTTTGCAATCGTGCCTTGGCGTCAGATTATCCGGTTCTGGCAAGGGGATTTTGTGCAGAATCACAGATCATGTGGATATGGTCAGCGTGATTGGCAAGTGCTGCCGGCATGATGAACAAAATTGAACACGATGCGCTCTAATGGTGGTGTGGTTTGATTTGATACATATTCCTGTTGTTGCCAGTCACTACTTCCGGAGATGCGCGATGAACCAACATTTGTTTTTAGCGGCTATTGTTGCAGCGATGCTGTCCACCGCATGCGTGTCGCCGACGGGTTCAAGCTCCAGGCTCGATATGTTGGGCGCTGCGGCACCGGTACTGGCAGCCGAGCGAACCATCGTGATTGCGCCCGACACCAGGTATGTGAACGTCATCGGCGGCGAAACCGTGAAGTTCGTTGCGGGCGACAAGTCATTCGCCTGGACTTTTGATGGCGCATATTCGTCATTCGACTTGAACCAGACCGCACCGGCAGGCATGCTCGACCACAAGGTGACGGCTTATGTCGCGCCCAATCCGCTGTATCTCAACGACCGCGAGCATATGGATGGCCATGGGGGGCGTGAGTAGCCGGTCAAAGCGACGCGACGCGCTAGCTATGAATCAACGCTTTCTGGCGAGGGTCAATCCGTCGCCGATCGGCAACATCGAAAGATCGACACGCGCATCGTCGTGGAGCTTGAGGTTGAGCGCCCGGATCGCCGCGGTGTCCCTCATCCTCGGCCGGACCGGCATTTCCGTCCCACAGCACGTTGTCGATGGCGATCAGGCCGCCTTGGCGCAACAGCTCAGGCAGCGCTCGTAGTAGTTCGTAGTTGCTCTTGTCGGCGTCGATGAAGGCGAAATCGAAGGCCGGCCCGCCTGCCGCGACAGCGCGTCGAGCGTCTCGACGCGCCGGCGCCAGACGCAGGTCGATCTTGTCGGCGACGCCGGCCTTGCTCCCAGTAGCGCCGGCCGATCGTGTATTCTCGCTGACGTCGCAGGCCACGATCCGGCCGTCGGCCGGCAGCGCCATGCGACCGCAAGCGAGCTGTAGCCGGTGAAGACGCCGACCTCGAGCGTGCTGCGCGCGCCGATCAGCTTGACCAGCAGCGTGATGAACTGGCCCTGCTCCGGCGATATCTGCATGCGCGCCAGCGGGTGCAGGTGCGTGACGGCACGCAATTCGGCCAGCACCGGGTGCTCGCGCAGCGACGCATCCAGCAGGTATTGATACAGGGTATCGTCCAGGTTCAGCGTGCGGTCGCTCCTGGTGAGGTGTCCAGTAAACGTTCAAATGATCTATGTGTGCGAGTACCCATTAAAAACATCGCGAACTCAGCTGGAAATGCAATTTTTACCCGTATCACCCAAATAATCGCGCCGAGGTTCGGCTGTTGTCGATTGTCGTCCGATAATTCAATTTATAGGGGAGTATCAATAAAAACACTGAGTCTGCCGCACAGGTCATTGGGTGTTTGTAAATACACGGTGCAGTATGTTTTGTGCCGGATGCGACCCGCAGCGGGAAGACAGCGGCATCTTCACAGGCCGGCACTGCCAATATTTTGCCGCTCTTGATCGAGAAGCGTGCAGCATGGCGCGGGCAGATGATTTCCTCGCCTTTGCGCGTACCGCCGGTCAGGTTGCCGCGGTCGGGACCGCTACCATGCGCCGCGTTGTCGGCTCGCCGGACCAAGCTAGTGTGTGCTGTCGTACAGACGGCGAACATGGCGTCGTCTATAAATTGTCTGCATTGTTGTTAATAAGGTTTCGTGGCGCATTGCAAGGCATGCCGTTTGTGTTTTGCGGGATTGCGCAAGGTGTTTAACAAGGACCGTCGTCCCTGCCTCCGCTACACCTCTCCACGTTGCGTCAGAACATCTCACTAACGGGGGCTTAATCAACACAGGAGCTACACATGGGTACGTTAGACACACAAACATGGATCATTCTGGCCGGCGTCATTGTCCTTGCATTGATTGCACTTGCGGCATGGTTCTTCTACCAAAAAAAGCAATCTCATCGACTGCAGCAACGCTTCGGACCGGAATACGGCCGAACCGTGAATGAATTCGGAAGCCGTGACAAGGCCGAATCCGAACTCAAGGCGCGCGAAAGCCGGGTTGAACACCTCAATATCGTACCTTTGGCGCCGCCTGAAGCCGCCAGGTTCAGTCAGGCCTGGGCAGTTTTCAGGGCCGCTTCGTTGATAACCCCAAGGGTGTCGTCGTCCAGGCGGACCAGTTGGTGCGTGAGTTGATGCTGAAACGCGGCTACCCGATAGGGGATTTTGAGCGCCGTGCGGCCGACATCTCAGTCGATCACCCGGCCGTTGTCGAGCATTACCGGGCGGCGCAGGCCATCGCGGTGCGCGATGAGCGCGGCGAAGCCGACACCGAGGAGTTGCGCAAAGCGGTAGTGCATTACCGCGTCCTTTTCGATGAATTGCTCGAGGTAAGAGTCGTTAAACCAGCAGTTATGCCAGTAAGCCAAACGGAGGTGCGATCATGAACGGAGAACCAGAGGAAAGAAGCCTGACTACGGCAGATTTTGCAGCCGCAGCGGAGATGCCGACTGTACAACGAGAGTTTAATCAAGCTATCCAGGAACCAGTGATCGAAAATCAAAAACCCCGCTGTCATGGGTGGAGATTCGCACCTCGCTACACTCTTTTTACCGGATGTGGACAAAGAGTTTCGTTCGCGCTGGGATGCCGTTCAAAGAAGTTTTGTCGATGACCCGAGGCAGGCTGTCCGGCGAGGGGATGAGCTTGTGGCCCAGGTCATGAAGAGCTTGGCGGAAACATTTCCAATGAGCGCGTCAAGCTTGAGGCGCAGTTGGACCAAACAGACAAGGCGTCCACAGAAAATTTACGCGTTGCGCTGCGCCGTTATCGCTCGTTTTTTGAGCGCCTGCTGTCTCTTTAGAGTGGCGTCTTGAACGGGCGAAATGCCTGCGGCAGATCGGGATGGCAGGGCCGGTCGATTGCCGGCCTGATCGGACACGCCGAATCAAATGCCTGAAGTGAATTGGATTGGAATCAGGCTGGCGATTCGCGGTGGTTCGGAATGGCCGGCATCGGCCATCAAACGGGCCCGGTAAATGACAGCCATCTTGCAAATGTTGTTTTTGATCGGTTCAGCGAACAATGCCAACTACCTGCCACACCGCAAATCCGAGAAGAAACAGGCCGGCAACCCGATTGATTGTTCGCATGACGCGTTGATCGATCTTGCGACGCACCACCGAAACACCCAGTGTCAGTATCAGCCACCAAAGTGCCGAGCCGGACAATATGCCTAACAGCATGATGCCGGCGGTGCCGGGGGCAGCAGCCACGGTGCCGCCTATGGAGGCAAATACTGCGACAAACGACAGGATGGTCATAGGATTGGTCAGCGTCAATGCGAACACCGTTGCGAAGGCTCGGCCAGTCTGTAATGCGTCGGGCGCCGCCGGCGCCTTGTCTGCAGGGCTGCTGCGTAACATCTGAACGCCCATCCAGCTCAGGAACAAGGCCCCGCAAATGGCCAGCGGCGTGGCAAGCCTGACGAAAAACTGCGTAATCGCGATCAGCCCGAAAGCGCCGATAGCGCCATACACGCCGTCAGCCGCGGCCGCCCCGAGACCGCTCACAAAGCCGATACGCGCGCCGTGCGCCAGCGTGCGCTGAATGCATAGCAAGCCGATCGGCCCGACAGGCGCGGCGATCGACAGGCCGATCAGAACCGCCTTTAAAAATAACACTTTATCCACTTCGACCCCTTTGAATGCTTGGACGCATCGCCCAAGTCACATGTCAGCACGCGCTGGTTCACCCTGGGAAACATTATGCCTAGCGGCGTCAAACGCTTGAATGGCAAAAATCAGGTGAAACTGGTAAATTTCATTAACTATTTTCGTCAATGTCAATTTCACCTTATTTTATGAATATCGATTCCAAAGCAGGCAAAATCCTTGCCGCTATCCAGCGTGACGGCCGTATCTCCTTGAAAGCCTTGGCCGACGAGTGCGGCCTTTCGCTGCCGGCCACATCGGAACGCCTGAAGCGGCTCGAAGAATCGGGTGTCGTCACTGGCTACCGGGCCGAAGTCAATGCCAGCGCGGTAGGCTACGGCGTGATGGCTATCGTCGGCATGACCACGCCCCAAACCTACAAGGCGAAACTCATCACGATGCTGCAATCAATGCCGGAAGTGCTCGAATGCCTGCACGTCACCGGGCAAGATTCCTTTCTGTTGCGCGTACTAACGAAGGACATCAGCCACCTCGAACGCTTTGTCGGCAGCATCAACCATTACGGTGAAACGCGCACCTCAATCGTGATGTCTGCACCGATTCCATTGCGCCCCATTTCGCTACTGCCAATGGAGTGACCCATCCGGATTAACGCGGGGCATCGGCTAATTCGACAAGCCACGCCAGCCACCTGTACACCCCGATTAATTCAATTTATGGGGGAGTATCAATCAAAATACCCGTTCTGCCGCACGGTTTCATTGGGTGTATAAAAATACACGGTGCAGTATATTTTTGGCCAAAAACGGCCCGCAACTGGCGTACCTGACGTGAATTGGCGTGGAATGAAGCTGGCGGTTCGTGGAGGTTTGGAATGACTGATATCGACCCTGAGCCGTCGCTCGCTTCTCCTCCTTCATCCGTAATCTGGCGGAGACTGATCCGAGCCAGCCGCAACCGGCCTCGAGATCAGTAGCTGTGCTTGCGGCCATGCACAACCCGATCCAACCGTACCCCAAAAAAGACGCTGTGCGGCTCGTTATGATGGCCGATAACACGACTTGGAGGAATCGCTCAAAGGCAGGCAAGATCGTACAGGCCACACTCCGAGTGTGACCCGATAAACCCAATCTGACGTTTTGCGGACGAACAAATCTCTCTGAAGCAAACGTACAAAACTTCAGATCGGTGGCAGCCTAGCCGCAGGGTGCCTGGGACCGGCAAAAGCATGGACTGCGACAGCGATATTGTCGTGAGATCGATCGGACGGGCGCGCGCTATTTGATCTGAACCATGACCTCACCTTCCGTGACGACCGGCGGGTTCGCGTTGGTATTCGAGGCATTTTTCTGGATCCAGTCGCGCGCGACTTTCAAGCTCTCGTCGGTGCCTGCCTTATCCGTGCAAACAGTCACCGACATGCCGCCATCACCATTACGTAGCAGTGTGTAGCTTACGAGGCCAGACACTTTCCGGAGGGTGGCTTCGACGTCGGCCTTGCGCTCTTCTAAAACATCGAAAAGCTGCTTTGCGCCAGCACCCGAGTAGGTTCTTACAACCGCATACATATTAATCTCCTTTGTGAGTTACCGTCCTAATGCCAATCCAGATCCGCTGATGGCCGCTATCACTTGCGTTTCAGTCCATCGCGCCAGGCAATCGCTTCGAGTTCGACGCGGACAGCGTCCTCGACGGCAATCACGGGTCGCGCCTGGAATTCAAAAGCAGGGAAGGTCGAGCATACCTTGTGAACGGCCAACGGATCGTCGCAGTCCACCAACATATGCCCACCCCACTCGCCCACTCGCACTACGAACAACTCGATCTTGAAATTGGCGGGCGCCTTCCATTGAGTGAAAACCTCCAGTATCCGCTTCTGGGCATTCTCGTACTCCGCAGGCGAGCCTTGCGGACGTTCGAACCAGCTGATCATGTACTTCATCGGCATCCTCCTTTATTGAGTTGATGTCATCGGAACGGTAGTCGTTTAAACGGGCTAACTTCGAAATCACCGAACTTGCGCCGCTTTCCGTGCAGGTTGCCCCGTTGGACGTGGGACGAGGCTCTTGCCAGCGCATTTATTCAACATAGCTGGTCGCCGACAGCATTCAAGTGAAATGTAACGGCCACCGGCAGCTTGTGGCCGATTGCCGATTGTCACCGATTCAGGAGTTTCGACCTGACCGGACACGCAACTAAATTTGGGTTGCCTACACTTGAAGTGCTCTCGGAGCAATTCCCATCGCGGTACTGGTAGCGCAGAAATCCGATCGCAGTCTTGGCCAGTCACGCCGGCCATCTGCACACCAAATAATTCAATTTATAGGGGAGTATCAATCAAAACACCCATCCTGCCGCAGGGTTTCATTGGCTGTTTATAAATACACGCAGCAGTATGTTTTTAGCCAAAAATGAGCCTTGGCGTCAATCCCAGCGCGCATCGCGCACCTGAACCATGCCGGATTCGATCCGCACCGGGAAGGTGGCGACGTCATCGAACTCGGATGCTGCGGCCCTGATTGTCAGGTCTTACAGCGCAGGCTTGTCGCTGAGCGCTTTGAGGTTGGTCTTGAGTTGCTCGCTCATGGGCAGGTTCAGAATCATGCCTTTAGGAGGAATCGGCGACTCAAACCACTTGGTGTACAGCCTGGTGAATTCGCCCGACTTCATCAGGCGGGCGATGGTGCCGTCGACCAGCTTCTTGAACTCAGGATCATCTTTGCGCAGCATGCAGCCGTAGGGCTCGACTTGCAGCGCATCCCCCACGACTTCGAGCGAGGCCGGATTGTTAGAGTTGGCCATCAGGCCAAACAGCAAGATATCGTCCAGAGCAAGCGCCACGGCGCTGTCGTTTTCAACCAGCAGCAAGGCATCGGCATAGTCTTTGCCCAGGATGAACTGCATGTCGAGGTTGTTATCAGCACTGTACTTGCGGATGACCTTCTCGTTAGTGCTGCCGGCGGTGCTGGCGACCGTTTTTTTAGCCAGGTCGGCGTAGTTTTTGATGCCGGCGGCTTTCTTGGTCAACAAACGCGTGCCGGTGTAGAAATGATTGATGGCAAAAGATACATCCTTGCCGCGCGCGGCGTTGTTGGTGGTGGATCCGCACTCCAGGTCGTAAGCGCCATTGACCAGCAATGGAATGCGGTTTTGTGAGGTCACAGGCATGTAAGCTACTTCAAGGTTTGGTCTTTTGAGCTTCTTGCGCACATCATCAATGATGGCTTCAGTCAGCTCCACCGAAAAGCCCACGGCTTTGGTGGAGCCTAGCAAATAACTGAAAGGTACTGCTGCTTCGCGGTAAGACACGGTGATCTTGTTGCTGTCGGCAACCTTTTTCAGTGTCTGCGCGCCGACAGCCGATGTGATGGCAGCCAGGCCTGCGGCGAGCAGTGCGGCAGTCAAGAGGTTTGAGGTTTTCATGTGTTTCCTTTCGGGGGAGGTAAATGAATAAGGGACTATCCTATTCATCGCAGTGGCCTCCAAATTGGTAACAAATCACCATTCATGGCGCATGCCAACGCGTTGAACAGCGTTAGAGCCGCCACTGATGCCGACACATTCGCCATACATGAACACCTCATCATCTGCCTTCCGGCTTTTTTAGGCTGAACCATTGTGGATTCAACACATCGGGTCCAAAAAACATCCACCGAAAATCCACCGCTCAATCTGAATGTATGAGTTTCAAGGCAAGGAGAATTGATTTTTCTCAATCGAGGCCGCGTTCTCGGACCTACGGCCCTGGAATCTCGGGTTCGACAAGTGTTGCAAGTTGCGCAAGGGACTCCTGCCACCCGAGGTAGCACATCTCGACGGGAATAATCGCAGGTATTCCTTCTTGCACGATGCTGATCTCAGTTCCACAGGACACCTTCGTTAAAACCACCGTCACCTGCATTTCTCCGGGCAAGTTCGGATCGTCGAATTTGTCGGTGTAGCGAATTCGCTCGTGGGGAACAAGTTCGAGATACTCGCCACCAAATGAGTGACTGTTCCCGGTCGTGAAATTCGTGAACGACATCCGGAAAGTGCCACCAACCTGTGCATCCATATGGTGAACCTTACATGTGAACCCGTATGGCGGTATCCACTTCGCCATTGCGTCGGCGTCCAGGAACGCCCGATAAACGCGCTCCGGAGGTGCGCGGAGTACACGATGCAGTCGTACAGTGCCTGTAGTCATTTACGATTCTCCTTTCACAGTTGGCTCAGCGGAAGACTGGCCTGTCAAACATTGAATGAGCGCTGGCCGATTTTGACGCCCAACGTGATGGTGAGCGGCTGGCCGCCCGGAACTAAACAATGAACTGTGCCGTATCCGGCCAGTCCGACTCGAACTAACGGTTATACATTTCGTCGTTGCTCAAGCGCGAGGCGAACTGCCAATGCGGCCAAGACGAAGCCCATGAAGTAGCGTTGAACCGCGAGCCATGTTGGATTGCGGGAAAACCACGACGCAATGCCAGCGGCTGAGAGCGCTATAAGAAGATTGACTGAAAAACTTACGGCAATTTGCGTCAGGCCAAGCACAATGCTCTGAAGAAAGACTGAGCCATGCTCTGAGGAAATGAATTGCGGGAGGATGGCGAGATAAAAAACTGCGACTTTCGGGTTGAACACATTCGTGAGAAAACCCATCGAGAAGAGCTTCGATGTTGAATCATTCGGAAGGTCTTTGGCTTCGAAAGGGGATCGGGCACCGGGCCGAACAGCTTGCCATGCCAACCAGAGCAAGTACAGCGCGCCGGCCCATTTGAGAGTCTCGTAGGCGAGGGGAACAGCGAGGAACAGCGCTGTCAAACCAACGGCAGCCGCAAACATATGCACGAGGAATCCAGCAATCACACCGAATAGCGAAATGACACCAGCTTTCCGTCCCTGACTGATGGAACGTGAAATCAAGTAAATCATGTTCGGTCCGGGCGTCAACACCATCAGTAAAGCAGCACCTGCGAACAAAAATAGTTCATTAAGAGGGATCATAAAGTCTCCTTGAATGCATAACTAGATATGTCCGAACAGAATTGACGCCTATCCGGACTTGTGTCGCATAATATTTTACGGGCAATCCTGTAAAACCCGCTTGCAGCTTGGCTTTCAAGAGATGTACTGCCTATTTGAACAGCACTGAATGGTTCGTGAAAAGCGTCGCGGCAATTGCTTTGCATTTTATCAATGGTTAATGTCTGTCGGGAAATATTTGGCGTGCTTGTTTTGGCCGATTGCCGGTCTTTAATGATTCAGGCGTTTCGACCGGATTGGACGTGCAAGGGTGAATCGCATCTGGGTTGCCATACGTTCAGCAGGAAGCCATGGCCTGGGTTGCTCACGCCTGTCATTCGCACGCTAAATAATTCAATTTATAGGGGAGTATCAATCAAAATACCCGCTCTCCCGCACGGATTCATTGGGCGTTTATAAATACATGGCGCAGTATATTTTTGGCTGAACGCGCAAAGCATGGCACGGTAGGGCGGAAAAGCGCAGCGCCTTCCGCCGCATGACTATGCAAAATTCCGGCAGTGCGCAACGATAGGTGCGTCCGGCGCCCGGGCGGCATTGCCATTTTCCCTGTGCGCAAAATGGCAATCGAAGTGAGTGATCATTCGGCGCAAGGGTAACGCAGGGGTTTCGGATCGCATACCGCAACCGGCTTGCACATGCGGCGGAAGGCGCTGCGCTTTTCCGTCCTACGGCCCTGACTGTCCCTTGGAATGGATTGTTAGGCTTGGTGCATGTCATAGCTCAACATCGGAACCTGGCTGTATCAGAACACGACGAACAGGGCGTGCAAGAACAGAAAGTTGCGAATTTGACCATGCGAATTGCTTGTACACCGAGCGAATTGAAGTTTCCTCATAGCTCTCAAATTGATTTTCAAACTGTTTTGAATGTGCGATGAAATCGAGAGTGTTCTTGTAGTAGTTCTAATAATCATTATGTCTATTTAAAGATGTGATTACGTCGATCAAGTTCTCTCGTCTCGTTTTACGCCAATGGCGGGGCCAGTCTAGAGCGACGCCACCCCACGCCCCTTGGTAACTATCCTTGATATGCTGATCAAATGGCAGAGTAAATCGTTTCGGAATCGTCTGTTCCATAGCGCTTTTGCATAGACTTGCGCCAATAAATCTCTGCCCTTTTTCGAGCCGAGCTGCCTCGACAATAGGTTGCCCAAGAAATATCCGTCTCTCTTCGTCGTGTATTGCGTCGCCTCTCTGAGGAATGGCTCCTCTGAGAGGTAACCCAATCTCTAAGACTTCGACACATTATGTCGTTGCAAACGTCAAAAAAATTATCACAAGGAATTGGTTGGTATGTCCATCCGATAGCTGGATCATCCGCTTGCGCATTGCATTCCTCAAGAGTCATACCGCGTGCTTTAAGCCATGTGCGATTCATCCACAACAAGATCGAGTCACTCGCGTAAGCCCCTCGTATTTCGTTGAAGATAAATATGCTTCCCTCGGAAGTCCAATGGGGAGCTTCTGCAAAACCGAGGTCGCCAAATACACGCCTTATATGCTCTTTTCTATAGTTAACAACCTCGATAAGTGCCTCGTAGCTTGCAAGCATTTCTGGTAAACCGATTTCCGCGAGCTTACGTTCGAAGCCGAGAATGTCGAACAAAGCCACAAAATAGCCATGAGGCATAGCGCCCTCCGATCTTAATGCCTAACGTTAGTGCTGTGCCGCGGCGTTTTTGCCGTCGGCTCCAGCGCATTGTTGGGCGATGCACCCAAAGCTTGGGTACTCGCAATGTCTTTTTCCAGCGTCATTGTTGTCTCGATTCTGTTCCAGATTTTGGCAGGAATATTCGGACTTTCTTCGCGCACCGTCTCCCAACGCTGCTCCACTTCCGCGAGTTGTGTTTTCAAGTTTTACAGAATCCGTTGGTTGGAAGACTGCGATGAGTTCTATCCTATGCTTTAGGTCAGCAAACCTAGCTCCAGCGAGTTTGTGGCGCTCCGCCACTTCCGAGTACTTCAGGAAGGTCTGAAGGCTGGTCAGGACTGCGGATGTGACACTGAGTAGGCCGAGCTAGGATGCTGACCATAACCCCGTTCTTTTCTATTCCCAAAGAGGAGAACACGGCAGTTCCAACGAGCGCGCTTACGGCGATTGCTGGAACACCAAGCAGAAGGTGCAACCTGTCATACCTTCTCCCGGCTTCGTAATGGCCGGTCTGAACGCGATGCACTCTAAACCGCCAATGCCTAAGTAAGTTCGCTCGATCCATGGCCTTCTCCTATTTTGACGCCCAACTAGATATGTCCGAACAGAATTGACGCCTATCCGGACTTGTGTCGCATAACGTTTTACGGGAAATCCTGTAAAACCCGCTTGCGGCTTGGCTTTCAAGAGATGTACTGCCTATTTGAACAGCACTAAATGGTTCGTGAAAAGCGTCACGGCAATTGCTTTGCATTTTATCAATGGTTAATGTCTGTCGGGAAATATTTGGCGTGCTTGTTTTGGCCGATTGCCGGCCTTTAATGATTCAGGCGTTTCGACCGGATTGGACGTGCAAGGGCGAGCATCTGGGTTGCCATACGTTCAGCAGGAAGCCATGGCCTGGGTTGCTCACGCCTGTCATTCGCACGCCAAATAATTCAATTTACAGGGGAGTATCAATCAAAACACCCGCTCTCCCGCACGGTTTCATTGGGTGTTTATAAATACACGCCGCAGTATATTTTCAGCCAAAAACGGCCCTGGCTTCAGTCCCAGCGCGCATCGCGCACCTGCACCATGCCGGATTCGATCCGCACCGGGAAGGTCGCGACGTCTTCGTAGGCGGGCGGGGCGGTGACTTTGCCGGTCTTGATCGAGAAGCGGGCGCCGTGGCGCGGGCAGATGATTTCCTCGCCTTCGCGCTCGCCGCCGGTCAGGATGCCGCCGTCGTGGGTGCAGATGTCCTCGATCGCGTAGTAGCTGCCGTCGAGGTTGAACACCGCGACCTGCGCGCCGTCGACATCGACCAGGCGCCAGCTGCCGGCGGTGAATTCGCTTTGAAGCGCAACATCAGTCCAGTCCGACATCGGAACCCTCCTTCAAATAGTTATTGAGGTTAGCGCAATGTTCGTGATGGGGAAGGTCATGCTCCACGAAAAACACGAAAGGCACGAAAAAAATGGATCGCTATCGTGTGAACAGGTGTTTCCCCCCCCCCCCCCCCCCCCCCCCCGAAACGAGCGTTTGAAGCTTGTCCGGATTGAATGGGAGTATATGTATAGCACCCAGTAAAAATGCGCGGAGAGTGGCATGAAAATGCTGATACTCCCTGTTTTTATGCAAATTTTGTATCTATTCAGCCCACTATGAAACAGGCAAAAAAACGTTGCCAGTAAAGGCATTGACGAGGGCGCGATAGAGGCTGATGCGGTTCTTGCGCAGGGTGGCCAGGTAAGATCGGATGATGCAAAAAGCCGCCATGCCGGCGTCGGAACGAAAGCAGCCGGAGATCTTTTGTTTGAGTTTGCTCATGCGGATGTCCCGCTCGGCCTGGTTGTTGTCGAACGGCACACGCAGATCGGTGGCAAAGCGCAGGATGTCTTCTTCATGCTCGTAGAGTCGCCCCAGCAGATTGTAGGCATCCGATTGCTTGACCCTGCCGCGTCGTTTGCCCTCCTGCCGCACCCGTTCCGGGTTTTCCACCAGGCCACGCCGTATCAGGTCGTGGTACTGCCCGGACACTTCCCGATAGCGCCCGGCGCTCAGGGGCTGTTCGCTGTGCGCCACTTCGTCCTTGAGCGCACACAGGAAGCGCCCCATGTCGTCGGCCCAGGCTTGCTCCGTGCTCTCAAAGATGTACACCAGTTCGCGCAAGTGATGCGCATTGCACAGCGCGTGCAGGCAATCATAGGCGCGATAGGATGGCAAGCCGTCATGGACCGCAATGCCGTGATACTGCGGCAAGATGCCCAGCGCATCCATCGCCACCTTGCCACGCTTGGGATGATGGCCGTACCACACCCTGTCGGCGGTGGAGGCGCTGTGCAGCCAGACATTGCCGCCATTGAGGCGCAGCCCGGTTTCATCGAAATGCACCACCGCCTGCCCGATCAGCGTCCGGGCGATCTGCGCCACGGCAGGCGCCAGTTGCTGGCTGGCTTGCCGGACATGGCTGGCAACCGAGCCGGCAGAAAGCGCCACGCCCAACAGTTCGCCCATGGCGTCGGCGCACCGCTGGAACGGGATGTGCTGATACTGGTTCAGATACACCCCGGCCGCCCTGATCTTGGGGCCATATTGCACGGCGCTGACCAGTTCGGCAGGGAAGCGACCGCACTGGGCGGCGCCGCAAGTGCATCGGGTGCGAAAGACCCGGTGCTCGGTGACTTCCAGGCGTAGCGGCGGCAGGTCGATGACTTGCCGGGTTTCTTTCTCCTGTACCCGGGGTTGCCCTTGCAGCGACGCGCCGCAGACAGCGCAGCGCGGGGGCGGCAGGTGATCGACGATATGATCTACCTGCGCCATCTTCTTGAGCGTGTTGCCCTTGTGCCCGGGCTGACCGCCGACCGGGCGCTCACTTGCCTGGCGCAGCGATTTGCTGCGCCGCTGCAGTCCATCCGAAGACGGCGGCTTGCTCGAGTTGTGGCTGTCTTTGCCCAGCCGGCTTTTGAGTTCCCTGAGCTCCTGCTGCAACTGTTCGATGGCAACATGCATCACCTTGATCTGCTCCAGAAAGCCCAGTGCCAACGCAGTCACCTCTGCGTGGCTCATTTGTTCTATCGCGATCTGATCAGGTGATTTTTCTGGCATGAACCGTAGCATGCACGGCTTTCCCGCCGTTTACAACTACTATCGATGGTTGTCATAGGGGGCTGAATAGATACCAAATTTTGTAAAGACTGGATTTTGCTGTGAATCGTTGCAGAGTATCGGCTTTGCTTTCGCGATGTTTTGCCTGCTATACGCCAAATCCGTGAAGTCGGGGTCAGAGTAATTTTCGCAAAAAGCCGCGAAAAAAAACTCCGACCCCGGCTTCACTTGTGCCCCCGCCATTCAAAGTTGAACCGCTACGAATCCCATCGTGTTGCGCGTCCTTTCGTGTTTTTTGTGCCTTTCGTGGACAGTCCTTTACAGCAGTCCCAGCTGCAGCCTGGCGCTTTCGCTCATCGTGTCCATGCTCCAGGCCGGCTCCCACACCAGTTCGACATGCACGCTGTTGACGCCCGGCACTTCGGACAGGCGCTCTTCGACGGTCGCGGGGAAGGTGCCGGCGACCGGGCAGGCGGGGGCGGTGAGCGTCATTTCGATCTCGACATGGCCGTCCGGCTGGATGTCGATGCCGTAGATCAAGCCCAGGTCGAAGATGTTGACCGGAATCTCGGGGTCGTAAATCGTGCGCAATACCATGATCAGGTCTTCGCGCAAGATCTCGCTTGCGGCTGTGTCAGTTGTTGTCTGTCATTTTGAGATATCCATTCTTCACTCGGTAGAAACGGGTTTGGCCTGATCCTTCAGCGCCGCGTGCAGCGTGTGCCAGGCCAGGGTCGCGCATTTCACGCGGGCCGGGAATTCGCGCACGCCGGCCAGCGCTTCCAGCTTGCCCAGTTCCGGATGTGGGGTTGCGTCGGATGCGGTGACCATCTGGTGAAAATCGTCGAACAGGTGTTCGACCTCGGCGATTTTCTTGCCTTTCAGCGCTTCGGTCATCAGCGAGGCGGAGGCGGTCGAAATCGCGCAGCCGCTGCCCTCGAAGCTCAGGTCTTCGATCACGCCGTTCTCGACTTTCAGATAGACGGTGACCTGGTCGCCGCACAGCGGGTTATAGCCTTCCGCATGGTGGTTCGCGCCGGCCAGCGCATGGCAATTGCGCGGTTTCTTGTAGTGATCGAAGATCACTTCCTGATACAGCTCTCGCAGGTCGCTCATGGCTGAAACATCTCCCTGTACCTTGTGCAGCGCGGCCACCAGCGCATCGACTTCGGCGCGGGTGTTGTAGAACGCAAACGATGCGCGGGCGGTGCCGGCGATGCCGAAACGCTGCATCAGCGGCATCGCGCAGTGGTGGCCGGCGCGGATCGCAATGCCGTCGTGGTCCAGTATCGTGCCGATGTCGTGCGGATGCACGCCGTCCATCGATGAACGACAGGATGCTGGCCTTGTGCTGCGCGGTGCCGATGATGCGTCAGGCCCTTGATGCCGGACACCAGGCTCGGTCGCATAGTCGAGCAGATCGCGCTCATGGGCGGCGATGCGGTCGATGCCGATCGCGGACACGTAATCGAGCGCGGCGCCCAGCCCGATGGCGCCGGCGATGTTCGGCGTGCCGGCTTCGAACTTGTAGGGCAGGTCGTTGTAGGTGGTCTCGCCGAACGTGACCTTGCGTATCATGTCGCCGCCGCCCTGGTACGGCGGCATCGCCTCCAGCAGCGCTTCTTTGCCGTACAGCACGCCGATGCCGGTCGGCCCGAAAATCTTGTGCCCGGAAAACGCATAAAAATCGCAATCCAGCGCCGCCACGTCGACCCCGATGTGCGATACCGCCTGCGCGCCGTCGAGCAAGACCGGCACGCCGTTGGCATGCGCGAGATCGATGATGCGCTTGACCGGCGTGATGCTGCCCAGCGCATTCGACAGGTGGGTGACGGCCACCAGTTTGGTGCGCGGCCCGATCAGCTGGGCGAAGGTGTCGAACTCGAACTCGCCGGCGTCGTTGACCGGCACCACCCGCAGCTCGGCGCCGGTCTGCGCGCACACCATTTGCCACGGCACGATGTTCGAATGGTGCTCCATCGCGCTGATGATGATGTCGTCGTCGGCCGTCAGGCGCGGCCGGGCGTAGCTTTGCGCGACCAGGTTGATCGCTTCGGTGGTGCCGCGCACGAAGATGATTTCCTTGCTGCTGGCGGCATGGATGAAGCGCCGCACCGTGTCGCGCGCCGCTTCATACTGGTCGGTGGCGCGCTGGCTCAGCGTATGCACGCCGCGATGCACGTTGGCGTTGGCATGGCTGTAATACGCGACTTCGGCATCGATCACCGACTGCGGCTTTTGCGTGGTGGCGGCGTTGTCCAGATAGACCAGCGGCTTGCCGTGCACCGTTTCGCGCAGGATCGGGAAATCATCGCGCCGGCTGGCGATGCCGGCTGGCGTGACGGGGTGTCAAGGCTTCGGTGTCCATTTTCATAGTAGTTCCTTGATGCGGTCGCCCTGCGGCAGGCGGGCCAGCAGGATTTGTTCGAGCCGGGTGCGCAGCGATGCGACGCGGATGCGTTCGATCACGTCATGCGCGAACGCATGCACCAGCAGGCTTCTGGCGATGGTTTCTTCGATGCCGCGCGAGCGCAGGTAGAACAGCTGGGCGTCGTCGATCTGGCCGATCGGTCGCGCCGTGCGCGCACTTGACGTCGTCGGCATGGATTTCCAGTTGCGGCTTGCTGTCGACTTCGGCATCGCGCGACAGCAGCAGGTTGTGGTTGGCCTGATAGGCGTTGGTCTTTTGCGCGCCCGGCGCGACGATCACCTTGCCGTTGAACACCGCACGCGCGCGGCCGTCGAGCACGCCGCGATAATATTCGTGGCTGGTGCCGTTCGGCGCCAGATGGTCGATGCGGGTGTGGTTGTCGACGTGCTGGCGGCCGCCGACCAGATACAGGCCGTTGAACGTGGCTTCGCAGCCCGGCGCAGCGAACGCGGTCGTGATGTCGTTGCGCGCCAGCGCCGCGCCGAGCGTGATCGAATGCGACGCGATGCCGGCTGTCGCGTTGCTGCAGCGCGTGGATGCCGGCGATATGAAATGCCTGCGCCGCTTCCTGCTGCAGCTTGTAATGCTCGATCGCGGCATTGTCGGCAGTGAAAATCTGGGTCACCGCATTGGTGAAATACACCACGCCATCCGGCCCCGCGTAGTGCTCGATCACGGTGGCCTGCGCACCTGCTTCGGCCACGATCAGGTTGCGCGGCGCAATCGCCGCACCCGCTTCGGTGGTGATGAACAGCAGATGCACCGGCTGTTCCAGCACCGTGTTGCGCGCCAGATGCAGGTAAGCGCCATCGGCCATGAAGGCGCTATTGAGCGCGCCGAATACGGTCTGGTGCTCATGGTTGCTCAGGTAAGGCTGCAGCGCTTCCGGGGTCTGCTCCAAGGCCTGCGCCAGACTGCTCAGCGTCGCGCCGGCCGGCAGTTTTCCGGGTGCCGACAGCGCGGGCGCATGGCGGCCGTTATGGAATACCAGCAGGTGCGCCGCGCCGTCGTTCAATCCGGAAGTCGCATAGCGACTCACTTCGCTCCCCTCTCCCGCGAGCGGGAGAGGGGCTGGGGGTGAGGGCGCCCTTGGCATGGACGTTAGGGCCAGCCCGTCCGCCAGCATAGCTGCCGCACGGTCAAGGCCGCCGGCGTCGGGCAGCGCGAGAAAGCTGTGCTGTTCGAATCCGGCTCAGGCTGGTGTATTTCCACTCTTCATCGCCGATGGTCGGGAAGCCGTCTTGTGCGAAACGCTCCAGCGCCGACTGGCGCAGGTGCGTCAGCCACGGCAGCCGTGCGCCGGGCAAGCGCGTCGCGATGCGCGCAAAATCGGCGAGGGTCTGGTCTCTGGCGACGGTATTCATTGCGTCACCGCAGCGCGTGCAGTTGCGGTCCCGGCAGTCGTGGCCGCTGCCTGTTCCAGCCAGCCGTAACCGCGTTCTTCCAGCTCCAGCGCCAGCTCCTTGCCGCCGGATTTGACGATGCGCCCTTGCGACAGCACGTGCACGAAGTCGGGCACCACGTAGTCCAGCAGGCGCTGATAGTGGGTGACCAGGATCATTGCGCGCTCGGGGCTGCGCAGGGCATTGATGCCCTTGGCGACAATTTGCAGCGCGTCGATGTCGAGCCCGGAATCGGTTTCGTCCAGAATCGCCAGCCTCGGTTCCAGCAGCGCCATCTGCAGGATCTCGTTGCGCTTTTTCTCGCCGCCGGAAAAGCCTTCGTTGACTGCGCGGTACAGCAATTCTTCGCTCATATCCATCTGCGCCATCTTCTGCCTGATCAGGCTCGAGAAATTCGATCGCATCGAGTTCCGGCAGCCCGCGTTGCTTGCGCATATTGTTCAGCGCGGCTTTCAGCAGATAGACGTTGCTCACGCCGGGGATCTCGACCGGATACTGGAATGCCAGGAACACCCCTTCGCGGGCGCGCTCTTCCGGCGCCAGCGCCAGCAGGTCGCGGCCCTGGTACAGGACTTCGCCGCCGGTGACTTCGAAGGTTTCGCGCCCGGCCAGCACCTGCGCCAGCGTGCTCTTGCCGGAGCCGTTCGGCCCCATGATCGCGTGCACCTCGCCGGCGTTGACCGTCAGGTCGAGGCCGCGCAGGATAGGCTTGTTTTCAACGGACACCTGCAGATTGGTGATTTTCAACATGTTTTTCTCCCTTTAAATTAGCCGATGCTGCCTTCAAGGCTGACGCTCATCAGTTTCTGCGCTTCCACCGCGAACTCCATCGGCAGTTCCTTGAACACTTCCTTGCAGAAGCCGTTGACGATCATCGACACCGCGTCTTCGGCCGAAATGCCGCGCTGCCGGCAGTAAAACAGCTGGTCTTCGCCGATGCGCGAGGTGGATGCTTCATGCTCGACGCGCGCGGTCGGGTTCTTGACCTCGATGTAGGGGAAGGTGTGCGCGCCGCACTTGTCGCCCAGCAGCAAGGAGTCGCACTGCGTATAGTTGCGCGCGCCCTCGGCCGATTTCAGCACCTTGACCAGGCCGCGATACGCGTTTTGCCCGTGCCCGGCGGAAATCCCCTTCGACACGTATCGTGCTGCGGGTATTGCGGCCGATATGGATCATCTTGGTGCCGGTGTCGGCTTGCTGGTGATTGTTGGTCAGCGCCACCGAGTAAAACTCGCCGATCGAGTTGTCGCCGCGCAGGATGCAGCTCGGATATTTCCAGGTGATCGCGGAACCGGTCTCGACCTGGGTCCACGAGATATGCGAATTGTCGCCGCGGCAATCGCCGCGCTTGGTGACGAAGTTGTAGATTCCGCCTTTGCCTTCCTTGTCGCCCGGATACCAGTTCTGCACGGTCGAATACTTGATGCGGGCGTCATCCAGCGCCACCAGTTCCACCACCGCCGCATGCAGCTGGTTTTCGTCGCGCATCGGCGCGGTGCAGCCTTCCAGATAACTGACATACGCGCCGGCATCGGCAATGATCAGCGTGCGTTCGAACTGGCCGGTGTCCTTGGCGTTGATGCGGAAATAGGTCGACAGCTCCATCGGGCAGCGCACGCCGGGCGGGATGTAGCAGAACGAACCGTCGGAAAACACCGCCGCATTCAGCGCCGCGAAAAAATTGTCGGTGTAAGGCACCACCGAACCCAGGTATTGCTGCACCAGTTCCGGATGTTCGCGCACCGCGTCCGAAAACGAGCCGAAAATGATGCCGAGTTCGCCCAGCTTGTCCTTGAAGGTGGTGCCGACCGATACGCTGTCGAACACCGCATCGACCGCGACGCCGGCCAGCATTTCGCGTTCCTGCAGCGGGATGCCCAGCTTTTCATAGGTGCGCAGCAATTCCGGATCGACTTCATCCAGGCTCTTGGGGCCGTCCTTCATCGATTTCGGCGCCGAATAGTAGATGATGTCCTGATAATCGATCGCCGGATAACGCGCGGTGGACCAGTTCGGTTCGGTCAGCGTCAGCCAGTGGCGAAACGCCTTCAGCCGCCATTCCAGCATGAACGGCGGCTCGTTCTTGCGCGCCGAGATCAGGCGGATCGTGTCTTCGGTCAGGCCGCGCGGCACGGTGTCGGTTTCCACCTCGGTGATGAAGCCATGCCGGTATTCGCTGCCGATGAAGGTGTCAATGCTGGTGGCTGTGTCTGTCATGTCGTTCTCCATTGATCCTGTTGCGCTACTGTTCGATGGCTGCCATCGGCAGCGGGGCGGGCCGGCGCAGCGCGCTGATGTCGACCGTTTCCGGCACTGGCTGGATCATCTGTTCCAGCGAGATCTGATCCAGCGCCTGCAGCACGATGCGATTCACGCGCTGCCAGTTGGCGCGCACCGGGCAATCGGATTCCTGCGTGCACAAGCCCGGCGTGATGCTGCATTCGGTCATGCCGATCGGGCCGTCCATCGCCTGGATGATTTGGGAAATTGAAATCTGCGACGGCTGGCGCGACAGCGTGTAGCCGCCTTTGGCGCCGCGCAGCGACACCACCAGCCCTTCGCGCGTCAGGATCTTCAGGATTTTGCTGACGGTCGGCACCGGCACGCGGATCAGGGCGGCGATCCCGGCCGCGCTTTGTATCAGGGCCGGGTCGCGCACCATCGTGGTCAGCACGACGGTGCCGTAGTCGGCCATTTTGCTCATTTTCAACATGTTCATCCCCTTGCTTCAATGAGTACTAATATAGTCCTATATAAAATCGATTGCAAGGATGGTCTTGTTTTGTTAGCTGAAAAATGGGTGAGTCCCCGCGGCGTTTCTAGAACAAGCCTGGCGGGCGGCAGCCAGGCTTATTCCTTGCGGGAGGGGGTGTCGATTAATCTTGTTGCAGCAATGCCGCAGCGGACGGAATTTTCAATACTTGCTGCATGTCGACCAGTTGTTCCCTGTGCAGCAGCGCCAGCTGGCGCAATTGCTCTTCCCCTTTTGGCTTCAGGTAAACCTCGACGCAACGCCCGTCTTCGCGTCCCGGCCGGCGCGCGACCAGTCCGGCTTTTTCGCAGCGCGATGTCAGCGCGACCACGCCGTGATGATGCGACTGCAGGCGTTCCGCCAGTTCGGCGATGGTTGCCCATTCCCGCCCCGGATAACCCTTGACCTGCAGCAGCAACAGATACTGCAGCGGGGTGATGCCATGCGCTTGCGTGATTTCTTCGCTGAAGCGCAGGAAGCGTCGAAGTTGGTAACGGAAATCCGCCAGTTGTTCGTAATCCTGCTTGGAGAGGGCGTCGCTTGGCGGAGTATTGGTCATCGGGTTTTAATGGGCGGCAAGGTATCTTCGCAGATCATATACGATGCCCGATCAACAGGGTTTTAAAAAACTGTTCAGGCTTGCTGACAGGCTTAAGGATCGCAGCAGGCAAGCGCCTGTCGGCTGGAATAAATATCATAACATGATATAATTTCACTCGCGACAAGCGATACTGTTCAAGCCGAATTGCTGCGTTTGTCCAACTTTCAGCGAGCACAATTAAATATGGCATTTGATTACAACACGTTCTTCCAGTCATGATCGTCAGGCCGCGACCAATCGGAATTGAGTATTTCCTGCTGTTGCGCGGATCGATTCTGCCCAATATCTGGCGCAAGCTGGCGGTCACGGTCACGATGGCAATCATCGTGACGCTGATGCACGGCTCCTTGTACCACTTCAAAATCAAGTTGACGACCATCCCGTTCACGCTGATGGGGCTGGCGCTGGCGATTTTTCTGGGCTTTCGCAATTCCGCCAGCTATGACCGTTTCTGGGAGGGCCGGAAACTGTGGGGCATCCTGGGCTGCGCCAATCGCAATCTGGTGCGTCAGGTGGTGGCGTTTCTGCAGCCGCTGGATAGAAGCAATGAGGCGGAAAGAGCGCAAGTCGCCGGACTGCGCCGCAAGATCATCTATTCTGCAATCGCGTTCGCCCATGCGTTGCGTCACCAGCTGCGCGAAGAAAATTCGGATGCGGAGATCGTGCGGCTATTGCCTGCTGAAGCGGCTGCAGTCGTACAGAAACTGCAGAATCCGGCCGCCGGGATATTGCACTCGATCGGCATCGATCTTCAGTACTGCTTGCAAAGCCAGTGGCTCAGTCCGCCGCTGGCGCAGGAGATCGACCGCAGCCTGAGCCAGATGACGGAGGTGCTCGGCGGTTGCGAACGGATCAGAAATACGCCGATTCCATTTTCCTACGCGGTGCTGCTGCACCGGACGGTGTATGTGTATTGCTATCTGTTGCCGTTCGGGCTGGTCGATTCGATCGGCTTGCTGACGCCGGTCGTGGTCGGCGTGGTGTCGTATACCTTCTTCGGACTGGATGCGATTGGCGATGAAATCGAGGAGCCTTTCGGCATGACCCCGAATGACCTTCCGCTCACTTCGCTGAGTTACGGTATCGAGATATCGGCACGCGAACTGATCGGCGATACCGAAATCCCTTGCATGCCGGCAGCGGTCGATTTTTGCCTGCAGTAATGGTTTTCGCGGGCCGGCAAGCCTGCGTCATATTTGACTTTGATTTTCTGGTTCGGCACTGAAAGGGCTAATTCAAGTTTGACTTTGGAAATTTATATCATACATTGATATAAATAGCCTGAAGCCGGAGCACGTTGGGGAAGGAGCAATAAAGAAGTTCAATGAAGCGGTATCGGGCAAGCACTCTGAAGCACCTCGTACGATCATCAAGGAGATTAAAAATGAATCTGCTGAGCTATACAAAAATGCCATTCTCATTCCACGATGGCTGGGATACGGTGGTTACCGTCCATCCCTCTGTATTAAAGACATTTTTATGGCTGGTGCTGCCATTCTCCCTGATTCCGCCTGCGATGCTGCTCTATGCAGGCAGCCAGCATGCATCGGTCTATTTGATGGACGCGGCATTTTCGCGCTGGCAGGAAGTGGCCTTGGTATTCTTTGTTGCCGAACTGCTAACGGTGCCGCTGATGGGCTGGCTGATAAAGAATATCGCGGCGGTCCATAAGATGACGGTCGATTTCAAGGACACGTTTTTACTGGCGGCAATTACAGCGGTACCGATGTGGCTTTCCAGTCTGGGCTTGGCGGTGCCTAATCTGTGGGCGATGATCGGGATTGTTGTTTTTGGTTTATTGGCGGCAGCCAGTCTTTTGTATCACGGCACCTACACCATCCTGAAAATGGACGAGCAGATTGAGGCGCAGTCGCTGAGCTATCAGGCATTCGCCGTTGGCGGCGTGGTATGGGTGTTGCTGTGTGCGTTTGTCGTATTGCCTCTGATGAATTGATGCTTGTTCATCGACGCAAGCCTGCTGACAGGTGCTCGTCATGTTTGCGCCTTGCTTTTTTGGCATGAAAAGCAGAGCGAAGCCGGGCTGGAAACGCTGGCACATGCGGGCATCGATTCGGGAGTTCGGCCTTGGGTTTGCTTCGGCAAACCCTTTTGTTGAGATCGATTCATTACTTGATTGCCGGCCTTGCATCGGGATTAAATTGATCCAGATCATGTAAATGCAGGCGCTATCTGGCTACCATGGTGCCCCGTAATCGCATTACGTCCCCCAGGCTGGAGTCATCCGCCTGAAAATGAGTATTCAGCGCAGTCAGGCCGAAGCTGATTGCAACATCCCCCGTACTGATACAAGTAGTTTGGTTTGGCTGACGGATATCTGGAGGCCGGGCTTGAAAGTTAAGATTGATATGCCTGCGATATTGCCGATGAATGAGTCCCTGCCCAGTCTGAAAAGTATTATGGCGAATTCTTCGCTGTTCAAGATGCTCGATGACGCGCAGCTGGACGCGATTGTTGCCGGCACCAGTTTCTCGCGCGTCAGTGCCAACATGAATGTCGTCAATCACGGCGATCTTGCCAGTGGCGCATTCTGGATTGTCTATGGACAGGTGAAAATTGTCTTGAACACCAAGAACGGCAATGAAAAGATCCTCGAGATTCTGGGACGGAACACTTGTTTCGGCCTGGGTGAGATGCTGATGGATCGGCCTCATCTTGCTTTTGTCAAAACCACCATCGACTCGATGGTGCTGCATACCGATCGCGATACGATCATGCGGGTGGCGGAAGAAAACTTCATGTTTTCCCGCGAAATCATGACCTGTGTCGGGCGCCAGTTTTGCGGCCTGGTACGCGATATCGAAAGCTATTCGCAAACGGCCAGGCAGCGGCTGGCCGGATATCTGATCCGGCAGAGCCAGCGCGAAACCAGCGATGACATCGAACTGGTCGCCAATAAGGCGTTGATCGCGTCCCGGTTGAGCCTGACGCCGGAGACCCTGTCCCGGCTGTTTCATGAATTTTCTGTGAATGGCCTGATTTCGATTTCCGGCCGCCGCATCAAGATACTCGACTACGAGCGGATGACGACCGAATTGATGTGATGGATGTTGCGCGTCTATCACGAAAAACACGCAGGGCGGAAAGGCGCAAGCCGAGCGCACTGCAGACAGCGCCTTTCCGCCTCTGACTTGACGCCCGCCTCATGTAATTGACGGGGGAGTATCGCCATTTTCATGGCATTTCCCGCATGTTATTCGATAGTGTTTAAATATACTCCCACCCACTAATGAATGTGCCTACAGCCGGTCATTTCGGCTGCAGGGCAAATCTTGCGTCCGAGAATCGCGCCGCGCGGCTTGCGCCGTCCTCTTTGCTGCGCCAAATTTCCCATTCTTCTTTTCCCGCGTCCATCGCCTTTGTGGCCGTCTGTTTCGTTGCTCAGTGAAAGTATTTGCATCTGGGCTGAATATTCTATTGAATTACAATATATATTTAAATATAATATAAATATTCTCAATAAGGTTTATTTGCATATGACAACCACCGCGATTGATATCGGGCAAATGCGCGAGGCTGCGGGACAGGCTACCGCGATGCTGCGCGTGCTGGCCAATGAGGACCGGCTGCTGCTGCTATGCCAGCTCACGCAAGGCGAGGCTTGCGTGAGCGAGCTGGAAGAGTTGGTCGGCATTCGGCAGCCGACGTTGTCGCAGCAACTGGGCGTACTCCGCACCGAAGGCATTGTTTCCACCCGTCGCGAGGGGAAAAAGATCTTTTACCAGCTTAACGAAGGGCAGGCGCTGACCTTGTTAAAGACGCTGCATGGCTTGTATTGCCCCAGCGAGGAGTCCGCAAGCGCCGGGCACCCGCAGTCTGCTGACCCTGCTTGATGGGTTCAAGTTTATTTGTGTTAACTGTTAACTTAGGGAGTCTGGGATGAAACAGAACGTCGGTGGCATCTGATCGTGCAGCACGCATCATGGTTGGCTTGCTGGTATTGGGCTTGTTCTTTGTGCTGGATGAAGGCACGCGCGGGTGGGCGTTGCTGGGAGTCATTCCGCTGTTGACCGGCTTGATCGGATGGTGTCCGGCTTATCTGCCGTTCGGCATCCGTACCTGCAAGCTGCGGAGAGATTGATGCTGCAATCGCCAGACGCAATCGCCGCCTGCCGGCTTTGGCAGGATGGCAGTGGCATATCTGTTCGGTGCCGCCGTGTTGCTGGCAGCGGCGCCGGGCGTCCATGCTGCTGAGCCAGTTGCAGCGGCGGCCTATGTCGCCGCTTACCGTGAGGTGCCCGATGTGATCAGCGCCGAAGGCGTGGCCGAGGCGGTGCGGCAATCGACGGTGGCGGCGCAGATCGCCGGTCAGATTGTCGAACTCAGGGTCAAGGCCGGCGACAGCGTCAAAGCCGGTCAGGTTCTGGCGCGCATCGACCCGCGCGCCGCAGAACAGGCGCTGAGCGGCAGCCAGAGCCAGGTCGCCGAGGCGCAGGCCAGCCTGGGCAATGCCTTGCGCAGCTTCGAGCGCAGCAAGAAACTGTTTGCCCAGAAATTCATCAGCCAGGCCGGACTGGATCAGGCCCAGGCTGACTACAACATGGCGCAAGCCCGGGTTGCTGCGCTGCAGGCCGGCGCAGGCCAGGCATCGACCGCAAAAACATTCACCGTCATCACCGCGCCGTATGCCGGCGTGGTTGCCGCCACGCCGGTTGAAGTGGGCGACATGGCGACCCCCGGCCTGCCGCTGGTCACGCTGTTCGACCCTGCCGCGATGCGCGTGACGGCGACGCTGTCGCAATCGAGCCTGCGCGCGATCAAGCTGCAGCTGCCGGCCCGGGTCGAATTCCCGGCGCTGAAGCTATCCGTCACCGCCAAACAAACCACATTGATTCCGCTGGCCGATAGCCGCACCCATACCGCCAAGCTGCGGCTGGATCTGGGCGAAGTGGCCGGATTGCTGCCGGGGCAGTTTGCGCGTGCGTATTTCGTCACCGGCACCGCGCGCAAACTGGTGGTGCCCGAGCAGGCGGTGCTGCGCCGCAGTGAAGTGACTGCGGTCTATGTGCTGGCGAATAGCAATGGCCAGGGTCAGCCGCAACTGCGCCAGATCCGGGTCGGCGAAGCGTCCGGCAACGGCTTCATCGAAGTATTGGCCGGTTTGCGGGCAGGCGAACGCGTGGCGCAGGACCCGGTCAGGGCGGGCCTGATGTCCGGCGCGGGAGCAGCAAACACAGTAAAACGGCTTGGCAGATTGGCATGTTCTTCAACCCTGAAACGTCTCATACCCGGAGGAAAAAATGGCTCACATTGTTATTTTAGGTGCAGGTTTGGGCGGCATGCCGATGGCGTATGAAATGAAGCCGCTGCTGGGTTCCGGCGACCGGATCACGGTCGTGTCGAATACCAATACCTTCCAGTTCGTCCCGTCCAACCCGTGGCTGGCCGTCAACTGGCGCAAGCCGGACGACATCGAGTTCGAAGTGGCGTCCTATCTGCAGCAGCACGGCATCGGCTTTGACGGGCGCGGCGCGAAACGGCTGCACCCTGAAAAGAACCAGGTTGAACTGGGCGATGGCGCGATGCTGGATTACGATTATCTGGTGATTGCCACCGGCCCCAAGCTGGCCTTTGACGAGATCGAGGGGCTGGGGCCGGACGGCTACACGCAGTCGATCTGCAAAACCGACCATGCCAGCGCCGCAGGCGCAGTCTGGAATAAATTCGTCGAAGCACCCGGCCCGATCGTGGTCGGCGCGGTGCAGGGCGCATCCTGCTTCGGCCCCGCTTACGAATATGCATTCGTGATGGAAACCGATCTGCGCCGGCGCAAGATCCGCGACCGGGTGCCGATGACCTTCGTCACTTCCGAGCCGTATATCGGCCATCTGGGCCTGGGCGGCGTCGGCGATTCGAAGGGCATGCTGGAATCGGCGATGCGCGAGCGCAGCATCAAGTGGATCTGCAACGCGAAAGTCACCCGGGTGGAAGACGGCAAGATGCTGGTGGCCGAGCATGACGAAAACGGCGCGCTCAAGAAAGAACATGTGTTGCCATTTTCCTACTCGATGATGCTGCCCGCCTTCAAGGGCATCGATGCGGTGTTCGGCATCGAAGGCCTGACCAACCCGCGCGGCTTCATCCTGATCGATGCGTATCAGCGCAACCCCAAATACACCAATATCTATGCGGTAGGCGTGTGCGTGGCGATCCCGCCGGTGGAGGCAACCCCGGTGCCGACCGGCACGCCGAAGACCGGCTACATGATCGAGTCGATGGTGACGGCCACCGCCGCCAACATCCAGTCCGCGCTGGCGGGGCGGGCGCCGACCGCCAAGGCGACCTGGAACGCGGTCTGTCTGGCCGACTTCGGCGACAGCGGGATCGCCTTCGTGGCGATGCCGCAGATTCCGCCGCGCAACGTCAACTGGTTCTCCGAAGGCAAATGGGTGCATCTGGCCAAGGTCGCGTTCGAAAAATATTTCATCCGCAAGATGAAAAAAGGCACGTCCGAGCCGATCTACGAAAAATACGTATTGAAGGCGCTGGGCATCATGAAACTCAAGGATAAATAAAAATATGGGCATTGCCGGTCGTCTTTCGAAATTCTTCCTGCATTCGCAACTGACGCCGCTGATTGCGCTGGTGGCGATGCTGCTCGGCCTGTTCGCGGTGCTGGTCACGCCGCGCGAGGAAGAGCCGCAGATCAATGTGACGATGGCCAATGTGCTGATCCCGTTCCCCGGGGCATCCGCCAAGGACGTCGAAACCCTGGTGGCGACGCCGGCGGAGCAGGTGATTTCGCAGATTCAGGGGCTGGAGCATGTATTTTCGGTCTCCAGGCCCGGCATGGCGATCGTCACCGTCCAGTTCAAGGTCGGCATCCCGCGCACCGAAGCGCTGGTGCGGCTGTATGACACCATCCATTCGAACCGCGACTGGCTGCCGCGCGAACTCAATGTCGGCGAACCGCTGATCAAGCCCAAGGGCATCGACGATGTGCCGGTGCTGTCGCTGACGCTGTGGACCAGGGATCTCGAGCGTGGCGCGTATGAGCTGGAGCGGGTCGCGCACGCGATGGAAGCCGAGTTGAAGCGGGTGCCCGGCACGCGTGAAGTCAGCACCATCGGCGGCCCCGGCCGCTCGGTGCGGGTGCTGCTCGATATCGAACAACTGAATGCCTATCATCTGGCGGTGGGCGACATCCGGCAGGCGCTGCTGGGCGTCAATGCCGCATTGCCGGCCGGCCAGCTGATCGCCGACAACGCGACGCTGGAAGTGCAGACCGGCAATTTTCTGGCGAATGCCAAAGAAGTCGGCGAACTGATCGTCGGCGTCAGCGGCGGCAATCCGGTCACCTTGTCGGACGTCGCGCGGATTGTCGACGGGCCGGCGCAACCGTCGAAATATGTCTGGTTCGGCGTTGGCAAGGCAGCGGCCACGGATAAGGATAAAGCCGGCAGCGAATTTCCCGGCGGTGACGATCGCGATCACCAAGAAGCCGGGCGAAAACGCGGTGCAGGTCGCGCAGCAGCTGATCGGCCGCGTGGCTGAGTTGCGCAACACGGTGATCCCGGCCGGGGTCGAGGTCAGCGTCACGCGCAACTACGGCGAAACCGCCAACGACAAGGCGATGAAGCTGATCCAGAAGCTGATCTTTGCCACCAGCGCGGTGGTGGTGCTGGTGTTCTTCGTGCTCGGCAGCCGCGAAGCGGCGATCGTCGGCATCGCGGTGATCCTGACGCTGGCCGCGACCCTGTTCGCGTCCTGGGCCTGGGGCTTCACGCTGAACCGGGTTTCGCTGTTCGCGCTGATCTTTTCGATCGGGATTCTGGTCGATGATGCGATCGTGGTGGTCGAGAACATCCACCGGCACCGCGAACTGCATCCGGACAAGTCCTTGCTCGACATCATTCCGGTGGCCGTCGATGAAGTCGGCGGGCCGACCATCCTCGCCACCTTTACCGTGATCGCCGCGTTGCTGCCGATGGCCTTCGTCACCGGCCTGATGGGGCCGTACATGAGCCCGATCCCGATCAATGCCAGCATGGGCATGGTGATCTCGCTGGCGATTGCATTTACCGTCACGCCGTGGCTGGCGCACCGGCTGTCCGCCAAGCATGTCGCCGCACGCCGGCGCACGAGTCCGCTGCCGACAGCAAGCTGCAGCGCTGGTTCAGCGCGTTGCTGCTGCCGTTTCTGGCATCGGAAAAAGCGACGCGCAACCGGCGCCTGCTGTGGGCCGGCGTGCTGCTGGCGATCCTGATTTCGGTCAGCCTGGCGGCGGTGCAGCTGGTGGTGCTGAAGATGCTGCCGTTCGATAACAAGTCGGAGTTCCAGGTCGTGGTCGACATGCCGGCCGGCACCCCGGTCGAAAACACGGCCGCCGCACTGCATGAGATGGGCGCCTATCTGGCCACGGTGGACGAAGTCACCGACGTGCAGGGCTATGCCGGCACTGCCGCGCCGATCAATTTCAATGGACTGGTCAGGCAATACTATCTGCGCCAGGCGCCGGAATTCGGCGATCTGCAGGTCAATCTGGTCGACAAGCACCAGCGCACGCCGCAAGAGCCACGAGATCGCCGGCGCGGTGCGCGCCCCGCTGGAAAAAATCGCCGCCCGCCATGGCGCCAAGGTCAAGGTGGTCGAAGTGCCGCCCGGACCGCCGGTGCTGTCGCCGCTGGTGGCCGAAATCTACGGCCCGGACGAGGCCGGCCGCCATGCGCTGGCGAAACAGGTGCGGCAGGCATTCAGCCAGACCGCCGACATCATCGGCATCGACGATTCGATCGAGGACAATGCGCCGAAAGTCGTGCTGCGGGTCGACCAGCGCAAGGCCGCGCTGCTGGGCATCGCCGCCGCCGACGTGGTGCAGACGGTGCGGGTCGGGCTGGATGGCGAAGACATCACCTCGCTGCATGACGGCCAATCCAAGTACAGCGTGCCGGTGCGGCTGAACCTGCCGCCGGAAAAACAGGCCCGGCTGGCCACGCTGCTGACGATGACGGTGAAGTCCGCCAATGGCGACAATGTGCCGCTGTCCGAACTGGTCAAGGTGCAGCCGACCGCGCGCGAGAAAACCATCTACCACAAGGACCTGCTGCCGGTGACTTACGTGATCGGCGACATGGCCGGCAAGCTCGACAGCCCGCTGTACGGCATGTTTGCGGTGCGCGGCAAGCTCGACAATCTGACCGCCGCGCAGGGCGCGCCGCTGGGCGAATACTTCATCAGGCAGCCGTCCGACCCGTACCGCCAGTTCGCGCTGAAATGGGATGGCGAGTGGCAGATCACCTATGAAACCTTCCGCGACATGGGGCTGGCCTATGCGGTCGGCCTGGTGCTGGTGTACATCCTGGTGGTCGCGCAGTTCGGCTCCTACCTGACGCCGCTGATCATCATGGCGCCGATTCCGCTGACCATCATCGGCGTGATGCCGGGCCATGCGCTGCTGGGCGCGCAATACACCGCGACCTCGATGATCGGCATGATCGCGCTGGCCGGGATCATCGTGCGCAACTCGATCCTGCTGGTCGATTTCATCAATCTGCAGGTAGCGCAGGGCGTTGCGTTTGTCGACGCCACCATCCATGCGACCGCGGCGCGCGCCAAGCCGATCGTGCTGACCGGGCTGGCGGCGATCATCGGCGCGCTGTTCATCCTGGACGACCCGATTTTCAACGGGCTGGCGATCTCGCTGATTTTCGGGATTTTTGTCTCCACCTTGCTGACGCTGGTGGTGATCCCGGTGCTGTATTACGCGGCCAACCGCAAGAAGTTTTCCTGATACCTGTTTTTTGAGGAGGTTTTGCCATGAATACCAACCGTATGGTGCGCATTTTCGCCGGGATTTTCATCCTGATCTCACTGGCGCTGGGGGTGCCGGAAAGCCCGCTGTTCGTCAGCAAATACTTTCTGTGGTTCACGGTCTTTGTCGGCGCCAACCTGCTGCAAAGCGGATTCACCCAGTTTTGCCCGCTGGAAATTTTCCTGAAAAAGCTCGGGGTGCGGGAGGGCTGATGCGGGTGTCGGCAGCCAGGGGTGGTCGATACAGCCGCTGCCATTTCGAGCAAACGGAGAAATCCTGGCCGCTGACAAGCTCCGGATCGGAAATAAATACAGCGGGGGGTATTTTTATATGCCCAATGAATCCGTGCGGGAAATGCCATGAAAATGGTGATACTCCCTGTTTTTTTAGCATGGAGATTGCATGGAGTCACTGCGCTGTCCACGAAAATCACGAAAGGCACGAAAGAAATGCTGGCCAGTGTCTTTCGTGCCTTCCGTGATTTTCGTGGATGATATGTCGTGTTGTTTGCTGCGTATAAAACAGGCATTGCGATGACAATTGCGGCAGGGCGCGGCGGCAATTCGATTATGATAGCCACCCCCTTTGACCTGAGCCACCGTAATGAACGACATGCGCACCCTGACACCTGATGATGATGCCGAACCTGCGGCGGACGCCAATCCCGACCTGCAAGAGCCGCGGCTGTGGCGCGGCAACGGCTGGACCGCGCGCGTGATCAAGAACGATGACGACGAAGGCTGGGCGGTCGCGATGTACAAGGACGGCGAGCCGGAGCCGGCGCTGGTTGGCCCCTGGACCATGGGGCGCGACAAGAAGAACCCGAAGCCGCTGGACTCGACCGCGTTTCGCACGCTGATCAAGACCGCCTCCGAAGTCATACGCCGGCACGAGCAGCATTTGCACGCGCTGTTGCACAAGAGCATCAGCGTGAGCACCGCAAGCGGCGAGCTCAGCATCACGCTCGACATCATTCCCGACGAAGAATTTCCGTATGCGTTGCTGTCGGCGCACGACGAAGCCGGCGACCGGCTGGCCCAGGTGCGCGTTGCGGCCAGCTTCAAGCTCAACAGCACCAGCGCCGCGGCATGGGTCGAGAGCGACTTCCGGCAACCCCGCTGACAGGCCCCCGGACTGCGCCGCCGAACTGGTATATCCGCACAGCTTCAGAAAACCCATTTTCCGACCAGCTTACTTATGTGCCCCAGCGTACATACATGGCGAGCGGGACGCCTTATAAAGGACAGACAAACCAAACGCGAGGAGCTCATGATGATCAGGAAACTGCTTATTGCTGCAATGCTGGCGGGATCGTTGGGTAGCGTCGCGCTGCCTGCAAGCTCGGCCACCATAATCATACAAAACGCACCGCCACCGCCTCGTGCCGAACGCGTGCCGCCGCCGCGACGTGGTTATGTCTGGGTTCCAGGCCACTGGGATTGGCGCGGCCAGCATCATCTGTGGGTGAAAGGCAGCTGGATGCGCGACCGTCCCGGCTATATCTATCACCAGCCAAAATGGGAACAGCGCGATGGCCGCTGGCACATGGAGCGCGGCAATTGGAGCCGTAGAGACCGCGACGGCGATGGCGTGCCTAACCGGCGCGACAGCCAGCCTGACAATCCGAACCGGAACTGAGAACCGGTTGATAACGACGCAATTTGTCTTTGCCCGGCCTGTTGTGCCGGGATCCATTGAAATTGATCAGGAGATACCATGAAAAAGCTCTTCATATTGCTGGCCGCCATAGGCGGGATCTTATCCGGCTGCGTCGGCTATGCTGCGCCATACAATAGCGACCCAATGTATGGCCGCGGTCACGAAAGCCGCCATGATGACGGTCGCTATAACCGCGGCGACCGCGATCGGGATGGCGTCCCGAATCGTGTTGATCGCGACCGTGACGGCGACGGTGTTCCAAATCGGAGCGACAGGAATCCGAATAATCCGTATCGTTACTAATATTGCGTAGCCCGGCATGAATGGGAGTATATTTTTTATATTCAATAAAAATATGCGGGAAATGCCATGAAAATGGCGATACTCCATGCTTATCATCTTTCGTGAGCATTGCGTAAACCGGTACGCACGTGAGTTTTCTGGAAAGATTGCATGTTGACTAAACTCAGCTTGTGGATGATGGCGCTGCCGCTCTCGGCCTGCGTGTCGCTGTCATCGCCGTCGCCAGCACTGCCCGATATCGCGGTGCCGGCAGCCTGGTCGGCAGCCGGTCCGGATGCCGCAAACGGCAGCACCGATCTTGCCCAGTGGTGGCGACGCTTTAACGATCCCTTGCTCGACACGCTGATAACGCAGGCATTGCAAGCCAATACCAACGTCCAGAGCGCGCAGGCGGCATTGCTGCAGGCGCGTGCCTTGCGCGATGTCGCCGCTGCCGGCCTGTCGCCCGGCGTCACCGGTTCGGCCTCGGCGCAGCGCAGCAAGGCGGGCGATGCCGGCACCGGCAACGCGTTCAATGCCGGGTTTGACGCCAGTTGGGAGCCGGATGTGTTTGGCGGCAACCGCAGCGCGCTGCGGGCCGGCGAAGCCAGTGTGCAAGCCAGCGCCGCCAGCCTGGCTGACGTGCAGGTGTCGATCGCTGCCGAAGTGGCAGTCAGTTACATCCAGCTTCGCGGGGGGCAGGCGCGGCTGGCCATCGCGCGCGACAATCTCGCCAGCCAGTTGGAGACATTGCAGATTACCGATTGGCGCGTTCAGGCCGGTTTGCTGACCTCGCTCGAAGGCGAGCAGGCGCGCGCCGCCAGCGAGCAGACGCGGGCCCAGATACCGACGCTGGAAACCAGCGTGGCGCAGATCCGGCACAGCCTGGCAGTGCTGTGCGGCCAGGTGCCGGACGCGTTGCAAGCGCAACTGGCAGCCGCCAGTCCGATGCCGCAGGCGCAGGACGATCTGGCGCTCAGCATGCCGGCTGAAACCCTGCGCCAGCGCCCGGACGTGCGCGCCGCAGAGCATCAGGTCAGCGCCGCGCTGGCGCGGGTCGGGCAAGCGGATGCGGCGCGCTATCCGAACTTTCGCCTCAGCGGCTCGCTGGGGCTGCGCGCATTGACGCTGGGCACGCTCACCGGCAGCGCCGCGCTGGTGAGCGCATTGCTGGGCAGCGTGTCCGTGCCGGTGTTCGATGCCGGTGCTGGCCAGGCGCAGGTGCGTGCGCAGCAAGCCGCACTGGAACAGGCGCGGATGTCTTATCAGGCCACGGTGCTGACGGCATTAAAGGATGTGGAAGATGCGCTGGTCGCGCTGGGTGGCGACCGCGAGCGCCTGCTGCGCCTGCGCAATGCGGCCGAGGCGGCGGCCAATGCGGCACTGATGGCGCGCCAGCGCTACGCCAGCGGCCTGGTCGACTTCCAGACCGTGCTGGAGACGCAACGCTCTTTGTTCAGCACGCAGGATGCGGTGGCAGCTACCACCGCCGATCTCGGCGCGGACCATGTGCGACTGTACAAGGCATTGGGCGGTGGCTGGCAGCCAGACCGCGATGCCGCAATTTCTCCAGGCAAGCCGGACAGCGCCAACATCACCAGGCCATTCAATTCATGAGCACACCAACCCCTTCCGGCGAAACCAAGCCAGGCATTGCAGACGCTGATGCACTTGACTTGCTGGCCGATCCGGCCGCACGTCGCTGGTGGCGGCGCCCGGCACTCTGGATTGCCGTCGTGCTGTTGATACTGGCTGCATTCGGCATTTATGCCTGGCAGGCGCAGAAGAAAGCCAGCGCCGCGCCCAGCTTCACCACCGAAACGGTGCGCCGTGGCGACCTCACGCTCACCGTCACCGCCAACGGCACCTTGCAGCCGACGCGCTCGGTCAGCATCGGCAGCGAGCTGTCCGGGACCGTGTTGCGGGTGCTGGTGGATGTCAACGACCAGGTGAAAAAAGGACAGGTGCTGGTCGAACTCGATACCGCCAAACTGAGCGATCAGATCGTGCGCTCGCGCGCCGCGCTGGCTGCCGCGAATGCGGCAGTGGCGCAGGCGGCGGCCACGGTCAAGGAGTCACGGAGCAATCTGGCGCGGCTGGAAGAAGTGTCGCGCCTGTCCGGCGGAAAAGTGCCTTCCAGGGCCGAGCTTGACACTGGCCGCGCCACGCTGGAGCGCGCGCAAGCCAATGAATTGAGCGCCCGCGCCAACGTCGTCAGCGCCAAGGCAACCTTGTCCACCGATGAGACGAATCTGTCGAAAGCATCGATACGCTCGCCCATCGATGGCGTAATCCTGACCCGCACGGTCGACCCCGGCAACGCGGTGGCGGCTTCCTTGCAGGCGGTAACGCTGTTTATCATTGCCGAAGACTTGCACCAGCTGCGCCTGCAGATCAATGTCGATGAAGCAGACGTCGGTTCGGTCAAGGTCGGCCAGAAAGCGCGCTTCACCGTCAGCGCCCATGCCAATCGCAAGTACCCGGCGACCAGCACGCGGGTCGCGTTCGGCTCGACCATCACCGACAACGTGGTCACTTACGTCACTTACCTGGATGTCGACAATGCCGACCTCAGCCTGCGCCCCGGCATGACGGCAACTGCCACCATTACCGCCACCGAGCGGCGCGATGTGCTGCTGGTGCCGAACACCGCGCTGCGCTTCACGCCAACGCAGACCGCCAGGGCATCTGCCAAGACCGGCATCGTGGCCAGTCTGATGCCGCGCGGGCCCGGCCGGGCGCCGCGCAAGTCAGCCGCCAGCGGCGCCAATACGGCTCAAGCACGCCAGGTCTGGGTCTTGCGCGACGGCGCAGCGGTCGCCGTCGGCGTCACGCCCGGCATCAGCGATGGCCGGATGACCGAGGTGACTGCGGGAGATTTGGCGGTCGGCATGCAGGTCATCACCGACCAGCGCACGGGTACGGCACAATGAGCGCGGCACTGGACAGCGCAACGGCTGCTGCCGCCATCGCGAACGGGGTCGCCGGGATCGTCGGCGCACCGCTGATCCGGCTGCGCGGCGTGAGCAAGATGTACGGCAGCGGGCAGGCAGCATTGATGGCGCTCAAAGGCGTCGATATCGATATCGACGCGGGCGAATTTGTTGCGATCATGGGGCCCAGCGGCTCCGGAAAATCGACCGCAATGAACATCATCGGCTGCCTGGATACGCCCACCGCAGGCGAATATCAGTTTCACGGCATGCATGTGGAAACAATGTCGCGCGACCAGCGCGCGCGGTTGCGGCGGCGCTACCTCGGTTTTGTATTCCAGGGCTTCAACCTGCTGGCGCGCACCTCGGCGCAGGAAAACGTCGAATTGCCCTTGCTGTACCGGGGGGAAAGCGCCGCGGCGCGGCACGATCTGGCGGCCAGGGCGCTGGCTTCGGTCGGCCTGGCCGGTTGGGAGCACCACACGCCGGCCGAACTGTCGGGCGGGCAGCAGCAGCGGGTCGCGATTGCCCGCGCCATCGTCACCGAGCCAGCGGTGCTGCTGGCCGATGAGCCGACCGGCAACCTCGATACCCAGCGCAGCCGCGAGATCATGGAACTGCTATCGCGGCTCAATCTGGATCACGGCATCACCGTGCTGATGGTGACGCACGAGCACGACATGGCCATGTACGCCAGGCGCATGTTGCACTTCGTCGATGGCATGCTCGACAGCGATACCAGCAATCCGCATCCGGTCGGGCTTGAACTGCCGGGACCGGCAGCAGAGGGGCGGTAATGCTGCTCAACACTTTTCTGCTGGCCTTGCGCTCCATCCGCCGCAACCTGCTGCGCTCCTTCCTGACGATACTGGGCATTGTGATTGGGGTCAGCGCCGTCATCACCATGGTGACGCTGGGCAACGGCGCCACCATGGCGGTGCAAAATCAGATTTCCAGCCTGGGCAGCAACTTGCTGATGGTGCGCCCCGGACAGCGCCAGGGTTTCGGCGGCGGTGGCGGCGGTGCGCCGGCGTTCAAGGAAAGCGATGCCGAAGCGATCGGTTCCCAGATCGGCGGCATCCAGGCCGTGGCGCCCGAAGGGCGCACCAACGTGACCGTCGTCGCCAACGGCCGCAACTGGTCCACCAACGTCACTGGCAGCACCAATGACTGGTTCAAGACCAGCAACTGGAAACTGGCCGCGGGTCGCCAGTTCGAGGAGGGCGAGTTGCGGGCCGGCGCTGCCGTGTGCGTCATCGGCGAGACGGTGCGGCGCGAGTTGTTCGATACCCGCAGCGCACTGGGAGAACAGTTGCGAGTAAAGCAATTTTCCTGCGAAGTGGTGGGCGTGCTGGCATCCAAGGGGCAGGCGGCCATGGGCAATGACCAGGATGACGTGGTGCTGGTGCCGCTGCACACGCTGCAGCGCCGGGTTACCGGCAACCAGCGGGTCGCAACGCTGCTGGTGTCGATGAAGGACGGCAGCGACAGCACCGTCCTGAAGTCCAGCCTGACGCAGTTGCTGCGTGAGCGCCGCAAACTGGCCGAGGGAGATGACGATAATTTTAACGTGCTCGATACCAAGCAACTGGCCGAAACACTGTCCGGCACGACCCAGGTGATGACCACGCTGCTCGGTGCGGTGGCCGCAGTGAGCTTGCTGGTGGGCGGCATCGGCATCATGAACATCATGCTGGTCAGCGTCACCGAACGCACTCGCGAAATCGGCCTGCGTCTGGCCATCGGCGCACTGGAGCGCGAAGTATTGCTGCAATTTCTGATCGAAGCGGTGGTGCTGGCCGCACTCGGCGGCGTGATCGGCATCGTGCTGGCGACCGTGGCTTCGATCGTGCTGGCGCAGGTGATGCAGGTGCCTTACCTGTTCAATTCGACGATCAACCTGCTGTCGTTCCTGTTCTCGGCCGGGATTGGCGTGCTGTTCGGCTACTTTCCCGCGCGCCGTGCCGCGCAAATGGACCCGATCGAGGCGCTGCGGCATGAATAATCCCATTTGAAGATTGCCGGCGCCGCTGCATGGCCGGCAGCTAAATTGATGTGTCTCAATCTTGCGTTTGCGCCTGTCTGCTACTGTTGGTCTGAAATCTCAAGGCGTTGGCCATGCATTTTCGGCCTCCTGGCAAGCCGCTGTAACGCCAAAGCGCCATCCCCAACCCTCACTGATCGGACAGGCGCCTGATGAAACCTGTTTCAAATCTGGCGTTCTATTGCTGCGGCGTGCGGATGCAGGACGCCGCGCAGGACCATCCCATCTGCGGCGATGCGTACGCAAAATTGTTCATGCCGGGATATGGGCAGCGCATTTACGATCAGTTCAGGGAGCAGGCGGTTTGCAATGCCAGCATCATCGTCAGGCATCGCATCATCGATGACCTGGTACGGCAGATGCTGCTGGACCAGCCCGGACTGTGCATCGTCACCGTAGGCGCCGGTTTTGACAGCCGGCCATATCGGCTGACCGGCGGCACATGGATTGAGCTGGACGAACCGCCCGTTATCGCATTCAAGAACGAACGACTGCCCGCGCTTGCGTGTGCGAACCCGCTGCGCCGCATTCCGATCGATTTTTGCACCGACTCGCTGGAACAGAAACTTGCCCTTGTTACTCATGGAGGGCCAATCGTGTTCATTCTGGAAGGCATTTTCATCTACTTGAATGCAAAGGAAACCAAGAAAATACTGAAAATATTCGGCCATTTGTTTCCGCGGCATCAGCTCATTTGTGATCTGGTGGATCGTCAGATGGTGGAGAGATACGGGCAAAGCCTGCATGCGGTTGTCAAAAAAATGGGCGCTTCATTCAAGGCGCTCGATCGGCCCGAATCGATATTTTCAAGCAGCCACTATCATGCCAAAGAAATTATTTCGGTACTCGAGGCGTCTGCCGATCTCGGCGTCAACCCAATTGCCAAGCCATTCCTGCAGTTTTTTTGTAATGCGGAATTGCAGGGCAACGCCGTCTACCTGTTCGAAAAGCGCGATCACGCAGCGTGATTTCTTGATCCAAATCAGGCTATGAAAGACCGGCGTACACCATCGAATATGTTCCCGGCTACAATGGTAAGTAATTGAATACTTACTTGAGATGCGATATGGAGCCAATTCGAACGCGCCTGCCTACCGAAGCCCGCCGGGCAGAGATTGTTGCTGCGGTGCTGCAGCTGGCTGCCGAACGCAGTCCGGCCGAGATCACCACCGGCGATATCGCCAAGGCGCTGAATCTGACGCAGGGCGCGGTATTCAAGCACTTTTCGACCAAGGAGGGCATCTGGCTCGCGGTGCTGGACTGGGTCGAGGAAAATCTGCTGGCGGCGCTTGAACGGGCCGGACAGGACAGCGCTACGCCGCTGCAAGGCTTGCAGCAGGTATTCATGACCCATGTGCAGTTCGTCATGCAGTACCCGGGCGTGCCGCGCATCATCTTCAACGACCTGCAGCGCCCCGACGACACGCCGCTCAAACAACGCGTGCGCCGCCTGCTTGGCAGTTACCGCCAGATTCTGGCACGTCTGCTGGCCCAGGCTGGGCAGCAGCGCGTGATCGCCGGCGGCCTCGACCTGGATGCGGCCGCGGCGCTGTTCATCGGCACGGTGCAGGGACTGGTCATGCAAGCGATGCTGGCGGGCACTACCGAGCGCATGGACAGCGAGGCGCGGCGGGTTTTTGCGCTGTACCTGCGCGCGATCCGGGAGCCGTCATGAATTTCGCCCGCTTGCGTTCGCGCCGTGCCGGACTGTCTTTGTTGGGGCTGGTGCTGCTCGCTGCCTTCGTCTGGATGGTGGCCCGTTCCGGACCGCTGGCGCCGATCCGCGTGACAGCCGTGACGGTTGGGGAGGGCATGATCGCCCCGGCCTTGTTCGGCATCGGCAGCGTCGAGGCGCGGCGCAGCTATCTGATCGGTCCCACCGCAGCAGGCCGGGTGCTGCGGGTGCTGGTCGATGTCGGCGAAGCGGTCAAGGCCGGCCAGTTGCTGGCCGAGATGGAGCCGCTTGATCTGGAGCAGCGCACGGCGGCGCTGGATGCGGCACTCGAGCGCGCCGGCAGCGCTGCAGTGAGCGCCGAGGCGCAGCTGCGGGATGTCCGCGCGCGCAAGGCGCTGGCTGAGATCAGCGCCAGACGTTACGCTGAACTGGGACAGAAGAACTTCGTCAGTCCCAGTGCCGTTGAGGCCAAACAGCAGGAGCAGGTCTCGGCCCAGGCCGGAGCCAGCGCCGCCGTAGCCAACCTCGCCGCCGCCCGGCAGGACATGGCCAGGATCAGCGCCGAGCGCGACGGCCTGCGCCAGTTGCGCAACAACATGCGGTTGCTGGCGCCGGCCGATGGCGTCGTCGTGGCGCGCGACGCCGAACCGGGCAGCACGCTGGTGGCGGGTCAGGCTGCCATCAGGCTGATCGATCCGGCCAGCCTGTGGGTCAAAATGCGCATCGATCAGGGGCGCTCGGGCGGTCTGGCGCTCGGCTTGCCGGCCGAGATTGTGCTGCGCTCGAATCCGTCCAGGCCGCTGGCCGGCAAGGTCGCCCGGCTGGAACTGGTGAGCGACAACGTCACCGAGGAGCGCGTGGCGCAGGTCGCGTTCGACCGCATTCCGGCCGGCGTAGCGGTCGGCGAACTGGCCGAGATCACGCTGCAACTGCCGGCCGGCCAGTCCGGACTGCTGCTGCCCAATGCCAGCATCCGGCGCCATGCGGGAGCGACCGGGGTCTGGGTTCGCAGCGGCGGTGCATTGCGTTTTGCACCAGTTCAGCTGGACAGCGCGAGCCTGGACGGCAAGGTGCTGGTCAAGCAGGGTCTGGCAAAAGGCGAGCAGGTGATTGTCTACAGCGACAGGGAGGTCGGCGCCGGCAGCCGCATCCAGGTCGTCGATGCACTGGTCGGGCCGGGATCATGATCAACCTCGCCGGCCGCGACATCCTGCATTCCTGGGGCAAATTCGTGTTTACCGGCATCGGGCTGGGCTTGCTGATCGGCGTGACGCTGTCGATGGCCGGCATTTACCGCGGCATGGTCGATGACGCGAAGGCGCTGCTCAACAACAGCGGCGCCGACCTCTGGATCGTGCAAAAGGACACGCTCGGCCCGTATGCCGAGGCGTCGAGCCTGCGCGACGACGTGTATCGCAGCCTGCTCGGCATGCCCGGCGTGGCCCGCGCCGCCAATGTCACTTACCTGACCATGCAGGTGCGCCAGGGCGATGCCGATGTGCGGGTGATGCTGGTCGGCGCCGAGCCGGGGCAGCCGGGCGGGCCGGCCTATCTGGTGGCCGGCCGTCACATCACCCGCAACCATTACGAAGCGGTGGCCGACATCCGGACCGGCTTCAGGCTGGGCCAGCAGATCCGCATTCGCCGCCACGACTACAGCGTGGTCGGCCTGACCCGGCGCATGGTCTCCTCCGGCGGCGACCCGATGCTGTTCATCCCGCTCAAGGATGCGCAGGAAGTCCAGTTTCTCAAGGATAACGACGCGATCCTGAATGAACGGGCGCGCAGCGCCGCCAATCCGCAGCTCAACCGCCCCGGCGTGCCGGGCCTGCTCGAAGCGGTCCAGGCGGCGCAGTCCAACAATCACAACGTCAATGCGGTGCTGGTGCAGGTCGCCGCCGGCGCCAGCCATGAGACGGTAGCGGCCCAGATCCGGCGCTGGAAGCATCTGCAAGCGTATAGCCGGGTGCAGATGGAAGAGATTCTGGTGGCCAAGCTGATCGCCACCTCGGCCCGGCAGATCGCGCTGTTCCTGGTGATTCTGGCCATCGTCAGCGCGGCGATCGTCGCCTTCATCATCTACACGATGACGCTGGGCAAGATACGCGAGATCGCGGTGCTCAAGCTGATCGGCACCCGCAACCGCACCATTGCCGCGATGATCCTGCAGCAGGCGCTCGGGCTGGGCCTGATCGGTTTCGTGGTCGGCAAGAGCGTCGCCACGCTGTGGGCGCCGTGGTTCCCGAAATACGTGCTGCTGGAGCCCGGCGACGCGCTGCGCGGCTTTGTGCTGGTCATGCTGATCTGCGCGCTCGCCAGCACGCTGGCCATCCGCGCCGCGTTGCGGGTCGATCCGGCAGCGGCAATCGGAGGTTGAATTGATGACTGAACGGCAAGAATCCGGCATCCGCATCGAGGGCTTGCGCAAGCGCTACGGCGCAGGCGATGCCGCAGTCGACGCGCTGAAAGACGTGAACATGATCGTCGCGCCGGGCGAGGTGGTGGGCCTGATCGGCCCCTCCGGCTCCGGCAAGAGCACGCTGCTCAAATGCCTGGGCGCGGTGATCGAGCCGACGGCCGGGCGCATGACGCTGGGCGATGACGTCATTTTCGACGGCGGCTGGAAGATTGCCGACCTGACGGCGCTGCGCCGCGACAAGATCGGCTTCGTGTTCCAGGCGCCGTATCTGATTCCTTTTCTCGATGTGACCGACAACGTGGCGCTGCTGCCGATGCTGGCCGGCAAGCCCGACGGGATCGCCCGCCAGCGCGCCAACGCACTGCTGGCGGCGCTCGATGTCGGCCATCGTGCCGGCGCCCGGCCGGCGCAATTGTCCGGCGGCGAGCAGCAGCGCGTCGCGATCGCCCGCGCACTGGCCAATCAGCCGCCGGTGATCCTGGCCGACGAGCCGACCGCCCCGCTCGACAGCGAGCGGGCGCTGGCGGTGATGCGCATCCTCAACGACATGGCGCAGCAATATCGCACCGCCATCATCGTCGTCACCCACGACGAGAAAATCATCCCGACCTTCAAGCGCATCTATCACATCAGGGATGGCCGCACCTATGAAGAAGCCGGGGAAGGCAGGGCGCTTTAAGCCTGGATCAGGCGGGGCAATCTGCCGCTGCCCGAAGCAGAACGGCACGCTGAGGCGGCCCTGCGTAGGCTGGCGATGGATTATTAACTACGGTGATGCCTTGATGTCCGGCATCCGATGAATCAGAAGGAGTGTCTGTCAAATGAACCAGGAAATCTTGTGGAATGCGCGCTACCGGGATGCCGGTGACGCCTATCTGTTCGGCACCGAGCCGAACCGCTTTCTCGCGCAGCGGGCCGCGCTTTTTCAGAGTGGCCAGATTGCGCTGGCGGTTGCCGACGGCGAGGGCCGGAATTCAGTCTGGCTTGCCGGGCAGGGCTTGCAGGTCAGCGCGATCGACATCTCCGCCGTGGCCATCGACAAGGCGCGGCAACTGGCGGTCGAACGCAAGGCCGATGTCCGCTTCATCCAGGCCGACATGCTGGCGCCGGATTGGCCGCCGCTGGCGCTGCATGATTCGTTTGACTGGGTGATCGGCATTTTCATCCAGTTCGTCGGCGCCGAGGCAAGGGAGCGGCAGTTTGCAGCGATGCAGCAACTCACGCGCCCGGGCGGGCGCATCCTGCTGCACGGCTACACGCCGAAGCAACTCGATTATGCGACCGGCGGCCCGTCGGATGTCGAAAACCTCTACACCGAAGAAATCCTGCGCGCGGCCTTCGCCGGCTGGGACATCGAGGAACTGGTGGAATACGAAGAAACCATTTCGGAAGGCATGCGACATCAGGGCCGTTCCGCGCTGATCGGCCTCGTTGCGCGCAAGCCGTGAGTGTCAAAACAGGGCGGACAAGGCGTGCTGATGGCCCTTGGCGGCGATCCGGCGCACTGGATCGCCCCGTTTTGACGGAAAATATACTGCACCATGTATTTTTTAAAGGCCAATGAATATATGCGCAAGGGTCAGTATTTTCATTGATACTCCCCTAATTTTGAATAAACAGGGCGGCGCGGATGGCTGGCGGGATGCCTCGCATAGCTGCGGCCGCGGTGCCGGGCGCGATGCGCGTCGGCAGCGCAAAATCCGGACAGCGGGCGCAAGCTGCGTGGGTATAATCGTTGGCAGGCTGTTAGTGTGGGCGTTTGATGCTCCGCGTGGCTGTCAGGCCCAACCCTATATCGGAGAGCAATAAAAAATGGCTTCATCCAACGAAAACGTCAGCATGGCGGTGTTCTGCGATTTTGAAAACGTCGCGCTCGGCGTGCGCGACGCAAAGTACGAGAAGTTCGACATCAAGCCGATCCTCGAGCGCCTGCTGCTGAAAGGCAGCATCGTCGTCAAGAAGGCTTACTGCGACTGGGACCGCTACAAGGGTTTCAAGGCGACCATGCACGAGGCCAATTTCGAATTGATCGAAATCCCGCATGTACGACAGTCGGGCAAGAATTCAGCCGACATCCGGCTGGTGGTCGATGCGCTCGACCTGTGCTACACCAAATCGCACGTCAATACCTTCGTCATCATCAGCGGCGACTCGGATTTTTCGCCGCTGGTCTCCAAGCTGCGCGAGAACGCGAAGCAGGTGATCGGCGTCGGCGTCAAGCAATCGACCTCCGACCTGCTGATCGCCAACTGCGACGAATTCATCTTTTATGACGACCTGGTGCGCGAGAGCCGGCGCACCGCCGACAAGCGCGAGGCGCGCGAAGCGCCGCCGGCGGCCAAGCGCACGCCCGACGAGGACAAGCGCCGCAAGGAAGACCTGGAAAGCCGCAGGAGCAAGGCGATCGAGATGGCGGTCGAGACCTTCGATGCGCTGGTGTCCGAGCGCGGCGACAGCGGCAAGATCTGGGCCTCGATGCTGAAAGAGGCGATCAAGCGCCGCAAGCCGGATTTCAGCGAGTCCTACTACGGCTTCCGCACTTTCGGCAATCTGCTCGAAGAAGCGCAGACCCGCGGCCTGCTGGAATTCGGCCGCGACGACAAGTCGGGCGCCTACGTCTATCGCAGCAACAGTCCGGCATTGATCAGTCCGGCATTGGCCAGCGAAGCCGCCGGCAGAACCGGCGGCGGTCGCGCCGGCAGTTGCAGTTGAGGAAGCCGGCGCCAAGCAGGACGCGCGGCGCAGGGGACGCGGCGGCCGCAAGCCGGCAGCAAAGAATGCTGATCTGAAAACCGAAGCGGCTGCGGCGGCTCCGGTCAATCCGGCAGCACAAGCGCCGGCAGCGGTCGAGCCGCCGCTGCCAGTCGCACAAGCAGAGGTCGTGCCGGCAGCGCCCGCGCCGCTAGTTGCAGCCGAAGCCGGCGGCCAGCAGGAAGCGCGGCGCAAGGGACGCGGCGGCCGCAAGCCGGCGGCAAAGAAGGCGGAGCCGAAAACCGACGCGCTTGCAGCGCCAGTCGAAGCGCCGGCGCCAGCCGCAGAGCCTGTCGCAACAGCAGTAGGAAAAGTCGAGGAAAAAGCGGAAGCAGCGGTCAAGCCAGTGCGCAAGCCAGCCGCCCGCAGCCGCCGCCCGCGCAAACCGGAAGTCGCGCCCGACAGCGTCTGACGACCACGCCGCGCGCCGTTTCAAGGCAAACAGCGCGCGCCGGCGCGTCAGGCAAGGTCAACAGGCGGAAAATATACTGCGGTGGGTATTTAAAAATGCCCAATGAATCTGTGCGGGAGATCGGGTGTTTTCAATGATACCCCCCCCATTTAATTTGAATTAATGGGGGGCTGCCCAGCGCGCAACATCACACTTTCTTGACGAACTCCGTTTTCAGGCTCATCGCGCCGAAGCCGTCGATCTTGCAGTCGATGTCGTGGTCGCTGTCGACCAGACGGATGTTCTTGACCTTGGTGCCCATCTTGATGGTGCCGCCGGAGCCTTTCAGCTTCAGGTCCTTGATGACCGATACCGTATCGCCGTCCTGCAGCACATTGCCGGCGGAGTCGCGGTAGACCTTGGCGCCTTCGTCAGCGGCCGCAGCGCCGGCATCGGCGCTCCACTCATGGGCGCACTCGGGGCAAACATACAGGCCGCCGTCCTCGTAGGTAAATTCGGAATTGCATTTCGGGCATGGAGGTAGAGCGCTCATGATGTTGTCCTGGTAGGTAAGGCCATCGCCTTGAAAAAAGAACGAAGTATACTGCGTGTCCGATCGAAAACAATCCAATTCGCGAATTTCGGCATGCTGGCCGGCAAGCAGTCAGTCAGTAAGAGGCCGCGAAAGGGTTCTTTATTCGGGCAACTCAGGCATCCGGAACGGGCTAGCAAATCCGTCCCGATTGCAACGATGCAGCGTAGAGCCGCTCATGGCAAAAGACGCAACGGGATCAGTCGACGGATTTGGCGACCCACCACATCTCGAAAGCGCGGGCTATGCAGGCAGATGCCACCCACAAGACCGACGAAGCAGCCCAGCACGGTATCGAAAAAACGTGCCTGGATTAGTGCGGTTGGCGAACCATGGCCCAGTGTGGCCGCTTCTGCCAGCAGGATCGTCAGCGGCGTGATGAAGGTGACGGCGAAAGCGTAGTGCCTCACCACCGTATATTCGACCACGAAGGCCAGCGCCATCATCGTCAGCGAGATGCTCCATTTGTCTAGCGGGAGCAGTAAAAAGCCCCAGGACAGCAGGAGGCCGATACCGGTGCCGAGCACACGGTGCAATTGCTTGTTCCACACAGCGCGCAGCGACGCGCCCTGAATCACGGCCAGGCAACTCACCGGAACCCAGTAGGCTTTCTGCAATTGCAGTGCCTGCGCCGCGGTCAGCGAAATGCCCACGAACGCGCCGATGACTACCGCATCGAACACCACGAAATCGAAGGTCGGCCGCGCTAATGGCGCCACCGGCTTGGGCGCCTGCAGCCGCAGTATATAGACACTATAGAAAAATCCGATCAGGCAGGCCAGCAGGCAGCCCATGGTGATCAGACCCACCATGAGCGGCAGCTGCAATATCTCCACCGGCGAATACGCCCCGATCGACGCCGCCATGATGAAAAACAGGCTGCCCGGCGGCCCCAGCGCGTAAAAGCGGCAGACCATCGTGACCAGGATGGCGATAAATACCAGCACCGGCATCATTGCCGGCGGGAACAAGTGACTCATTACCCCCAGCGCATAGCAGGCGGCCATGCCAAATGCGCAAGCCATCACCGATACCATGCGGTGATGCAGTGGCGTGCCGGGCAGATAGAGAAACACGAGCCCGCCGAGCGACGAGACCAGTCCGTAATCCATGCGATTGAAATACGCGCCGACCAGTAGCGGCAGGCCCGAAGCAAGCGCCGCGGCGAACGGCATTTGCCATACTCGGTCGCTGGCGTGGATCGTCATCAGATGGCGCAGCTCTGCCCGCATCAGCGCCTGCAATTTATTCCACCCACTCAAATACGCCATCAATTGCCTTTCTGATATGTTTATTGCGAGGTTCGACCGAGCGAGCAACGAGTCCTAATCTTAACAAGATATTTGATTGGGGGAATGTGTGTGCAGCGTCAATTCGGTAGCGGGGCTTTGCGGCATCGACCAAGGCCCGCAAAGAGGTATTTCAGGAGATGCGGCGCGTAGATCGAAGGTTGCCACCTGTATGCTTGCGTTAAGCATGTGGTCGGCATTCGGACATTCGGACATTCGATGCAGTCGATCTGTTTGATCGTTTCAGGGCGAGAGTGGACGGCCATTAATGCCCAGCAATTAATCCGGATCTATGCGACACCCAGCGCACCTCAAGCCGTTTTCAAGCGCCAGCAGTTACACTGGGGATCCGATTTGCAGAATCTGATCCCCGATGCTGAGAATGACACATAGGCAATCCACCATGTTGTTGCGCGGCTTGCTCGGCATGGCCATCGCGTGCTGCTGCTTGCTGGGCGTTGCGGCTGAGCTGCAACTGGAGCCGGTGCGGGTCGCGCCCGGCGTGTATGTGGTGTACGGCGACCTCAAGCCGGCCAGTTACGGCAACGATGCGCTGACGGTCAATCTTGGTTTTGTCGCGACCTCGGCCGGGGTGGTCGTCATCGACAGCGGCCCGTCTTACCGCGTCGCGCAGCTGCTGCATCAGGCGATCCAGAGGGTCAGCAGCTATCCGATCAAATACGTGATCAACACAGGGGCCGATCCGGCGCGCTGGCTCGGCAACGGCTACTTCAAGAAACTCGGCGTGCCGCTGCTGGCCCATGAGGACGCGCGCAAGCTGATGGAGGCGCGCGGGGCCGAGCAACTCAAGGCGATGCAGGCGCTGCTGCGGGAAAAGGCGCACGGCACCGAACTCGCGTTGCCACGCGGTTTTTCCGGCGACACGAAAGAGGTGCGTTTCAGCGACAGCACGCTGCAATTGTCGTACTTCGGGCCCGCGCAAAGCGCCGGCGACATCGCGGTCTGGCTGCCGCGGGAGGAGGTCGCGTTCGCCGGCGCCATCATGCAGTCCGATGCCTTGCCCGCGCTCAGCGCCGACAGCAGTCTGGTCAACTGGATCGCCGCTTACGATGGCCTCGCCAGCATGCGGCCGCGCCAGATCGTACCCGGCCGCGGCACCCTCGGCAACCTGGCGCGCATGGACGCCGACACGCGCGCCTACCTCGCCGCATTGCAAGCCGAGATCGATCAGGGCGTGCGGCGTGGCGCAAGCAAGCCTGACATCATTTCCCAGGCCGAAAAATCAAAGGCGCTTGCCGCCTTCAAGCGGCTGCAAGGCTACGCCAGCCTGGCGCCGGCCAATGTCTTGCAGGCCGTGCGCGAGCGGGATCGATAGTCAATAGCCGCATCCAGGCGCGGGCGTCAGGCCTGCTTTTTTGACGTGATCAGGGCGGGCGCCAACAGCCGGATTGAATCGAAGGTCAGGCGGATGTGCTGTTCCAGTGCCAGGCTGGCGCGCTCGGGATCCCGCTTCAGCGCGGCGTCGATGATCGCCGCATGTTCGGCATGGACATCGCGCGGCATCGCGTTGCTGGTAATGGCCAGGTGCCGGTAGCGTTCCGACTGGCGGTACAGCAGGCCGATCAGATAGCGTTGCCAGGGCGAATCACAGGCGCCGATCAGCGCTTCGTGGAAGCTGCGGTTGCGCTCTTCCCATTCGCGCACATTGCTGCGCTTGTCCAGTTTTTCATCCAGCCTCTCCTCGCTGTTGCTCAGCTTATGGAAAGCTGCCACCAGATTGGCTTCCCATTCATCGTCGCCGTTCTGGATCGACTGGCGCAGGGCATTGGTCTCCAGCAACACACGGGTGTCCGTGATGTCTGCCAGATCCTGCAGCGAGATCGGCGCAACGTGAAAGCCGCGCTGCCCTTCGGCCACCACCAGCACATCCGACAGCAGCAGCGCCAGCGCTTCGCGCAAGGTGCCGGCGCCGATGCCATAGCGGTCTTTCAGATGTTCGACCCGCAGTTTTTCACCTGGCGCCAGGCGGCCTTCGATGATGTCGCGCCGCACCTGCAGGTAGGCGCCTTCGGCCAGCGTGCGCGGCGGCGCGTCGGGGGCGGTGAAGGCTGCGTTGAATTTTTGGTTGGGCAGCATATTATTCTTTCTCCAGGCTGGCATCCTGATTGCGTTTCAGTCGGTAAGTCAGCTGTGGCCGGGTCAGCCCCAGCAAACGGGCGGCACCGGCCAGATTGCCGGCACTGCGTTCGACCGCTTCGCTCAGCAGCATGGTCTCGACTTCATTGAGAGACAAGCCGGTGGCCAGGAAGGTATCGCACAGGCGGGCCTGCTCGGGCGGGCGCTTTTCTTCCAGCGCACCGGCATCGGTCAGGCGGATATCCGATTCGATAGTGTCGTCGAGGCAGAGTGAAAACTGGTCGCGCTCGATCCAGTCGTCCTGCGGCGTCAGGATGATGCCGCGTTCGATCAGATTTTCCAGTTCGCGCACGTTGCCCGGCCACGCATATTGTTTGAGCGCCTGCATTGCCTTGTCGGTGATGCCGGCGACCCGTTTGTTGTGCAAGGTGCAAAATTTCTTGATCATCGCTTCCACCATGGGCGGGATGTCCAGCGTGCGCTCGCGCAGCGGCGGAATCGCGATCGGATACACGTTGAGGCGGTAAAACAGGTCGGCGCGAAACTTTCCTTCCTTTACCGCCTTTTGCAGATCGACATTGGTGGCGGTGACGATGCGCACGTTGACCTTGCGGGTCTGATCGTCGCCCAGGCGCTCGATTTCGCCTTCCTGCAGCACGCGCAGGATCTTCGACTGGGCAATCAACGGCAGCTCGCCGATTTCATCCAGGAACAGGGTGCCGCCTTCGGCCCGCTCGAACTTGCCGATGCGGGTCGTATGGGCGCCGGTGAAAGCCCCTTTTTCGGCGCCGAACAGCTCGGATTCGACCAGGTCATGCGGCAACGCGGCGCAATTGACGGCGATGAACGGCCCGCTGGCGCGGCTGCTGGTCTGGTGCAGCGCGCGTGCGAAGCGCTCCTTGCCGACCCCGGTTTCGCCGGTCAGCAAGACGGTGACGTTGGTTTCGGCCGCCTTGCTGACCAGCTGGTACGCGCGCAGGAATGCCGGCGAACTGCCGATCATGTTTTCGATCCGGCGCGGTTCCTCGATGGATGAGCGCAATACATCGACCTGGGTGGTCAGTTCCAGCAGGCGCGATACGATCGCATCGTCTTCATAGTAGATAGTATGCGCGGCGCCGTCCGGCCATTCTTCCAGCGGCTTGCCGACAATCCGGCAATGGTCGCTCCCGCAAGCCGAACATTCAATTTCCTTGAACAATATAAAGCGGTTCATGAATGCCGAGGTGTAGCCGGAAGCATAGCCGAGCAGCATCCAGCAGACCGGATCGTGCTGCGGGCCGAACTCGTCAACATGCGCCTGGGCTTCCCACGAGTTGTTCCAGATGAATTCGCCTTGGAAAGTACCGGCGGCAATATCCATCTCGATCTTGACCGGCGTCACTTTCACGCTGCCTTCCAGCATATGCAACTGCGGACCCATGAAGAAAGCATCGATCGGATTCTGATCGGCGCGGATCTTGCGCGCCAGTTCGGCGTCGCGGGTGCCGCAGACGTAGCCCATGCGGGTCAGGATGCGGCGCGCCTGCTCGGGTCCGGCCAGATCGAACAATTCCTTGCGCAGCGCGGCGAGCGCGGCCACATGCAGCAGCACCATGCGGTGCTCGCCCAGCCAGATGGTGCCGTCCTCGGCAGAAAAGTGCACCAAGCGGCGCAAATCGAGGTTCTTCGGATATTTGATCATGCTGTCTCCTGCTGGCCTTGAGGGCTTATGGTTTTAATTGTCTGCACCCATCATACGAATCTCGAGATTTTATCGCAAGCGGAGAAATTTTCCAGGCAATTCGCAGGGGCGCGGCGCGGGCCGCGATCTTGTGCGCGCCACCAAAAAATCGATCTTTTGATCAAGCCGAACCGACGGATTAGATCATTTCATCCATTGTCAAAATACCATTATTATTTGCTGTGATGCAGCAAATAACTAAATCGAATAGCTTCCTTTGGACGTGCGTTTGACCTGCCGGATTGCTGTCTGCAACAGTCATTGGCGGTCGATTTCAGGTTCGGCAGAACCGGATGACGCGCTGCAGCAAAAATGCAAAATCTCGAGATAATTTACTTATGTCGAAATTATGGCACGGAGCTTGCTGATATAGCGGTGTGACCAGGCTAATCGATGGAGAACAAAATTTTTGACACCACACGCAAGTTTGTACGGGTCATCGAAACCCGGCAGGACGGTTTGATTGAATTCGAGTTTGCCATCGGCGAGCCGGAGTTGTTCGTGGAATTGATCATGCCGGCCCACGCTTTTGCAGAGTTTTGTGAAGCAAACCAGGTGACGGTGCTGGATCAGGTGCGAGCGTTAAAAAGCGCCGGGACAGAGGACGAAGACGATGCACTGGCGTGGAGTCTGCGGTGCGCACGCAACAAGGTTTCAGGGGATAAATAATATATCTGGCACAAATTTGGCCAGTCATACCAAGGAGGAGTCAACAAAATGCATTTAGATCTTCGCACCGTCAGCATCAAACCGCTGCGCCAGACGTTTGACCGAGTCGCAGCCCGCATCGGCGGCGACAAGCCCGCTTCACGTTATCAGGAAGCGACGCTGGACGTACAGTCCGACGCCAATTTTCACTATCGCCCGCTGTGGGACCAGGAACACGAGTTGTACGACGCTTCGCGCACCGCAGTCAAGATGACCGACTGGTACGCGTTCAAGGATCCGCGTCAGTTCTATTACGGCACTTACACGCTGGCCCGCGCACGCATGCAGGAAACCGCAGAGGGCGACTTCGATTTCGTCGAAGAACGCGGTTTGGCCAGCAAATATCCGTCTGCAGCCAAAGCGCTCGCGCTGGAAGTGCTGCTGCCGCTACGCCACGTGGAGTGGGGCGGCAACATGAATAACACGTCGATCTGCGCCTATGGATATGGGGCGGCAATCACGCAGCCATGCATTTTTCAGGCGATGGATCACCTCGGCATGGCGCAATACCTGACGCGCACCGGCCTGTTGCTGGGCGACGTGGCGGATCTCGATAGCGCCAAGCAAGCCTGGCTGGCCGATGCGAAATGGCAGCCGTTGCGCCGCTACGTCGAAGACACCTTCGTGCTGCAGGACTGGTTCGAACTGCTTGTCGCGCAGAGCCTGGTGCTGGACGGTTTGCTCTATCCGCTGGTGTATCAGCATTTTGACGATGCGCTGTCGGAGCAGGCCGGGCCGGTGGTGTCGATGCTGACGCGCTTCCAGAGCGAGTGGTATGCGGAACACAGCAAGTGGGTCAATGCCACGCTCAAGACCGCCGTCGGCGAATCCGCTGAAAACCAGCAGCTGATCTCGCAATGGACCAAGTCCTGGCGTGATCGGGCGCTCACTGCGCTGGCACCGGTGGCCGCACTGGCGCTGGGTGAAAAAGCCGGCGCAGTGATGACTGAACTGCATGAAGAGTTCAATGCCCGCGCCGTCAAGTTTGGCCTAACGCTGTAAGGAGCTGCAATGGACAACGTATTCATTATTTTTCAGACCAACGAAGAAACCCGCAACATCGTCGAGGCGATTTTGCAGGATAACCCCGATGCGACGGTCAATGAGCAACCGGCCATGGTGCGCATTGATGTTCCGGGCCGGCTGACGATCAGGCGCGAATCGGTGGAAGAAAAGATGGGGCGCGATTTTGATTTGCAGGAATTGCACCTGAATCTGATTTCGCTCGGGGGCAATATCAACGAAACCGATGATGAATTCAGTCTTAGCTGGAAGCATTGAAATCGCAGCGCAATAGAGGAGACAAGCAAATGGACATGAAAGTAAAAAACAAATTGGGGCTCAAGGAGCGCTACGCAGTGATGACCCGCGGTCTTGACTGGGAAACCACCTACCAGCCGATGGACAAGGTTTTTCCGTACGATAAGTTCGAAGGGATCAAGATTCACGACTGGGACAAATGGGAAGATCCGTTCCGTCTGACGATGGAAGCGTACTGGAAGTATCAGGCGGAAAAAGAACGCAAGCTGTACGCCATCATCGATGCCTTCAATCAGAACAACGGCCATCTCGGCGTCACCGACGCGCGCTATATCAATGCGCTGAAGATATTCCTGACCGCGGTGACACCGCTCGAGTACATGGCGCATCGCGGCTTTGCCCATGTCGGCCGTCAGTTCCGCGGCGCCGGTGCGCGCGTGGCGTGTCAAATGCAGTCGATCGACGAGTTGCGGCACTTCCAGACGCAAATCCATTCGATGTCGAACTACAACAAGCATTACAACGGTTTCCACGACTTCCAGCACATGAATGACCGGGTCTGGTATCTGTCGGTGCCGAAGTCGTTCGGCGAGGATGCGTTCACCTCAGGGCCGTTCGAATTTCTGACTTCGATCAGTTTTTCGTTCGAGTATGTGCTGACCAATCTGTTGTTCGTGCCTTTCATTTCCGGTGCCGCCTACAACGGCGACATGGCGGCGACGACTTTCGGTTTTTCCGCCCAGTCGGACGAAGCGCGCCACATGACGCTCGGCCTTGAAATCATCAAGTTCATGCTTGAGCAAGACCCGGACAACCTGCCGATCGTGCAGCGCTGGATCGAAAAATGGACCTGGCGCGGCATCCGTCTGCTGTCGATCGTCGCGATGATGACGGACTACATGCTGCCCAAGCGCGTGATGAGCTGGAAAGAGTCGTGGGAGCTGTATTTCGAGCAGGGCGTCAGCGCGCTGTTCAATGATCTGGCGCGCTACGGCATCACGGTGCCGAAGTGCTGGGAACAAGCGAAGATCGAAAAGGAACACATTTCGCATCAAACCTGGGCCACTTTTTACCAGTTCGGTGCAGCCGCTGCTTTCCACACCTGGATTCCGGGCAAGGAAGAGCTCGACTGGCTGTCGGAAAAATATCCGAATACCTTCGATAAATACTATCGGCCACGCTTCGAACATTGGGCCGAGGAGGCTGCGCAGGGCAAGCGTTTCTACAGCAAGACGCTGCCGATGCTGTGCCAGGTATGCCAGATCCCGATGTTCTTCACCGAGCCGGATGATCCGACCAAGATTTGCTATCGCGAGACCGACTACAACGGCGACAAATATCACACTTGCTCCGACGGCTGCAAGCATGTATTCGACCACGAGCCGGAAAAATACGTGCAGGCATGGCTGCCACCGCATCAGGTTTTCCAGGGGAATTGTTTCAACCCCGGCGTCGACCCGACTGCCGAAGGCTTCGATCCGCTCGCGGCCTTGATGGACTATTACCACGTGCTGAACGGCCGCGACAATCTGGACTTCGACGGTTCCGAAGACCAGAAAAATTTTGAAACCTGGCGGCAAACAGCCAAGAGCAATACCTAAGAACGCACGCATGCAGCGCGCATCCGATCGTGCGCTGCAGTCTGCCGTCACAGTGGCGGACCGTTCATTTGACACTACAGGAGACAAGCATGGCAGTCATAGCACTCAAGCCGTACATCGGCGAAGTGAAAGATAAGGTTGAAAATTTCCACGGCAATCAGCTGTTGTTTATCGGCTGGGAAGATCATTTGCTTTTCGCTAGCCCGTATGCATTCCCATTCCCGCCGACGATGCTGTTCGGTGACTTGCTCGAGCACGTTTTGCCGGCCACGTATGGCGCCCATCCTGACTGGAGCAAGGTCGACTGGAGTGCAGCCGAGTGGTTCAAGTCGGGCCAGCCATGGCGGCCGGACGCGACCAAGTCGCTGGCCGAGAATGGTTTGCGGCACAAGGATGTGATCCGTTTCCGCACGCCCGGACTGACCGGCATCAAGGGCAGTTTTAGCTAGGAGAGTCGCAATGAGCTATCAGTTGACCATAGAGCCGATCGGCCAGACCATCGAAGTCGAGGACGGCCAGACCATCCTCGACGCCAGCCTGCGCGCCGGCTTTTACCTGCCGCATGCGTGCTGTCACGGCTTGTGCGCAACCTGCAAGATCCAGGTGATCGATGGCGAAGTCGAGCATGGCGAGGCGTCCAATTTTGCCTTGATGGATTACGAGCGCGATAGCGGCATGACGCTGGCTTGTTGCGCGACCTTGCAATCCGACGTCACTATCGAAACCGATATTGAAGTGGAGGTCGATGCACAAAACCTGCCGATGCAGGATTTTGCCGGCACCGTCAGCCGGATCGAAAACCTGTCGCCCACCATCAAAGGGGTCTGGATCAAGCTCGATGATGCGGCCGGCATTCGTTTTCAGGCCGGTCAGTACATCAACCTGCACCTGCCAGGCGAAAACACCAGCCGTGCCTTTTCGCTGGCCAACCCGCCCTCGGCATCCGGCGAGGTGGAACTGAATATCCGCCGCGTCCCCGGCGGACAGGTCACGAGCTGGATCCACGACACCCTGCAGGCCGGCGACCGGGTCAAGCTGTCGGGGCCGTACGGTCGCTTCTTCGTGCGCAAGTCGGCCGGGCTGCCGCACCTGTTCCTGGCCGGCGGCTCGGGACTGTCCAGTCCGCGCTCGATGATTCTTGATCTGCTGGACGAAAGTTGTACGCAGCCGATCACGCTGGTGTATGGCGCCCGCAGCCAGGATGAACTGTATTACCACGACGATTTCGTTGCGCTGGCGGCGCAGCATCCGAACTTCACCTACGTGCCGGCGCTGTCGAGCGTGGCGGACGACAGCGACTGGAGCGGCTTTCAGGGCTTCGTGCATGACGCTGCCAAAGCCCATTTCAGCAACGACTTTCGCGGCCACAAGGCGTATCTGTGCGGGCCGCCGGTGATGATCGATGCCTGCATCACAACCCTGATGCAGGGGCGGCTGTTCGAGCGCGACATCTTCACCGAGAAGTTCTTTTCGGCAGCCGATGCGCAACAGGTCAAAAGCCCCTTGTTCAAGAAGATATGAGCATGGGCACCGCAAACCAAATCGACAACGTGCCGGCTTCGGCGTGCAGCAAGCATTCGATCCGGCTGCTGCAGACCGGCGAAATTTATCTGTGCAGCAGCGCGGAAACCTTGTTGCAAGGGATGGCCAGAATCGGCAGAAAAGGCATTCCGGCCGGCTGCCTGAACGGCGGCTGCGGCGTGTGCAAGGTGGTCATACGCAGCGGCAGCGTGACAAAAACCGGGGCGATGAGCCGCGCGCATATTTCTGAACAGGATGAAGCGCAAGGCGTGGTGCTGGCGTGCCGGGTGGCGCCGCTCGGCGATATCGATCTGGAAGTGATGGGATGCATGAAAAAAACAGTCCTGAACGCGCAATGCGGTGCAGTCCAAACAGGCGAGCCGTCAAGCATTTCGAAGTAATTTTTATAACTACACACGAAGGAGACAAAAATGGGCGTGATGAGAATCGGTCACATCAGCATCAAGGTGATGGACATGGCAGCTGCAGTCAAGCATTACGAGAATGTGCTTGGCATGAAAACCATGCACAAGGACGCACAAGGCAACGTGTATCTGAAATGCTGGGACGAATGGGACAAGTTTTCAGTCGTCCTGACGCCATCGGACCAGGCTGGCCTGAATCATGTTGCCTACAAGGTGGAATTTGACGCAGATCTGGATGCGCTGCAGAAACGGGTCGAGGATTACGGCATCAAAACCGAAATGGCCCCTGCGGAAACGCTTCCCTTCGTTGGCCGCATGCTCACGTTCAACCTGCCCAGCGGGCATCAGATGCGGCTGTACGCCAAAAAGGAATATGTCGGCACCGGTGTCGGTACGGTCAACCCCGACCCATGGCCGGACGACATCCGCGGCGCCGGCGCGCACTGGCTCGACCACTGCCTGCTGATGTGCGAAATGAATCCTGAAGCCGGCATCAACAAGGTCGCTGAAAACACCCAGTTCATGATGGAAGTCCTCGATTTCTATCTGGCTGAACAAGTGATGGTGGGCCCGGACCAGAACATGCAGGCCGCAACCTGGCTGTTCCGCAGCACCACGCCGCATGACATTGCGTTCGTGGCCGGACCGCGCATGGGCCTGCATCACTTTGCTTTCTTCCTCGACAGCTGGCACGACGTCCTGAAGGCGGCCGACATCATGGCCAAGAACAAGGTAAAGATCGACGTGGCGCCGACCCGCCACGGCATCACACGCGGGGAAACGATTTATTTCTTCGACCCGAGCGGCAACCGCAACGAGACTTTCGCCGGTCTGGGCTATCTGGCGCAACCGGATCGTCCGGTGACAACCTGGACCGAGGAGTCGCTTGGACGGGCCATTTTTTATCACACCGGCGAACTCAATGCCGCCTTCACCGAGGTTTATACCTGATCCGGCATTCGGTCTTTGCAGCAGAGAAAGCAGGGTGGGCACAGCGTCATCGTGTCTACCCTGCAAGTTGGGCATCGGAAAAATGGAAACATCATGAATTTACAAGTCAATCAAGCGCAAATTTCGTGGGAGGCCGCCGCAGCCGCGACCCTGGCGGCAGTCCGGCACGCCGAGACAAACGGCTGGCGCATTAACGTGGCGGTGGTTGATCGCGGCGGCAATCTGATGTCTTTCCTGCGGATGTCGGGTGCGTTCATTCATTCGATCGATATTGCCATCGACAAGGCGTACACGGCCGCCAGTTTCGGTTTTCCGACCAAGGACTGGATGGCAGCCATCGGCCATGACGACGGCATGAAATTGGGCTTTTCCGCGCAGCCGCGCCTGATTGTTTTCGGTGGCGGCCTGCCTATCCGTGCCGCAGCCGATGGCGGCGAGTGGTGCGGCGGCATCGGCGTGTCCGGCGCCTCGGAAGCGCAGGACGAAGAATGTGCGCGAGCCGGGCTGACTGCCATTGGCCTGGCAGGCTGATTTTTTGAATATCCAGATGGAGAAAGTAGCATGCAACAGATCAAGCAGATCAAGAACTTCATCAACGGCGAATACGTTACCAACGCCAGCGGCAAGACGTACGAGAAACGCAACCCGGTCGACAATTCGCTGATCGGCAACGTCTACGAGGCCGGCAAGCCGGAAGTCGATGCGGCCGTTGCCGCGGCCCGGGCTGCGCTGCAAGGCCCCTGGGGCAAGTTGTCGGTGGTGGACCGCTGCGCGATGCTCGATGCGGTGGTCGACGAGATCAACCACCGCTTCGACGACTTCCTGCAGGCCGAAATTGCCGACACCGGCAAGCCGGCGCACCTGGCCTCGCACATCGACATCCCGCGCGGCGCCGCCAACTTCAAGATCTTCACCGACACCATCAAGAACGTGTCGACCGAATCGTTCGAGATGCGCACCCCGGACGGCAAGACCGCGCGCAGCTACGGCGTGCGCACCCCGCGCGGCGTGATCGCGATCATCTGCCCGTGGAACCTGCCGCTGCTGCTGATGACCTGGAAGTGCGGCCCGGCGCTTGCCTGCGGCAACACCGTGGTCGTCAAGCCCTCGGAAGCCACCCCGAGCACCGCCACGCTGCTGGGCGAAGTGATGAACAAGGTCGGCGTGCCGCCCGGTGTGTACAACGTGGTGAACGGCTTTGGCGTGGATTCCGCCGGTTCCTTCCTGACCGCACACCCGGATGTCAACGGCATCACCTTCACCGGCGAAACCAAGACCGGCACCGCCATCATGAAGGCCGGCGCCGACGGCATCCGCCCGGTGTCGCTGGAACTGGGCGGCAAGAACGCCGCCGTCGTGTTCGCCGACTGCGACTTCGAGAACGCCGTCGACACCGTCACCCGCTCGGCCTTCGAGAACTGCGGCCAGGTCTGCCTGGGCACCGAGCGTGTTTACGTCGAGCGCCCGATCTTTGACAAGTTCGTTGCCGCGCTGAAGGTCAAGGCCGAAGGCATGAAGCCCGGGCGCCCGTTCGACCCCGACACCAAGATCGGCCCGCTGGTCAGCAAGATCCATCAGAAGAAAGTGCTGTCCTACTACGCCAAGGCCAAGGAAGAGGGCGCCAACATCGTCTTCGGCGGCGGCGTGCCCGACATGCCGGACGACCTGAAGGACGGCTGCTGGGTGCAGCCGACCATCTGGACCGGCCTGCCGGAAACCGCCACCGTCGTGCGCGAAGAAATCTTCGGCCCGTGCTGCCACATCCAGCCTTTTGACACCGAAGAAGAAGCGGTACGCATGGCCAACGACACCAAATACGGCCTGGCCACCTCGATCTACACCCAGGACATCAGCCGCGCCAGCCGTCTGGCCGCGCAAATCGAAGTGGGCCTGTGCTGGATCAACAGCTGGTTCCTGCGCGACCTGCGCACGCCGTTCGGCGGCTCCAAGCAGTCCGGCATCGGGCGCGAAGGCGGCGTCCATTCGCTCGAGTTCTACACCGAGCTGCGCAACGTGATGATCAAGTACTGAAGGCCTACACATGATTGCAAATCCTGAAATCGGCAAATCCATCGTTGCCAATGGCATCGTCACCAACTATCACGACGTCGGTTCCGGTGCGCCGGTTCTGCTGATCCACGGCTCCGGGCCCGGCGTCAGCGCCTGGGCCAACTGGCGCTTGACGATTCCGGCGTTATCGCAGCAGCGCCGGGTGATCGCGCCGGACATGGTCGGCTTCGGCTTCAGCCAGCGGCCGGCAGATATCCGTTATGACCTCGACACCTGGGTGGCACAGGCGATCGGCTTGCTCGACGCGCTCGAGATCGACTGTGCCGACATCGTCGGCAATTCGTTCGGCGGCGGGTTGGCGCTGGCACTGGCGATTCGCCATCCGCAACGGGTCCGGCGGCTGGTGCTGATGGGCGCTGCCGGCGTATCGTTCCCGATCACGCCGGGTCTGGATGCGGTCTGGGGTTATCAGCCGTCGATTGCGAATATGCGCAAATTGCTCGACGTCTTTGCCTTTGACCGTGCGTTGATGACCGATGAACTGGCCGAACTGCGTTACAAGGCCAGCATCCAGCCCGGCTTTCAGGAAGCGTTCGCATCGATGTTCCCGGCACCGCGACAAAACGGCGTTGATGCGCTGGCCAGCCGGGAACAAGACATCCGGGCGCTGCCGCACGAGACGCTGGTGGTCCATGGACGCGAGGATCAGGTGATTCCACTGTCGAACTCGCTGACTCTGGCGCAATGGATTTCTCGCTCGCAATTGCATGTATACGGTCGCTGCGGTCACTGGACGCAAATCGAACATGCGGCGCGCTTCAATCAGCTGGTGGCGAATTTCCTGGCCGAAGCCTGAGCCCACCCACTTTCAACCCTAATTTTACGGACACACCTCCATGGACCAGCAAAAAATCACGCAGTACGGCGACGCGCTTTACCAGGCTCTCGTTGAACGAAAAACCATCGAGCCCCTGACCAATCGCGAAGCCGATATCACGATCGAAGATGCGTATCACATCCAGCAGCGGATGATTGCCCGGCGCGTTGAGAAGGGCGAGCGCATCGTCGGCAAGAAAATCGGCGTCACCAGTCAGCGCGGTGATGAACATGCTGGGCGTGGAGCAGCCTGATTTCGGTTACATGCTGGACGGGATGATCTACAGCGACGGTGCAGCGATCGATGCGGGCACGCTGATTCAACCCAAGGCCGAAGGCGAGATTGCCTTCGTGCTGAAGAAGGACTTGATGGGCCCGGGCGTCAGCGCGGCCGATGTGCTGGCTGCCACCGAAGGCGTGATGGCGTGTTTCGAAATTGTCGATTCGCGCATCACCGACTGGAAAATCAAGATCCAGGACACGGTCGCCGACAACGCTTCCTGCGGCGTATTCGTACTTGGCGACCGCATGGTCGATCCGTACGCAATCGACTTGCGCACCTGCGGCATGGTGCTGGAAAAAAATGGCGAAATAGTTGTCACCGGAGCTGGCGCTGCGACCATGGGTTCGCCGGTCAATGCGGTCGTGTGGCTGGCCAATACGCTGGGCAAGCTCGGCATCCCGCTGAAGGCTGGCGAAGTGATTCTGTCCGGTGCGCTCGGCGCGATGGTTCCGGTCAAGGCCGGCGACAACCTGCGCGTGACGATAGGCGACATCGGCGGCTGCTCGGTGCGTTTTTCCTGAGGCCGGGTACTGCAATGTCAACAGCTGCACACCCCACTATGGCAACAGCCGGTACCGCGGGAACAGAACAACCTAAAGGTGCGGTCACCGTGCTGATCACGCGCCGCGTCAAGGCCGGCCATGAGTTGGCATTCGAGCAGGCGAGCAACGGCATGACCGCCGTGGCCAGTACGTTCCCGGGTTATCTGGGTGGGCAGTTGATGCATCCCGGCGAGGATGGCGGGGGCAGCGACGAGCCTCGCCTGTATCACGTTGTCTTCGCTTTTGATACTCCCGAGCACCTGCAGGCATGGCAACAGTCGCCTGCACGGTCGCTGGGGCTGGCAGCGATTGCCCCGTATATCGAGGGCCAGACGCTGCGCCAGGTCAGCGGCCTGGGTCACTGGTTTGCTGCGCCAGTCGGCCCCAAACAGAATCCGCCGCCGCGCTGGAAAGTGGCGGTCGTCACCTGGTTGGGGATTTGCCCGACCGTGTATCTGCTGTTTTTGCTGCTGGGCCCGCTGCTGCAATCGTGGTCATTGCTGCCGCGGGTGATGCTGCTGACTTCACTGGTGGTGATCATCATGACCTGGATGGTTGCACCCCAGCTAACGCGGTTGCTCAAGCCTTGGCTGTATCCGGCCCAGCGTGACAGCACTTTAATTGTTTGAAATTACCTTCTGAAAGGGTTTGTATGAAAAAAATTAAATGCGCGTTGATCGGCCCCGGCAACATCGGCACCGATCTGCTTTACAAATTGCAGCGCAGCGCAGTGCTGGAGCCGGTCTGGATGGTCGGCATCGACCCGACCTCGGAAGGCCTGAAGCGCGCCGCCGACATGGGTTTGAAAGTCACCGCCGACGGCGTCGACGGCCTGTTGCCGCACGTCGATGGCGACCGCATCCAGATCGCGTTCGACGCCACCTCGGCCTATGTCCATGCGGAAAATTCGCGCAAACTCAACGCCTTGGGCGTGATGATGATCGACCTGACGCCGGCTGCGATCGGCCCGTTCTGCGTGCCGCCGGTGAACCTGGCACGAGCATGTCGGCAAGCGGGAAATGAATGTCAACATGGTCACCTGCGGCGGCCAGGCCACGATCCCGATGGTCGCGGCGATTTCACGCGTGCAGCCGGTCGCGTATGGCGAGATCGTCGCCACCACCTCGTCCAAGTCGGTCGGCCCCGGCACCCGCGCCAATATCGATGAATTCACCCGCACCACCTCGCGTGCGGTCGAAATCGTCGGCGGCGCCAGGAAAGGCAAGGCCATCATCATCATCAACCCGGCCGAGCCGCCGATGATCATGCGCGACACCGTGCACTGCCTGACCGAAACCGAACCCGATCGCGAAAAAATCACCGCCTCGGTGCACGCGATGATCAAGGAAGTGCAGAAATACGTGCCCGGCTACAAGCTGGTCAACGGTCCGGTATTCGACGGCAAACGCGTCTCGCTGTTCATGGAAGTCGAAGGCCTGGGCGATTACCTGCCCAAATATGCGGGCAACCTCGACATCATGACCGCCGCCGCCGCCCGTACCGCGGAGATGTTCGCCGAAGAAATTCTCAGCGGCAAACTGACGCTCCAGCCCACCACCCAGAAATCCGCCGCCGCGTAAGGAACAGCCATGACACTCAAAGGTAAAAAAATCACCGTCCACGACATGACCCTGCGTGACGGCATGCACCCGAAGCGGCACCAGATGACGCTCGAGCAAATGACCAGCATCGCACAGGGACTGGACGCCGCCGGCGTGCCGCTGATCGAAGTCACGCATGGCGATGGCCTGGGCGGCTCGTCGGTCAACTACGGCTTTCCCGCCCATACCGACGAGGAATACCTGTCGGCGGTGATTCCGCTGATGAAAAACGCCAAGGTATCGGCGCTGCTGCTGCCCGGCATCGGCACCATCGATCATCTGCAGATGGCGCGCGATCTGGGCGTGCACACGATCCGCGTCGCCACCCATTGCACCGAGGCCGATGTCTCGCAACAGCACATCCGCTATGCGCGCAAGCTGGACATGGATACGGTCGGCTTTCTGATGATGGCGCACATGACGTCGCCGGAAAAGTTGCTGGAACAGGCGCTGCTGATGGAAAGCTACGGCGCCAACTGCATCTACTGCACCGATTCGGCCGGCTACATGCTGCCGGAAGACGTCAAGGCCCGCATCGGCCTGCTGCGCGAAAAGCTGAAACCTGAAACCGAACTCGGCTTTCATGCCCACCACAATCTGGCGATGGGCGTCGCCAACTCGCTGGTGGCGGTCGAATACGGCGCCAACCGGATCGACGCCGCAGCGGCCGGACTGGGTGCCGGTGCCGGCAATACGCCGATGGAAGTGTTGATCGCCGTCTGCGCCCGTTCCGGCATCGAAACCGGGGTCGATGTGTTCAAGATCCAGGACGTGGCCGAAGACCTGGTGGTGCCGATGATGGATTTCCCGATCCGCATCGACCGCGACTCGCTCACGCTGGGCTACGCCGGCGTGTACGGCTCGTTCCTGCTGTTTGCCAAGCGGGCCGAGAAGCAGTACGGGGTGCCGGCACGCGACATTCTGGTCGAAATGGGCCGGCGCGGCATGGTCGGCGGCCAGGAAGACATGATCGAAGACACCGCGATGACCATGGCGCGGGCCCGCGGCTTGATGTAATTCGATCGCACTCCATCGTGCGTGCTTGCGTGCTACCGGCACGCTCACGGTGGATTTAAAGAAAACATGAACGGGTTTGCACCCACAAGGATAAGAACATGAACTTAGACCAAAACACCATCAACAGTCTCGCCGAACATCTGGAAAACTGCGAATTGAAGGCGCACGACACGCCCAAAATCACCGACGAATATCCGCAGATGGACTGGGAAGATGCGTATGCGATCCAGGAGGCAATCAAGCAGCGCAAGATCGCGCGCGGCTGCCGCATCATCGGCTACAAGGCCGGTCTGACTTCGCACGCGAAGATGCAGCAGATGGGCGTGTCGATGCCGGTATTCGGCTTTCTGGCCGATTATTTCTCGGTGCCGGAAGGCAGCGCGGTCAAGCTGTCGGAGCTGATCCATCCGAAAGTCGAGCCGGAAATCGCCTTCGTCACCAAAACCGCGCTGAAAGGCCCCGGCTGCCATATCGGCGACGGTACTGGCAGCCACCGATTTCGTGATGCCGGCGATTGAAATCATCGATTCGCGCTATCGCGACTTCAAGTTCGACCTGAAAAGCGTGATTGCCGACAATTGCTCGTCGTCGCGCTTCGTGGTCGGCGGGCGCATGCGTCCGGTCGCAGACCTCGACTTGCGCACCATCGGCGTGGTGCTGGAAAAAAATGGCGAAGTCGTCGCCCTCGGCGCCGGCGCCGCGGTGCTCGGCCATCCGGCCGCAGCGATTGCGATGCTGGCCAACCTGCTGGGCGAGCGCGGCGAAGAAATCCCTGCCGGCAGCCTGATCCTGTCCGGTGCGATCACCGAGGCGGTGATGGTCAAGGCCGGCGACAACGTCAGCCTGCAGATGCAGGGCATGGGCAGCGTCAACGTACGTTTCAATTAAGGAGAACCACCATGCCAATTTGCCAGATCCATCTGCTGGAAGGTCGCACGGTCGAGCAGAAACGCTTGCTGATCGAGAAAATCACCGAAGCCATGCATGAAGCGATCGGCGCCAAGCCGGAGAGCGTGCGCGTGATCCTGACCGAAATGCCGAAAGAGCATTTCGGCATCGGCGGCAAGAGCGCCGGCGAACTCGGGCGCTGATAGTAAGTAAGTAGCGTGATTCGGTGTTGATTGGCAATCGGCAATCAACACCGATCAGAAAATTTGTACTTTATAGCAAGTACAGGCAGTTTCATTGACAATAATAGTAGGCGGGGACAAGCATGAAAATAACTAAAATTTCTACTCTGGCGGCTCTGGCAATGAGCGGTGTTGTCGTATCTCAGGCGGCCAATGCGACCGAGGGCGGCGGCTCCATCTATCCGATGGGCGCAGAGAGCTTCCTTTCCGGCGCGTTGCCGCCAGCGGGTTTTTACACGCTGATGTATGCCAACCATTACAGTGCCGACAAGCTCAAGGACAATAACGGCGACACGATTCCGCTCGATTTCAAGGTAACCGCGAACGCGGTGGTGCCGCGCTTTGTCTGGGTCACCGACAAGAAATTGTTTGGCGGGCAGGTAGGGCACGCGTTGCTGGTGCCGCTGGTGAATCTCGACGTCAACGTCAACGGCGCGGGGCAAAGCAAGAGCGGCATCGGCGATATCGACATCACCGCGCTGGTGCTGGGCTATCACCACAGCCCCAATCTGCACAGCATCTTCGGGCTCGACATCATGGCGCCCACCGGGCGTTACAACAAAGCAGACATGGCCAATATCGGGCGCAATTACTGGGCGATTCAGCCGGTCTATACCGCCAGCTATATCGACCCGGCGGGCTGGAACGCCGATTTCAAGATGATGCTTGATCTCAATTTCAAGAACACCGACACCAATTACAGGTCAGGCCATGAATTCCATGTCGATTACTCGTTAGGCTACGGCTTCAAGCAGAACTGGGTGGCTGGCGTGGGCGGCTTTCTGTACAAGCAAATCACCGATGATGAGCAAAACGGCGTGAAAGTACCCGGCAACAAGGGACAAGCCTTTGCGATCGGCCCTTCGATCAAGTACGACAACGGCAAGGGCATGTTCGTGATGGCCAAGTGGCAAAAGGAAATGAACGTCGAAAACCGGCCCGAAGGCCACGCGTTCTGGATCAAGGCCTTGCTGCCTTTCTGATTGCCAGGAGTCTGTCCCCTTTTTCGCGTGACGGAAAAGGGGCTGAATCAACTTGTTCACGCCAACCTCCTGCGCATCGAGTCGTCGCCGATTTTGATGCGCGGCTGGAGGGGGCCGACTATTGAGGTCGCATACCATGTCAAAGCAAGCGCCGGTCGTGAATGGCGAATACGTGCTGAGTGATTCGGAAACGATTCTTTCGAAGACCGACCCGAAAGGAAATTTCACTTATGTCAATCTGGACTGCCTTCAGATCAGCGGATACACCGAGCAGGAGTTGCTGGGCAAGCATCAAAGCATCATGCGTCACCCGGATATGCCGAAGGCGATCTCCGAAGATTTCTGGAAAACGCTGAGCGCCGGCAAGACCTGGGTCGGCATCATGAAGAACCGCACCAAAAGCGGCAATTTCTATTGGGTCGAAACGAATTCGGCACCGATCCTGGAAAACGGCAGGGTGGTCGGTTTCATCTCCATCCGGGTCAAGCCGAGCAGGGAGCAGATCCAGGCCGCCGACGCGGCGTACCGGGCTCTGAACAAGGGCAGTGCCAATATCGAGATACGGCAGGGGAAAGCCGTCGAGCGCTCGCTATTCGAACGATTCAATATCATCAAGAAACTGTCGATCAAGGCCAGGATCGTCGCGTCGGGTGGATCGCTCGCGACTTTGTCGGTGCTTAGTGCGGCATTATCCTGGCGCTCAATGAGCGCGGATAGCGCGGTCATGGCACCATGGGCGGCGGCAGCGGCGCTGCTGTGCGCGCTCATATCGCTGGCCCTTATTCCGCTATCGTGTCGCCGCATCGTGCTGCCGTTGCAGCGCGCACGGCGCGATATCGAACGCATGAGCACCGGTGATCTGTCGGGCAAAATCGATGCCGATGGCTACGATGAACTCGCGGCGGTGATGCAGGCGCTGCGCATACTGCAGACTAACGTCAAGCTGCTGGTGGGGCAGATCAAGGAGGCGACCGATCTTGTCAATCACGGTGCACATGGCATTGCATCGGGTAATGCGGATCTGTCGGCGCGCACAGAGTCGCAGGCCAGTTCGCTGGAACAGACCGCCAGTGCGATGGAGGAGTTGACCGGAACCGTACGACAAAATGCCGATAATGCACAGCAGGCCAATCAACTTGTCGTCATTGCCTCCGACGTTGCGCTAAAGGGCGGCAATGCAGTGGCGCAGGTGGTGCAGACCATGGGATCGATCAAGGGCAGTTCGCGCAAGATCAATGACATCATCGGCGTCATCGACGGCATCGCCTTTCAAACCAATATTCTGGCGCTGAACGCGGCAGTCGAGGCCGCCAGGGCCGGCGAGCAGGGCCGTGGCTTTGCCGTGGTGGCAAGCGAAGTACGCAATCTGGCGCAGCGCTCGGCAGGCGCGGCAAAAGAGATCAAGGCGCTCATCAGCGATTCAGTGGAGCAAGTCGATATCGGTAGCAAGTTGGTTGATGATGCCGGCCGTACGATGGCGGAGATCGTTACCTCCGTTCAGCGTGCGGCTGGCATCATGCGTGAAATCACCGCGGCAAGCCAGGAGCAGAGCGCCGGGATCGGACAAGTCAACCAGGCGATCACGCAGATGGATGAAGTGACACAACAAAATGCGGCACTGGTCGAACAGGCCGCTGCTGCCGCTGAGAGCATGCAAGAACAAGCGGAAAAATTGGCTCGACTCGTGAGCGCATTTAAGTTGGTGTCGGCAGGCCAGGGTGCGCAAGCAGCCCCTTTGCAGATTTTATTGGGACGCGGCTCCGCAATAGCACCAATAGAAAGGGTGAAAGTGATGCGCGCCGCGCCGCTCGTGAAGACTGAAAAATTGGTTTTTGCCAAAAAGTCAGATAAAGGCCAAAAATTGAGCGTCTTTAGCGGGAAGTGAAAATGCGGTCAAGCTTGCTCCTGCAGTAGGAAATGATGGCTTGATAAAAATGCTTGGAACCCGAAAAACAGCAGTGCACTCAGTAGCTTGTTAGATGCTTTTTCATAATGCGATATCAGGCGATCAGCTTGAGTCCCGGCGGCAGCGATTCGCCCAGCATGCGGCTTTCGTCGGCTTCGTCCAGTTGCACGACCTGGCTCACCATCGCGATCCATGACGGGCTTGCATCGCTCGCCTGCAGGCGCCGGACGATCTGCTCGCGCAGCGCAGGCGGGATGTCGCGCGCGCGGTCGCCGCTCATGCGCGCGATGTGGGCGGCGGCAAAGGCCGCCGCTTCGACCCGCTTCCAGTCCAGCGCCAGCACCGCGTCGAGCCAGCCGGCGGCGATCTCGGGCGGCACCACGTCGTGCGTATTGCCATGAAAAGGCTGGCGCGCGCCGATCCGCGCCAGGGCCCACAGCTTGCGGCCGGCCTGGCTGTCCTTGCTGTCCTGGCTGTCGCGCTGATCAGGCGCGGCGGCCGGCTGGCGGAGCTGCTCCAGCAGCCAGTTGCCGATTTCGACCTTGTAGTCGGGCGGGATGCGTTCCAGCGCTGCGCCCAGGCGCAGCATCTCGTCCTGGCTGCCCCGGACCAGATTGGCCGGGCGCGGCCCGGTTTTCGCCTCGTCGGCTTGCAGGTTGAATGCGAAATCATCCAGCAGGCGCAGCTGTGCTTGCGGGTCCAGGCCGCCGGCGACCCGGCGCCACAGCGTCCACCATTCGGCGCAGACCTGGCTGTCCTTGCCGTGCTGGACCCCTTGCTCGAACAATGGCCAGAGCTGCGCTATGCGCCAGTCGTCGAGCGGCGCGCCAAAGCCCGGCCGCAGGCAATAGCCGGCCAGATTGAGCCACGCGCGTTCGTGCTCGGCCGAGCGGCGCCGGCCGCGTGCGCGCGCCAACAGCGCGTCGAACAACTGGCGCAGCAGCGGCGTCTGCCAGCGCTCGCGGCTGCCCAGCAGTTGCTCCAGCTGCAGCCTGAGCTGCTTGACTTCCTTCGGCGTCACCTGCTGCGCGCGGCTGCCGAAGATGCGTTCGATTTTCTCGATCGCCTCCTTGAGGCGGGGCGGCAATGCAGTTTCTTCGGTGGTTTCCGCAACCTCGCCGGAGCCGGAGCTTGCGCCGCGCAACTGGAATTCCAGCAGCCAGCGCTGGCCGGGCTGGTCGTGATCTGCAGTCGCCTCGACGCAGTGCATCTCCAGCGTGCCCAGTTCGGTCAGCGCGGTCGCCAGTTGCACCGGAATCTCTTGCCTGGTGCCGGCACCGGCTTGCAGCACCATCGCGATCGGCGGCAGCCGGACGAAATTGCCATGCGCCAGATCGATCAGTTCGCCCGCCTTGGGTGCGGGCTGGTTGGCGGCCTCGGCAATCGACGACAGCAGATGGAAGCGCACCGGCCGTCCCACGCGCAACGCGAAGGTGCGCTGATGCAGCAGGATTTCCTTGCCCGGCTCGCTGCCACGCGGCAGAACGCAGACCGCGCGGCGGGGTGCAGTGCCGCTTTGTTGTTTGCCGCCTTCATCGAGCAGCAGAAAATAGCTGCGCGGCGCACCGCCGCCGATGCGCGGCGCCCGTCCCTGGCTGGCCAGCGCGTAAGCGACCGCGCCGCGGGCCACCGCCACGTCCGGATTGTCATTGTGCAGCAGCTGCAGCGGCGCGCCGCGCCAGCTTTCCAGCGTGTGTTGCAGGCGCCGCACCAGCGCGTCGGCGCGGAACACGCCGCCGTTCAGCAGCAGCGTGTCGGGCAGCGCCAGTTGATCCGGCGCGCCGGCATGAGCGCCGAGCGCCTCGCGCACTGCTGCCGCGTGCTGCCGCAAAAAGCCGGCGACATGGCGGGTAATGGCCGGGTCGCTGGCGTAGGGCAAGCCGAACTCGACGATGCCGCCGCGGCTGCGGCTGGCTGGCTCGTCCGCTGCGACCTTGGGGAAGAAGCCGTCGACGATGAGCCGTTCGACTTCATCGCGCATCAGGTCGACCGAACGGGCGCCGCCGATGAGTTTGGTGCCGGCACCGAGCAGCGTCACCGGCGTCTGCTCCGGCGCCTGCGACGCCAGCAGCACTTCCTTGGCGGCGCGGCAGCGCTCCATCAGTTGCGCCAGCTTGCCGGCCGACAGGCGCGCAGCTCGCTTGCCCTGGTGCCGATTGCGCCAGGCGGGTTTCGGCCAGATGCGCGAGCGCCAGGTCCATATTGTCGCCGCCCAGCATCAGATGATTGCCGACCGCGATGCGGGTCAGTTGCGGCTGGCCTTCGTGCATGTCGACCTTGATCAGGCTGAGGTCGGTGGTGCCGCCGCCGACGTCGCACACCAGCACCAGTCGGGTGTGCGCCAGTTCCTCGCTCAGGGTTTGCCGATGGCGAAACAGCCAGTCGTAAAAGACTGCCTGCGGCTCTTCCAGCAGGCGCAGCGTGGGCAGCCCGGCCTCGCGCGCGGCGCTCACGGTCAGCGCGCGCGCGCCTTCGTCGAACGAGGCCGGCACGGTCAGCACCAGTTCCTGCTGTTCCAGCGGCTGGTCCGGGAAGCGCCAGTTCCATGCGGCCCGGATATAGGCCAGATAACTGGCGCTGGCCGCCACCGGCGACACCTTGCCGACCTCGGCATCGGCGCCCCACGGCAGGATGGGCGCCAGACGGTCGACCCCGGCGTGCGATAGCCAGCTCTTGGCGCTGGACACCAGCCGGCCGGGGACTTGCGCGCCCAGCTTGCGCGCCAGCTGGCCGATCACGATTTGCGGCAGTCAGCTTCACCTCAGCGTCAGCGCTGCCTCGGCGGCGACCAGGGCAGCTGGAGCTCACCCGCCGCCAGTTCGCCAGGCGGCCGCATGGTAGCGCACCGACGGCAGCAAGGGCGAGGCCTTGACCTCGCCGGGCGCGACCAGCTGCTCGATGTCGAACAGCCGGATCTCCGCGCCGCCGGTCTGCGCGGCCAGCTCGAGCGTATAGGCGACCACCGTGTTGGTGGTGCCAAGGTCGATGCCGACGATGTAGCGCTTCACGTTACTAAGCCTGGCTGTTGCCGCGCACGTCGAACTCGATGTCCCAGCGCTCGCCGCCGCTGGTGGAGACTGCGGTCAGCTCCAGCGTGCCGGCTTCGGTGGCTTTGGCTTGCAGCCGCACCTCGACGATTTCGCCCGGCTGGCGGCCTTCGGTCGGCAGCGTGGCGCGGATTTCTTCGAGTTCCTGCAGTTCGTCCGGCTGCCAGAAGTCGAGCAGGGTGCCGATCTGGTCCTGACGCCGCACCGACGAGCCGAAGAAGCGCAGATACACCGGTTCGCCGACCACCAGGCCGAATTCCAGCGTCGACAGTTCCGCCGCGCTGCCTTCTTCCATGCCGAACGGCGCGACGCACAGCGCCTGCACCGGCGGCGTCATGCCGGGTACTGCCGGCATCGCCGACTCCACCGCGACATAGTAGGCGCGCGCGGTGCCGCCGCGGATGCGCACGCCGGCGCCGCGCCGCACATAGCCGTAATAGGCGGCGCCCAGCGCGACCGCCAGATCGAGGTCGGCGCCGCCCAGCATGCGTGCCGCCGGCGCGCCTTCTGCTGCGAGCCAGCCATTGAGCGTGTTCAGCGTGCGTTCGGCCAGCAGGCTCGGACTTGAATACGCCGCCGTTGAACAGCACCGCGGTCGGATGCAGGAAACTGGCGCTTTCATCCTGCTGCGTGACGAAGCCTTCCAGATCCCGGGTCGCTGCCACCTGGCGTCCGAGGAAGGCGGCCAGATGGGTGGTGATGGCCGCATCCTGCGCATACGGCAGGCCAACGCGGGTCAGGGCGGCGCGCGCGCGGCCGGCCGGGCGTGCGCTGGCATCGACTTGCGGGAAAAAGCCATCGAGGATGGTCGCAGTGACTTCCTGCCGCGTCAGTTCGGAGCGGATCGAGCCGCCGATCAGTTTCGAGCCGCGGCTGGGAACCACCAGCGGCACCGTCTCAAGCTGGGCATCGCTGAGCAACTGTTCCTTGGCGGTGCGGCACGCATAGGTCAGCGCGCGCAATTGCCACGGGTCGAGGTTGGTGCCGCCGGCCGCCAGTTTGCCGGCCACCACATAGGCCAGCGCCATATCCATATTGTCGCCGCCCAGCAGGATGTGGTCGCCGACCGCAATCCGGTGCAGTTCCAGCTTGCCATCGTGCTCGAGCACCGCGATCAGCGACAAGTCGCTGGTGCCGCCGCCGACATCGACCACCAGGATGATGTCGCCCGGCCGGACGTCCTTGCGCCACTGGCCGTTGCTGGTTTGTATCCAGTTGTACAGCGCGGCCTGCGGTTCTTCGAGCAGGGTCAGCGAGCTGAAGCCGGCCGCTCTGGCCGCTTCGTCGGTCAGTTCCCGCGCGGCCGGATCGAAGGAGGCGGGGATGGTGACGGTCACGTCCTGCTGGTCGAACGGCGCCTCGGGATGGGCGTGGTTCCATGCGGCGCGCAGGTGCGACAGGTAGCGGATCGATGCTTCCAGCGGCGACACGCGCGCCACTTCCGGCGGCGCGTCGCTGGGCAGGATCGCGGCGCGGCGATCGACGCCGGGATGGCACAGCCAGCTTTTTGCGCTCGATACCAGGCGGATCGGCGTGGTCGCGCCGCGGCTGCGCGCCAGTTCGCCGACCGCATAGCCGCCGTCGTTGTGCGCTTCGCTCCACGGCAGGTCCAGTTCGCCGGGCGCCAGTTCGTCGGCGTGCGGCAGGTACAGAAAGGACGGCAGCAGGGACGGCTCCTCGACCGCGCCCGGTGCGGTCAGTTGCGGGATCGCGAGCACGCCGTGGCTGGTGTGCTCGCCGTCGCAGGCATTGATGTCAACGTAAGCCAGCGCGCAATGGGTGGTGCCGAGGTCGATGCCGATGCTGAAACGTGGCTCGCTCATAGCTCGACCTCCGCTTGCGCGCAGACGGTCGCGTCATGGCTGTCGGCCAGTTTCGGCAGCCGGACTTCGGTGGCGCGCCAGCCGCGGTGGCTGAGGCTGCCGCTGAATGGCGGCTGGCCGACCACATTGCCGGTGAGCCGGATCGCGCTCGCATCGAAGCCCTCGTTCAAGGTGATGCGGCTGCCTTCGGCCTCCGGACGCACCGGCTCGATGGTGAAATGCTCGCGCAGCACCTTGCGGCAGCCTTCGTGCACCAGGCGGGCGGCGGCGCCGATGTCGGCATCGGAATAGTCGGCTCAGGTTTTCTTCGGCGAAATCGATCAGGCGCGCGTCCCGCTGCAGCAAGCCCAGCAGTTGCAGCGCCGCATCGGTGGGCGTTTCCCGCAACGGCCGCGGCGCTACGGCTTTGGGCATCTCTTGCACTGCGGGCTGCGCTTGGGGCTGCGGCTGCGCGGCGCCCAGAGGCAGGTCGCGGATGCGCGCGGCAAAGCCGGCGTCGGAAAGAATGCTGAAGAATGCGCCGAAAGCCAGTGGAATTCGTTGGAAGAAGGATGGCTCGGGCATATTCTGCGGCGTCGTATTCGGCTTGTTCATTCATTGCTCCTGAGTGCTCCGGCCTTGGGCCGAAGGGTATTTGTCTGTGGCGCTAACGCCTGTTTGCCTGCCGCATGGTGGGCGCGTCCGGCAGCGGCTTGTTGCGTGCGTAGTGTGACGCACAGGATGAAATCGACCGCAAGTGCGCTTGGCCAAAACTTGCTTCGACATCAATTTCATTGGCGCTTGGTCAAGGCGGCTTATTTTACAGCCAAGAACCTGCATAGAATCAATTGTGCATTTTAATGGATGGCCGCAACGGAAAAGAAGGGCAGGCCAGCCATTGATCCTGTGCTTCAATCCTCTTGCTGATCCCGATTAATTAGTAAAAAACGGGGAGTATCATCATTTTTATGGCAATTGCCGCACGTATTTGTTGGGTCTTGAAATATACCCATGGCTGTATGCTACAGGCATCCAGCGCCTGTTTCAGCATGGGCGGTTGTTTCTGCGCCACTTTATTCGAACATTTTCAGTGTTTTGCGTATTTTTGTGGGCAGCCGGCAAGCGGCTCAACTCAAAGGCGCCAGCAACGCTTGCAGGTCGTCGGCGCTGAATTTGGGCGCCAGCGCGCCATCGCAGCCCAGCACGCCGTCGGCCAGCGCCGCTTTGCGCGCCTGCAGTTCCAGCATGCGTTCCTCGATGCTGCCTTCGACCACCAGCTTGTAGACGAACACGGTCTGGTCCTGGCCGATGCGGTGGGCGCGGGCGGTGGCTTGTTCCTCCACCGCCGGGTTCCACCACGGATCGACGTGGATCACGGTGTCGGCCGCAGTCAGGTTCAGGCCCGACGCCGCCGGCCTTCAGGCTGATCAGCAGGATCGGCACGCTCTTGCGCTGGAATTGCGCGCACCACCGCGCCGCGTTGCGCGGGCGGCGTCTTGCCGGTCAAGGCCAGCCACGGCAGCTGCAAGGCGTCGAGTGCGGTCTCGATCAGTCCCAGCATTTCGGTGAACTGGGAAAACACCAGCACCCGGCGGCCCTCGGCCACCAGCGCGGGCAGCATGTCGCACAGCATTTCCAGCTTGGCGCGCTCGATGTTGTCGGGTTTTTTTGGCCCCTTCAGCAGATGCGGGTCGCAGCACACCTGGCGCAGCTTCAGCAACGCGTCCAGGATGGTGATCTGCGCGCCGGCAAATCCCTTGCGCTGCAACACGCGGCGCACCTGCTCGTCGGCCGCCACCCGCACGCTTTCATACAGCTCGCGCTGCCGGCCCTGCAGTTGCAGGCGCTTGATGATCTCGGTCCTGGGCGGCAACTCGCTGGCCACCTCGTCCTTGCGCCGGCGCAGGATGAAAGGCCGCACCCGCTGCGCCAGCAAACGGGCGCGCAGCGTTTCGCCGTTGACCTCGATCGGCTTGCGCCACAGCGCGCATGAAGCTGCGCGCATCGCCCAGAAAGCCGGGCATCAGGAAATCGAACTGGGTCCACAATTCGCCCAGATGGTTTTCCAGCGGGGTGCCGGTGATGCACAGCCGGTGGCGCGCCTGCAGGCGGCGCACCGCGGCTGCGCTGCGGCCCGCCGCGTTCTTGACGGTCTGGGCCTCGTCCAGAATCAGCAGGTGAAACGGCTGCGCGACCAGCGCGTCAATATCGCGCCACAGCAACGGGTAGGTGGTCAGCACCAGATCGTGCTCGGCCATGCGCGCAAAGTCGTCGGCCCGGTGCGGCGCCCTGCAAGGTCAGCACGCGCAGGCCGGGCGCCATGCGCTGCGCTTCAGCCTGCCAGTTGAACACCAGCGACGTGGGCAGCACCACCAGCGCCGGGCAGTCCAGCCGGCCCGACTGCTGTTCAATCAGCAGGTGCGCCAGCGCTTGCGCGGTCTTGCCCAGCCCCATGTCGTCGGCCAGGATGCCGGCCAGATGCTGCTCGCGCAGATATTGCAGCCAGGCCACGCCATGCAATTGGTAGGGCCGCAAGGTGACGCCCAGGCCGGACCGGGGCGGTCGACCGGCTGCGGGCCGCCGCTGCCTTGCAGCCGCTGTGCCAGTGCGCGCAAGCCGGCATCGCCCTGCAGCTGCCATGCGCCGTGAGCGCCCGCGCGCTCGGGCTGGGTCTGCAGCAGGCTCACGCGCATCGCATCGAGCCGGTACGCATCCCAAGGCGACAGGCGCAGCGGTCCCTCCTGGCGGCGCGGGTCGGTCAGCAGCTCCAGCATGTGCATCGACGATCGCCTTGAGCGGCGCGGCCAGCGCCTCGATGCGTTTGCCGCCCGGCGCGCGCAGAAGGATCAATGCGCTGTCGTCGATCGCGGCGACTTGCCGGGCATCGAGCCAGCGGGCGTCGCGCTGCAGCAGGTGGGCCAAGAGCGGCACCAGATCCAGCATCTGGCCGTCGATTTCGATGCCCAGCGTGAGCAGCCACGAGCCTTCGCGCGCCGGAAGTCCCAAGGCGGTGACGGCCGGCGCGCGGCCGCGCATCCTCGCAGCCACTTCCTTGCCCAGCACTTCGCCGGTGTCCGGGCTGACGATCAGGTGCCAGGCATCGACCGCCACGCTCTCGTGCGCAAAGCCGGGGCGCACCACCAGCAGCCAGCCGCGGGCTTGCAGTTCGGGCAATTGCTCGGCCCAGAAATCGCCGAAGAAGTCTTCCTGCAGCAGGCTCCACAGCGGCCCGTGCTGCTGCGCCGCGTCAGCGCTGCGCCACTGCAAGGTGTTGGCAGGCACCGGCTGCAGGCCGCTATCCCACACGCGGTCCAGCGCATCCGCCTCGGCGCCCAGGTCGCGCAGCAGCAAGACCTGCCGCCCGTGGGTGTCGGTCAGCTCCTGCGTGGAGCTCGGGCGGCGGTTCAGCAAGACGGTCGGCGCCGGCGTCTCCCAGCGCAAACCGCTGTCGGTGACATACAGCCAGTCGATCTGCGCCACCGTCACGCTGCCGCCGCGCGGCCCGAATGCGCCGGAAGGCTTCATCCCCAGCAGCCCGTCGCCACGGCTCAGGGTCTGCAGCGTCAGGCGCGGGCGGAACCGGCCCGGCAATTCGGCGGCAGCACTCATTTCTGGCTCATTTGCATAAAGCGCACCGTCAGCGTGCCCAGTTCGCCGTACTGAATCGCGATCTCCTGTTCCAATGGCAATTCGATGCAGCCGGCATACGAGCCGGTGATCACCGCCTGACCCGCTTGCAGCCCGCGGCCCGTGCTGCGCAAATACTCGGCCAGCCAATACAGCGGCGCGCGCGGATCGCCATTCGGGTGCTGGCCCGCAAGCTCACTTGTCTCGCCCGAGGCAACGGTGATCCTGAGCGGCATGGCGCTGGCGGCGCGTGCTTGCCCGGCATCCACCTGCGGGCCGATGAACAGGCCCTGATTGAGCAGGCCATCGGCCAGATTTTCCGCAAAGCTGGCGTCGGCCGCATCGCTGTAACGGCTGTCGATCAGCTCCAGCGCGAGGTGGGTGCGCGCTACCGCGGCATCGATCTCGGCCGGCGTGTAGGGCGTGTCGCGCACCGGCAGGTCGCGACCGAGGATGAACGCCAGTTCCGGCTCCACCCGCGCCTGGCCGGCACGCACCCAGAGCGCGCACGGCGCATTGTTGTCGCTATGGACGGTGCCGGCATAGATCGGCGCCAGCACCACGCGATCGGCGGCAGGCAAGCCGCATTTCCACGCAGCGATGCGATCGCCGAGTTGTGCGGTGACCGCGGCCTGTATCGCCAGCGCAGCGTCGAGATCGGCCGGGCGGCAGGATGCGGGCAGGCGCGGCCCTTGCTCGCCCGAGCTGCGGCGCGCGCTCAGTATGCTGGCAGCGGTGACGGCGGCATGGTCGGGTTGCGGCGGTGTGATCGGTTTCATACTGGTTTTGTCCGGCAAAATAGAAAATGGGTTACAGGCAAAGGCTGTAACCCATTGATATTGCAGTTAAATCGTCAGGCCGGATAATCCGGCGCGAACTGGCGATTGAAGACTGACTGTCGCTTATTTTTTGCCTACTTTGGAAAACTGCTCGGCTGCCTTGCTGACTTCGGCCTCTACCGTGGCCACAGCTTGCTTGGTCGCCTTGGTGACTTGTTCGTAGCCGCTGAAGGCATTCTGGATCGCTACTTTTACAATCGCGACCGCATTCTCTGAGCCGGGCGGGACATTTTTGGTGACGTCATGAATCAGTGCGGTCAGATTGTTCTTGGCCTCGATGATATGGGCGTCGGCCGCATTGGTGAAATCTGTTTTGATCTCTGTAATGATTTCAGTGAGCTGGCTGTTGTAAGCAGTCGCTGCTTCGGAAGATGGATTCATTTTTGCTGCGGTGAGCGCCAGCATTGCTTGCGGATCCTTGGTGTCGGCAAATTGTTTGACAGTCGCCTGGGAATCTTCCAGTGCGGCTTTGCCGGTGGCCATGTTTAACGCCAAAACCTGCTCCATGCTTTCGACCGTCTTGCTGGTCAGCATATTGAAGGTCGTAATCTGGAAGTCGAAAATGGCTTTCGTTGCGCTCGCAAATTGTTCAGGATTCGTAAACATAAACTTCCTTTCGAAATTGAATGGATACAACACGCTTGGCGCAGGTTGATTTTTCTGAAACCGGATTTGATTGTACACCGCGAAGTAATGAAGCCGCCATTCGCCGGTGCGCGCTTCTGGGTAAGAAATTAATCGCGTTATTGTCCGGATGTTCCGATTTCACTGGTCGCGACTATCCGATACAGGCGATTCCTGTCTGTTGCCTGATCTGTTTGCGCGAATGGGGGCATACGGTTTGCTGTTGTGATTTCAGTTTGCGCAGATCGTATCTGCAAGACGTTAATGGGAGTATATTTATACAAACAACTTGTTGTAACTTTGTTGAGTGCTACAAAAGTCAGCTTGGAGGACAAAATGCTAGTTCATGAATATACGCGGCGCAGCGGGCAACGGTTGACCTATACCATCGTGTACGGACACGGGGAGTATTTTATTCAGCGTGATGGCCTGATGAAGAAATCCGTTCCTGATGCCATCGTCGCCAGCGTCACGCCCCATGAGGCTACGGCTGAGCTCATGCTGCGCATGGCGATAGCAGACATAGACTCGTTGATCGGGATGGACGAGTAAGCCGCCAACTCTTTTTTCGTTGTGCGGCAAGGCGCATGCGACTGATTTGATGTTGGGAGACTGCAATGCCTTACGAGACAATGCGTGAATATGAAATCGAGTATTCCAGCGAGCGATTGCCCGAGAGTGAACATTGGGCCGCAATCGTGGCGATTTACGGACCTTCTCCCAATCCGATGCACAGAAACTGCATTTTTCCGGCCCAGCGCGTCTCTATCGACACGGTTTTTACCAACGCAGAACAAGCCGAGGCAGAAGCCCGCAAAGTCGCAGTATTGATGATTGAGCAGGGGACGCACCACGGTCCCGCCGGATAGAGTTGTAAAAATCGGTGCGCACCGAAAAGTGCAGCACCGACCGGAGAGTTAGCTCAATGAATTACGCCAGCACAGCGGCAATCGCGCTGGCCGTTGCTTCCACGTTGCCGCTATTCAAGCCAGCGACGCACATGCGGCCGGAACGGACCAGGTACACGCCGTATTGTTCTTTCAGCCGGTCGCATTGTTCTGCGCTCAGGCCGGTATAGCTGAACATGCCGCGCTGGGTCAGGAAATAGCTGAAATCCTTGCCCGGCAGTTTGGCGCTCAGCACATCGTGCAATTTGCGGCGCATCGCCTGGATGCGCTCGCGCATCGCCGCAACTTCCGCTTCCCACATTGGACGCAATTCCGGGTCAGTCAGCACGCGTGCCACGATCTGGCCGCCATGCAGAGGCGGATTGGAATAGTTGCGGCGGATATTGGCTTTCATCTGGCCCAGCACATTCACCGCCTGCGCCGCGTCCGGGCACACGATGCTCAGCGCGCCGCAACGCTCGCCATACAAACTCATGCTCTTGGAGAAGGAATTCGCAACGAAAAAGCTCAGGCCGGCATTGCCCAGCAAGCGGACAGCAAACGCATCTTCTTCGATGCCGTCGCCATAGCCTTGGTACGCCAGATCAAGGAAAGGGATCAGTTCGCGTTCCTGCAAGACCGGCACCAGCTGCTCCCACTGGGCGCGGGTCAGATCGACGCCGGTCGGATTGTGGCAGCAGGCATGCAGCAAAACGATGCTTTTTTTCTCGGCCTGTTTCAATGCTGCAAGCATCGCGTCAAAGCGCAGGCCGCCTGTTTCCGCATCATAGTAAGGGTAGGTTTTCACGGTCAGTCCGGAACCTTCAAACACCGCGCGGTGATTGTCCCAGGTCGGGTCGCTGATCAACATGGTGCTGGTCGGGAAATAACGCTTGATGAAATCGCCGCCGACTTTCAGGCCGCCGCTGGAACCGACGGTTTGTATCGTCACAACGCGGCCAGCCTTCACCGCCGGGTGATCTGCGCCGAACAGCAGATGCTGAACCGCGGTACGGAAATTGGCTGCGCCTTCCATCGGCAGATAAGGGCGGGCGCCAGCCTCGGCAACCACTTTCAATTCGGCTGCGCGGACCGACGGCAGCATCGGGATCTTGCCCGCGTCGTCAAAGTAGATGCCGATGGACAGATTGATCTTGTCGGTGCGGGGATCCTTGCCAAACGCTTCGTTCAGAGACAGGATGGGATCGCCAGCATAGGCTTCGACGTGTTGAAACATGGTTATAGCTCCAGAGAGAAAGGGTGGCAAATACGGGATTGTTTTTAGCGGCGTGGTCAAGCCTGACCGACAATCGCCTATTTTGACGCAAAATGAAGTTGTCGGGTATCGGGATTGCTTGAATGCCGGCATCTGGATCGAAATAGCCCGGCATTCAATCAGCTGTGTGGATTAAAGCGCCTGGTCCAGTGCATTACTCAAATTTTCGACGGTGCGATCGATATTGTGCAGCTTGTCCAGACCGAACAGTCCGAGGCGGAAAGTCTGGAAATCTGCCCGCTCATCGCATTGCAAGGGCACGCCGGCGGCGGTTTGCAAGCCGGCAGCGAGGAATTTTTTGCCAGACTGTATGCCCGCATCTTCAGTGTAGCTGACTACCACACCCGGTGCCTGGAAGCCCTCTGCCGCGACACTCTTTATGCCCTTGCTGACGAGCAGCGCCCGCACTCTGCTGCCAAGCTCTTGCTGTTCCGCCCGGACTTTGTCGAAACCGTATGCTTGCGTTTCCTGCATCACATCGCGCAACCGGGTTAGGGCGTCCGTCGGCATCGTCGCATGGTACGCATGGCCGCCATTTTCGTAAGCTTCCATGATCTGCAGCCATTTGCGCAGATCGCAGGCAAAGCTGGTGCTGCTGGTTGCATCGATTTTTTCCCGCGCAAGGGCGCTGAGCATAATCAGCGCACAGCACGGCGATGCACTCCAGCCCTTTTGCGGTGCGCTGATCAGGACATCGACGCCGTTGGCGACCATGTCGACCCAGATCGTGCCGGAAGCGATGCAATCCAGAACAAACAGGCCGCCGACCGCATGCACCGCGTCCGCCACTGCGCGCAGGTAGCTATCAGGCAGCATCATCCCGGACGCGGTTTCGACATGCGGCGCAAACACCACATCCGGTTTTTCTGCGCTGATGCGGGCCACGACTTCCTCGATCGGGGCAGGGGCAAATGGTGCCTGCCTGCCGTCTTCAACCGGGCGCGCCTTGAGCACTATTGTTGCTGACGGGATGTGTCCCATGTCGAAAATCTGCGTCCAGCGATAGCTGAACCATCCGTTGCGGATCACCAGGCATTTTTTGCCGGTCGCAAACTGGCGCGCAACCGCTTCCATGCCGAAAGTGCCGCTGCCGGGAACCACTATCGCCGCTTTGGCATGGTAGACCTGCTTCAAGATGCCTGAAATGTCCTGCATGACGGTTTGAAACGACTGCGACATATGGTTTAGTGCGCGGTCGGTATAAACCACTGAGTATTCGAGAAGTCCATCAGCGTCAACATCGGGTAGTAGGCCAGGCATAATTGTCTCCAGTAATCCAGTAAGAAAGCCGCTGCAGTGCACGAATTGCTCTTGTAAGGCGTGGATGTCAGGCCAAGGGTCCGGGTTTCACGCCGCTATGTTTTATAAATGCAACATTAACATGCCGATATCGCCATGGGGAGCCGCCCGGCTTCTTTTCCCTGCAAGCGGCCATGCCAGGTTCTCCGGACTTTCAGGGTGAGCGTGACCCCTGTAAAGCAGCAAGAAGATGCTCGCCCAGTTCGGCGGCATTGCCTGCCGCAACCGGCGCATTGGGGAACTCCAGTCGCTCGCGCTGGCCTTGACGTTCGATGTCGGCCCCGTAGCAGTCCAGGCCCAGCAACCGTATGCCGCCCGGAAGAATCGCAGCGAGATTGCTGAGCAACTCCGCTTCGTCCGCCAGCGGCAGGACGGCCCCATTTTCCCAATCGCTGGCTTCCAGCCAGCCCATCTCGCCAAAACCAGCCACATATCTGGCGCGTTTGGGCGTGAGCCGGAAGAAAGCGAAATCCCCCAGGCCGAGATACCGGCTGGCATCCGGCTGATAACGGAGGGTGCGTGCGACCAGTTCCTGCGGTGCGTCGATCCGCTGCACATCACCCACCAATGTCAGGCGCGCGCCGCTCAGGACGTTTTGCCCGTCCGGGCTGGCGACAAGAAAACTGGCGCGGTAGTCGGCCATCAGGTTTTTCGTGTGCTCGGCCAGCGCGCTGATCAGAAAAACCGGGCATTGCCGTTCATCAAGCACGAACGGCAGCGTGCTTGCGAAAGGATATCCCGGCAGTTGTGCCGAATGTGTCGCCAGCACCCCGTATGGCGTCTTGTGCAGCAAAGGGATGACGCTATCAAAATGAATTTTCATTTTCATAGATTAACTGAGCATCCGGAGTTTTTGTGCTCTGTGGACAGAATATTCAATCGCAGTTGATCCATGTCACAAGAAAATCATGTTGAAATGATATCTTTTGTCTGTATCATTTTGTCTATATCAAATTATAAAAAACAGGAGCGAGACATGTCACAACACAAGGAAAAACAAACTTGCCCGCATTGCAGGCAGGCCAGCGGCGTGGAGATCGTCTATGGCAGCGTCGATGCATTCAGCGAAGCGCTGCGCACTGCGCTGGAAAATGGCGATGTTGTGGCGGGAGGCAGCCATCCCCGGTGGGACTGGGAAGAAGAGTTAATCAACGCCAGGTGCCTGCAATGCAATCACGAGTGGCACCGCACAGATAAGAACTTGCGGCATAAAAGTAAGATCATGCAGGCCGCAGCAATGCCGGCTGAAGAAGTGTTTATTTGATAATTTGTTGAGGATCGCATTCTCAGGCCGAATTCGGCGCTGTCGAACAATCTGGAGCGTCGTCTTCATGACAACAAAACCGGGCGAACAGCGTTGATTGTTCGCCCGGTTTCTTTGTTAAAGATTCAGAACAGCTCTGCCAGACGGGTCACTGCCAGACCCGCCATGTCCTGCTCGGTTTTGCCGACAAATGCTGCGCGGCTCGGCGTCTTGTTGGAAAGCCACTTTTGGGCCGCCGCCTTCAGATCCGCAGCACAACAGCGCAGCACATTCTGGCGATACTGGGTGCGCATCGCATCGGTGACCCCGATCTGCTTGCGCGACCAGCTCCTGGCCGCTTCCTTGTACGGAGACTGCGGTTTGTCCATCCCCTGCACGACGCAGATGATCGCCTCTTCGACGCTTTCGTCGCTCAGTTCGGATGCCAGCACCCAGGCAATCGCCTGCTCGAAATCGGCATAAGTGGCCGACAGGCGCGGATCACGGTACGACATCATTGTGAACATGCCGGTATCGAGCGCATGCGAGGCTTGCCCGCCATATGCGCCGCCTTCCTCCCGGATCGTGCGATGCAGCACTTCATTGGTCAACAGTTCTGCCAGCACCGAGACAAACGCTGCATCCGGCTCCGCAATAGTCGGCCCCGGCCACACCGAAAAACAGTGATTGATCTGCGCCGATGCGTGCAATGCGGCATTGGCCGGCGCCGCGCTGTCTGGCGTTGCGGCAAGCCCCAATGGCCTTGCTTGCGCAGCGAAGGCTGGCGTCAATGACTGCGCGAGGGCTGGGGCAGCGTCAGCTTCGGCCGCCACAATCAGCGTGACAGGGCTGCCGGTGATTTTTTCATGCAGCGCCTTGAGCCGTTCGGCAATCGCCCGGACCCCTTCCTGCTGTCCGATCTGTTCTTTCAGTTGAGCAAAGAAGGGCAGGCCGCTGGCGCCAAACACGCTTTCCTCGAACTGGCTGATGCGCGACCACGGCGCGCATGCGGCCAGCGAAGCGTAGCGTTTGCCGTCTTCCGCCAGGTCGTTCTGTACGTCCTGCACCATGCTGTCAATCAGGAACGCGATGCGCTCCAACTCGTCGAAGCGGGCGCCGGCGATCGTCTCCAGCAGTGCTTCCCGCATTTTGTCCTGCTCCTCTTTCAAGCCCCTTGGCGCAAAACTCGACCGAGATTTGCAGCGGCCTGCTCGCATCCAGCACCTGACGCACATCCAGGTTTACATCGAAATCAGGCACCAAATCCTGCCGCCATGCGCTCGCCGCTTCGTAGTTCTTGCCGGCCACGCCCAGATCCGGCATCAGGCTGGCATACAGATTCAGCCAGCACCATTGGTCGGCAGGAAAGTCCGATACATCGAAAAGAATCGATGCGTAACTGATGCCGTTGGATGCGATCGGCAAGATGACCGCGCCTTGCTCCGGTTCCGGCACCGGAAAGCTGGGTTTCGGCACAGGCGATACATCGGCCGGGCGTATCCGCGGCAGCACATCCTTGTTCATCGCCTGCCGCTGCCGGCGCAGCAATTCCGCCGACTCCTGCTCGATGCGGGTGCGGTCTGCTGCGCTCAGGTGTTGCTCGATGCGGGCCAGGCTGGCCGCTTCTTGCTTGATTCGGCCGGCGTCATAGCCGGCGTCCGCGAATACGGTCGATTCCAGCCGGGTCGGGTTCTCCAGCAATGCCCTGACCATGCCTTTGAAAAATGCCGGGTCCTTGATTTCCTCGTCGAGCTGCTGCAACACCGGTTCCGCATCAAAAGCCTGCAGGATGTCGCCGCCATTCATTTCAAACGGCAAGGCATTCAATAGCAGATGCAGGCCGTAAGGCAAGCCGCCGCCGGTGATTTCACGCTGCTGAAAGCGCATGTCGCGCAAGCTCGCCTGCAGCGTCGAATAAGGCACGCCGTCGATCGCGGCTTTTTCCAGCGCGTCCCAGATGCGGGTTCTGGCTTTGCCGACCTGCGATTTCTTCAAGCCTTCCATGCCGGCGTGAAAGCTCATCTGGCGCGAACTGGTTTCCACATGGTTCATCGCCGAAGGGCGGCCAAAGCCGGCGGACTCCATCGCCTGCGACAAGGGCGACGATGCATCGCCCAATAAGCCGGCTTCGAGCAGTTTGGCGCGCAGATGCGCGACCGGATCGGACGACTCGCCCAGCAGCCAGCTGAGCTGGAAGCCGTATTCATTGCTCCTGCCTTCCTGCGCGGGAATCGCGATGGTGGTAGTTCTGGGCGCATCCCAGGCGGCGGCCAGTTGCGGCAGCATGCGTTCGGCACGGCCCGGCAGCTTGGCCAGCACCCGCTCGGCAATCATCGCCTGCACCGCCGCGACATCCACATTGCCGGCAGTCATGAATACCGCCTGCGAAGGGTGATAGTGTTTGGCGTGGAAGTCTTTCAGTGCCGCGTGCGTCAGGTCCGGTATTTCCAGCGGATCGCCGCCGGACTCCACCCGGTACGTGGTGTTCTGGAACAGATGCTGGTTGATGCCGTGATCCAGCGCGCGCACCGGGTCCGAATATGCGCCTTTCATTTCATTGAGCACGATGCCCTGATACACCAGTTTGCCGTCTTCGAAGCCAAGACGCCATCCTTCCTGCAGGAAGTCGTAATAGTCCAGCGTCGGGAAGAACGCCGCATCGAGGTACACGTCGAGCAGATTGAAGAAGTCGGCCCGGTCCGTCGTCCCAAACGGGTAGACGGTTTTGTCCGGCATCGTCATCGCATTCATCCATCCCAGCGAGCGCCGCGTCATCGAAAAGAACGGATCGCGGACCGGGAAACGGGCGGAACCGCACAAGGACAGATGCTCCAGAATATGGGCGCGACCGTCGCTTGTCTCCGGAATGGTGGGGAAAGCCACCAGAAAAACCATTTCCTGATCGTCGCTGCGTAAATGAATATGACGGGCGCCGAACGCCGAATCTTCATATTCTTCAACGACAGCACGCAGGGCAGGGACGGGGAGGGTACGGGTCTTTTTAAAGGTCATGTAATAGTTGTAGTTGCTGCATCAGTTGTATCTGCGGGGACGACTCTGAACGGTTGCCAACGACATTATCCTAGAAACGGCAGTTGGGCAGGTGCGAGTGTGCGTTTTTCCGGCTAGGCGCGACGACCTAACTGCTATATACGGGCGGAAATGACAAAATAAATACAGGCTGGGGTATATTTTAAATGCCAATAAATACGTGCGGCAATTGCTATAAAAATGATGATACTCCCCTATTTTAGCAATAAGTAGGGCGCCGTGGCGTGTTCCTAGTACTCCTCAGCTACTGCTGCAACTGGCTGGTGTCAGCGCTGCTGGTTTTCAGTTGGTCGGGCGGAACGGGTGAATTTTCGTCGGAATTATTTTTTTGCCAAGCACGTCAGAAAAGCAATTCGCTTATAAAGTAATTTGCTTATCACGGGATGACCGAGCCGAGCAGGACCGCGTTAATGTTCGAATTCGCTCCCGAATTGTTGATATTGACGGTCTGGGACTGGTTGATCATCTGATTGGCAAAGAAGCTGTTGTTGACCTGAAAGAAGTTGACGACCGGAACGAGGCCGGGAGCCGCATCAACATAAGGCCTGAAAGCGCCAAAGACCCACGGCGCACCGCCGGCGCCGCGGATGGCCGACATCGCTTGCCGATCCAGGTCGCGGTTCATCGGGAGGTCATTGATCGTGATTGCAGCCATGCTATATATCTCCAAATTTCCAAAATTGCCAGGGACGGCCAAGCGGCGAGCCGCACCGCAGAGGATGACACTCCCCTGCAAGTGCGGCTCTCACTTCCATTTAACGCAACCAGGCAGCCTGCACTCCGCCAAAATTCTGCAGGGTGGTGGTATCGATCGTCGAGCGAGCATCCACCTGGGTGACTGGCGCCACCACGATGGCCGGGCTGGCGAAGCCGCCGCCCAAAGCCGCGTTGAGGTTGCCGATATTGAAGTTGCTGCCGCCGCGCACGGCGGACATGGACTTGCTGTCGAGTTGTTTGTCGAGGGCCAGGTCTTTGATCATCAGAGTCGATTTCATGGGTATTCTCCTAAAGGTTGGGTTGGTTGGTGAGCATTTCGTTGGGCTCGATAGACATACAGCATGGAGCGTGCCAGCCCATGCCATGCGCTGCGAGCGGCAAGCGTAAGTGCTTGATAAATATAAGAATATTCAGATTGCAGCCGAAAGCATCATCGATGCTGCTTGAGGCGCTGCAGGCAATGTGTTCGGCGCTGCCAAACACATTTCGTCGCACTGTTAGATAGAACCCGACACAGTCGCCGTCATCGTGGAAATGTGGCCTTAAAGTGCAGGATTCAACACGGTCTTGTCGCTACTGTCCAAGTCGTCGACGCGAACCACGACAGCCGAAATGTTGTCGCGTCCACCTCTTTTGAGTGCCATGTCAATCAACACATCCGACGCTTGCCGACAACTGCCGGATGCGAGTGCACTGCGCATTTCTTGTTCGCTCACTTCATTGCTCAGTCCATCGCTGCACAGCAGGAACATATCGCCGTCGTTGACTTCCATCGTTTCATTGTCGAGATCAAGTGTACCGGCGGCGCCGACCGCGCGCGTGATCATGTTGCGAGAGGGGGGATTGATGAGGCCTTCAGAGGCGAGATTGCCCAGGGATTTGAGTTCTTCGACCCGACTGTGATCGCGTGTGATTTGCGTCAGAATTCCGTTTCTAAAGCGATAAATTCGACTGTCCCCGGCCCATAGGTATCCACAATAGCCGTCCCACGCGAGCAGGACGACAACCGTGGTGCCGATGATTTGCACATGTTGGGTTGCCGCCTTCGCTCGAAGTTGACGATTCACAGTTTGCAGCCTGTCCTGCGTATCGGTGATGAATTTCACAAGGCTATTGGGTTGAGGAATCTTGTTCAAGGCCTCGACGACCATACGGCTCGCAACGTCACCAAATGCGTGTCCGCCCATACCGTCGGCAACAGCCCAGAGTCCGCGCTCAGGTCGGTCGAGGCAGGCATCCTCGTTTATCGCACGGACCAGACCAACATGCGAGAGCGAAGCCGACGTCCATTTAAATTGGGTCATGGGAAGCCTCAGGGATCTAGACTGGCAAGCGGTCGGATCTTAAGTTCGTACTGCGTTCGTCGACGGCGACGCTTATGCTCGAATTAGCGGCCGAATTATTGACATTGATCATCAGGAACTGTTTGATCATCTGTTCAGCATTTCAATTATTGGGAGATGCCCTCATTTTCCATTCGAGCGTGTTTCCTGCCGATTGGCATTCACCTGCGCCTTGAGAGTAAATCCGGTCGGATAGTTGACGATTCGGGTGCCGCTAAATATTTTGCTTAAAAGAAATGTCTGGCGACCACGAGTACGTGCACCACCCGTTATCTCAACCATTGCTTGACGATCGAGATCAACGCTTTCCTGTAGATCTTTAATAACGACGATGGACATGACTGCTCCTCAAAATTTTATCAAAATGGTCTGATTCAAGCATAGAGAAGGATTGATTTGCTTCAATATCTCCAATGAGGTTCTTGCAACACTATTTCCGATAAAACTTGCTAAAAATTCAGTATTTTTGCTTGGCTTAATCATGGACTGCCCACTTTTCCCCTCAGTCAACGACCTTCAGCAATTGTGATATTGCGAAAAGGCGCTCAGTTGCTGGACCAGCCCACACCCACCACATCGCCGCTAAGCAGCTTTAAAGAATCGAAATTGCTTTTGCAAGAACCCTTAATGTAAGTCATTTCGACCTTGCCCGCCGCATGCCTCCCTTGTCTTTAACTTTAATGCGGCATCTGCTGTTGTTCAATGCATAGGCGGATAATTTTGATAGGGGCGAGGGCTGCAGTTGCCGGGAAGCCGTGGAGCGAGCACGGCGCACCGCCATATAGCTACTTCTGGATGTCCTGGTAGATCTTCTTGCGAATCATCCGAACATCTCACGGCAGTATTTTGTCATGAAGGCCAAGTGAACGTGCATCAGAAAAACGCAGTGTCTGCCGTGTCTAATATCGTTGTCATTAGTCATAGGCAAAACTATAATTTATTCATGCAACGGCTACCACCCTACCAATATGAACTCATGCAAATGAGGAAACTCTCACTATAGTTATCAAAATCGCTGTGACTAACCGCCAGAAGACGCGCTAGGCGGAATTTTACAAATCAACAATGAACGCGCGCGTGAAGTTAGAATGCCTTTATCCTGGTGCATCAATTCAACTGACTGCTTGTTGTGTAGATCAACCAGATGAAGCGGGCGGAAAAGCAGCAGAGGGTGTATCTCCCGCGCAGATGTCGCTGCGTCTGTTTTGGCGTTTGATTAAGGGGAGGGCCAGGCGATGACTCGGGAACTCAATCTAAAAACATATGGCTAATTTTGCGCAAGCGATTCACGCCTTTCAAAGCAGTGCACTGTCGCAAGAGGATTTTTTTGCGCAAGTTGACCGCGTATTGACGGCAGAGCAAGCCAGTTCCGCGCACCTGTTAGAGATTCTTGGCGAAGAACACACCAAGTTTCCGCTGCCGCAAGACGTGTATGCGGAGGTGCAACGACGCATCGAGCGTTTTTCGAAGTCGGCACAGGACTCGAGCGCCGAGGAAACCCATGTGCGGACCAATCTCGGCGATCGGGTACCGCCGTCATCGGCGACTGTTGTGACCAACGACCAGTCTGTCGCAGCACCGGTCCGAATGAAGGGTGTTGGCGATACGCTGAATGGGCGGTTCGTGCTTGAGGAATGCATCGGTTTCGGCGGTATGGGTACGGTATACAGAGCACTGGACCTGCGCAAGCTGGAAGCGTCCGACCGTAAACCGTACATCGCGATCAAGGTCCTGAATGTCCCGTTTAGCAGTCATCCGAAGTCGCTGATCGCACTGCAACGCGAAGCGAGGAAAGCGCAGGCGCTGGCGCATCCGAACATCGTCACCGTGTACGACTTCGATCGCGACGGATCAATGGTGTACCTGACCATGGAATATTTGCCGGGGAAATCATTGAGTCAAACGTTGCGGATGCCGGGCTTTACCGGGATGCCCTATGCTGAGGCAATGCGCATCGTCAACGGCATGGGCAAAGCCTTGGCGTATGCGCACGAGCGTGGGTTTGTCCACTGCGACTTAAAACCTGCCAACGTCATCGTAACGGATAAGGGTGAACCGAAAGTCATCGATTTCGGTATCGCGCGCGTCTTTCATAAACCGGAGGAGGACGTCGAGGCGACCGTGTTTGATGCAGGCAGTCTCGGCGGGCTGACGCCGGCATATGCAAGTCCGGAGATGCTTGAGCACCGCGAACCGGATCCGCGCGATGATATCTACGCACTGGCTTGCATCACGTATGAACTGTTGACCGGACACCACCCGTTCGATCGCTTGTCCGCCACACAGGCGCGCAGCGCAGGCATGCGACCGCAGCAGCCAAAAAACCTGGGGCGCAGGCAATGGCGCGCTTTGAAGGCCGCACTGTCATTCAATCGTGAAACGCGGACACCTACCGTGACACGTTTTTTGCAGGAAATGAGCGGAGAACACCAGGCAGCGAGGTACGTTGCGCCGGTGACGTCGAGCTTGGTGATTGGGGTGCTCTTGACTGCCGCCCTGTACTACTTTTGGGGCACTCGGACCGGCGATGGCGAGCGGACGAGCCCCGTGCCACCGACGGCGCCGATCAAAAATGTGCCACAAGTCCAGCCACAAACGACGCCGCCCGCAGTGCCTATGCTCTCCCTCGCATCCATTAAGCCGATTCTGGCGCGCGTGCCATGTTCGGCCCTGGCGCCTTCGGTGCGTGATCATGCGTTGCAAGTGCAAGGATATATTCCGAAGAGTTTTGGTATCGCACGTCTCAAGGAGATGTTAAGCGCAGCCCCCGGCGTGCAAACATTGAACCTTGATGTGCAGCAAGTGGACGATAGCGAATGCGATGTGATCAATACGTTTGCACCCTATTGGGCAATGAATCAGCAGGCAGGACGGGCCGCCTCGATTCATGTGAAAGGATCCAGTGCGGAACTGACGGAGGGCGACCCTTTAATCGTCGACATCACCACTCCCGGATATGACTCCTACGTCTATGTCGACTACTACGTCCTGGATGGTAATGTGGCCCATCTGGTGCCAAACGTGCGAGCCAAGGCCAATCAGGCGCCACCCAACTATACGGCCACCATCGGAAGCCTCGGTAACTGGATAATTGGGAAGCCGTTCGGAACAGAACTGATTGTGCTTCTCACCACACCCGTAGCGCTGTTTGAGGGCATCGGTCCTGAGTCCGGGGCCAAATCGGACTACTTGCGAGCGATAGAAAAAAAGCTGGGGCCGCTGGCCACCAAATACGGGCGCGAAAAAATCATGGTTGACTTCGTTCAAATTACGACCAAGTCGCGGAATAAGTAGTGCAGGCCGGCACCGTTTGTTTCGCCTCACTGGCATTATTTAAAATCTCTTGCCACCCGAAACCCATTCTGCGAGTGACGCACGCTGGCATCATATTTGAATCGGGTTGACGATGCCATGTAGCTTGCCCCCTCGCGCCATGACCCACCCCGTATCACGCGCACGCTACAATTTGGCTCATCCCAGTAGCGCCCGTCGGCAGGTGCATTTTTATAGGAGTTGTGCCAGCAGTCGCTGACCCATTCCCAGACGCTTCCATTCATGTCATACAGTCCGTATGGATTGGCGGCAAAGGACCCGACATTGGCTGGCCCATCCTGACGCCATGGCTGGCCGCAGTCCTTGCAGTTTGCGGTACCAGTGCGCATTTGCTCGCCCCACCAATATCGCGTCGAGGTTCCTCCTCGCGCGGCATACTCCCACTCGGCCTCGGTCGGCAACCGGTAGGGTTTGCCGCTGACCTTGCTTAGCCAGCTCACATACTGTTGCGCGTTGTCCCAGCTGACATCGCGCGCAGGGCCATTCTTCGAGGTGGTGTCGGTCGCAATGCGCGGGCATGCGTCGGCATCTGCACAGGCATTCCACTGCTCAACACTCACTTCATATTTTCCGATTGCAAAAGGCGCGCTGATCGATACCTGGTGTGCCGGTTTTTCCGATGGATCGTCCGAATTGCTTCCCATTGTGAATGATGCTCGGCCGGGCAATTTGATCATCGCCGGACAGGCAGGGCAATCCTTGAGCTCACTGATAGCAGCAGCCGCGGAAGGCGATTTTTCCGGCAAAGGCGGAGCGGGCGATGCTGGAGGCGGCTGTTCCTGCGACGCTTTCGTGGCCGGTGCTGGACGGGGGCGTTCCGGTGGCGTTTTCGTGACTGGACGAGCCCGTTCTTGTGGTGCTTTGGGGGCAGGCGTCGGAGCAGCACGTTCCGGCACTGCCTCGATCTTGGGTGCGGCTACGCGCAGGCGTTCAATCCGAGCCCGTGCCAAGGCCGCAAAACGGCCTTTTGGATACGCTTGCAGATACGCCTCGTAATCGCTGGCGTGGGTACTATCCTTGATCGATTCCCAGAAGGTAAGTTCGTACTGCTCGGCACCGTCTTTCGGGAGAACGCCTGCTAGCAAAAGGGCAGGGGAACGGTTATCCAAGTCAACTGGAACCAGCGATTCCTTGTAGGTATTGTCCGCACCGGGAATGGCGCGCACTGCCGACTCGCCTACTTCATGCGCTGTGATGGCGGCTGTCGCCCGCGCCCAGGAAATAACCCCGAATACGCAAACAATCAATATGCAAACATTCAATAGTTTTCGGCACACAGTTAAGCCTTCGACTTATAGATTCACATTCCGCCTGCATAAAGGAGCGCATGGGATTCATTTGTTAATTTATCTTTGAATTCTTGCGTGTCATTCTGTTTACATCAACATATGGACGAATTTTCCTGATAAATTTTACTTACGCTGAAACGATGTGAAGCACAAAGCGTCAATCTAATAGCAATAGCTGATCGTTCCCTCACTGATGCGATTGCGTACGCCGTCCATGCTTTTGTGCAGGTTCGAGGCAGACAATTCTCTGGGAGGATGCATAGCATGCGAAGAACAATCATTGGCGCCGCTCTGGCTGTCGCGGTTCTGGCGCTCACACCCGCGTTCGCCGCTGGGACGCCGTCGCCGGAGAATGCAGAAACTTATATAATTTGGCCTGCCGACGGTACGGTTATTCATGGCGGCAAGTTTTGGGTGCGCATGGGTCTGCGCAATATGGGCGTGTGTCCGAAAGGCGTCAACATTCCCAAAGTGGGCCACCATCACCTGTTGATCGATACGGAGTTGCCGCCATTGGGCGAACAAATTCCATCCGACAGGAATCACCTCCATTTTGGTGCAGGCGAGACCGAGGCACGCATTGAGCTTCCGCCAGGAAAGCATACCTTGCAGCTACTGTTGGGGGACCATGACCACACCCCCCACGATCCCCCTGTGTATTCGAAAAAGATCTCGATCATCGTGCGATGAGGAGTGGGGTCGCTTGCTTGGGCCGCAATCTTGTTTTGCTTTCAAATTCAGGAAATGCAGGGAGGGACCATCCATGAATAAAATACTCGCTGCCGCTACAGTCGCGGTCTTCTTTTTGTTCGATGTTGCATTCGCGGCCGGCACGCCGGCTCCTGCGAATGCCTATGTCTATATCGGCTGGCCGACGAACGGTCAGGTTGTGTCGGCGGGGAAGCCGTTTCGCGTGTGGTTTGGGTTGCGCAATATGGGCGTCGCGCCAAAAGATGTGAAGTTCCCGAACACCGGCCATCACCATCTGCTGATCGACGCGGACTTGCCGCCATTGGACCAGGAGATCCCGTCGGATAGGAATCACCTGCATTTCGGCGCGGGTGAAACGGCGACCGTGTTGGAACTGCCTCCGGGAAAACATACCTTGCAATTGCTGATGGGCGACGATAAACACATTCCCCACAATCCACCGATCTATTCGAAAAAGATCACGATAACCGTCAAGTAAGGACGCCGCATGTACCGGATGTGCATCAACTTACATGAAATTCAGGAGAATCCCGCTTCGTCGGAACTGACGTTTTTGGCCAATGTCAAATTAAACATTTACGTAAAAACGGCGGATTCTGCATCGATTGAAAGTTGAGTATGGCTTGGCATTCCACATCCGGCATTCGGGGTGAAAGGCGGTGAGATGGAAAACACAGCAACTTTTCCCGAGTCATCGGGAGCCGTGATGGCATACCTCGCAGTGAGCGAGGCCGGTACGGTTAAGTCAACCATCTTTCCGCTCCATGACGAGGTCGTGATAGGACGAGATCCCCAAGACTCGCTGGCGTTGGACAGGTTTCTCTGTATTCCCGAGCATACGGTGAGCCGACGGCACGCGCGCATCCGGCGCCGCGGCGACACTTATTTTGCGGAAGATCTTCATTCATTCAATGGAACCTTCATCCTGGGCAACAGACTCACACCCGGCGCATGGTATCCACTGCGGGATGGCGACGAGCTTAGTGTGTCCTCGGTTCAGATCATGTTCCACTCATTGCTTGTGCCTGCGCGCGAGAGCATGCCCGCCATTATTACCAAAACTATCGACGCGACCGAGTTTGCGGAAACCTTGAAGTCCTCCCAGGACGCGGATCAAAGCGATATGCAGCGGACGATTCGAAAACTCCGCGCCATGGCGCAAGTCGGTATTGCTCTTGGCGCGGTGACGGATCGCGCCACCATGATCGAGAAGATCATGAACTTTATCTTCGAGCTGTTTCCTCTTGCGGAGCGCGCCTTCATGCTCTTGAGCAAAATCGAAGGAGAGGCACCGGTGCCTGTTGCCGCGCGCCGGTGCGACGGTACGATCGAGGATCCGGAACAGGTCAGAATGTCGCGCACGATCATCAGCGAGGTGCTCAACAAAAAACAGTCGATTCTTTCGGTCGATACTCTGTCGGATCGTCATTTCGGCTCCCAGGAATCGATCGTTTCCCAAGCTATTCGAAGTGTGATGTGTGTCCCGCTATTACTGGAGGGCGAGTGTTTGGGCTTGATTCAGGTCGACACGGCTTCGGATCCCCACGCGTTCAAGGAACAGGACCTTGAAATGCTCACGGGCGTCTGTACGGAAGCCGCAGTTGCACTCAAAAATTTTCAGCTCTATTCTGATATCGAGCGACTGCTCGATGGATTCGTTCGAGCTTCGGTCCAGGCAATCGAGGAGCGCGATCCGGTTACCGCAGGTCATTCGTTCCGCGTTGCCGGCTATGCAGAGCACCTGGCTAAGGCGGTGGATCAGGACGTTGGGCCTGATTTTCGACACCTTGTGTTTACGAACGAACAGTTGCGCGAGATACGCTATGCTGCGCTGCTGCATGATTTCGGCAAGGTCGGCGTGAGGGAACACGTGCTGCGCAAAGAAAAAAAACTTCACCATTCCGACATGCGCCTGCTGGAGCAGCGGTTCAAGTACGCACGGGCTTGCCTGGAACGGCAGGCGTATCGACATCTGGCGGAACTGCACGTACAGCGCGAGTTGAGCATGGCGGCGTTTCGGGAAGAAAAAAGGAAGATCGATGAGAGCCTGCGTGCGGAATTCGAGCGCCTGGATGAATTTCTCGGGACCATTCGGTGCGCGAACGAACCCGCAATTTCACACACCGAGAACCTGCCTGAGCTCAGAGATGTCCTCGATTATGCGTATCGCGAATCGGACGGCCCCGCAGTGCGGTTGCTGGACGAACATGAATTCTCGGCTTTGAGCGTTTCTTTAGGCTGCCTGACCGAGGAAGAGCGTCAACAGGTTCAGTCGCATGTGGCCGATTCCTATTCCTTTCTGATTTTGATTCCCTGGACGCGCGACCTTGCCGGCATTCCCGCTATTGCCCACGGCCATCACGAGAAACTCGATGGATCCGGTTATCCGATGGGTTTGCACGGCGCCCAGATCAGCGTTCAAACCCGGATTCTAACCATTTGCGACATCTACGATGCGCTCACCGCCGCAGATCGTCCGTACAAGAAAGCGATGCCTGTCGAACAGGCACTGGATCTGATGTCTGAGGAATGCCGGGCGGGGCGGCTCGATTCCAGTTTGTTCAACGTGTTTGTCGAATCGAAGGTCTGGACGATGGCATGAGGGAGTGACAGACCAATTTACTGCATCAATTGCTGGCGACATAAATGCATAAAATTCACTTTTTGGCAGTTCCAAATCGGAGCGCGCCACGCAATCTTGAAGTTCGTCGGGTTCGTCGCGATTCCCGCTGGCGGCGTTCGCATTCGCTTGTGAGGAATTTTCTTCTTGCCGGTTTTTGTACAGTCGTTCTATGCGCTTGCGCCGACGTCAGCATGCCGGAATATCGCCGTCCCGACAGTCCCGACAAATCATCATGGTCCCGCCCGACAGCAGTCTCGGCATCCGATACGATCACCCAGGATTGGTGGAAGGAATTCCGGGACCCGTATTTGGATGGACTCATCAACAAGGCAATCACGGGTAACTTCGACTTAAAGATTCTGGCTGCGCGTATCCAGGTTGCCAGCGCACAGATTGGCGAGGCGCGCGCGGGGGCTTTGCCGACGCTGGATGCAGGCGCTGGCGCAAGTTTTGAGAAAAGCACCGGTCAGAAATTCTCAAAACAATTCAATTTGGGTACCCAGGTCAATTGGGATATTGATATATGGGGCAAAGTTGAAAAGGGCGTTCAGGCACAGACGGCCGAGTACCGCGCCTCTGAGGCGGACTGGCGCGCCGGATATCTGACGCTTGTTTCGGATGTGTCGACGACTTATTTTCAAATTCTTCAGTTTCAGGAGCAAATTGATCAGCAGCAACAAACCCTGGACAAGAACAAGCAGATAGTGGGCATCTATGAGGTCATGGTCAAGAATGGATTGCTGCCCAACACGCGGGTGCTGCAACAACGCGCCGAAATTCATCGATTGACGAACGACCTGCTGGAACTCCATCGATTGCGCGACCTGGCAGACAATGCGCTGGCGACGTTGACGGGCGTATCGGCAGGGACGGTCAAAGTCCCGGCTGCGCACCTGCAGCAAACTGTCCAGCTGCCGGCGGTGCCCGCCGGTTTGCCATCGCAACTGCTCAAACGCAGACCCGATGTGATTGCGGCAGAGTATCGGGTGCTGGAGGCCTATGAGCTGGTAGGACAGGCAAAGCTGGCGCAATTGCCCTCGATCAGTTTGACCGGCCGGGGCGGGTCTTCCAGTTTTGCCCTGCTCGATTTGCTGAAGTCCTTCACATTCGGATTTCTGCCCAGCATCAATTTTCCTATCTTTGATCCAAGCGTCAAGGCGCGCATAAAGACCAGCCAGGCGCAAACCCAGGTCGTCGAACAGCAGTATCGACGCACCGTCATCGGCGCTTTTGAAGAGGTGGAGAACGCCCTCGTGAATCTGGACGCGCATAAAAAGCAGAAGGTCGAATTGCAGCAGCAAGTCGATCATTTGAGAGTGGTTGCCGCTCAGATCGAAGCGCAGCTCAAGGAAGGCCTTGTGTCCCAACTGGAGGTGTTTGAGAACCAGCGCTCGCTATTGTCGGCGCAACTTGCACTGTTGGCGAATCACCAGCAGATCCTGTCGGATACGGTCACGCTCTATAAGACGCTGGGCGGGGGCTGGCCGAGCGTTGAGGTCAGGAACGCCAGCCAATGAATGTTCAGTCGAAGCATGCTCCTGAAGAAGCGCCGATCGCTGATGCCAATCAGCACACGACAGCCGAGCAGAAATTCAATATCGTGCTCAAGCCCCTGTCCCATCCGGAATTGGGGGATATCCGCATTGATGAGGATCTGTTTGCCATCGGCCGCACCGAAGCGCCGTTCATGTCTTACGCTCCCGAAATAGTTGCCGACTTATCGCGCCGGCACGCAAGAATCTTTTCCGAGTACGGCGCCGTCTATATCGCCGACCTGGACAGCAAGAACGGAACGACCGTGAACGGCGTCAATGTTCGGCAGAAAATCATCCAGCTGCAGCAAGGCGACGAAATCTGCTTCGGACGGGGGTTGTCGTACCAGGTACATCTGAGCGCGTGCGTGCAGACGCCAGGACGCGCGGTGAAACTCGCCAGCCTGACCCTGAGTCCGGAGCGTGGCGAGCTGGGGCTTCAGCCGATTGTCGTGACGCAGTTCCCGTTCTTGATCAGCAAAGCGGACGAGACCTTTGCGCGTTACAAGGACACGCACCCGCACCAGGTGAACTATATCTCGCGCCGCCATGCCCATGTTTTCCTGAAAGGCGGAGCACCTTTCGTCGAGGATCTGGGCAGCACCAACGGCACTTTCGTCGCAGGAAAACGTCTGGACGAGCACGCCGTCGCGTTGACGGACGGCGACTCAATTGCATTCGGCGGGCATTATTTTGTCTACCAAGTGAGTGTGCAAAAGGAAGAGTCCGAGGTCGATCCGACCGTGACGAAGTTTAGCCCGGCCGCTACGGAAGATGCCGGCGATCTGGACAAGACCACGTTCGTGGGCGCCGCGGGCTCGTTTCTTGACATATTCTGTGTCGACCGTGCGCAACCACTGGACGATGAAGTCAACCACGAGGCGTTGCAACCGGCCGACGATGCCAGGAAAGAAACGGAGCAACGCCAGGCGCGCGGGAAATTCCGGATTTTCATCTCGGAACTGACCGAGGCCTTGGCGGAAAAGGAACGCAAGAGCAGCCGGCATGTGTTCTGGTGGGGTACAGGACTGGCAGTGGTGCTGGCGCTGGTTGCGTTGCTGCTCTATCACAGAGGAGCGTCCGAGCGGGATTTGAAGAACCTGATGGCAAGCGGCGATTATGGCCAGGCGGCGACGGTCGCTAACCAGTACCTGGAGCGCTTTCCGGACAATGCCGAAGTCAAGGCGCTGGGTACCGAAGCGCTACTCAAAGCGCACGTGCCGCAGTGGTCGAGCATGCTGAAAACCCGCGAGTTCGATCGCGCAAGCGCTGCTCTTGCCAGCATGAAAAAACTCGGCACTGGCAATGCGGACCTGCAGGCTTTGTTGAGTGAGCTCGAATGGATCGGCAATCTCGAGAAATTCGTGGCGGGCCAAGGCGGGGTGAATGCGCCGATTCGAATCTACGCGGACGAGCAAAAGATCAATGCCCTGCTCCAGCGATGGAATGAAGACACCATGGGCCACCAACGGATGCTCGCCAGAATCTTATCCTATGTGCCGGAATTCAAGGATACGTACGCCGACGCGCTCAGCCATCTGCGCAAGCTCCAGAGCGATGATTCGGTGTATCTGGCTGCGATCGAACGCTTGAAGACAGCCATCAGCACCGAGTTGAGCCAGGATCGCCCGGAAGCGCTGGAAGCGGTCCTGACCGAGTATGCGGAAAAGTATCCCAGGATTGGCGGGCTGGCAAGCGTGCGCCAGGACTTGCGCCAGTACATTGAAATAGACAACCACTTGCGCGCCGGAAGCCTGGGCCAACTCATCATTCTGTTGGCAAATGCCCGCTTTTCAAGCCCGCCGTTTCAGGCCAAGTTTCGATCCCTGGCATCCGGCAGCCGGCTTCCTCCTGCTGAGATCGTCGGGCAGTATCAAGCCGTATCGAAGGCTTGGCGGGCTGGGGACACCAAGCAGGCCTTCGCCGGCTTGCAAAAGATGGCCACGGGCCCGTGGGCGGAGCTGGCCTCAAGGCAGCTGGAGCACAAGACGGCGATTGCCGAACAGTTCGCGGCGTTACAAAAGGCACGCGGCGCCACTGGGTACGATGAGCGCCTGCTGTCGTTTTACGAAGCGCTCGATCCGGACGAAGACGTCTACTTCTTCCGGGCGACCGAGGCCGATATCGGGCTTCATAAGGACAAGGCACTCAAGCGGGCGCAGGATCGGGTGAGCCGGGCCCAGGCCCAGTGGCAACAATATCGGGACAGCGGGACAATTGCAGCGGAACAGCGGCTCGAGGACCAGATATCGCCCCAGTTTCGGACGCAAGCCCGCTTGCTCTCCGAGGCGTATGGCGGCATGCAACAAGGCATGCGGCTCTACGCACAACTGAAAGCGGACGCTCCCGCGGAATGGCGCAAGGCTCAGGATGAGATCAAGGCGGAAGCAGAACAGCAGCGCAGGTCCTTGCTGGAATTGCGCACGGTCCTGGCGCCCGGGCTGTTGAAGGCAAAGCTGGCTCTGCTAAGCAGTCAGGCCAAATAAGTTTTGGAGATCGAATGAAAAACGACAATCGCCTGCGATCGTTGACTGAGGCACTGGAGGACCACAGCGCCGAAGGCATCGAGATACTGACCGCGGAACCCTGGCGGTTCACCCAGGCAACTGTCATCGCCATGGTCGCATTGATGCTATCGGCTTTGGTCTGGTCGTTTTTCGGGCGCGCTGATGTGATCGTGGCGGCCCAGGGTACGCTCTTGCCGGAGTCGGAAGTGCGGCGGTTTTATGCGCCGGTTGACGGCGAACTGGCCAATCTCTACATCGCGGAAGGTCAGCCGGTATCGAAGGGTGACGTGCTGGCCAGGCTGAACGCCAGGGGCGCGATTGAGGCCGCGACCAACGCGCTCGACGCGCAGTTGAAGCTCGAAAATGCCGAGCGGGAATGGCGGGAATTCCCGGACAAAAAAGCGCTGATGGAACGCAAGGCGACGACCTTGAAACAGGCGATGGAGCTGGAAGAGCATCAGCACCAGAGGCGCGTCGCGGAAGGAACGTCGAAGCTGGGGGAGGGGCAGAGAGCGCAACTGCAGGAAGCGCGTACCAATCTTGACGACGCGCAGCGGGCCCGCAGCGCTGCCAAGGAGGAGGCGGAAAAATACGCGCGCCTATTCGCGCTGCCCGGCGGGGGCGGGGTATCGCAGCTGCAGGTTGAAGGCAAAAAGAACGCGCTGCTGGCGGCCGAAAACGCCATTCGCGTGGCGCAATCAAGGCTCGGCGAACTGGGCGCCCGGCAAAGCCTGGAATCGGGGCAGGCCAAGGCGCAACTGGAGACGAGCGGCCAGGAACTCGCCAAACTGCGCCTGCAGTACGAAGCGGCCACCAGGGAGGCCGCCAATGCAGAAGACAAGTTGCGGCTGCAGCTACAGACGGCGCGTCTGATTTCCGAGGCCGCAGCCAGAATCCGCTTTGAAAACATCGACAAGGACAATTTTCTGCTGATCGTCGCGCCGGTAGACGGCATCATCACGGACGTCACTGCCACGCAACTGGGGGATAAAATTCAGGCCAATACGCCGCTCGGCGGGATTGCGCCGAAAGACGCGCGCCCTATTCTGAAGACCGAGATTGCCGAGTACGACCGGGCCTTCTTGCGCGAAGGACTTCCGGTCAAACTGAAATTCAATGCGTTTCCGTATCAACGCTATGGCCTCATCAACGGCACGCTGGAATACATTTCGCCGGCCACCAAACCAGCGCCGCAAACCAAGCAACCGGTGTACGAGGGGCGCGTAACGCTGGAACGGGACCATTACCTGGTCGCAGATAAAAAGTATCCCTTGCGCTATGGGATGACGGCAACGGTAGAAATTGTTGTCCGCGAACGCCGCCTGATCGATCTCGCGCTGGACCCGTTCCGCCAGATTGGGGGGTGAGTCAAGCGTTTGGCAAGCCAGCAGGCAGGCATGGGCGCCATTAATATACTCCCTAGTGTATTTTTAATTAGGCAATGAATACGTGCGCAAATCGCACTATTTTCATATATACCCCCAATGTTTTCATTGAAAATACTTCCCCGGTCCGGGCTTTGCGCTACGCGCCGGGCCACCGCTATCGCCTGCTGGCTTGCTCAGTATTTTGCTAAGCAAGCGGATAGGCAGCCAGCGGCATACAATCCGGGCAAGTCATATATGTCCTGCCGGACATGCATCCGGAACCGACTGGTTTGATTAGCGGATGCGTTCATTGCAAACGGGTGCCTCGTATCCTAGACTCAAAAAATGGGGGCGGCGCCATTCAACGGTAGTGCGAACAGGACGTTCTCTTCAACTTTTGGTCCCAATGTCAAGGAGCAAATGAGATGACGATGATTGTGCGTATCGATGATGAAGTCATTGGCACCGAGGATTTCGTCAGGACATTGAAGTTCACCGGACAGTTCGAGAGCCTCATTGAGCAACTCGTCAGAGACAAACTGACGGTCCGCGCGGCGAAGAAACAAGGTATCCCGGTGTCTGCGGAAGAGATTCAGGAGCGGGCTGATCAACTGCGCCGGGTCCAGGGCTTGCATAGGGCGACCGACATGAACCGCTATCTCGACGCACTCGGGGTCAGCTTGGACGAATTTGAGTCCTTCATCACGGATAGCCTGTATCAAGAGAAGATGCTGGCGCAGGTCTGCAGCGACCAGGCGGTGGAAGACTACTTCAAACTGAATTCCCCCAAGTTCGACAGTGTCGAGGTGAGCCACATCGTTCTTGATGCGGAAGGCATGGCGAAAGAGATGATCTCTTCCCTCAGGGATGATCCGGACAGCTTTGCTGAAATGGCGCGTGAGCATTCGATCGCCGATACGCGGGAGAGTGGCGGCGTCATCGGCAAGGTGCTGCGAGGCTCGCTCAAGACCGATGTCGAAGCGAAGGTATTTAACGCGGCGGTTGGCGACTTGCTCGGGCCATTCGCCTCATCCGACCGTTCTATTTACGAAATCTTTACGGTGAGCGCAAAACATCCCGCCACGCTCGACGAGGATGTCAGGGTTGAAGTGCGGCGCCTGCTACGCGAACAATGGCTTTTGGCGAGGGCACAGGAACACATCATCGAGACGCGTTAGAAACCTATGGACGCGTCATCAGAACTGCAAACCCTCGCAGATTTCCTAGCGTCTGTAGAGATATTGTCCCCATTCACGCGCGCTGAGCTCGAGCGGCTGGCCGAGCACGCGGAGTCCCGATTTTTTTCCTACGGCGAAACCGTGTGCAATGCGGGTGAACCCGCCGACGGCTTGTTTGTGATCAAGTCCGGTTCCGTTCGCATCTTTACGGAAGAGCAGGGCAAAGAAATCAGCATGGGCGTACGCAAGGTGCGCGAGGTATTTGCCGATGTCGCCATGTTGCGCGAGCATCAGCACGAATCCTCGGTACGCGCCTCAGCGAAGACCGAACTGCTGTTCATACCGCGCACCGTCACCGAGCCACTCCTGTCCCGCAACCCTGCAGCACAAACCTTCGTTGCCAGTTACGTGGCGATCAATTCGGCGGGTGGATTTGTTACCCGTCTATTCGATCTGCACGGCAAGCTAAGCAAGAGCGAGCTTGAGGACGCGGTGCGAAGCGTCGGCGTGAAACGCATCGGTGCCGGCAAGGAGATTCTGAAACAGGATTCCAAAGACGACCGCAGACTGTATGTGGTGCGCCAGGGCGAAGTCCGCATCGTGCGCCACGATGAAGGCACAGAGTATCCGTTGGCAACGCTGGGGCATGGTGAGATTTTCGGTGAAAAGGCCTGCGTGATGCGCCAGGAACAGATGGCCTCGGCGATTGCGAGCACGGATACCACGCTGCTGGTCATTCCCGAGAAGACCGTTCATTTCATTATGGAGCGCAACCCGAAGTTGCGCGAAGTACTGGAAGAGCGCATTCGGTTTTCCGAGAGGGAATTGCAGCGCCAAAAGAAGTTGGCGGAAAGGCGCAAGCGACCGGTCACGCTCGATCTGCGCTCCAAGCCGGAATTCGGCGAGAAGCTCATCAGGCGCTTTGCGCTGGTCGAGCAAGCCGAAGAGATGGACTGCGGCGCCGCCTGCCTGGCAATGCTGTGCCGGCACTACGGCATCCCCATGACGTTGGGCAAGCTGCGCGAATTGGCCAACGTCACGACCGAGGGCGCCACGCTCGATAGCCTGGCGCGCGCGGGCGAATCGCTCGGCTTCACCACGCGTGGCATCCAGTGTACTTATGAGCCGCTGATGGGTTTCGAGCTGCCCTTTATCGTGCACTGGGAAGGCTACCATTACATCGTCGTGTACGGCATCTCGAAGCAGTGGGTGTGGGTGGCGGATCCGGCCGTCGGTTTCAAGAAAATGAGCGTCGAAGAATTCGAACGTGGCTGGAGCGGCACCTGCCTGCTCTTCACGTCCGGTCAGAACATGGTGCAAACGGCCGTAGCGCGCTCGCCGTGGATCCGATTCGTGGGTTATCTGCAACCCTATAAAAAAATCCTCATGCTCCTGTTCCTGGCGACCTTCGTGATCCAGATGCTGGGGATCGTGCCGCCGCTGATTATTCAAAACATCCTGGATGGGGTCATCGTTCATCAAAACATGAGCCTGCTGAACTTGCTCATCCTCGGCCTGGTCATTTCCAATCTCTTCAGCCAGATCATGGCGACGATCCGGGCCTACCTGGCGAACTTCATGGTGCGCAACATGGACTTCGCGATGATGTCGCAATTTTTCAGGCATACGCTGTCGCTGCCGTACTCTTTCTTTGCCAAACGCAAGACCGGGGATATCTTTGCGCGGTTCCAGGAAAATCAGACAATACGCGCCTTTCTGACGGAATCGACCGTCACGACGGCGCTCAATTTGCTGATGGTGTTCATCTACTTCACGGTGATGTTTTTTTATAACGTGAAGCTGACGCTGCTGCTGATCGCGTTCGTGATCCCCATCATGCTCCTGACCGCGCTGGCCACCCCGAAAATAAAAAATTATGCACGCGAAGTGTTTACCGCGTCGACTGACGCCAAGGCCTTCCTGATGGAAACGCTCGGTGGCGTAGAGACCATCAAGGGCATGGGTATCGAACGCCCGGTGCGTCTGAAATGGGAAAAGAAATACGCCAAGGCGCTCGAAGTCCAGTATCGGGCGCAGGCATTCCATATCGTGGTCGGCCTCGCCAGTCAGCTGCTCCACGCAGCAACCACGATTACCCTCCTGTGGGTGGGCGCGAATCTGGTGCTGACGCGCGAACTGAGCATCGGCCAGTTGATCGCATTCAATGCCCTGACGGGCAGTGTGCTGACGCCATTGATGGGATTGGTCGGGCTGTGGAACCTCCTGGCCGACGCCGGCGTGGCGATGGAGCGCCTCGGTGACGTGCTCGACATCGAGCCGGAACAAAAGCCGGAGGACTTGCCGTCGCGCGTCATGCTGCCTGATCTGCAGGGGGCGATCAGTTTCGAGGGCGTCTATTTCCGCTACGGCGGCGACGAAACGGCCTATGTCCTCGAAAATATCAGCTTCGACATCAAGCCGGGAGAGCTGGTCGCCATCGTGGGTCGCAGCGGCTCGGGGAAAACCACATTGGCTAAGTTGCTGGTCGGCTTCTATCCGCCGACAGAAGGAAAATTGCTGGTCGATGGCTATGACCTGAGTGTGATCGACAAGGGCTATTACCGGGCGCAGATCGGTTATGTCATGCAAAGCAATCTGCTTTTCTCGGGGACGATCGCGGAGAACATCGCCAGCGGCGATGACGGTTCGGATCGCCGGCGCATTGAAGACGTCGCGAAGATGGCGGACGCGCATGCATTCATCAGCAAAATGCCGCTGGGTTACGACCAGGTGGTGGGTGAGCGTGGCATCGGCTTGTCCGGCGGGCAGATTCAGCGGCTCTGCATCGCGCGGGCGCTGTACCACGATCCGCGCCTGCTGGTCTTTGATGAGGCGACCTCGGCACTGGATACCCAGTCCGAGAGCAACATCCTCGGCAACATGCATGACATTCTCAAGGGGCGTACCGCCGTGATCATCGCGCACAGGCTCAGCACCATCATGCGCGCGGACAAAATCCTGGTGCTGTACGAGGGGGCGATCGTGGAGCAGGGGCGGCACGAGGAGTTGGTGGAACGCAAGGGCATGTATTACCAACTGGTCCAGAAGCAACTGAGTTCGTCAACTCCCCCGCCGTGAACGACGTGGCATCTCAGAGCAAAATGCGATGAAAATACTCGACCAAAGCGAACCCGGACGATCGGCGATCTCATATGCGGGACTGCTCGAAAAAATCGAAATTCTGCGCTCGACGCTGCGCTGGTCTTCACGACTGGAGCGACCGGACATCGATAAGCTGCTGCGGCAAGCCGGCTCCCTGCGCGATGAGGTGATGCAGTTGTCGCACAAGGAACGGTTCGTGCAGGCGGCGGTCGCAGAGCCTGCCCAGGTCAATCAATTGCCGCGCCAGCGGCGCCAGGCGCTGCTCGATCGCAGCTTCGTTTTTGAAGGCACGTTTGGGGATAACCCGAAGCTGCTGGAGGCCTTGGAGATCGCGGAGAAGGCAGCCCCCACCGATCTGCCGGTACTCATCGACGGCGAAAGCGGAACCGGCAAGGAGCTGATGGCGAAGGTCATCCATGCCAACGGGTCGCGCGCCGACAAGCCCTACATCTCCGTCAATTGCGGCGCGATCCCGGACAACTTGCTGGAATCCGAGCTGTTTGGTCACAGGAAAGGCGCCTTCACAGGCGCGTCCGGCGATCGTAAAGGCAAGTTCGAAAGTGCGCACAAGGGCACCATATTTCTCGACGAAATTGGTGAGTTGCCGCTGCACGGGCAGGTGAAGTTGCTGCGCGTGCTGGAGTCGCATGAGATCCAGAGAGTGGGATCGGATGAAACTATTGTAGTGGACGCCCGTATCGTGGCCGCGACCAACAAGAATCTGCGTCAACTAAGCGAAAAGGGCGTGTTCCGGGAGGACCTGTTTTACCGGCTCAGCGTCATCCATGTGACATTGCCGCCGCTGCGTGATCGCAAGGACGAGATTCCTTTGCTGTTTGCATTCTTTGGCGACGAGGCCGCGGAAGCCCTGAAAAGACGCCCGATAAAGATGACGCCGCGCCTGCGCGATTTTCTATTGAATTATTCATATCCGGGCAATATACGGGAGCTGCGCAATATGATCTACCGCCTCTCGTGCCTGGCCGGGGATACGGCAGATCTGGAGCACCTCCCCGAAGATATACGGCCCAGGTCGCCAGTCATGGCTGCTTACAGTGGCGCAGGAGGCGGCGATGTCAGCGCGTCAAGTTTTGCCGCGCTGGGCGACGCCAAACGCGCAGCAAGCGATGCGGCAGAAAGAGGGTTTCTGGAGTGGGGCCTGCAGGAAGTTGGCGGCACGGTGGCGGAGTTGGCAAGGCGATGCAATATGAACCGTTCTCACCTGCAAATTTTGCTGAAGAAGCACGGCATCCATTCGAAGGACTTTCGACATCATGGTGCATCGCAAAACGAGAAAAAACCGGATATTTCTTAACATTAACTGCACTAGGCAAGGTGTTCCCCATCCTGGCTTACATCTTCAAAATTGCCAGGGACGGCCAAGCGGCGAGCCGCACCGCAGAGGATGACACTCCCCTGCAAGTGCGGCTCTCACTTCCATTTAACGCAACCAGGCAGCCTGCACTCCGCCAAAGTTCTGCAGGGTGGTGGTATCGATCGTCGAGCGAGCGTCCACCTGGGTGACTGGCGCCACCACGATGGCCGGGCTGGCGAAGCCGCCGCCCAAAGCCGCGTTGACGTTGCCGATATTGAAGTTGCTGCCGCCGCGCACGGCGGACATGGACTTGCTGTCGAGTTGCTTGTCGAGGGCCAGGTCTTTGATCATCAGAGTCGATTTCATGGGTATTCTCCTAAAGGTGTGGTTGGGGTTCGATTAACTTGATTAATGCAGCGCAGCAAGCTGGATTCCGCCAAAATTCTGCAGGGTGGTCGTATCGATCGTCGAGCGAGCGTCCACCTGGGTGACTGGCGCCACCACGATGGCCGGGCTGGCGAAGCCGCCGCCGAAAGCCGCGTTGATGTTGCCGATATTGAAGTTGCTGCCGCCGCGCACGGCGGACATGGACTTGCTGTCGAGTTGCTTGTCGAGGGCCAGGTCTTTGATCATCAGAGTCGATTTCATGGTAATTCTCCTAAAGGTTGGGTTGGTTGGTGAGCATTTCGTTGGGCTCGATAGACATACAGCATGGAGCGTGCCAGCCCATGCCATGCGCTGCAGCGGCAAGCGTAAGTGCTTGATAAATATAAGAATATTCAGATTGCAGCCGAAAGTTCATCGGTGCTGCTTGAGGCGCTGCAGGCAATGTGTTCGGCGCTGCCAAACACATTTCATCGCAGCTGCCGGATGCAATCCGACACATTCGGCGCGACCGTGGAAATCTGCCATGAATGCGCCCGTAAACTTGCCGGAACAGCACATGGCAGGCGAAAAATGTTGGGCGAGGCCAAACACATGCAGAAAACCATGGTTTGTTAGTTGTACTATGGACAAATAAATGGCTGTTGGACGCCTCTGCCGAGTAGCAGTGGCCTGGGGAGCGGTGTGCGCCGTTGCGTCAGCCGCGCACGGTAAACTCGACGGTTTCCTCGCCGGATTCGCGCAGGCTGTGACCGAACACAATACACCCGTGGCCGCGCAGTATGATCTCCTCGCGCCGCAGAGCCGATTTCGGCTTCGCCGGCGAAGCTGATAAAAGTCCCGTTGGTGCTCTGGTCGATCAGGAAAAACTTGTCGCGGCGGCGCTCGATGCGCGCGTGAAGGCGCGATGCCTTGCGGTCGGCAATGACGATCTGGCAACTCGCGTCGCGCCCGAGTACGATGCCCGCGCCCGGCTGGTTGAATACCAGGTTCAGCGCTCCATGCGTGAGATGCAACTCGATCTGCGCTGCGGACTCGCCACCCGGCAGCGTCACCATCGTCAGGTCATCGCCACCCTGCCAGATGACTTCATAAACGTCGATGTCGTCGGTCTTGCCTTTGATTGCGAGCGCGGCGATGCGCCGGGTCGATGCGCGCAGCATTGGCGACAGGCGCTCCACGGTAGATAGCGTAGTGATGATCTGATTGCCTTTTGCCAAGCCCGACATGCGCGCAGCGGTATTGACTGTGTCGCCAAATACGTCGCCGTGCTCCTCGATCACCGCGCCGGCGTGAAATCCGATCCGGATCGAGCGCTTGATGCCGGATACGATGGGCAGAGCGGCGACTTCCAATTGCATGTCGGTAGCGCCCAGATGACCGTGATCGGCGTCGGGAAAGGTGCACATGATCTCGTCGCCGATGGTCTTGATGACGCGTCCAGCGTGGCGTGCGATTACCGTGCGCATGGTGTCGAGGCACTCGTCGACCATCGCCTTGGCCTGCGCATCCCCCAGCGTCTCATACAGACGGGTGCTGCCGGCGATGTCGGCAAACAGAACCGCGACCTCAGTTGCGGTTGCATGCCTGAGTGGCTGAGTTTGCGCGGTTGAATCGGACATACAAAGATTATAGTCGCGTTTGACGGCCGAAATTCCGAAGTCCGTGGTGTTCGAATCCTACCTTGCGCGCCATCAAATTGCCGCTCGATCCCTGCGCCGGGTGAGCGACAAATGCCGCGGCTTGCCACGCATCGTTTTGCGTGGCTGCGCGGTTGCAACCCGGTTCATCGATGCCCAAACATGCGTTTGGCGCCATTTATATACAGGATGGTGTATATTTTTTAAGTCAATAAATACGTGCGCAAACTACTATGAAAATCATGATACTCCCTGTTTTTTTAATATTTCAGGGCGGCAGATCGGCGCTTATGCCAATGGCAGGATCAGCTCTGCACCCTGATTGTGCACTGAATTGACTTGGGGCGAGACCTTCCATGCCTTCATCTTGTCGGCAAGATAAGGGGCGGTCAGAATCGCAAGCAGGTAGTCGGTCTTTTCGTCCGGATTGAGCCAATCCTGATAGTGATTTGCAGGGACGATGGTCGCCATGCGGTCATGGATTTTCCCGACCAGGGAGTTGGATGCGCCGACCAGGATGGTGCAGGTTTGCAAAACCGTGCCGTCAGCGCCTTTCCATTCTTCCCACAACCCGGCCAAAGCCATTTCTTCGCCACTGGCAAGAGTGAAATAGTAGGGCTGCTTGTGTTTGTCTTCGGTGTGCCATTCATAAAATCCTGATGCGGGAATCAGGCAGCGACGATGCCTGAATGCCGAACGGAATGCCGGCTTTTCCGCGGCCGTTTCCAGCCTTGCATTGAATGTGCTGTAGGTCGTTGACGGTGTCTTCGACCAGGCTGGCACCAGGCCCCATTTCATTTCCGACATCAGATACGCATCCTCAATCTGTCGAATCACGGAAATTGGCTGTGTCGGTGCGATGTTATATCTGGGCAGCACTGGTTCAAATGTGGCTCCCAGCGCATGTTCAATACGGGCGAACCTCGGCTGTGACACGGCAAATCGTCCACACATGATGTCTCCTACGCGCACGGGTGAGAGGGATGCCTAGCGGCGGCAGTTAAAAAACCAAATGTAACCCAGTATGCGTACTCGTATGAGGGATGCGCCGGAAAATGCGTGCCAGTTCGGCAAGGCTGCCCGATAGTACGGTCGTCAGGGCGTACCAACATGCGGCTGGCGCCGCTAAAAGAAGCTGCAGGCACTTCGCGTGGGTTGCACCTACCCATCATTAGCCGATTCTGCGTAAGTCCGACAGGACGCCCAGGATCAACAGTAAGCGCAGATTATTACAATCCAGATACAAATCGAAATATGACGTACATGTCGAGGGTGTAAACTTGGCCTGCCATTCGTTGTTAAAAAGGAAAATTAATGGATTCACAAGCCGAAGCGCCACAAGGCGGTCCACTTTCTCCGTCCCGTAGACGTCCAAGCCGCCGCACGTCGATCATCGGCAGTGTGGTTGCGCTGATTGTCTTAGGTGGACTTGGATGGTTGGCCTGGCACTTGACCCATTCGGACGCCGGCTCTGGAACAAGCCGTCCCGGCGGTGGCGGCAGAGGCGCGCCGGCAACGACAGTCGGTGTCGCGAGCGCCGAACGCGCCGACATCCCGGTGGTACTGGAGGCGCTGGGCACGGTGATCGCTGCGGCCACGGTGACAGTGCGTCCGCAGGTGACGGGCGTTTTGCAGCAGGTGCTGTTTCGTGAAGGCCAGATGGTGCGGGCCGGCCAATTGCTCGCGACGATCGATCCACGACAATTCGACATGGCGCTGATGCAGGCTTCCGGTCAGCGTCAGCGTGACGAAGCCCAGCTCGATAGCGCGAAGGTGACCTTGCAACGCTTCCGTACACTGCTGGAGCAAGACTCGATTGCGCGCCAGGAGGTGGATACGCAGACGGCACTGGTCAAGCAACTGGAAGGCACAGTCGTTGCCGACCGCGCCGCCGAAGGCACGGCGCGTCTTAATCTCGGCTATAGCCGCATCGTGGCGCCAATTAGTGGCCGGGTCGGCTTGCGGGCGGTCGATGTCGGCAACGTCGTCAGTGCCAGTGACGCCAACGGCATCGTCGTGATCACCCAGGTGTCACCGATCGATGTTCAATTCGCGGTGCCGCAGGACCAGGTGCCCGAAGTGCAGGCGCGCGCCAACCAGGGCGCCGCGCTGCCGGTGACGGCGCTGGATCGCACCCGCGCCATCACGCTCGACGCAGGCCGCTTTTCCACGCTGGACAATCAGATCGATACCCAGACCGGTACCGTGCGTGCCAAGGCGCGATTCGACAATGCGAAGTTCGCCCTGTTCCCGAATCAGTTCGTCAATGTGCGGCTGCTGTTGCGTACGATCCAGGGCGGGGTGACGGTACCTGTGACCGCGTTGCGCCACGGCAGCAACGGCGACTTCGTGTATGTACTGAATAGCGCCGAACGCACTGCGGCGTTGCGGCCGGTGACACGCGGTCAAGCCACGGTCGACAAGGTGGAAATCACTTCAGGATTGCAGATTGGCGAGAAAGTCATTACCGAAGGTGCCGACCGCCTCAAAGACGGCGCTAAAGTGACGCTCCCGGGCGACAAGCCTGCTGCTGCCGGCGCTGCCGGCAAGGGCAAAGGCAAGCGCGGGGCACGTCCGGATGCGGCGGCAGGCGTAGCTTCTTCACCCGCTTCTGCTTCTGCGGCTGCAGCTTCGTCTTCCGCAGCGGCGACCGATGCGGCGGCGCCGGTTCGATCTGGCCGGCATCGGCGTGCGCCAGAGGCGGCAGCGCCATGATCGGTAAACACTTGCAGCCAGGGCATTTGATGGATGCCGCGTCATGAATCCATCCCGTCCTTTCATCCTGCGGCCGGTGGCGACCGCGCTGTTAATGGTCGCCATCGTGCTGGCCGGCATTGTCGGATTCAAGTTCCTGCCGCTGTCGGCGCTGCCGCAAGTCGACTTCCCGACCATCCAGGTGCAAACGCTGTATCCGGGCGCCAGTCCCGAGGTGATGAGCCAGACGGTCACCGCGCCACTGGAGCGCCAGTTCGGCCAGATGTCCGGCCTGCAGCGCATGAGTTCGACCAGCGCCGCCGGCGTGTCGATCGTCACATTGCAGTTCGGCCTGGGGCAAACGCTCGATGTCGCCGAGCAAGAAGTGCAGGCCGCGATCAATGCCGGCGGCTCGCTGCTGCCGGCCGATCTGCCGGCGCCGCCGGTGTACGCAAAAATCAATCCGGCCGATGCGCCGGTGCTGACGCTGGCAGTCACGTCCGACACCCTGCCGCTGACTGAAGTACAAAATATTGTCAACACGCGTCTGGCGTTGAAGATCAGCCAGGTCTCCGGTGTGGGTCTGGTGTCGCTCTCCGGCGGGCAACGGCCGGCAGTGCGCATTCAGGCCGATACCCAGGCGTTGGCGTCTTACGGACTCGGGCTCGACACCCTGCGGACCGCGATCACCGCGGCCAACGCCAATAGCGCCAAGGGCAGCTTCGATGGGCCGACCCGTTCCTACACGATCAACGCCAATGATCAGCTGCTGGCCGCCACCGATTACAAGAGTCTGATCGTCGCGTATAAAAATGGCGCGCCGGTGCGGCTGTCGGATGTCGCGCAAGTAGTCGACAGCGCCGAGAACGTCAAGCTGGGCGCGTGGGCGGGCTTGCATCCGGCCATCATTCTGAATGTGCAGCGTCAGCCCGGCGCGAACGTGATCGCCACCGTCGATGCGATCAAGGCGCGCCTGCCGGAGTTGCAGGCCGGGCTGCCCGCAACGCTGAAGGTGGAGGTGCTGAGCGACCGTACTACCGGCATCCGGGCCTCGGTCGAACAGGTGGAAATCGAGCTGTTGCTGGCGGTCCTGCTGGTGGTGCTCGTCATCTTCGCATTCCTGCGCAGCCTGCGCGCCACCGTGATCGCCAGCGTGGCGGTGCCGATCTCGCTGATCGGCACCTGTGGCGCGATGTATTTGCTCGGCTACAGCCTGAACAACCTGAGTTTGATGGCGCTGACGATCGCTACCGGTTTCGTGGTCGATGATGCAATCGTAATGATCGAGAACATCTCGCGTTACATCGAGGAAGGCGAGCCGCCGATGGAGGCCGCATTTAAAGGCGCGGCACAAATCGGTTTCACGATCATCTCGCTGACCGTGTCGCTGATCGCGGTGCTGATCCCGCTGCTGTTCATGGGCGACGTGGTGGGGCGGCTGTTTCGCGAATTTGCCGTCACGCTGGCGATCACGATCCTGATCTCGGCGGTGGTCTCGCTGACGCTGGTGCCGATGATGTCGGCACGCTGGCTGAAGGGCCACGCGCCGAAGGAGGGCGGTGACGAAGGAAGTACGGAGGGCAAATTGCAGCGTTTTTTTGCCGGCGTGATGGTGCGCTACGACCGTTCGCTGAACTGGGTGCTGGAGCGTCAGACTGCGACGCTGCTGGTTGCACTGGCCACGCTGGCGCTGACAATCTTGCTTTATGTGGTGATCTCGAAGGGCTTGTTTCCAACCCAGGACACCGGCCAGTTGCAAGCCCGTATCGAAACGGCGCAGTCGGTGTCGTATGCCCGCATGGCGCAGCTGCAACAGGCTGCCGCCAAGGCGATCCTCGAGGACCCCGACGTCGATACGCTGAGTTCGCTGATCGGCGTCGATGCGGCCAACAATACGATGCTGCATACCGGCCGCATGCTGATCAATCTGAAGCATGTTCGTAGCGGGTCGCAACAGCAGACCATCGACCGGCTGCGTGAGCGCGTCGGCCAGGTGGCGGGCGTGACCATTTATCTGCAACCGACCCAGGATCTGACCATCGATGCCGAGACCGGTCCGACCCAGTATCGGGTTTCTCTGGAAGGCGCCGACAATGCCACTGTCGTGCAATGGGCGACCAAGCTGTCGCAGCGCTTGCAGGGTCTGCCGCAGCTGCGCAATGTGGTATCCGATGCCAGCGCGACCGGGGTTGCGGTGTTTATCGACATTGATCGCGACACGGCGTCCCGGCTGGGGGTCAGCGCTGCGGCTATCGATGATGCGCTTTACAGCGCGTTCGGCCAGCGCATCGTGTCGACCATTTTTACCGAGACCAACCAGTACCGCGTGATTCTCGAAGCGCAGCAGAACCTGTTGACCACGCCGGAGTCGCTCGGGCAGTTGCAGTTGCACACCAGTTCCGGCAAAGCCACGCCGCTGTCGGCCATCGCCACCATCACCGAACGGCCGGCGCCGTTGCAGATCACGCACGTCGCACAGTACCCGGCCACCACGCTGGGTTTCGATACCGCACCCGGGGTTTCGCTGGGCAAGTCGGTCGATGCGATCCGTCAGGCCGCGCAGGATATCGGCCTGCCGAGCAGCGTGACCATGACTTTCCTTGGCGCTGCAGGTGCTTACCAGGCATCGCTGACCAGCCAGCTATGGCTGATCCTGGCTGCGGTGGTCTGCGTCTATATCGTGCTGGGCGTGCTGTATGAAAGCTATATCCATCCGCTGACGATCCTGTCGACGCTGCCGTCGGCGGGTGTCGGCGCGCTGCTCGCACTGATGATCAGCGGTCAGGATCTGGGCGTGATCGGCATCATCGGCATCATCCTGCTGATCGGTATTGTGAAGAAGAATGCGATCATGATGATCGACTTCGCCATCGACGCCGAACGCAACCAGGGCAAGTCGCCGCGCGAGGCGATTCATCAGGCAGCGATGCTGCGCTTCCGTCCGATCCTGATGACGACGCTGGCCGCATTGTTCGCGGCCGTGCCGCTGATGCTGGGCTGGGGCGAGGGCGCCGAGCTGCGGCGTCCGCTGGGTCTGGCAATTTTCGGCGGCTTGATCGTCAGCCAGATGCTGACGTTGTTTACCACGCCGGTGATTTACCTCGGCTTCGACCGGCTGGCGCAGCGCTGGTCGGCCGCGCCGGACGGTGCTGTCGCTGCCGATGAGCGGGGCGCATCGTGAATCTGTCGGGGCCATTTGTCCGCCGGCCGGTCGGCACCGTTCTGCTCACCATCGGCATTGCGCTCGCGGGCATAGGCGCATTCTTTGTGCTGCCGGTGTCGCCGTTGCCGCAGGTCGATTACCCGACCATCTCGGTCAGCGCATCGCTGCCCGGCGCCAGCCCCGAGACCATGGCGACCAGTGTCGCCACACCGCTGGAGCGGCGCCTGGGGGTGATCGCCGGTGTCAGTGAAATGACTTCATCGAGCGGCAACGGCACGGCCCGCATCAGTTTGCAGTTCGAACTCAATCGCAAGATCGATGCGGCGGCGCGCGAAGTGCAGGCGGCCATCAATGCCTCGCGCACCGATCTGCCAGCCACCTTGCGCAGCAACCCGACTTACCGCAAGGCGAATCCGTCCGATGCGCCGATCGTGATTCTTGCGCTGACCTCGAAGACGCGCTCGCCGGGACAGGTCTACGATGCGGTCTCCAACCTGGTGCAGCAAAAGCTGGCGCAGGTGCCGGGTGTCGGCGACGTTGAACTCGGCGGCGGCTCGTTGCCGGCGGTGCGCGTCGAGCTGCTGCCGTTCGCGTTGAACCGCTATGGCGTCAGCATGGAAGACGTGCGGGCTGCGATTCAAGCGAGCGCTGCCAACCGGCCGAAAGGGGCGATCGAAGGCGATGAGCGCAGGCTGCAGATTTATTCTCAGGCCAGTACCGCCGCCGGGGGCCGCAGCGCCGCCGATTACCGCGGGCTGGTGGTGGCCTGGCGCAATAACGCCGCGGTCCGGCTGGCTGACGTCGCCGAAGTGGTCGATGGCGTCGAGAATGCCAATACCTTGGGCCTGTTCAATGGCGAGCCAGCCGTGATTGTATTGGTGACGCGGCAGCCGGGCGCCAACGTCATCGAGGTGGTCGACGGCGTGCGCGCGTTACTGCCGGAACTGCAGGCGCTACTGCCGCAGGACGTCCAGCTGCAGGTGGCATCCGACAGTACCAACTCGATCCGATCATCGCTGCACGAGATCGAAGTCACGCTGTTGATTTCGATCGTGCTGGTGGTACTGGTGGTCAGTGCCTTCCTGCGCAGCGTACGCGCAACCGTCATTCCCGCAGTAGCCACCGTGGTATCGCTGCTCGGCACCTTTGGCGTCATGTACCTGCTCGGTTTCAGCATCAACAATCTGAGCCTGATGGCGCTGACGGTGGCCACCGGCTTTGTGGTGGACGATGCGATCGTGGTGCTGGAAAACACCAGCCGCCACATCGAGGCTGGCATGGGCCGGATGCAGGCTGCATTGCTGGGGGCGCGCGAAGTCGGTTTCACCGTGCTGTCGATCAGCCTGTCGCTGGTGGCGGTGTTCATCCCGCTGCTGTTCATGGGCGGACAGGTAGGGCGGCTGTTCCGCGAATTTGCAGTCACGCTGTCGGCGGCGGTGCTGATCTCGCTGCTGATTTCCCTGACCACCACGCCGATGATGTGTGCGTGGCTGCTCAAGCCGAAGAGCGACGATCGTCCGCCAGGATGGCTGGCGCGCGTATTCGAACGCGGCTTTGCACGCATACACCGCAGCTACGAGATCAGCCTGGACTGGGCCATGGGCAGCGCCTGGCTGGTGATGCTGATCCTGGTGGCCGTGATCGGCCTGAACGCCTACCTGTTTACCGTCGTGCCGAAAGGATTTTTCCCGCAGCAGGATACCGGGCAAATCAACGGCGGCCTGCGTGCCGATCAAAGTATTTCTTTTCAGGCGCTGCAGGGCAAGCTGCGTCAGTTGGTCGATATCATCAAGCGTGACCCGGCGGTTGCCACCGTGGTTGGCTTTACCGGCGGCGGGCGCGCCGGTGGCGGCTTTTTATTCGTCAACCTGAAACCGGTGAACCAGCGCAAGGACGCCGGCCAGGCGGTGATTGCGCGCTTGCGTCCGCAACTGGCGCGGGTGACTGGCGTCAGCCTGTTCCTCAATCCGGTGCAGGACGTGCGCATGGGCGGACGCCAGACCAGCTCGACTTACCAGTACACGCTCAAGAGCGACAACCTGGCTGACTTGCGCCTGTGGGCGACCAAGCTGGCCGATGCGATGAAGGGGCAGGCGGCGCTGACGGATGTCGATACCGACCAGCAGGAAAACGGCGTCGAAACATTCGTGACGATCGACCGCGACAGCGCGGCACGGCTGGGATTGACTGCACGCGATGTCGACAATGCGCTGTACGATGCATTCGGCCAGCGTCAGGTGGCGACCATTTACGACGCACTCAACCAGTATCACGTCGTGATGGAAGTGGCGCCACGCTTTGCACGCAGCCCCGAATCGTTGAAAGATGTATATGTGCCCGCGAAAGGCAGCACCGCCAGCACTGCGACTGCCAGCACGGTCGTCAATCCGGCCCTGCGCGATCCATCCGGCGGACAGGCATTGAGCGGGGCTGCCGCGACGATGGTGCCCTTGTCAGCCTTTGCGCGTTTTGCCGAAAGTTCGACGGCGACCTCGATCAGCCATCAGGATGCCGAGCTGGCGACCACCGTGTCGTTCAATCTGGCCGATGGCAGCACCCTGGGCGATGGTCAGGCTGCGGTGCATCAGGCGGAAGCGGAGATCGGCATGCCGAACAACGTGCGCGGCAGTTTTCAGGGAACGGCGCGCAGCGCGCAGGAGTCGCAGGCGCAGCAGCCGCTGCTGATCGCGGCGGCGCTGGTGGTGATCTACATCGTCCTGGGCATACTGTATGAAAGCCTGGTGCACCCGATCACCGTACTGTCGACGCTGCCATCGGCCGGCGTGGGGGCGGTGCTCGCGCTGATGCTGTTCAAGATGGAGTTTTCCATCATCGCGCTGATCGGCGTCTTCCTGCTGATCGGCATCGTGAAGAAGAACGCGATTCTGATCATCGATTTCGCGCTGGAAGCGGAGCGATCGCGCGGCCTGTCGGCAGTGGAGGCGGTGCGCGAAGCATGCCTGCTGCGCTTCCGGCCGATCCTGATGACCACCTTGGCGGCCGTGCTGGGTGCGTTGCCGCTGGCGATTGGATTCGGCGAAGGCGCCGAACTGCGGCGGCCGCTCGGCATCGCCATCATTGGCGGCCTGATCGCGAGCCAGCTGCTGACCTTGCTGACCACCCCGATTGTCTATATTTTGCTCGACAAGCTGCGTCATCGCAGCCCGGTCGAGCGCCAGCTAAGTCGCACCGGCAGCGACTTGTCACCTGACGTGCAGTCAAGATAACAATGAGTACCTCCATGCGCCACTCCCAGTCCTCGATCTTCAGACGCCCGATCCTTGCCATCGCTGCGCTCGCCTTTGTGGCCAGCGGTTGCGCGGTCGGCCCCGACTATCAGCGCCCGTCCGCTGCCAATCCTGTCGCTTTCAAAGAAGCGCAGGGCTGGGCGCCGGCCGCACCGGCCGATGCGCTGGACCGCGGGCCCTGGTGGATGCTGTTCGGCGATCCTGTGCTCAATGCGCTGGCAGCCCGGGTCGACGTATCGAACCAGAATGTTGCGGCAGCGAGCGCAGCCTATGCGCAGGCGCGCGCGCTGGTGCGGGAGCAGCGCGCATCGCTGTTTCCGGTGGTGACATTGAACGGCGGCGCCAACAGGTCAGGCGGCGGCGCCAGCGGCACTAGCACCGGCAGCAACTATCAAGCCAGCATCGGCGGCAGTTGGGAGCCGGATGTCTGGGGACGACTGCGCCGTGGCGTGGACAGCGCCAGCGCAAGCTCCCAGGCCAGCGCGGCTGATCTTGCCTCTGCCCGACTATCCGCGCAAGGCGAACTGGCGACCGATTATTTTTCATTGCGCCAGACGGATGCGCAGCAAGCGCTTCTTGGAAGCACCATTGCCGGCTACCAGCGCACGCTGCAGATCACGCAGAATCGCTACGCCGCAGGGATAGCCGCGAAAACCGACGTGCTGCAGGCGCAGACCCAACTGGCCAATGCGCAAGCCGAACAGCTGGGACTGGCGCGTCAGCGCGCACAACTCGAACATGCGATCGCGGTGCTGGTGGGTCAGGCGCCGGCAGACTTCACCCTGGCATCCGTGCCGTGGCAGGCGGTTGTGCCGGAAGTGCCGCTCGGTGTGGCGTCGACGCTGCTGGAACGGCGGCCTGACATCGCTGCCGCAGAGCGGCGTGTGGCTGTTGCGAACGAGCAAATTGGCATTGCGCAGTCGGCGTTCTATCCCAGCCTGAACTTGAGCGCGTCCACCGGTTCCGGTGCCAGCCGCGTGGCAGATATCTTCAGTGCCTCAAGCAGCTTCTGGTCGCTCGGCTTGTCGGCGGCGCAAGTGCTTTTCAATGCAGGCGCGACGCGCGAACGGGTAAGCGGTGCGCAGGCTGCACATGATGCCGCGGTGGCGCACTATCGGCAGGCAGTGCTGGCGGCGTTTGCCGATGTCGAAGACCAGTTGGCGGCGACGCGCGTGCTGGTGCAACAGCAGGAGCTGCGGCGTCAGGCATCGCAGGCCGCCGACGAGGCAGAAACGCAGATGCTAAACCGTTACCGCGCTGGCCAGGTGAGCTACACGGATGTCGTGACCGCACAAGCAGCAGCCTTGAGCGCGCGACGTGCGCTGGTGCAAACGCAAGCCGATCGGCAAACCACCGCCGTCGCGCTGATCCAGTCGCTCGGCGGCGGCTGGCAGGCGCTGCCCGGATAAAGGCGAGTTCCGCGCCACCCGCGCCACGGCCACGAAAAGCACGAAAAATGCGGGGAGTCGATGGCGTGGAAGCAGCTGGCGAGGCTGAAGCAGGCGCTGGGCATCCGCTACGTACAGGTGGGTGTATATTTAAAGCCATAATGAATACGTGCGGCAACTGCCATGAAAATGATGATACCCCCGTATTTTCGTGAATACCAGTGGGGGCGGGGGCAAGCTGGGCGGCAGATCGCCAGACCAAGTACATAGGTTGCACCCACCCAACATTTGCACGCAATACCGATGCTGGTTGCCGAGCTGAAGGGCTGGCGCCGCACGTCGCCGCATCCTCGGATGTGGTTGCCACATGCGCATCTCAAACAAGGTGCGCAGTTCTTCCTGTTTCAGATGAAATAGTTTCATTTAGACAACTAATATAATTGCCGAGACTGACTTTGACAGTTTTTTTCAAGGATTGCCTGAGGCCAGTTCGGACTTGAATAATGCATGCGCGGCCCATATTTTCGATGGTGTATTCAACTCTGCATTGATTGGAGTCCGTCGTGCATACGATCCGTCAGCCCGCTGTCGCCGGCACCTTCTACCCGGCGCAAACAAACCTGTTGGCAAGCAATCTGGACGCCATGCTGAAAGCGGCACAAGCGGACGACCGCGCCCTCCATCAAAATTACCCCAAGGCAATTATCGTGCCGCATGCCGGATATTGCTACTCCGGCCCGACTGCCGCAGTCGCCTATGCGCGGCTGGCCGCCGGGCGCGCAGCGATCAGGCGCGTGGTATTGCTGGGGCCGGTGCATCGGGTCCCGGTACGCGGGCTGGCACTGCCTGGGGTTGACGTCTTTGCCACGCCGCTGGGTGAAATTGTGCTTGATGCCGCAGCCATCGCATCGATTGAAGGCTTGCGCCAAGTCACCGTCAGCCCGGCTGCCCATGCGATGGAACATTCGCTGGAAGTGCAATTGCCGTTCCTGCAATCTGTTTTGGATGATTTCACACTGGTGCCGCTGGCAGTCGGCGATGCCATGCCTGCCGAAGTGGCGCAGGTGCTGGAGGCGTTGTGGGGCGGACCGGAAACAGCAATAGTGATCAGTTCCGATCTGTCTCATTTCCTGCCTTATCACACAGCACAGGCAGTCGATCGGGAAACAGTTCAAAGCATTTTGCAGCTCGACAGTGCGCTTACGCATGAACAAGCCTGCGGCGGCACGCCCGTCAACGGCTTGCTGCTGGCTGCGCAGCGCCACCACCTGCGGCCCGAACTGCTCGAGCTATGCAATTCCGGCGATACAAGCGGCGATCGGACTCGGGTAGTTGGCTATGCTTCATTTGTTTTCACGGAGGAAGCAGCCAATGTCTGAGGCCGCAAAAAATCCCGGGCAAATACTGCTGTCGATTGCCCGTTGCGCCATTTCCAGTGCATTGGGAAATGTTTTGGAAGTAGACGAAGATGCCGCCTGGCTGCAGGAGCAGGGCGCATGCTTTGTCACGCTGACGCAAAAGCGGCAGCTGCGAGGATGCATCGGCACGCTGCAGGCGCATCGTTCGCTGCTGGCAGACGTCAAAGCCAACGCCCAGGCTGCCGCATTGCGTGATCCGCGCTTCCGGCCGCTGACAGCCAGCGAATTGAACCATATCGAAATTGAAGTGTCATTACTGTCAACTACGCAAACGCTGGACTTTTCCTGCGAAGCGGATGCGTTAGCCCAATTGCAGCCGGGTATTGACGGTGTAATGTTTGAATTTGGCCATTACCGCAGCACGTTCTTGCCGCAAGTGTGGGAGCAGTTGCCTGCCACCGCTGATTTTATGATGGAGCTGAAGATCAAGGCTGGCTTGCCGCCGGATTTCTGGGCGGAAGAGATCAAGCTCAGCCGCTACACGGTGCGTAAATGGCGTGAGAAAGACCTTCGTAAAAGTCTGCGTAAGATCAAATATGGCGGGGTATAGGTTAAAACATCTGATATTCCGCATATGGATATTACGGGAAAATAAAATACATACGCCAGTATGTTTTTAATGCGAAAGCATGATTATTACTCGGCGTGCAACACCGCCGGAAGCCGGCAAGCTCAGGATCGCACTTGCCGCATTGAAACAAAGGGTAATACAACGCAGGGATTAATGATGGAAAATTCCAACTATCCAGCCCGCTACTGGCATCTTCTCGACGATGGCCGAATGCAGTGCGACTTGTGTCCGCGCGATTGCCGGCTGCATGAAGGACAGCGCGGTGCCTGCTTTGTGCGTATGCGCCAGGGTGAGCAGATGATACTCACTACCTACGGACGATCGTCCGGCTTCTGTATCGACCCGATCGAGAAAAAGCCGCTCAACCACTTTTATCCCTGGCAGCAGCGTGCTGTCGTTCGGCACGGCCGGCTGCAATCTGGCATGCAAATTCTGCCAGAACTGGGATATCAGCAAATCCAGGGACATGGACCGCCTGATGGATCAGGCCACGCCGGAAGCGATTGCTGCCGCTGCTCGGCAGTCCGGCTGCAAGAGCGTGGCATTCACTTACAACGATCCGGTCATCTTTGCCGAGTACGCGATGGATGTGGCCGATGCCTGCCATGCGCACGACATCAAGACGGTAGCGGTGACCGCCGGCTACATGCACGATCAGGCCCGACGCGATTTCTACGCCAAAATCGATGCCGCGAACGTCGATCTGAAGGCATTCACCGATGATTTTTATTTCAAGCTTACCGGCTCGCACTTGCCGCCGGTACTCGATACCTTGCGTTATTTAAGACACGAAACCGATGTCTGGTTCGAGATCACCACGCTGCTCATTCCCGGAAAGAACGACTCGGATCAGGAACTCACCGCCATGAGCAAGTGGATCAGGCAGGAGTTGGGTACAGATGTGCCACTGCATTTTTCGGCTTTCCATCCCGACTACAAGATGGCGGACATCCCCGCCACGCCGCCGGCCACGCTGGTACGCGCTCGGGAAATCGCCTTGCAGCAAGGATTGCATTATGTGTATACCGGCAATGTGCATAATCAGGAGGGCGACACCACTTTCTGCCCGGATTGCCATGCGCCGCTGATTGTGCGCGACTGGTATCAGATCGAACAGTACCGGCTGACCGAAGATGGCCGCTGCCCGCACTGCAGCGCTGCCGTAGCAGGACGTTTTGCAGAACGGGCAGGGCATTTCGGCAGAAGGCGCATACCGGTGGCAATCAACATGGCTGCAGCCTGAAAAAAAGCGGAATCATGCCAGCAGTGCCGGATCATGCGCGGGGCATCGTGCTGTTTGCCCATCAAACCCATGTTATCTCTGCTTGTTGCCATTCGTTAAAATTGATTGTTCATAAATCAACTGTTTGGTGAATAGCCTGCGACCCACTTAGGCGTCTTTTCAATGCGCGCTGTGTCGCTTGAGCTGGGTTTTCAGTGCGGCGATTTCATCTAGCAGATCCAGCGCCAGTGCGACGCCGGCCGGATTGATTTCGAGATCGCGCGTGAGCCGCAGTGCCAAACGCGCGCGGCGCAGCGCTGCGCCGCCAAAGCGCCACTCCTGCGGCTGCTGGCCACTCGGCTCCAGCATCCCTTCCAGCACCCAGATAGTGACCTGCTCCTGCGGCGCATCGCAAGCCTGGCACAGTTCGATCAGGGTCAGCTCAATTTCTTCCTCGACCACTTGGCCTTGAAGATAGGTCGTAATTGATTGATTCATGGCAAATTATCCTGGTTGCAGATGGGTGCGAGGGTTGAAGTCGAAGGCTTGCGCCATCGCACGGTAGGCTTCCTTGGCGCGCTCGTCGCTGGCGGGAGGTAGCGCGATTACCAGCACTGCGTACAGATCGCCGGCCGGATTGCCTGGAATGCCTTGACCTTTCAAGCGCAATTTTCGCCCGGCGCTTGAGCCGGGCGGGATGGTGAGATGCACCGTGCCTTCGGGCGTCGGAGCAGTGATGCTGCCGCCGAGCGCGGCTTCCCAAGGTGCCAGCGGCAAATCGAAATAGACATCGCGCCCATCAACCCGATAATGCGGGTGAGGACGAAATACGATCTCCAGATACAGGTCACCAGCCTTCCCCTGGCCGAGTCCCGGCCCACCCTGTCCGTTCAGGCGCAAATGCTGCCCCTCGCGAATCCCTTTCGGGATATGGATGTCGAGCTTGCGTTCCTGGCTGCTGACGCGCCCCTGGGCATCCATCACCGGCATGCGCAGCGAGATGCTGCGTTGCGCCCCATGGTAGGCGTCTTTCAGATCGATCTCTACCTTGGCATGATGGTCCTGGCCCTGCGTATGCATGGCCCGCTGCGACGCATGCCCTGGTCCGGCCCTGCGGCCGAACAGAGATTCGAAAAAATCGCTGTAATCGCCACCGTCGCCGGTCCCGGCATCGCGGCCGCTGAATTCGAAGCCGGCATCCCAGTTCGGCGGTGGCTGGAACTCCTGCCCGTCTTGTCGTTGGTTGCCGACTTGGTCGTAGGCGGCGCGTGTTTCCGGATCCTTGAGCACTTTGTACGCTTCGCCCATTTCTTTGAAGCGTGCCTCCGCCTCTGGTTCCTTGCTAACATCGGGATGGTATTTGCGCGCCAGTTTGCGATACGCGCTCTTGATTTCATCCTGAGTTGCTGTGCGCGGCACACCGAGGCTGGCGTAATAGTCTTTGAATTTCATGGGTCGAAGCTTGCCCGTGCAGGTTAAGAGAGTTTAATAAGCCCTATTGAAATTAGCGCACGTTGCATCTGCGCTGCTTGCGTTGCATCAAGCACATCACTTCACTACATAGGAATCGTCGTTGTTTTGGAGTTGGAAGCCGGGGTAGTGCGAGTCTTCAAATGCCCCTGGAACGACAATCCATCTTCAAGACTTGTGATGCCCATACCAAGGATCCGACGCAGAACATCGTCAGGGACGTGCCACAGGGCGGCGGGGGGCGAATTATGCGGGCATGTAGCTATTTCTCAATCATCCGTCAGCGGGATTGATCGGCGACGCCATCATCGGATCGAACTGTTATATCGGCCGGGTGGATTTAACCTTGTGGCAAATATTAATGCCACAAGCCAATTAAACCTTGTAGATTCCGCACCCGATAATGTAATCGCCGACTTTTTCAATATAAGTAGATTTTGATTCGACTACAGCGGTGACTGGATTTGTCCACCGGTAGTCAACCCAGCCACGGCCGGCATTTTTGGCAACTTGCACGAAGTTCTTAATAAAGTGCTTCCCATCAGCATCTTTTATGTCGATTAAATTCTTCCCTATCAGTTTCGGATTTTCGCCATGCGCTTTAGTGTTTCCGTGCAGATCAATGACATTGATATACAAATCGCGGTTCTTGAACTGCGCAGCAGGTTTGCTGAATTCTGAAAACGCCTTGTCCTTGCCGTTAGCTCTGATATATGCGACAGCTCGCTGCACCATGGCCTCTGCTTCATTTTGATTTTGTTCAAGCTTGAATGCGCTAACGGTTTGCCTCATAGTCACCGCTTGCTGACGCATATTCTCCGCTGCAGCCGATGCCTGTTCCACCAGGGCCGCGTTCTGTTGGGTCATTTGATCCATTTGAACCACTGCCCGATTGACCTCATCAATGCCAACGCTTTGCTCCTGGCAGGCCTCAGTGATTTCGTTCACGACGTGGACTGTATCTTTGACCGACGCGACAATGTCATCCATTGTGCTGCCAGCTTTATCAACTAACTTGCTACCCGCTTCGACGGCTTCAACTGAGCGTCCTATCAATAGTTTGATTTCCTTAGCGGCTTCTGCCGAACGCTGTGCAAGGCTTCGAACCTCGGAAGCTACCACCGCAAATCCTCTGCCTTGCTCACCGGCACGCGCTGCTTCAACTGATGCATTCAACGCGAGAATGTTGGTCTGAAAAGCGATGCCGTCAATCACGCCGATAATGTCGACGATCTTGCGTGAACTTTCTTTGATTGACGCCATTGTGCCAACGACTTGCCCGACAACCTTGCCACCATTTGAAGCGGCGTTTTGTACTGACGCAACCATCTCGTTTGCCTGGAGCGCATTCTTCGCATTGTGCTGGATTGCAGAATTAAGTTGCTCCAATGCACTTGCTGTTTCTTCCAATGAACTTGCTTGAGATTCGGTTCGTGACGAAAGATCGGCGTTGCCTGCTGCAATTTCCGAAGAGGTAGAAAGAATCACGTCACTTCCGGTACGTACGTCGCTCACAATTTTGAGCAAATTCGTATTCATGCCGCTCAGCGCAGTGACCAGTTCACTGATTTCATCCTTGCCAATCACTTTTACCTGAGAAGAAAGATCTCCTGCTGCAACCCTCTTGGCAATAGAGACCGCAGCATGAAGTGGATGGGTGATGCTGCGGATGAGAAGCCATGTGGAAATACCGCCCAGAACTACCAGAACGCCGTTGGCAGCGAGAAGTACCACCATTAACTGGTGGTTCAGCTTGCTTTGCCACGCAAGTAGACAAACAATAAAAATAATTGCTGTAAAACCGATCATCAGAAAACTTATTCCGACACCAATCCTGACGCCGATGCTTGTGCTACGTAGTTTCAGAAAGTCCATGCTTGAATCTCATCTCGCAAAATTTAAAATGACTCCTTACATTCCGAGATAGGCTGCGCGCACCTGTTCGTTGTTGATGAGTTCCCGGCCTGTTCCGGTGAGGGTGATTGTGCCGGTTTCCAGCACATAGCCGCGATCAGCAATGGCGAGGGCGGCAAAGGCGTTTTGCTCAACAAGAACAATAGTCATGCCTTGTGCCTTGAGTGTCTTGACGACGTTAAACACCTCTTCTACCAGCAGCGGAGCCAGACCCATCGAGGGTTCGTCGAGCAGCAGCATTTTCGGGCGACCCATCAGTGCCCGGCTAATTGCCAGCATCTGCTGCTGACCACCGGACAGTGTTCCGGCAGGCAACTTGCGCTTTTCCTTCAGGATCGGGAACATCGAGAAAACCATCTCCAGGTCGCCCTCGACCTGATTTTTTGGTTGGGTGTAAGCGCCCAAACGCAAATTGTCTTCGATCGAAAGCGGCCCAAAAACCTGCCTCCCTTCCGGTGACTGGCATATGCCACGACGCATGCGCATGTCGGCGCGCAGCTTGCTGATATCTTCCCCGTAAAAATGGATGCTGCCCGCGCTCATCGGTTGCACTCCGGACAAAGTGCGCAGGAACGTCGTCTTGCCCGCGCCATTGGCACCGACCAGAGCGACCGTTTCACCCCGGCGTACTTCGAGGCTGATGCCCTTCAGGGCCTTGATGCGGCCATAACAACTTTCCATGCCGTTTACGCTGAGCAGGACATCCGTCTTGTCTGGCGCGGCATTCGCTTGTAGCTGGCCTGCTGACTGTGCTCCCAGGCCGACGGTATCGGGGGCGAGACTGACAATGCGGTGGAACAGTTCACGAAATTCCGCTTTTGCCTTTTCGCCGAAGAGCGGGTCTTCGTTGTTGAGGAAAGCGCTATCGATTTCGGCCCAGTCTGCTGCGTTAAACGTCTCTCTGGCAAGCGGGATCACATCCTTTTCTTCAGAGCGGATATGGCTTTTCAGGCCCTGGGTATAAACACGCAGGGCAGCAGCGAAACTGGCATTGTTCAGCTTGCTGCCCGCTGCGACTGTCAATTGTTCACGCAGGCGCTTGAGATTTTCCGGGCCATTGTGGTGTTCTGCCTGAAGGCGGTCGAGGATGGCGGCGGCATCGGCGCTGCGCATGCGCAGGATGCGGAAGAGAAAGTCATCTTCCTTGGGGTGGTGCGAGCGGTCAATGAACTGTTCGATGTAATCGAAGACCGAGTTGAAAAAGTGGCGGTCGATCTCGCTACCGGCTTCGATTTCATCGGCCACCAGATCGACCGTGGTCGCGATGCGCCAGAGATTGCGGTGCTCGTCACTGATGATGCGGAGTGCTTCCATGCTGTTCCCCTTTTTTATGCTTGGACGCCGAGATAAGCGGCGATCACGTCGGGATTCTTGCGAACTTCCTCGCCGGTGCCTTCGGCAAGCTTTTTGCCGTAGTCGAGCACGAGGATGCGGTCCGAGAGGTTCATTACCATTTTCATGTCGTGTTCGACCAGAACGACGGTGACGCCGGAATCAGCGATCTTGCGCACCAGTTCATCGACTTCGATGGTTTCCTTGGGGTTCAGGCCGGCGGCCGGTTCGTCGAGAAAGATCAGCCGTGGTTTCAAGGCCAGCGCCCGGGCAATTTCCAGTCGCTTAAGGGCGCCATACGGCATGCTATCTGCGCGGGCTTTGATGTATTTTTCCAGACCGATAAAACGCATTAACTCGGCGGCTTCGTCGTGTAGTTCGCGGTCCCGGCGCTTCAGGCTTGGAAAACGCAGCGCGGCTTTGAGCGGATTGCGATCCAGACGCAGATGGGCGCCGACCATCACGTTCTCGATGGCGCTCATGTTCATGCAGATCTGCAGGTTCTGGAAAGTGCGGGCAACGCCGCGTTTGGCCAGTTCGTTCGGTGTTTTACCACCGATGGATTCACCGTCGAGCTTGATTTCGCCACTGGTGGGGGTGTATACCCCGGTGATCAGATTGAACAGCGTGGTCTTGCCGGCGCCATTGGGGCCGATGACCGCATAGACAATCCCGGCATCAATGCTGAAGCTGACATTTTGAACCGCCTTGACTCCGCCAAAGTGAATCGAGAGTTGGTTGACATCGAGTAGTGCCATGCTTATTCTCCCTTTCCGAATTTGGCCGCCAGCGTGGGGACCAGTCCCTTGGGCATGAAAATCATGCAGATCATCAGGATGGCGCCGAAGGCAACCGTTTCCCAGCCCTCAAAGGTGGCCAGGACCTGGGGCAGTGCGGTGAGCAGTACTGCACCGAGCAATGAACCATAGACCGAGGCCATGCCGCCAATCACGACCATGGTGACCAGTTCGATGGAGTGGAAGAAATCGGCAAGATTGGGCGTTACGAAGCCGACATAGTGCGCAGTGACGCTGCCCATCAGGCTGGCAAAAACTGCGGACATGACAAATATCGCCACCTTGTAACGCACCACATCGACTCCGACGACCTGTGACGCGACCTCCGAACCATGCAAGGCGCGCAGCGCACGGCCGAACGGCGAGTCAATCAGGTTAAGCGATGCCCAGACGCTGACCGAGAGCAGCAGCGCGACGACCCAGTACCAGTGCTTGTCGCTGCTCAGTTCAAAGCCAAGCAAACCCATCGCCGGCACCGGCATGCCATCCGGGCCACCGGTCCAGGCTGCTTCGTTGCGCAGGGCGATGTTGAGGATGATGCCGAGGCCGAGTGTGGCCATGGCCAGGTAGTGTCCCTTCAGTTTGAAGATCGGACGGGCGACCAGCGCGGCCAGCAGGCCGGTGGCAGTAGCGCCCGCAACCATGGCCAGCACCGGATGCCAGCCGAAATGGGTGGGTAGCACGGCAGAGGCGTAGGCGCCGATGCCCAGGAAGCCAGCATGACCAAGGCTGATTTGCCCGGCGAAACCGATCAGCAGGTTCAAGCCCAGAACAATTACCGCATTGATCGCCATGCGGATGGCGAGGTCGAGGTAAAAACTGTTGGGCAGCACGAAGGGCAGAACCAGCAGGATGCCTATGACGAAATAAAGGCCAAAGTAGACGTTCTTTTGCATGCTTACACCCGATCCGTTGATTTGCCGCCAAACAGTCCGCGTGGCATGAAAAAGAGAATAAAGAGGATGAGCACGAAGGGAATGGCATCCTTGTAGGCGGAAGAAATGTAGCCGGCGCCCATGGCTTCAAGTATGCCAACCAGCAGCCCCCCGATTACGGCGCCCAGGCCGTTGCCAAGGCCGCCCACGACAGCGGCGACAAAGCCTTTCAGTCCAAGCATGATCCCTGCATCGTAGGAAGTCAGCGTAATCGGCGTGACCAGGATGCCGCCGAGGGCGCCGAGGGCCGCCGACATGGCAAAACTCATGAATAGCACCCAGCTGGTATTGATCCCGACCAGTTCTGCTGCCAGCCGGTTGTAGGAAGTGGCGAGCATCGCTTTGCCTTGCAGGGTCCGGTTGAAAAAATACCATAGGGCAATCACTACCAGTGCGGTTCCGCCCAGTACCCAGAGACTTTGCGGCATCAGGGTGGCGCCGAGGATGTGGATTGGGGCATCGCCGGAAAAAGCCGGCAAGCTGTGCGTCCCTTTGCCCAGCCAGACCTGGACCAGGCCACGAATGACGAGCGAAGCGCCGATGGTGATGATGATCAGCGTCACCGTTTCAGCGCCCTTGACTGGCTCAATCGCCAGTTTTTCCACCAGCACGCCGACGACGGCCGGTAACAGAATCGCCAGCAGCAGTGCTACAGGAAAAGGCAATCCGGCCTGGGTAAAAAAAACCGCCAGCATGCCACCGAGCATGATGAACTCACCCTGGGCAAAGTTGATTACGTTGCTGGCGTTGTAGATCAGCGTGAAGCCCAAGGCAGACAGCGCGTATGTGGCGCCAACCGTGATGCCTGAAAAAAGAAATTGCAGAAACTGGGCAAGCATCAAGTTCCCCTTCCTGTCTTGGCAAAAGCCAGGCCGCTGTTCGACTGCTTGGGCATTATTTATCTCCGTATCGTTTCAATGAAGGGACACACTGATTTTTATTGTGCTTGCATTCTGAAATAAGGAATATATTCTGTCAATAAGAAATGATACAAAAAAATTCAGTAATTTTTATATATGTATCTATTTCGCTGTTGAGTGCATTCTTGTACTGAGAATATTGAACTACCATTTCCAAATAAAGATGATCTATTGCGAGCTCGCTTCAGCTTATGAATCGGGTGCGCTGCAGATTGAATCACCATCAGCCGGATAGACTCCCGGGATCGCGGAATTTGAACCGACGGCGGCAGCGAACATGCGCGTTTTTGCTGCAAGGGCATGCAAGCCGTCTGTTCAGATTCGGTGAGGATTTCATCCCGCTTGTCAGCTGCCCGAAAGCGGGTTTACTGCTCGGCGACTGATGGCGAGTAACTGCCGTCATGCATCCAGGCCGCGTGCTTCGGTGCTTTCTTGGTGCGCGCCCATTCCTCGATCATCTCCCACTTGACGTCGTCGAGCTTCTGCATCATCTCCGGGGTGCCGGTATTGACTGCCAGTTCCAGCCGGTGGCCGCTGGGGTCGAAGAAATAGATCGACTTGAAGATCGTATGGTCGGTCGGCCCGATCACTTCGATGCCGTCGGCCTCCAGGCGCTGCTTGGCCTCCAGCATTTCTTCGATCGAGCCGACTTCCATCGCCAGATGCTGGGTCCAGGCCGGCGTGTTGCGGTCGCGGTCCATCGGCGCCTGCTGCGGCAGCTCGAAAAACGCCAGCACATTGCCGCCGCCGGCGTCCAGGAAGATGTGCATGTAGGGATCCGGCTCGCCGGTCGACGGCACCTGATCCTCGGCAATCGCCAGCACGAAATCCATGTTCAGATACTTGCCGTACCATTCGACCGTCTGTTTAGCGTCGATGCAGCGATAAGCCACGTGGTGAATTTTCTTGATCTTCATCTGTATCTCCAATGAGGGTGTTGATGAATGAGTCGCTGGCAAACGACCCATTCGTGCATTTTTTCAGCGCGCCCTTTCGTCATGAAGCGGGGGCGCATTGCGTTCAGAGGTCTTCGCGCGCCAGTTGCATCGCCGAGCGCAGCACCGTGATATCGCCGATATGGTTGGCCAACAGCAAAATCAGCTTCGCATTCAGCAGCGCGCTCTGTTCGTCGGAAAGGTCGCGATGGGTGTCGATCAGCGCTTCGTAAAAGTCGTCGCCGGGTGAGAATTCGCGGAAATAGCGCTTGCCCGATTCGCTGAAATTCGGATCCAGATTCAGTGTCATGTTGATTCTCCGGTTAAAGGTTGCAAGTGGCACGGGCCAGCGCCTGTTGCACGCGTGCCGCGTCGAACGTGCGCCAGCGGGCAGCGACATGCTGGTCGGGGCGCGCCAGATAATAGCTGCCGTCCTGTGCGTCGTAGCGTCTGGCGATCACGCCATTGGCGTCGAGCAAGACTTTCGCGTTGCGCGAGGTGGCCCGGCTTGGCGCTAATCACCAGTGCCTCGATCGGCAATGCGCCTTGCGCCAGCACGGCAGAACTGTGTCAGCACAGCGTCCGGGATTGCGGCCGGATCGTCGCAGAAATACAGGCCCTGGAAACGATTGCCGAGCTGGTCGATCAGCCAGCCGTCTTGCGTGCCGAGCTTGACCGGGCCGTCATCCATCGGCGCGCCCGGCACCATGTCGCCGCTAAATTGCTCCGCATCCGGCGTATTCAGGCGAGATTCAGTCAGGAAGGCCGGCACCGACAGCCGGCCGGAATTGACCAGTTTGCGGGCGAACGCATGTTTTTCGGCCAGCTTCAGCACCGCATTGCGGAAGGTCTTGCTGGTGCTGCTCTTGGGCGTGATGAAATCGGTCGAGCGGGTCGAATTCATCAGGTTTTCATCGGCGGCAAAGCAGCGTTCTTCCGAATACGTGTCCAGCAGCTGGTCGGGCGCCTTGCCATCCATCACCAGTTTCAGCTTCCAGACCAGGTTGTCGGTATCCTGCAAGCCGGAATTGGCGCCGCGCGCGCCGAATGGCGATACCTGGTGCGCGGCATCGCCGACAAACAGGCATTTGCCGTGGCGGAAGCTTTTCATGCGGCGGCACTGGAAGGTATACACGCTGACCCATTCCAGCTCGAATTCGCGCTCGTCGCCCAGCATCGCCTTGATCCGCGGGATCACTTTTTCCGGTTTTCTTTCTTCGTCCGGATCGGCATCCCAGCCGAGCTGGAAATCGATGCGCCAGACATTGTCGGCTTCGCGGTGCAGCAGCACCGACTGGTTCGGATGAAACGGCGGATCGAACCAGAACCAGCGCTCGGCCGGGAAATCGGCCTTCATCACGACATCGGCGATCAGGAAGCGGTCCATGAAAATCTTGCCTTCGGTTTCCAGCCCCAGCATGTTGCGGATCGGGCTGCGCGCGCCGTCCGCCACGATCAGCCAGTCGGCTTCGATCTGATACATGCCGTCCGGCGTTTCGACCTGCAACCTGACGCCGCCATCCTGCTGCTGCACCGATACCACCTTGTTCTTCCAGCGCAGCGTCACGCCCGCCGACACGGCCCGCTGCACCAGGTATTCTTCCAGGTAATACTGCTGCAGATTGACCATGCCGGGCCGTTTCTGGTCGGCGTCCGGCTGCAGATTGAAGCTGAACACTTCATCGTTGCGGAAAAAAGTGCGGCCGACATTCCAGCTCACGCCTTTTTCCATGACCGGATCGCCGCAGTCGAGCCGGTCCAGCACTTCGATCGCCCGCTTCGCGTAGCACAGGCCGCGCGAGCCGACCGAGACCGTGTCGTCGTCGTCGAGCAATAGCACCGGGATGTTCTGCAGGCGGCAATCGATCGCCGCCGCCAGACCGGCCGGGCCGGCGCCGACCACCACCACCGGGTAGCGCCGCAATGCGCCGCTGCTGATTTCTTCCGGCGTGGTATAGGGGAATTTTGAATAGGTATAGGTTTGTTGCATGCCCGTCTCCTCGATAATCCGGCTCGCTATTGTTTTAGCAGCAACAATGCGTCCGGTTTCTGTTATCCCGCCGACGCTCTTCTGTCGGCGCGTCTCCTTGCACCAGCTCAGCCTTCCAGCGACTTCCACATCTCGACATCGCGTTCGGCAGTCCAGATGCGCGGATCGGGATACTGGGTCGCTTCGTCGTAGGCGCGCGTCACGTCAAACGGCATGCAATGGTCGAAAATCACCCAGTTGCCGTATTTCGGCTGCAGCTGCGCATAGGTTTCCTTGTAAATCGACTTCAGATCCTTGCCCTGCTGCGTGCCCTGGCGCACCGCAGCGAACAGATCCCGCACAAAGTCGCGCGTGCCTTCCAGCCCGGCCTTGACTTGCTCTGCCGTCTTGAGCGCGGCGCCGCGTCCCGGCACCAGTTTTTCCGCCTGCAGCGCAGCCAGGTTGTCCAGCGTTTGCGGCCAATCCTGGAAGTAAGCGTCACCCGCATACGGCGTCGCGTCGAATTCGACCAGGTCGCCGGAAAACAGCACCTTGTCCTGTGGCAGCCAGACCACGGTATCGCCCTTGGTATGGCCGCGTCCGAGTTGCATGATCTTCACTTCGAGCTTGCCGAGCCAGAGCGTCATCTCTTGCTGGAACACGATCGTCGGCCAAGTCAGGCCCGGCACCGATTCGACCGCCTGGAACAGGCGCGGGAAACGGCCGATCTCGCTATCCATGTCGAACGCGCCGCGCTCGACGATCAGGTCATACGTATCCTTGCTGGCGATGATGTGCTCCAGCCCATGCTGCTTGTAGCCGCTGGCGCCGAGCACGCGCACCGCGTGGTAATGGCTCATCACCACATACTTGATCGGCTTGTCGGTGACTTCGCGGATGCGGCGCACCACGTCCTGCGCCATCACCGGCGTGGCCTGGGTGTCGATCACCATCACCGCCTCGTCGCCGATGATGATGCCGGTGTTCGGGTCGCCCTCGGCGGTGTACGCATAGGCATGCTCGGACAACTGGTCGAAGCTGACCTTTTTCTGTTCGAGGTCGGCTTGCGAGGCAAATTTTTTCTGGTTCATCTGAACTCCTTATAGTGCGTAAAGTTGGGCCGCCATCATTGCGCGGCATTTTCCGGAAATTTCTTGTGCTAATCAGGCCGTAAAATTCGATTAATTTGAGGGGTATATGTAAAAACAATGCATCTGCCGCACGTTTTCATTGGGCTTTTTTATATACAGTCCCCAGTATGTTTTCATTGGAAAAAACCCGGAAAAGCGGCCGCGAGCAGCTCAGGCCGCCTGTTTCCAGTGCTTATTCGGCCATGCTCCATTCGCCTTTGCGGATTTCCAGCAGGCGAAACGCCGAAGCATCCAGCCCGAGATGATCGGTGGCACTCATGTTGACCACGCCGCCGGTGCCGACGAAATTGCGGGTTTGCTCGATTGCAGTACGCACTTTTTCCTTGTCGAAGCTGCCGGCTTTTTTAACCGCGCCGACATAGATCATCAATGCATCGTAGGCATGGCCGCCGAAGGTCGACACATCCGATTTGTAGTGCTCGGTGTAATTTTTCGTGTAGTCGGTCACGACCTGTTTTTGCTGATCGGTCTTCGGCAGCTTGTCGGCCACCAGCAGCGCCGCAGCCGGTAAACGGATGCCCTCAGCGGCGGGGCCGGCCAGTTTGATGAACTCTTCCGAGGCGACGCCATGCGATTCGTAATGGGGCAGATTGATGCCGAGCTGTGCGATGTTTTTCGACACCAGCGCCGGACCCTGTCCCAGGCCGAATACAAACAGCGCTTGCACACCGGGCACATTCCTGATCTTGGTCAGCTGCGCCGTCATGTCGGTATCTTTCGGGCCGTAAGTCTCGTCGGCGACCAGTTCGATTCCATATTTCGAGGCGACCGCCAGCGTCTCCTTGCGTCCGGATTGGCCGAAACCGGTCGACTCGGACAGCAAGGCGACTTTTTTCAGGTTGCGTTTTTTCAGGTCGGAAAATATCTTTTCGGCCGCCATGCGGTCGGTATGCGGCACCTTGAACACCCATTTCTTGACTGGCTCGATGATGCTGACGCCGCCAGCCAGCGAGATGAATGGCATGCTGCCTTTTGCCATCAGCGGGATTGCCGCCATCGAGCCGCCGGTGGTGGTGCCGCCGATAATCACATCGACCTTGTCGTCATTGATCAGGCGCGAGGCAAAGCTGTTCGATTTGCCCGCATCGCTGGCATCGTCGTAATGCACCAGCTCCAGCTGGCGACCGAGTATGCCGCCACCCTGGTTGATCTTGTCGACATACAGCTGCAGCGTCTTCAGCTCCGGGACGCCCAGAAAGGCCGCCGGCCCGGTCACCGACAAGAACGAGCCGATCTTCACGTTCTGTGCCAGCGCGCCATCGGCCCAGCCGCCCAGCAGGGCAAGTGCGCTCCATCCCACTACACCAATTCGTTTCATTTCTCTCGTGTCTCCTTCGTTTTCTCTGGTTTTTCGGTTGCCGGGAAAAGTTGTCTTTCCAACCTTGCTATCGGCATGCATGTCGTATTTTTTTAATCGATCTCAGCTGAATCAATATTCGTCGATAGCGAATCAATTTGCTATCATCAAATTTGTTGATATTGACGAATCAATTTAATGTTCTGATAATCGGTGTTGAATTGCTGCTGGATTTACCGGCACAGTCGGAATTTTCATGATCAAGGAGAATTGCATGTCATTACTCCCTCCCAAGGCCAGCCGGCGGATACAGGCGATCGAGGTTGGCAACCAGTTGCTGATGGCGCTGGTGAACCACCGGCAGCCGATGTCGCTGAGCACGCTGGCAAAAGCGGCCAACATGACGCCGTCCAAGGCGCATCCGTACCTGGCCAGCTTTGGCGCGGTCGGCCTCACCGAGCAGGATCCGGTCAGCGGCAACTATGGGCTGGGACCGTTCGCGTTTCAGATAGGACTGGTCTGCCTGCAACAGCAAAATCCGATCAAGCTGGCGATCCCGGAAATCACCAGTCTCGCCGTCCGCATCGAGCAAACTGTTGTGCTGGCGGTCTGGGGCACCCATGGCCCGACCGTGGTGTATCTGGGCGACTCGAACCGGCCGCTGCATGTGAACCTGCGCCCCGGTTCGGTGATGTCGATGCTGGGCACCGCCACCGGACAGGTATTTTCGGCATTTATGCCGGTCAAGCTGGTCGAAGCAGCGCTGGCCAGAGAGTTGAAGGATCAGGAGGTGCTGGCGCAAAACACCTCGAAGAACGCGTTGCAGCAACACGAAGCAACATTGGCCGAAGTGCGTCAGCGCGGCCTGGCGCGGGTCGAGGGCTTTCCGATTCCCGGCATCAGCGCATTCAGCGCGCCGGTGTTCGACAGCAAGCAGTCGCTGGCGCTGGTGATTACCGCCACCGGCTCATCCGGCAGCTTCGACTCGTCCTGGGATGGCCCGATCGCGCGCGAACTGCAGGCTTGCGCGCAAACGGTTTCCTACCGCCTCGGTTACGCCGGGAAATAAGCCGATGTATGCGCCGACCCGCGAAGAACTGCATCTGCTGCTGGAGATCATCGCCAGTCTGCACCACGGCGATAGCTCGCGGCGCATCCGGCAGGAGATGGCGCAGGCCATCCTCCGACTGTTGCGCGCCGATTATCTGGCATCGTATGTCAGGAATAATGCGACCGGTCGCTTCGAAGACTGCGTCGCACTGAATATCGAACCGGACAGGCTGGCCTTGTATGAGGAGTATTTTCAATACCATGACCCGATCACGCCGCTGCTGCAGCAGCGGCGTCAGGCAACGCTGGTATCGGCAGTGATTGCGCAGTCCGAGCTGGAAAAGACGGAGTTTTTCAACGATTTCCTGATCTGCGGCGGCCTGCACCATGGCATTGACCTGCATCTGTACGACGGCGACCAGCATATTGGCGATCTGCGTATCTGGCGCGCGCGGCAGCAGCCCGAATTCGGACCGCGCGAAGTAACCTTGCTGGAGCTACTGAAGCCGCATCTGGCCCATGCGCTGGCGCAGCTGACAGCACTGCAGCGTGAGCGCAACAACAGCGACAACTGGCAAGCGCTGTGGGCCAGTCATCCGGACCCCTGTTTCATGCTTGATAGCGAGGGCGCTGTACTGCAGCACAATCGCAGCGCCAGCGCATTGATGGAACAGACTGAGCAATCGCAACTGGCCGCACTCACTGGTTTTCTGCAGGAAGCCGGAAAAAATACGCTGGACGTGAGCGAACGGTTCTGGGTTGGTTATCGGGCTACCACGGTCCGCATCCAGTGCGCCGAACAAACGCAGGCCGGCGCGCTGATTCAACTGGTGCCACTGCATCGCCAGTTGCCCGCAGTGTGCGACCTGACGCAATGTTTCGGGCTGACCCAACGCGAAGCGCAAGTTTGCTCGCTGATATTGGAGGGCTATTCCGACAAGGAGATCTCGCGCAAGCTGTCGATCAGTTTTCCCACTGTCCGCACCCATTTGAGCCACATTTTTTCCAAGGCCGGCGCCACCAGCCGCACCGAGTTAATCCACCAGGTCCGCCTGAGGCAACACTGATCAAGTAATTGATGTTACGCACCGTCCATGATGGGGGCGGGCATGCTCCATATGCATACGGGAGTATATTTAAAACCCCAATAAAACTATGCGGGGAATGGCATGAAAATGACTGATACTCCCGTATTTTTTGTGAATCCACAGCCGAGTTTTGACGCCGTCTTGCACATTAATTGATTTACTCAACGATGCTGTGAGCTGCTAGGGTTGTTCGCATGTCGCGCCGAGGCGCAGAGAGAGTTCCTTGGCCGAGTGTTTTAATCCGGTGATGACCGGGCTGTCTGGATTCAGATCGATCATGCCCTCGACGCCGACCACGACCAGAGCCATCGTAATTTCATTCTTGAAATTGAAAACGGGGGCTGCGACTGCCTCGACGTTCTTGATGTAGTGGTCAAAAATGGGCGCCACACCTTCTGCCCGGATCTTTTCAAGCATGGTTTCCACATCGTTTCTGGTCTTGAGATTGGGCAAGGCCTTGCTTTTCAGTTCCTTGGCAATCAACGGATCGACGAAAGTCTTCGGCAGCCAGGCGGCAAAAACCCGTCCGCTGGCCGTCGTCAGCAAGCTTAATGAGGTTCCCGTGACCACGTTGACCGTGATCGGGCGTCGTGGCCGCTCCCAGCGTATAACGATAGGGCCGGTTTCACCCCAAACTGCCAGCGCAGTAGTCTCATTAATGGCGTCGCGCAATTCGGCAATGGCAGTGAGCCCGAGCCGTATCCTGTCGAGTCGGTCAATGGCGACCAGGCCGATGTTGAGGGCAAACGGCCCCAGGTTGTAGCGCGATGTCATCGAATCCTGTTCAACCAGTCCGGCGCGAATCAGGCTGACCAGATAGCGATGCGCCTTGGAGGCGGGCATGTCGGCTGCCGCAGCAATGTCCTTGAGCATCATCGAGCGCTGCCCGCTGACCATGGCACGCAAGATGCCCATGCCGATTTCGAGTGACTGGACGCCGTGTTTTCCTTCGGTCATGATCTGTTTTTAGTTACGTTATTAAAAATAAATTTTATCATATAGAATCTTGCGCATTCCATAATGGAGCATTACCGATGAATTCTCTACGCGTTTATGCCATTGACGGCATCGTTCCCGTTGTCGATCCGACGGCTTTTGTCCACCCCAGTGCCGTGCTGATTGGCGATGTGATTGTCGGCCCTGGCTGCTATGTCGGTCCCTGCGCCAGTTTGCGCGGTGACTTTGGTCGTCTGATTCTGGAGCGTGGGGCCAATCTCCAGGATACCTGTGTCATGCATGGGTTTCCGGGGACTGATACGGTGGTTGAAGAGGACGGTCACATCGGCCATGGCGCGGTGTTGCACGGTTGCCGTATCGGCAGGAATGCTCTGATTGGCATGAATGCGGTAATCATGGATAAGGCCGTGATTGGTGAATCGGCGATAGTGGCGGCTTGTGCCTTTGTAAAAGCCGGAGCGGAAATTCCGCCGCGCAGCCTGGCTGCCGGGATGCCGGCCAAGGTAATTCGCCAACTCAGCGAAGAGGAAATTTCCTGGAAAAGTGATGGGACGCGCACTTATCACGAGCTGGCCCGCCGCAGCCTGGCGAGCATGCAGGAAACTGCGCCGCTGACGGCAGTGGAGGCCGATCGCAAGCGCATCCAGGTGCCTGGCGTCGTTCCGCTGGTGGATCTGAAAAAAAGCGCTGATTAGCTTGGGCAGGGTCAGCGGGTCTTCATTCTGGAAGCGCTCAGCCAGCATGGGCGAGGCTGCCGGGGTTGTGCCATTGGCCAGTTTCATGTGCAGGTCAAGGTGGCGCTCGGAGGGGGTAAGCAGTCGCCGGTAGAGTTCCTTGCACAGCAGGCGGGCTTTCTGCCCGGGCCAGTTGATCGGAAGCAGTACATCGGGAAGTTCCGGGTCGCGTAGCAATAATCGGCGATAGTCGTGGATGAGCAGAGTGCGCAGCAAAAAAGCGCTTTCATCGTCAATTTCCCCGTATGTGTCGCGGCGCAGCGTTTCCAGAATCGGGTGGTAGCGGTTTGCGAAATCTGCATAGGCCGTTGCAAGCTGTTCCAGGTTCCAGGCACACTTCACCATGTCGACGTCGCTGGCGGAGAGGCCTAAGCGCGAGTCGGCGGCGAGCAATGGCATCAAATGGCTGAGCAGATCGGTCATGCCATCCGTCATGAGTGCATCGAATGCGGTAGTCAGGTCAGCGCTTGGATGCACAAAACAATCCGAACCGAGTACGCCAAAACCTTGCCAGAAGAGCGCGCGACGCAGACGTTCACGCTGCTTGGGATCCAGTTCTCCGACCGTCAGAATGAGACGCCAGCGGCGATCCCAGATCGGGGCGTTGGATGCATAAATATGGCGGGATGCTTCTTCAAAGCGGCGTTGCCCTGCGGGCGTCAGCATGTAATCTGCGCGCCGGCCATGGGCTTCGGTGCGCAGCCATTCTTCTTTGGCGAGACGGAAAACAGAAGTTCTGATGAGCCGTTCATTGAGTTGCAAGGGTTCAAGCAGGCCAATCAGGCTGCCAAGCCAGATGCGCCCGCCGCGCGGCAGAACGGCATCGCCAAAAACAGAAATAATCAGCGAACCGGCCTGCATGCGGCTCTGCTGCCGAAAATTGTCAAGGTGTTTCTGAATGGGAGGAATCACGAGAGTTGTCAGGATATGCAGGCGTAAAGGGCTTACATGGTAGCGATTCTGCCCATTTCTGAACAGAGTTCTTAGCAGAAAAGGGCATTTTAGAACGGGAGCAGGTGATCGGCATCGGCGACGACTGCTTGTTGCTGGGCAAAAAAGCCTTCAGTGTGGATCAATTCATCTTTGGCGCCCAGTTGCTTGACTGTTGCCCGACAGGTGTCAACAAATTCCGGACTGCCCGCTGCAAAAATGGTGTGCCTGGATAGATCTGGGAACAGCTTGGGCAGTACGACATCAATGCGGCCGGCAAGATAGCCAGCCTCTTCTTCCCTGGTCAGCGTGATCTTATAGTCGAAATTGCGATGCTTGGTTCGCCACCAGGCCATCAGGCCCTGGCTGTAGACATCGTCCTTGGCGCGAGCGGAAAAGAGCATGGTGACCGATTTTTTGAAGCCGCGGCGAAGGGCGGCTTCGGCCAGTGCCAGAATCGGGGCGAGGCCGGTTCCGGCAGCCAGGCAGAGCACCGGGGTGTCGACCGACGGGTCGCCGATGAACGTGCCGTAAGCGCCGGATATCTTGACGCTTTCACCGATGTTTAATTGATCGTGGATCCAGTTGCTGGTGACGCCGCCCTCGGCACGGGCGACCTGTAAAACCAGTTCGCCGTCCGGGCGCGGCGCGTTGGAAATGGAATAGGCGCGGGGCGGAATGTCGGCGCGAGGATCGCCAATGGTGACGTACTGACCGGGCCAGTAACGGATGGGTTGACCGACCGGACGCAGGCGCAATTCGGCGACCCGCTGGGCTATAGGCCGTTTTTCAGTGACGACGAAGAGGGCGTCTTGGCGTGGCGGGAAGAGTTTTGGCTGCGCATCTGCAGTACCCCATTCGATGGTCAGTTCCTCTGAAATCGGCTTGGCCATGCACATCAGGCCGTAGCCCTGTTTGCGCTCTTCCTGGGAGAGCGCCATGTCGAGAACCATGCCCTGGTCGAATTGGCCGTTGGTAACCTTCACTTTGCATTCGCCGCAGGCACCGGCGCGACAGTTGTTAGGCAAGGCGTAGCCCGCTTTTTCGAGCGCCATGAGTACGGTGTCGCCGTAAGCGCAATCGACGGATTTGCCCGAGGGTTGCATGATGATGCGAGTCATTGTTTTCCCCTTTTCTGCAGTGTTTTTCTGTTGAGGTAAGGCCGGCGCCCCTTGCCGAGCACCGGCCAGCAGTTTGTTGCGGTTTAGAAGACCGGAATGATGTCGTTCATGTCGATTTCGCTGATTTCCTGGCCGCTAAGGCCGAGTTCCGGAATGGCCGGGAACGGAATGTTGTAGCGATCCAGCACGCCCTTCAGATTGATCATTGCGTTCTTCCAGTTTTCTCGCTTGGCTTCATAGGTCGGGATGCCGAAACCGGCGCCGCGTGCCACTTCTTCTGCTTCACGCTGATTGGCGATGAAGTCGGACGGCAAATCCCAGAATTCCATCGGTGGCTCGAACAGCACGGCAGACAGGAACAGGTAACCAGCGCGGATCTGTTTGGTGACGATGGCCTTGGTTTCCTCTTTGAGGCCCGGATAGTCGCGTTCCATCACGGCCATGCAGATGGCCATGTGACGGCCCTCATCGCGGCCGATGTTCTTGAAGCCTTCCTTGAAGACGGCTTCGCGGGTGTTGTCGAACATCTGCTTGAAGATGGTGGCGGCAGCTATTTCGCCCATCAGGAATGAACTGAACAGCACCGCCAGATCGTACTTCGGCACCGCCTGCTTGTAGCCAGTCCAGTAACGGCCGCCATTGAAGTACAGCCATTTCACGTTTTTCTGCAAGCGCTTGCCGAGTTCGGTTTTCGGCTCGTAGCTTATCGGGTCCGGGTGTCCGAGCATCCTGGTGATGGCCAGGCCGCACATGATTTCGTGGTTCTGTTCATCCCGGGTGACCGAGAAAAAGCATTTGCGCACCGGATCTTCTTCGTGATCTTCGTATGTCTTGATCAGCGCCTCGGCAAAAACCGGGGGCGCAGAGGCGTCGAACACCGACAACAGGCTCCACCAGTAGGCGATGGATTCACGTTCTTCCCAGGTGTAGCTGTCAACATCCAGAGTGTCCCAAGGTAACTTTTCAGGATCCCAGCTCTCGCGCAGGGAGGCCTCCCATACTTCCTGCAGTTTCTTGGTTTTGACATTCCAGGACAGCGGATAGATGTTGGGCTGCTTGGTTTCTGGTGGGAATTCCATTGTGTCTGCGAAACGCTCTTTGTTGCTTGACATAGCTCCTCCTTATTCGGGTTATCAGAAAAACGGGCTGACTTCCTAGTCTGGCTCCGCCAATCAATAATGATACAAAATAATTGTAAATGCAAATAATTTTGTATCGCAATAAATTATTGAAGTATATTTTTTACTGCTTATTAGTTGCTTTAATAATAAAAATTAACGTAATTAATGATAATTAATCGTTGTATTCATAAGATATTTTAAATTTTATGGAATTGATTTCGCTAAATGTAATTTTGTGTCTTGACTGTTTTAACTGATACATCTAATCTAGATCAATGAAATAATTTGTAATTATTGTTAAGCGTTGGCTAAAGCAGCCTGTTTGCAATCGATCACGATCCATATCCAGGAGAAATCAATGTCTCACCCCTTATTCGAAAAACACCGCGCCACGCTGGACAATGCGCTCAAGGCAATCCAGACCCGTGGTTACTGGGCCGCCTACAATGAAATGCCCAGCCCAAAAACATACGGTGAGACCGCGGCACAGGATGGCAAGGCTGCTTTTGAAGCGTTTCTGGGGCAGAAATTTGATATCGACCAACCGGGGCAGACTGGTTGGCAAGGCGGGGAACAGTCCCCGTTTGGCATTGAACTCAATGTGCAATATCCGGTTTGCGACGCTCAGGCATTGATTGATGCCGGTCAGCGAGCTATGCAAGCCTGGCAGGCGGTCGGCTGCGAAGGGCGTACCGGCATTTGTATCGAGATACTGGATCGCTTGAACAAACAAAGCTTTGAGCTGGCACACTCCGTAATGATGACTACGGGTCAGGGCTGGATGATGGCTTTCCAGGCTGGTGCGCCACATGCGCAGGATCGTGGTCTGGAGGCGGTGACTTATGCCTATCGGGAACAGAGTTTCGTGCCGGCCGAAACAATTTGGGAAAAGCCGCAGGGCAAGAATCCGCCGCTGGTGCTGAAAAAACACTATGAATTGGTGGGGCGTGGTGTCGGCGTCGTCGTTGGTTGTGGCACCTTCCCGACCTGGAATACCTATCCCGGACTATTTGCCGCACTGGCGACCGGCAATGCCGTCATCGTCAAACCGCATAGCAACGCCATTTTGCCGGCAGCCATTACCGTACGCACTATTCGTACAGTGCTGGCTGAAAATGGCATCGATCCTAATCTGGTCACTCTCTGTGTTGCTGCCAAGCGCGAAACCACGCAGCAGTTGGTAACCCATTCGGCGGTGAAGTCGATTGACTTCACCGGCGGCAATGTTTTCGGTCAGTGGCTGATCGACAATTGCCGTCAGGCGCAGGTTTATGCAGAGTTGGCTGGTGTGAACAACATCGTGATCGACTCGACTGATGCTTACAAACCGATGCTGCGCAATCTGGCGTTCACGCTATCGCTGTACTCCGGCCAGATGTGTACTACTTCACAGGCCCTGTTCGTGCCGGCAGGGGGTATTGAGACGGAAGACGGTCATAAATCCTACGATGATGTCTGTGCCGACCTGGCACGGGCGGTGGAAGGTTTCCTGTCCAAGCCGGAAGTCGCGCACGCAGTCCTTGGTGCAATTCAATCTGCCGATACGCTGAATCGTATCGCCGAGGCCGATAGCGGTGCGCTGGGCAGGGTGATTCTTTCCTCCACGAAGCTCGAGAACCCTGAATTTCCAAAAGCGGAAGTCCGTACGCCGATCCTGCTGGCGTGTGATGCTGCGGATGAAAAAGCTTACATGGAAGAGCGATTTGGCCCGATCAGCTTCATTGTCAAAGTTGCCGATACGGCTGCAGCCATTGCACTGTCTGAGCGCATTATTGCCACTCACGGCGCTTTGACCGCTGGCATCTACTCAACCAAGCCGGAAGTCATCGATGCGATGACAGCGGCAACCTGGCGTTCCAAGGTGGCCCTGTCGATCAACTTGACTGGCGGCGTGTTTGTCAATCAGTCCTCAGCCTTCTCCGATTACCACGGTACCGGTGGCAATCCGGCGGCGAACGCTTCCTACTCCGATTCGGCTTTCGTGGCCAACCGCTTCCGGGTTATCCAGCGTCGTTACCACGTTTAAGGCTCTGCCATGACTTTTGAAAATATACGTTTCGAGGTACAAGGCAGTATTGCCCGCCTGACGCTCAATCGTCCGGACAAGATGAACAGCTTCAATGAGGCCATGCACGCCGAATTGCGTGTGGCACTCGATCAGGTTCAGGAAGATAAGGCGATCCGGGTGCTGGTGCTGACGGGTGCCGGCCGCGGTTTTTGTGCCGGACAGGATTTGTCAGACAAGCAGGTGCAGTTCGTGCCGGGTGAAGCGCCGCCAGATCTGGGCGAGGTGGTTGAGAAAAACTACAAGCCGTTGATCCTGCGTCTGCAAAATCTGCGCGTGCCAACCATCGCCGCCGTCAATGGTATGGCGGCGGGTGCCGGCGCCAGTCTGGCGCTGGCCTGCGATCTGGTGATTGCCTGCAAATCCGCATCATTCCTGCAGGCTTTCTCCAAGGTCGGGCTGATTCCCGATACTGGCGGAACCTGGTTCCTGCCGCAACGCATTGGAATGGCGCGTGCCATGGGACTGGCCCTGCTGGCTGACAAGCTGTCTGCAGAGAAAGCCGCCGATTGGGGCTTGATCTGGGCTGCCATTGATGATGCTGAGTTTGCAGCGACGGTCGATGCTTTGGCCGCGCAACTTTCCATCGCGCCGACAAAAGCCCTGGTGCGCACCCGTCAAGCCATGCACGCGGCCCCTGGCCACACCCTGGAACAGCAGCTTTCGATGGAGGGCGGTTTCATGCGCGAGCTGGGCTGGAGCGCCGACTTCACTGAGGGTGTTGCCGCCTTCATCGGCAAGCGCGCACCGAATTTCACTGGGGAATAAGCGGATGAGTAACGCTCTTTCAAAGCAGGCGGTGATCGCCGTGGTCGGCACCGGCGCCATGGGCGCAGGTATTGCCCAGATTGCGGCCGCCGCCGGCCATCCGGTGAAATTGCTGGATAACCGACCTGAAGCAGCCGCACGTGCCGTCGCCGGTATCCGCGCCCAGTTCGCAAAAATGGCTGAAAAAGGCAAGTTGTCCGTAGAAGCAGCAGCTGCCGCGGGTGAGCGACTCATCGCGGTTAATCAATTATCCGACCTGGCCAACGCCAGTCTGGTGATTGAGGCGATTGTCGAAAATCTGGACGCCAAGCAAAAGCTGTACAGCGACCTCGAAGCGGTCGTCGGTGATGGTTGCATTTTTGGCACCAATACATCCTCTATTTCCGTGACGGCGATCGGTGCGGCACTGAAACACCCGGAACGTCTGGCCGGCCTGCATTTTTTCAACCCGGCGCCCTTGATGGCGCTGGTAGAAATCATTTCCGGTCTGGCTACCGACCGGGCCGTGGCGGAAACGCTGTTCGCTACCGCTGCTGCCTGGGGCAAGACGCCGGTGTATGCCAAATCAACACCTGGCTTCATCGTCAATCGAGTTGCGCGTCCGTATTACGCAGAAGCCATGCGCGTACTCAATGAAGGCGGAGCCGATCCGGCGACCATCGACGCCTGCTGCCGCGAAGCCGGCGGCTTCCGCATGGGGCCGTTTGAGTTGATGGACATGATAGGCCATGACGTCAATTTTGCGGTGACCCGCTCGGTGTGGAATGCTTTCTACAACGACCAGCGTTTTCTGCCTTCCCTGATCCAGCAAGAACTGGTCGATGCCGGTTTTCTCGGTAAAAAAACCGGTCGCGGATTTTATGATTATCGCGAAGGGGCCGTGCGTCCAGCACCGGACACCGAAGCTGTGCAGTTGGTGCCGGACGATATTGTCATTTACGGTGAGTCCACGGCGGCCAAAGCACTGGCAGAACGCTTGCGTGCCAATGATGTCAGTTTTACCCGCTCGGCCGCGATGGGCGAATGCATTGCCGAGGCCGGCGGGGCGGCGCTGTATGTCACCGATGGCCGCACGGCGACGTGTCGCGCTGCTGAATCCGGCATCGCCAATGTCGTGCTGATTGATTTGGCGCTGGATTACAGCAAGACGACCCGACTGGCCATCAGCGTTGCCGGGCAATGCGATGCACTGAGCGCGGCGCGGGCCATCGGCCTGCTGCAAGCCGCAGGTATTGCGGTCTCCCGCTTTAGCGACATACCCGGTCTTGCCGTCATGCGCAGCGTCGCCATGCTGGCCAATGAAGCGGCGGATGCCGTTAATCAAGGCGTATGCGATGCAAAGGGAGCCGATTCAGCCATGCGTCTGGGCGTCAACTATCCCTGTGGGCCACTCGCCTGGGCCGACACCGTGGGCTTGCAGAAAATAGGCGAGGTTCTCGCCAATCTGGGCCAGGTCTACGGTGAAGATCGCTACCGTGTCTCGCCACTGATCCAACAAAAAGTTTTCGCCGGGAAGAATATCCATGACTGAACAACATACTGATCCACAGGCACTGGCCGAAGAGGTTTCCGCCGCGATGTGGTCACGCGACCGCGCCACCAATGCACTGGGTATGCAAATACTCAATGTCAAACCAGGTTACGCCAAGATGTCGATGGCGGTGCGCCCGGATATGGTGAATGGCCACGGCATCTGTCACGGCGGCTACATCTTCACGCTGGCCGACAGCGCTTTTGCCTATTCCTGCAACAGTTACAACTTGAACACGGTGGCTTCTGCCTGTCACATCGACTTCCTGGCGCCCTGCCAGGGAAGGCGACATCCTGGAAGCAGAAGCTGTCGAGCAGTCACTGTCCGGTCGCACCGGCGTGTATGACGTCACCGTACGTACGCGCGGCGGCAAAACCATTGCGCTGTTCCGGGGCAAAAGCTATCGCATCAGCGGTGAAGTCATCGCCGGACTGCAGCACATCCAATAAATAATCTACCGAGAGGAGACAACCATGCCCGTCAAAAAGCCCATGCCCGGAGACCTCGAGCATATAGAAACTGCCAGCCGTGACGAAATAGCGGCGCTGCAACTGGAACGCATGAAGTGGACGTTGAAGCACGCTTACGAAAACGTACCGCACTACAAACAGAAATTCGATGAAAAAGGCGTCCATCCAGACGATCTGAAAACCTTGGCTGACCTGGCCAAGTTTCCTTTCACTACCAAAATCGACCTGCGCGACAACTATCCGTTTGGCCTGTTTGCAGTGCCACGCAACAAGGTGGCACGGGTGCATGCGTCCTCCGGCACGACCGGCAAACCGATCGTCGTCGGATACACGCTGAAGGATATTGATACCTGGGCCAATCTGGTGGCTCGTTCGATCCGCGCTGCGGGCGGCCGCGCCGGAGATACCTGCCACATCGCTTACGGCTACGGCTTGTTCACCGGCGGCATGGGCGCCCATTACGGTGCCGAGCGCGCCGGTTGCATGGTAGTGCCGATGTCCGGCGGCCAGACGGAAAAACAGGTGCAGTTAATCCAGGACTTCCGGCCTGAAATCATCATGGTCACCCCGTCCTATTCGCTGGTCATCGCCGAGGAATTCGAGCGCCAGGGCATCAGCCCCGACGACATCTCTCTGAAACTTGGCATCTTCGGTGCCGAGCCTTGGGGTCAGGGCATGCGCGCCGAGATTGAGCGCAAGCTGGGCATCGACGCCATCGACATCTACGGCTTGACGGAAGTGATGGGGCCAGGTGTCGCCTGCGAGTGCATCGAATCCAAAGATGGCCCGGTGATTTGGGAAGATCATTTTTATCCTGAAATCATCGACCCTGAAACGGGTGAAGTGGTGGCCGATGGCGAGGAGGGTGAATTGGTTTTCACTTCGCTTTCCAAGGAAGCCATGCCGGTGATTCGTTACCGCACGCGTGACCTGACCCGTTTGCTGGCGCCGACCTCGCGCAGCTTCCGGCGCATGGACCGGATTACCGGCCGTACCGACGATATGCTGATTGTGCGTGGCGTGAATGTCTTTCCGAGCGTGATCGAAGAGCAGATCCTGCGTGACAAGCGTCTGGCCGGTACCTATCAGATTCTGCTGACCCGTGACGGCCACCTCGACAACGTCGAAGTGCGTTGTGAACTGCAGCGTGAATTTTCCGGCCGGATGTCGCCCAATGAAATCCAGGCGATCAGCAAGGAAATGCAGCATCACATCAAGACCATTGCCGGTATCTCGACACGCGTGACTGTCATGGACCATGACTCCATTCCGCGCACCCTGACTGGCAAGGCCCGTCGGGTGATCGACGAGCGTCCTAAACAGAACTGAGAGAACTGACATGATTGAAGCTTTTATCTGCGACGCGATTCGCACTCCGATCGGCCGTTACGGCGGCGCTCTGGCAGGCGTGCGCGCTGACGACCTCGGCGCCATCCCGCTCAAGGCATTGATGGAGCGCAACCCGCAGGTCGACTGGACAGCCGTCGATGACATCATCTACGGTTGTGCCAATCAGGCTGGCGAAGACAACCGCAACGTCGCCCGCATGTCCGGCCTGCTTGCGGGCCTGCCCATCGAAGTGCCGGGTACCACGGTCAACCGCCTGTGCGGATCGGGAATGGATGCCATCGGACTGGCGGCACGCTCGATCAAGGCCGGAGACACCGAGCTGATGATCGCCGGCGGTGTCGAAAGTATGTCGCGCGCCCCTTTCGTCATGGGCAAGGCGGAGTCCGCCTACTCACGTAGCGCTGCCATCTACGACACCACCATCGGCTGGCGCTTTGCTAATCCGCAGATGAAGAAGCTCTACGACACGCATTCGATGCCGCAAACGGCAGACAACGTGGCAGAGGAGTTCAATATTTCCCGCGCTGATCAGGATGCATTCGCACTGCGCTCGCAACAACGCTGGGCGGCAGCCCAGGCCAGCGGTCGTTTTGCCGATGAAATCGTGCCGGTGCTTATTCCGCGCAAGAAGGGCGAGCCGGCTGTTGTCGATACCGATGAGCATCCGCGTCCGGAAACCACGCTGGAAATGCTGGCCAAGTTGAAAGGCGTAAACGGACCGGAGTTTTCTGTCACCGCCGGCAACGCATCCGGCGTCAATGACGGTGCCTGTGCGCTGTTGATCGCTTCTGAAGCCGCGGCGCGTCAGCATGGGCTGACGCCGCGTGCTCGCGTCGTCGCGATGGCTACCGCCGGGGTTTTGCCTCGCATCATGGGTTTCGGCCCGGCGCCGGCCGTGCGCAAGGTGCTGGCCAAGGCGGGACTGACACTGGGTCAGATGGACGTCATCGAACTCAACGAAGCCTTCGCGGCCCAGGGGCTGGCGGTGTTGCGCGACCTCGGACTGGCCGATGATGAGGCTCGGGTTAATCCGAATGGCGGCGCGATCGCGATGGGCCACCCGCTCGGCATGAGCGGCGCCCGTCTGGTCACGACTGCCAGTTATGAACTCGCCCGTCGTGGAGGCCGTTACGCGCTATGCACGATGTGTATCGGTGTTGGACAGGGCATTGCCCTGATCATTGAACGCATTTAAGACTTATCACAGAGGAGACAAACTCATGAAATATACGATGAAAAAACTGGTTGCCGGTGCCGTTCTGGCGCTGGGTTCATTCGGTGCCTTTGCAGCTGACGCTATCAAGATTGGCTCCGTACTCTCCGTCACCGGCCCTGCTGCCTTTCTTGGCGACCCGGAGCTGAAAACCTTGCAGATGTATGTCGAGGATATCAACAAGAAGGGTGGCGTGCTCGGTCGCCAGTTGCAACTCGTTCACTACGATGATGGCAGCGATGCCAACAAGGCAAATGGTTTTGCCAAGCGCCTGATCGATGACGACAAGGTCGATATCCTGGTTGGCGGCACCACCACCGGTTCCACCATGTCGATGGTGCCATTGGCGGAAAAAGCCAATGTACCTTTCATTTCCCTGGCTGGTGCTGTGGTGATCATCGATCCGGTCAAGAAATGGGTATTCAAGACGCCGCACACCGACCGCATGGCTGCCGAGAAGGTGTTCGAGGACATGAAGAAGCGCGGCATCAGCAAGGTGGCTTTGCTTTCTGAAACCAGTGGCTTTGGCAACTCCGGCAAGAAGGAAACTGAAGGCGTTGCTGCCAAATACGGCATCACCCTGGTTGCCAATGAGACTTATGGCCCGAAAGATACCGACATGAGTCCGCAACTGACCAAGATCAAGAACGCGGCCGGTGTGCAGGCATTGTTTGTCTTCGGTCTGGGGCAGGGGCCGGCCATCGTCACCAAGAACTACAAGCAACTCGGCATCACCCTGCCGCTCTACCAGTCACACGGGGTAGCTTCCGACGATTTCCTTAAGCTGGCTGGCTCCGCAGCCGAAGGCGTTCGATTGCCTTCTCCGGCACAGTTGATCCCGGCAAAACTGGCCGCCAACGACCCTCAGAAGCCGGTTGTGACAGCTTACGACAAGGCTTATAAGGATCGTTACAAGCAGGACGTATCGACTTTCGGCGGCTATGCCTATGACGGATTGATGCTTGCCGTCGATGCGATCAAGCGTGCGGGCGGCACTGACAAGGCCAAAGTGCGCGATGCGATCGAAGCCACCAAGGGTTATGTTGGTTCGAGCGGCAACGTGAATATGTCGGCTACCGACCACATGGGCCTCGATCTTTCGTCCTTCCGGATGCTGGAAGTGAAGAGCGGTGACTGGACGATTTCTCACTGAGACATGAATCCATGTCGAAGACCAGAAGGAATGCATGGCGGTTTTTGTCGAAAAGCGCAAGCCAAGCTTCAAGAACCGCTGAACTGTAAGCCGGAGCATATAAAAGCATGTATGAAACCCTCGAAATAGAACGTAGCGGCCAAGTTGCCACGATCTGGATGAACCGCCCGGAAGTATTCAACGCCTTCAACGAGCAACTCATCACTGATCTGGGTGCTGCTTGCACCCAGCTTGATGCCGATCATGCGGTGCGTGTGGTGGTGCTGGCCGGTCGTGGTCGCCACTTTTCAGCCGGGGCTGACCTGAACTGGATGAAGCGAGCGTCGGCTTACGGCCAGGCTGAAAATCTCGAGGACGCCCGCCGTTTTGCCCGGATGTTGCGGGCTCTGGCAGATATGTCGAAGCCGACCATCGCCAGGATACAGGGTGCAGCGCTGGGCGGCGGCACCGGTCTGGCGGCTGCCTGCGATATGGCTGTGGCGTCTGCCGATGCGGTGTTTGCCACCTCCGAAGTGAAGTTTGGGATTATTCCTGCGGTGATCAGTCCCTATGTCCTGCGCGCCATCGGGCCGCGTCATGCTCTGCGTTATTTCCAGAGTGCCGAGCGTATCTCGGCCGAGCGGGCACAGGCGATCGGTCTGGTCAACGAAGTGACCGCTGTCGATGGCCTGGATGCCGGTATTGCGGCCCTGACCGATGCGCTGATTGCCGGCGCGCCACAAGCCCAGAAAGCGGCAAAGGATCTGATTGCGGCAGTCAACGGCCGGGCACTCGATGATTCAGTCGGTGAGGAAACGGCACAGCGCATTGCCCGGCAGCGGGCGACGGATGAAGCAAAGGACGGCATCGTGGCTTTTCTCGAGAAACGCACGCCGGCCTGGCTTCTTTAATGATCACGAGACCGAGAAGCGAACGCTGATTCAGAGCTTGTTCTACCACCTCTCAAGGAGATAAATCAATATGTACACTCAGTCTTTTAATGTCCAGGATAGCCCCGGCCTGAAGCCGGTGCCACTGGCCCCGTCGACAGAAAATCCGGAATTGCAGGCCCGTTTTGACAGCAAGATCGATGCCGATGGCAGGATCGAACCGCAAGACTGGATGCCGGAAGCCTATCGCAAGACACTGGTGCGCCAGATCAGCCAGCATGCGCACAGCGAAATCGTTGGCATGCTACCCGAGGGCAACTGGATTTCCCGCGCCCCGAGTCTGAAGCGGAAAGCCATTCTGATTGCCAAGGTGCAAGATGAGGGCGGCCACGGCCTCTATCTCTATTCGGCGGCCGAAACTCTCGGCACCAGCCGTGACCAGATGCTGGAAGGCCTGCACAGCGGCCGCGCCAAATACAGCTCCATCTTCAATTACCCGACGCTGACCTGGGCTGATGTGGGCGTGATCGGCTGGCTGGTCGACGGTGCGGCGATCATGAACCAGATTCCGCTCTGCCGCTGTTCCTACGGCCCTTATGCCCGCGCGATGGTGCGCGTTTGCAAGGAAGAGTCCTTCCACCAGCGCCAGGGTTACGAGGCTCTGCTGGTGATGATGCAGGGTACCGAAGCACAGCGCGCGATGGTGCAGGATGCGGTCAATCGCTGGTGGTGGAAATGTCTGGCCATGTTCGGACCGCCTGATGCAGACAGCCCGAACAGCGCCCAGGGCATGCGCTGGGGTATCAAACGCATCAGTAACGATGATCTGCGCCAGAAATTTGTCGATGCCACCGTACCGCAGGCCAAGGTGCTGGGTGTGACGCTCCCTGATCCCGATCTGAAATGGAACGAGGAACGCCAACATCACGATTATGGGCAAATCGACTGGAACGAGTTCTGGGCCACCGTCAATGGTGATGGTCCATGCAACAAAGAGCGCTTGGCGACCCGCGTCAAAGCGCATAACGATGGGCAGTGGGTGCGTGATGCCGCTCTTGCCTATGCCCGCAAACAACACGAACGCGCAATGAAGGAGACAGCATGAGTACCGAATTGAAGGCATGGCCGCTATGGGAAATTTTTATTCGCAGCAAACAAGGGCTGGAGCACAAGCACTGCGGCAGCTTGCACGCCGCCGATGCGCAACAGGCGCTGCAAATGGCGCGCGATGTGTATACGCGTCGCCAGGAAGGCGTCAGCATCTGGGTGTTGCCGTCTGCCGCGATCACTGCCAGCGGCCCCGACGAGAAGGCTGAATTCTTTGATCCTATGGCCGACAAAATTTATCGCCATCCGACTTTTTACACGATTCCTGACGAAGTGGGGCACATGTGATGACAAGCCATGTTGACTACCTGTTGCACCTGGCCGACAACGCGCTGATTCTCGGTCAGCGTAATGCCGAGTGGTGCGGGCACGGGCCGATCCTTGAGGAAGACATCGCTTTGGCCAACGTCAGTCTCGATCTGATCGGGCAGGCACGCATGCTTTATCAACTCGCAGCCCAACTCAAGGGCGGCGCGGTCACCGAGGATACGCTGGCCTATTTCCGGGATGTAAGTGATTTCCGCAATTACACCCTGCTTGAGCTGCCGCACCATGGCCCGCTGGCAGGCAATGCAGCCGCTGATCACGATTACGCCACAACCATCGTGCGCAACTTCCTCTACAGTGCGCTGATGGCCTTGTTGTGGGAATCCTTGCAAGGCTCCAAGGATGAACAGCTGGCCGCCATCGCTGCCAAATCCTTGAAGGAAGTGCGTTATCACCTGCGCTATTCACGCGACTGGCTGGTGCGTTTGGGTGATGGTACGGAGGAATCCCATGCGCGCGCGCAGGCCGCGCTGGATCACCTGATGCCCTATACCCAGGAATTCTGGATCAGCAGTGCGGCCGAGTCAGATGCCTGTGCTGCAGGTGTCGGAATCGATCTGCAAAATCTGAAAACGGATTGGGACGGCATGGTTGACGACGCGCTGCTGGAAGCTACCTTGAGCCGCTCCAAAACCGACGGTTATGTGCCGCAGGGTAAAAACGGCCTGCATTCCGAGCATCTGGGTTATGTACTGAGCGAGATGCAAAGTCTCGCACGTGCCCACCCGAATGGTTGCTGGTAAGCCGATGAGCACCCGTGTTCAAGATGCCTGGGCGGCACTCGACGACTTGTCTGATCCGGAAATCCCGGTTGTTTCATTGCGCGAACTGGGCATCCTGCGCGATGTGCGCGAGACAGACGATGGGTTGGAGGTGATTATCACCCCCACCTACAGTGGTTGCCCGGCCATGGGGCAGATTGAGGATGATGTGCGATCGGCTCTTCAGGCGAAGGGAATTCCGGCGCGGGTCATCACGCAACTTGCTCCCGCATGGACCACCGACTGGATGACCGAGGCCGGCAAGGAAAAACTGCGCGCCTATGGCATTGCGCCACCACACCGGACGCCGGCGGCGACCAGCGTCGTGCGCTTCATGGCGCGTCGTGCGGTATTAACCGCAGCCGATGCCGTTGTCTGCCCCCATTGCGGTTCAAGCAACACAGTCGAATCCTCATATTTTGGGTCAACGGCCTGCAAGGCACTCTACAAGTGCCAGGATTGCCAGGAACCGTTCGATTATTTCAAGCCATATTAGTTTTATCGGAGCATCACGACATGTCAGCCCTCCATTTTCACGAACTCACCATCAAACGCGTCAACCCGGAAGCGGCTGGCTCGGTGGCGATCACCTTTGATATTCCGCCCGAATCACGGGATATTTTCAACTTTCAGTCCGGGCAATTCCTGACCCTGCGTGCCAATGTGAATGGCGAACAGCTGCGCCGTAATTATTCGGTCAGCAGTCCGCGCAGCCGTCTGGCCAAATTGGGCGAACTGGAAATCGGCATTCGTCCGGTCGAGGGCGGACTCTTCTCCAACTGGGCGGCGACCTCGCTCAAGGTTGGCGACACGATCAGCGTGATGCCGCCCGATGGACGTTTTACCGTACGTAAACAGCGCGCCATTCATCGGGTAGGTTTTGCCGCGGGTTCGGGGATTACGCCGATTCTGTCGATTGCGGCAACCACCCTGGAAGAACAGCCGGAATCGAAATTCACCCTGGTCTATGGCAATCGCCGCATGTCCAGCGTGATGTTCAACGAGACCCTGCAAGACATGAAGGATCGCTATACGGATCGCCTGACCTTGATTCATATCCTGTCGCGTCAGGCGCAAGAGGTGGATCTGCTGCAGGGGCGCATCGATGGCGACAAGGTTCGTGCAATTATCGATGCACTTTTGCCCGTCGCCAGCATGGACGAAGTGTTTATTTGCGGCCCGGAAGCGATGATCGAAGCGACCGAAGCGGCACTCGTCGGTGCCGGTGTGCCGCAAAGTCGTGTCTACACTGAAAGATTTACAACAAGTGCGGCAATCGCTGCCAAGGTTCAGGCCGACACCAACGCCGCGCAGACCGGGACGCAAGCAGCCAAGGACATTTCCCTGTCTATCATGGTTGATGGCAAGGAACACGAGTTGCGCATCAGCGCTGACGAACGAGTGCTCGATGCCGCCCTCAATGCGGGGCTAGATTTGCCGTTTTCCTGCAAATCGGGTGTTTGTTGTACCTGCCGTGCCAAGGTTCTTGAAGGCACTGTCGAAATGGACAAAAATTTTACCTTGGAAGCTTCGGAAATGGAGCAGGGTTTTGTGCTGAGTTGTCAGGCCCGTGCAACGAGCAAGCGAGTGGTGGTCAGTTTCGACGAGCGTTAAGGCGACCTCGAACGCCGGCTGGTTGCTGCTTACGCTGCCATGACGCACGCTTCAGTGGAGTTCGGCGAGCAGCGCCTTGGCCTCCTGCAGGTCCGCGGTGTCGAAGCCTTCGGTGAACCAGCCGTAGGTCTCGGCCAACATCTGGCGGGCGTCTCCCGGCTTGCCCTGCTGCCGCAGCAGCCGGCTCAGGCCCATCACCGCGCGCAGTTCCAGCGATCGGGCGCCTTGCCGGCGAGCGATCGCGATCGCCTGCAGGAAGCAGGCTTCGGCTTCGTCCCGGCGGCCGGCTTCGTCCTCATCCTCCGCCTCGCGGCCCGGCTGCAGCAGCGTCAGTTCCCCCTTGAGACGATACAGCTCCGCTTCGTATACGCGCTCTTGCGTGCGGTCGGCCATGGCCAGCGCCTCGGCCAGCGTATTCAAGCCTGCCTCGGCTTGCCCCGCTTTTCCGTAGGCGTCGGCCAGCAACGCCAGGAAACGCGTCTGCCAGAGCTCCGCCCCGGTGGCCCGGTAGGCGCGCAAACCCTGCTGTATCCTTTCGATGCCTTCCGCTGCGCGTCCCTGCGCGGCCAGCGCCGAGCCCGATAGGATGGTTCCGTAACTCAACCAGAACGGGAAGCCGTGCTCGCTCGCGAGGGCGATGAGTGCCTGCGCCAGCTCGTGCGCCGGCTGCGCCTCGCGGCGCTGCAGATGAAGATCGGCGGTGAAGATCAAGGCTTCGGCCGAGGCAGAAGGCTGGGACAGGGTCTGCGCCAGGGCGAGCGCCGCCTGGCTGCGTGCCAGCGCTTGCTCCGGATAGCCGAGCAGCCACAGGTCCAGGGCGACGTAGGCCAGCCCCAGCACGCCGGGCTCCAGTCCATAGAAGAAGGCAGGCGAGTAGTGCTGCCGCGGGTCATACAGGGCCAACGCCTGCTCCAGCTGTGCGCGGGCCGGCTCCAGCTCGCCGAGACTGAACAAGCTGGCCCCCAACGCCCGATGGGCTTGCAGCAGCAGAGCAGGATTCTGCGCCTCTTGAGCGAAGGCAAGGAGTTGCTCCTCCAGCTCGAGTGCGCTTCGCAGCTTCCCGCGGACTTGATAAAACGTGCGCAGCCCCAGCATGGCGGGGAACAGCTGGCTCGTTTCCCCGAGCTGTCGACACAGCGCCAACGCCCGGGTATAGGTCGCCTCCACTTCCGGGGCCGCGTGCCCCTTGGTGGCCATCCAGGCCGGACCGAGCGTGATCTGGAGCGCGAGTTCCTGTCGTGCGCGCTCGGGCGTGTCGGGCAGGGTCCCGAGCAGGGCCAGCGCCGCGCTCAGGTGCGCGACCGCCTCGGCATCGGCCGAGCGCTGCACCGCCTGGCGCCCGGCGCAGTGCAGGTATTGCACCGCCTTCGGTACGTTGCCGCTGCGGCTGAAATGATGCGCCAGCTCGTTGCAGTGTTCTTCGGGCTGGGCGCCGAACAGGGCCTCGATTGCCTGGGCCGTGCGTTCATGCAGCGCACAGCGCCGCTCGCTCAGCAGCGAGCCGTAGGCCACCTCCTGGGTCAGCCCATGCTTGAAGCTGTACTCCACTTCCGGAAACGACGGCTGCTCATAGATGAACTCCCCGGCCTGCAGCCGCGCCAGCAGGCTCTTCAGCGCATCTTCGGGCAGCAGGGCGACGCGCGCCAGCAGGCTCCACGGAAATGCCTTGCCGATCACCGACAGGGTCTGCAGCAGCGCCTTCTCGGCCGCCTCCAGGCGGTCGATGCGGGCGGCGATCACCCCCTGCACGGTGGCCGGGATGTGCAGCGTGGTCGGGATCTGCTCGAACCGGTAATGCCCGCGCTCGCCGCGCAGCACCTGTTCCTCGATCAGCGTCTGCATCACTTCTTCGATGAAGAACGGGTTGCCTTCGGTCTGCGCCAGGATCAGCTGCTCGAACGGGGCCAGCCCGGCGGCGTCGCCCAGCAGGTCGCGCAGCAGTTCCCGGGCTTCGGCTTCGCCCAGCGGCGCCAGCCGCAGCTGGGTGTAGTAGCTCTTGTGGCTCCAGTCGTGCCGGTATTCGGGCCGGTAATTGACCAGCAGCAGGATGCGGGCGTTGGCCACGCTCTCGCCGAGAAAGCCGAGGAAGGCCTCGGTTTCGCTGTCGAGCCACTGCAGATCCTCGACGATCAGCTCCAGCGGCTGGGCCACGCTCTCGCGCACCAGCAGCCGCTTGATCGCCTCGAAAGTGCGCTGGCGGCGGAGCTGGGGGTTCATCTGCAGCAGCGCCGAACCCGGCTCGGTGACCCCCAGCAGGTGGAACAGATAGGGCAGGATGTCTTCCAGCGTGCGGTCGAGGGTCAGCACCTTGCCGGTCAGCTTCTCGCGCCGCCGGCGCTCATCGTCCTGCGCGGTGATCTGGCAGTAATTTTTCAGCAGCTCGATCAGCGGCAGATACGGATAGGCCTTGCCATGCGAGACCGAGAAGGTCTCCAGCACCAGGCAATCACGCGGCGCGCTTTGCTTGAATTCGAGGTACAGCCGCGACTTGCCGACCCCCGGCTCGCCGACCACGCCCACGATCTGCCCGTGCCGGGCCTGTGCCTGCGCGCGCGCTTCGCGCAACTGCTCAAGCTCGCGGGTACGGCCGACAAAGCGCGCCAGCCCGCGGCTGGCCGCTACCTGCAGCCGGGTGCGCAGCGGGCCGGGACCGAGCACTTCGAACACCGCGACCGGCGCGGGCAGCCCCTTGATCGGCGTCGCGCCGAGCGCCTTGAACGCGAAATAGCCCTCGGTCAGCTTGTGCGTGTGTTCGCTCACCACGATCGAGCCGGGCACCGCGATGCCTTCCATGCGCGACGCGATGTGGATCGAGTGCCCCACCGGGTCGTAGTCGGTGTGCAAGTCCTCGGTGCTGATCGCGCGCACCACCACTTCGCCGGAGTTGATGCCGACGCGGATCTGCAGTGCGATCCCCTGTGCCAGACGCACGCGGTCGGCGTAGCGGCGCATCTCGTCTTGCATGCGCAGCGCAGCATACAGCGCCCGTTGCGGATGGTCTTCGTGCGCGATCGGCGCGCCGAACAGCGCCAGGATGCCGTCGCCCATCGACTTGGCCACATAGCCTTCATAGTGATGCACGGCCTCCATCATCAGCGCCAGTGCCGGGTCGATCAGGCGGCGCGCGTCTTCGGGATCGAGATCGTGGATCAGCGCGGTCGAGCCGGCCATGTCGGCGAACAGCGCGGTGACCGTCTTGCGCTCGCCGTCTGCCGCGCCGCGGGCTTGCATCGCCGCCTGGGTCGCCCGGATGCGTTCGGCCAGATAGGGCGGGGTGTATTGGATCGGGGCGCTGGCCGCAGGCGCCGCGCCCGGGGGCGGCCCGCTCAACGGCGCGCCGCATTCGCTGCAGAACTTGGCGCTCGCGCTCGCCTCGTGCCCGCAGGCCGGGCAGGCGCGCACCAGCATGCCGCCGCATTCTTCGCAGAACTTGGCAAGTGCCCGATTCTCGAACCCGCAGCTTGCGCAGCGCATAGGGATTAGCCCCGCTTCCGGGGTTTTTAAGGTTTAACAGTCCTTAAATCTTAGCACTTGAACAGAATGGTGTTTTTGACTAAAAGCGCGAAATGTCAATTGGCAAGCTCAAGACGGTTCCTTGGCTATGTGAGGAATCTAGGATTATTGCCGCCCCGAGGAGGCCGCCCGCACTTCCATGATGGGGACAGGCATGGCCCGCGAATCGCGCGGAAGGCACGGAAAAAGCGTGAATCGGCAACGCAGCAGCGGCAATCAATGCCGAAAAGCCGGTGTTTGGCGCCATTTATATACAGGAGGGGGTATTTTTTAAAAGCCAGCAAATACGTGCGGCAACTGCCATAAAAACACCGATACTCCCTGTATTTTGCGAATTTCAGGGCGACGTTGCATTAAGAAAACACTACGCGCCTGCTTGCCCTGCCAGCACATCCGCCACGCGTTACGACAAACTTGCTGCTTGATGCGCGTCGTTTGTCGCGCTCGCTGCCGCACTGCTCTGGCTGAAATAAATGTCAACACGCGCTAATTCCCAGCGCAAAAAACTATTTTCCACTGCGAATGTCATCTGGATTTCATGCTGTTTCATCCGCATCGCCTGTTGGCACGTCGCCGTCCAGTCGCTTCATGTTGTCCAGCAACTTGAGCAGGTAATGCAGGGTGTGGGTCATATCACTGACCGAGAAATCCGCGAGCGCCTGCTCGTAGTAGTCATTGATTTTCGGTATCGCTTGCTTGTTCCAGACTTCGTGGCCTGATTTGGTCATGGTGATTAGCCGGGAGCGGCGGTCGCGTCCGTCCGGGTCGCTGCTGAGATGGCCGTCGCGCTCCATCCGGCTGATCAATCCAGACAAATTCTGCCGGCTTACCAACAGGTAGCGCGCCAGATCCCCCACGCTCATCCCGCCTTCTGCTTCCGGGCGCGACAGAGCGCCCAGAACCGCCCACTGCTGCGTGGTGAGTCCTAGCTCCTCAACTGCCCTGGTTCCTGTTTTATGCAACATGTTTGCACATTGATACAAACGAAAAAACAATCTGTTAGCCAGTTCCATGCGAGCTACGGTGACTGAGTTGTTGGGGTTATTCATGGTTTCTCCAGTAATTTAGCTCTTGCGGAAGCAATACTTATAAATAATACATGGCAATATATTTGCAAATATTTATTCAATTTAATGCTTGCGCAAACGCTAATCGTAAAATAATATGTAAATGTATTTACGTATATGTGATTTGACTGTAACGCAGTGCGTAAGGATACCAACCCTGATAACTCTGGTGGAGAAAACTATGCAACGACTTGACGGAAAGACAGTAATCGTGACCGGCGGCGGCGGCGGTATCGGTGGCGCCACCTGCCGGCGCTTTGCGCAAGAGGGCGCACGCGTCGCGGTATTTGACATGAATCTGGAGGCTGCACAGCGCGTGGTCGCCGACATCGTCGCCGCCGGCGGCACGGCAGCGGCGTTCAAATGCGACATCACCAACCGGGCTGAGGTCGATGCCGCTGTCGCCGCGACCGAGGCGCAACTCGGTCCGATTGGTGTGCTGGTCAACAACGCCGGCTGGGATGTGTTCAAGCCCTTCGTCAAGACCGTGCCTGCCGAGTGGGACAAACTGATCGCCATCAACCTGACCGGCGCGCTGCACATGCACCACGCGGTGCTGCCAGGCATGGTCGAACGCAAGTACGGTCACATCGTGAACGTGGCCTCGGACGCGGCACGTGGCGGCTCCTCTGGCGAGGCCGTGTACGCCGCTTGCAAGGGCGGCCTGGTCGCTCTGTCCAAGACCCTGGCACGTGAACACGCTCGCCAAGGCATCACCGTCAACGTCGTGTGCCCCGGCCCGACCGACACCGCCCTGCTGGCTGATGTGGCCGAAGGTGCCCGTGATCCGGCCAAGCTGATCGAAGCCTTCAAGAGCGCCATTCCGCTGGGTCGCCTGGGTCAACCTGACGACCTGGCCAGCGCCATCGTCTTCTTCGGCAGCGACGACGCTTCATTCATCACCGGCCAGGTGATCAGCGTCTCCGGCGGCCTGACCATGCACGGCTAAGCCGTTCAGCCACTTTCACAACCCTATTCAAGAGAGAACACCATGGAATTCGAAGACATCCTTTACGAAGTGCGCAACACCGTTGCCTGGATCACCATCAACCGTCCTGACAAGATGAACTCGTTCCGCGGCCAGACCTGCGACGAAATCATCAAGGCCCTGAACAAGGCTGGCTACGACCGCAACGTCGGCGCCATCGTGCTGGCCGGCGCCGGAGACCGCGCTTTCTGCACCGGCGGCGACCAGTCTGCCCACAACGGCAACTACGACGGCCGCGGCACCATCGGGCTGCCGATGGAAGAGCTGCACACCGCGATCCGCGACGTGCCCAAGCCGGTGATTGCCCGCGTGCAGGGCTTCGCCATCGGCGGCGGCAACGTGCTGTGCACGATTTGCGACCTGACCATCTGTTCCGACAAGGCCCAGTTCGGCCAGGTTGGCCCCAAGATGGGCTCGGTCGACCCAGGCTACGGCACGGCTTTCCTGGCGCGCGTGGTCGGCGAAAAGAAGGCGCGCGAGATCTGGTACCTGAACCGCCGCTATTCCGGCGCCGAAGCCGTGGCAATGGGTTTGGCCAACGTCTGCGTGCCGCATGAGCAGCTGGACGCTGAAGTGCAGAAGTGGGGCGAAGAAATCGGTGAGCGCAGTCCCACGGCCATTGCGATTGCCAAGCGCAGCTTCAACGCCGACACCGCGCACCAGAGCGGCATCGCCGGTCTGGGCATGTACGCGCTCAAGCTGTATTACGACACCGAAGAGTCGCGCGAAGGCGTCAATGCGCTGAAAGAAAAGCGCAAGCCTGACTTCCGCAAGTACGCGAAATAAGGCCATCGGCCAAAGCACCCAGCCCTTGCCTTACGAATCCAAACAGGAAACATGATGAATCCCTACATTGACGATGACCTCGCGACGCTGGCTGAACACGCCCGTCGCTTTGCTACCGGGCGCGTGGCACCGGGCTTTCTGGAGCGCGACAAAACTCGCGTTCTGGATCGCGCACTGATGCGTGAGATGGGCGAGATGGGTTTCATCGCGCCTGAATTGCCGGAGCAATACGGCGGCCAAGGACTGGGTTGCCTGGCAGCGGGCGTGATTCACGAAGAAATCGCGCGCGCCGACCTCAGTATTTCCTATATCAACCTGCTGGCCTCGCTCAACGGGCAGATCCTGGCGCAACACGGCAAACCGGAAGTGGTCAAGCCCTGGCTGGACAAGCTCACCCAAGGTGAGGCGCTGCTGGCGATTGCGCTGACCGAGCCGCGCGGCGGTTCCGATGCGGCCAATCTGCGCCTGAAGATGGAGCGCGTTGGGGACCACTACGTGCTCAACGGCGAAAAAACCTCGATTTCGGCTGCCGACCAGGCCGATGCTGCGGTGGTGTTCGCCCGCACCGGCTCGGTCGAGTCTGGTGCGCACGGCGTGTCTGCGGTGCTGGTGCCGATGGATTTGCCAGGCATCACCCGCAACCGCTTCGACTGCCATGGCCAGCGCGCGATTGGCCGCGGCTCGCTGTTTTTTGAGAACGTGAAGGTGCCGGTCGATCACCTGCTGGGACAGGAGGGCAAGGGCTTCGTGCAAGTCATGCAGGGCTTTGATTTTTCCCGTGCGCTGATCGGCCTTCAGGTGCTGGCGGTGGCCCGTGTCGCACTGGAAGAGACCTGGGAGTATGTCGCCCAGCGGCAGGCCTTTGGCCAGCCGCTGTCTGCATTCCAGGGCGTATCGCACCCGCTGGCAGAATTCGACACGCAGGTGGTCGCGGCGCGACTGCTGTGCCTGCAAACCCTTTGGCTCAAGGACAAGGGCGCGCCGCACACTGCCGAAGCCGCGATGTGCAAGTGGTGGGGTCCCAAACTGGCGTACGACGTCATACACCAGTGCCTGCTGATGTTCGGTCACGGCGGCTATGACCACGGACTGATGGAGCAGCGGCTGCGTGATGTGCTGGGCTTCCAGATCGGCGACGGTACCGCTCAAATCATGAAAACCATTGTTGCCCGCACCCGTGCCGGGCGTGCGGCTGTTCCGGTGTAAGCCTGGTTCCGGCACGGCAGTAAAGCAAACAACTTCCCCTCACCCCAACCCTCTCCCAGAGGGAGAGGGTGAGAACGGGGCACGATGAAGTCAAGACTTCATCGTGCCGGATCAATAAAGGAGACAAATCATGGAATTCGATGCTGTTTTGATTCCGCCGCGCCGCGCGGCGAGCATTGCGCAAGGACTGTGGCACGACAAGACGATCAACGACCATCTGGACGCCTGTGTAGCGAGCATTCCTGACAAAATCGCACTCACGGCCGTACAGGTCGAGGGTGGAGCGACCACGAGCTTTACTTACCGCGAACTGGCAACCATGGCCGATCGCATCGCCGTCGGCCTGTCGCGCCTGGGCGTGGGCCGCAACGACGTGGTGTCGTGCCAGTTGCCCAACTGGTGGCAGTTCACGCTGACGTATCTGGCCTGCTCGCGCATCGGCGCGGTGATGAACCCGCTGATGCACATTTTCCGCGAGAACGAACTGTCGTTCATGCTCAAGCATGGGTGCTGCCAAGGTCATGATTGCGCCCAAGGTGTTTCGCGGCTTCGACTACGAACAGATGGTGACGGCCTTGCAGCCCACGCTGCCGGACCTCCAGCATGTGGTGATCGTGGGCGGCAGCGGCGCCAACAGCTTCGAGGCGCTGCTGAGCGAGCCGAAATGGGAACAGGAGCCGGATGCCAAGGATATCCTGAGCCGCAGCCGCCCGGGCCCGGACGATATCACGCAACTGATCTACACCTCGGGCACCACCGGTGAACCGAAGGGCGTGATGCACTCCGCCAACACCACCATGTCCAACATCTTCCCGTATGCAGAACGGCTGCACTTGGGCGCCGACGATGTGGTGCTGATGGCATCCCCGATGTCGCATCAGACCGGTTTCATGTACGGGCTGATGATGCCCATCATGCTCAAGGCCGGCGCCGTGCTGCAGGACATCTGGGAACCCAAGACGGCAATCAAGCTGATCCGCGAACACGGCGTCACGTTCACGATGGCGTCGACGCCGTTCCTGACCGACCTGGCCAAGATCGTGACGGAATCCGGTAACACCGTGCCGACGCTGCGCACCTTCCTGTGTGCCGGCGCACCGATTCCAGGGCCATTGGTCGAGCAGGCGCGCAAGGCGATGGGCACCAAGATCATTTCGGCCTGGGGCATGACCGAAAACGGGGCCGTCACGCTGACCAGACCCGAAGACGACGACGAGCGTTCGGTCAACAGCGACGGTTTCCCGCTGCCTGGCGTGGAAGCTGAAGGTAGTCGATTTCGATGGCGCTGCGCTCCCGCCTGGTGTCCCAGGCCAGTTGCTGCTGCGCTCCTGCTCGAACTTTGGCGGCTACCTGCATCGTCCGCAGTTCAATGCGACCGATGCCGAGGGCTGGTTCGACACCGGCGACCTGGCGCGCATTGACGCGCAGGGCTATATCCGTATCACCGGACGCAGCAAGGATGTGATCATCCGCGGCGGCGAGAACATCCCGGTGGTTGAGATCGAAACGATGCTGTACCGGCACCCGGCCGATCGATACGGTCGTCATCGTCGCCTATCCCGACGAGCGGCTGGGTGAACGGGCCTGCGCCATCGTTGTCCCGAAACTGGGCCAAAGCGTCGACCTGGCCTCGATTGTGGACTTCCTGAAAGCGCAGAAAATCGCCATCCAATACATTCCCGAGCGGCTGATCGTGCGCGAAGCGATGCCTGCCACACCGACCGGGAAGATCCAGAAATTCAAGCTGCGCAAGATGCTGCTCGACGGTGCAATTTGAGGCCCCCATGTCACATCTCACCAATCCAGCTCCGAAGGCAACAATCATGGAAGATCCCCTTGTTCTGACAGAGACCATTGGCCGGGTCGGCATGATCACGCTGAATCGGCCGCAACAGATGAACGCCCTCAACGATGCGTTGATGGATGCCTTGGGGTGCGCGCTGCTGGCGTTTGATGCAGACCAGGCCATCGGCGCCATCGTCATCACCGGCAACGCCAAGGCGTTTGCCGCCGGGGCCGATATCGCGGCGATGGCGGACTGGGACTATATGGATGTCTACCAAAGCGACTTCATTACCCGCAACTGGGAAACCATCCGCCGGGTGCGCAAGCCGGTGATCGCTGCCGTGGCCGGTTTCGCGATGGGTGGCGGCTGCGAACTGGCGCTGGCCTGCGACATCGTGATTGCCGCCGACAGCGCAAAATTCGCGTTGCCCGAGATCAAGCTGGCGATGCTGCCCGGCGCCGGCGGCACGCAGCGGCTGCCGCTCGCGATCGGCAAGGCCAAGGCGATGGACATGTGCTTGAGCGCGCGGACCCTGGATGCGTTTGATGCCGACCGTTATGGCCTGGTCTCGCGCGTAGTACCGGCGGACGCCTTGCACAGCGAAAGCATCGCGCTCGCCACGGCCATCGCGAGCTACTCATTGCCCGCACTGATGGCGATCAAGGAGTCGGTCAACCGCGCCTTCGAGTCGTCGCTGTCCGAAGGCATCGGCTTCGAACGGCGCCAGCTGCATGCGCGCTTCGCCAGCGCTGACGCGCACGAAGGCATGGCCGCCTTCCTCGACAAACGCAAGCCGGTGTTCCAACACCGCTGACGACCGCTCACCCTACTTACTACGAATGGATTCATCCATCATGTCACTAGATAACGAATCCTTTGATCTCCTGCTCGCCACAGTCCAGCGCTTCGTCAAGGAACGGCTGGTTCCCGCTGAAAATATCCTGGAAGAAACCGACGAAGTGCCCGCCGACATCGTCGAAGACATGAAGGCCATCGGCCTGTTCGGTCTGACAGTTCCCGAGGAATTCGAAGGCATCGGCCTTTCCGTAAGCCAGGAAGTCCAGGTCAACTATGAGCTTGGGCGCACCGCGGCGGCGTTCCGCTCGGTGTTCGGCACCAATATCGGCATCGGTTCGCAGGGCATCCTGATGGACGGCACCGAAGCGCAGAAGCGTGAGTTTCTGCCGCGTGTGGCCAGCGGCGAACTGATCATGTCGTTCGCGCTGACCGAACCCGATGCCGGTTCCGACGCCGCCTCTCTCAAGACCCGTGCTGACCTCGACGGCGACCACTACGTGCTCAACGGCACTAAGCGCTTCATCACCAACGCGCCGCGCGCCGGCGCCTTCACCCTGATGGCACGCACCGGCGGGCCGGGCGCCGGTGGCGTCTCGTCGTTCATCGTGCCGGCCGACCTGCCGGGCATCAAGCTGGGCAAGGCCGACAAGAAAATGGGCCAGCGCGGCACCAAGACCTGCGACGTGATCCTCGAGAACGTCCGCGTTCCGGCGGTCAACATCATCGGCGGCGTTCCCGGCCAAGGCTTCAAGACGGCGATGAAAGTGCTCGACCGTGGTCGCCTGAACATTTCGGCCGTGTCTTGCGGCATGGCGCAGCGCATCCTGGAGGAGGCCACAGCTTACGCCCGCGACCGCAAGCAGTTCGGCAAGGCCATCGGCGAGTTCCAGCTGATCCAGGCCATGCTGGCTGACAGCCAGGCGGAACTACTGGCAGGTTGGTCGCTGGTACAGGACGTCGCCAGGCGTTTCGACGGCAAGCCGGCCCACATGTCGGATCCAGACGTTTCCATGCGCGTGTCCTGCGCCAAGCTGTTCTGCACCGAGATGGTCGGCCGCGTAGCCGATCGTGGCGTGCAGATTCACGGCGGCGCCGGCTACATCAACGAATACCCGGTCGAGCGCTTTTACCGCGACGTACGCCTGCTGCGCCTGTATGAAGGCACCACCCAGATCCAGCAAATCATCATCGGGCGCGAATTGATGCGGCGTGACTGAGCGACCCTCTTCTTTTCCCCTTTTTGAAAGACCACCATGACCTCAAGCACCAAACATGCCTCCTTCCAGTGGAACGACCCGCTGCTGCTCGACCACCAGCTCAGCGACGACGAGCGCCAGGTGCGCGATGCGGCGCGCGCGTATTGCCAGGAACGCCTGAGCCCCCGTGTGCTCGATTCCTTTCGCAACGAAACGACCGATCCGGCGATCTTTCGCGAGATGGGCGAACTCGGTCTGTTGGGAACGACCATTCCCGAAGCCTATGGCGGCTCGGGCCTGAATTATGTTTGTTACGGCCTGGTGGCGCGCGAGGTGGAGGCGATTGACTCCGGCTACCGCTCGATGATGAGCGTGCAATCGTCGCTGGTGATGGTGCCGATCAACGAGTTCGGCACCGAAGCGCAGAAACAGAAGTACCTGCCGAAACTGGCCAGCGGCGAATGGATCGGCTGTTTCGGCCTGACCGAACCGAACCACGGCTCCGATCCCGGCAGCATGATCACGCGCGCGAAAAAGGTGGCCGGCGGCTACAGCATCAGCGGCAGCAAGATGTGGATCACCAACAGCCCGATCGCCGACGTGTTCGTGGTCTGGGCCAAGGACGATGAGGGCGCGATCCGCGGCTTCGTGCTGGAGAAGGGCTGGAAAGGCCTGTCCGCGCCCGCGATTCACGGCAAGGTGGGGCTGCGCACCAGCATCACCGGCGAGATCGTGATGGACCAGGTGTTCTGCCCGGAAGAGAACGCATTCCCCGACGTGCGCGGCCTGAAAGGCCCGTTCACCTGCCTCAACTCCGCCCGCTACGGCATCGCCTGGGGCGCGCTGGGCGCGGCCGAAGATTGCTTCCACCGTGCGCGCCAGTACGTGCTGGACCGCAAGCAGTTCGGCCGCCCGCTGGCCGCCAACCAGCTGATCCAGAAAAAGCTGGCCGACATGCTGACCGACATCACGCTCGGCCTGCAGGGCTGCCTGCAGCTGGGCCGGATGAAGGATGACGGCACCGCGGCGGTCGAGATCACCTCGATCATGAAGCGCAATTCCTGCGGCAAGGCGCTGGATATCGCCCGCGTCGCGCGCGACATGCTGGGCGGCAACGGCATCAGCGACGAATTCGGCGTGATCCGGCACATGGTGAACCTCGAAGTGGTCAACACCTACGAGGGCACGCACGACGTGCATGCGCTGATTCTCGGCCGCGCGATCACAGGGATCGCCGCTTTTTGAACGGAACACGATCCAACATCACATTGGCAGGGGAAACATCATGAAGGCGGTATATCATCACAGGCCACGGCGGCAATGAAGTTGTGCAGATCGGCGAGCGACCCAAGCCGGTACGCGGCCCGGGCGAAGTCCTGGTCCGCATGCACGCCGCCACCCTCAACCGGGTTGACCTCTACATGCGCGACAGCGGCGCAGGCATCACGCACCGGCTGCCGCAAATCATGGGGCTCGATGGCGCGGGCATCGTCGAGGAGGTTGACCCGGCCGAGACCCTGCTGAAACCCGGCCAGCGTGTGGTGCTGCACCCCGGTATCGGATGCGGCCGCTGTGAGTTCTGCCAGCGCGGCGAGGGCGTGTTGTGCACCTCGATCCAGTACCTCGGAGAACACCGCGATGGCACGCTGGCCGAATACGTCAGCCTGCCGGCGCGAGAATGTTTTTGCCATGCCCGAGTCGCTGGACTTTGCAGAAGCTGCCGCACTGGGCGTGAACCATCTGACGGCCTGGCGCATGCTGTTTACCAAAGCACAGCTCAAACCGTGGGAGACGGTCCTGATCTTCGGCATCGGCGGCGGCGTGTCGCTGGCCGCACTGCAGCTGTCCAAGCTGGCGGGCAGCCGGGCTATCGTCACCTCCCGCGACGATGCCAAACTGCAGCGTGCATTGAGCATGGGCGCGGACCACGCGATCAATGGCACAACCCAGGACATCGCCAAACAGGTGATGGCCTTGACGGGCGGGCGGGGCGTCGATGTCGTGATCGAGAACGTGGGTCAGGCAGTCTGGTCAAGCGCGCTCAAGTCGCTGGTTCGCGGCGGCCGCATCGTCACTTGCGGCGCGACGACCGGAGACCAGCCGCCGGCCGACTTGCGCCGCATCTTCATTCGCCAGCTGCAGATCTTCGGTTCGACCCTGGGCGATCTTGATGAATTCCGCGATTTGCTGGCGTTCGCCCAGCGTGCCGCACTACGCCCGGTGATCGATTCCCGTTACCCGATCGGCGAGGTCCATGCGGCGCTCGACCAGCTGGAAGCCGGTCATCAATTCGGGAAGATTGCCATCACCATCGGCGAACCATGATGGTGCGTCGATTCGAGTCCATTTTTCCAGTCAAGGAGCAGATATGAAAATACTAGTCCCCGTCAAACGCGTGGTCGACTATAACGTCAAGGTGCGGGTCAAGTCGGACCACAGCGGTGTCGAGATCGCCAACGTCAAGATGAGCATGAACCCGTTTGACGAGATTGCCATCGAAGAGGCCGTGCGCCTGAAGGAAAAGGGCGTCGCGAGCGAAGTCATTGCCGTTTCCTGTGGTGTCACCCAGTGCCAGGAAGTCCTGCGCGCTGCGATGGCGATTGGCGCCGACCGCGGCATCCTGGTCGAAACCAGCGCAGAACTGCAGCCGCTGGCCGTGGCCAAGCTGCTCAAGGCGCTGGTGGACAAGGAACAACCCGGCCTCGTGATCCTGGGCAAGCAGGCGATCGACGACGACTGCAACCAGACCGGCCAGATGCTCGCCGCGCTGGCTGACCTGCCGCAGGCGACCTTTGCTTCCAAGGTCGAGGTCGCCGGCGGCAAGGCCATTGTCACCAGGGAAATCGATGGCGGCCTCGAAACCCTGTCGCTGACCCTGCCGGCGATCGTTACCACCGACCTGCGCCTCAACGAGCCGCGCTACGTGACGCTGCCGAACATCATGAAGGCCAAGAAAAAGCCGCTGGAAACCCTCACGCCGGAAGACCTGGGTGTCGACGTGACCCCGCGCATCAAGACCATCAAAGTGTCCGAGCCGCCCAGGCGCGGTGCCGGCATCATGGTGCCGGACGTCGCCACGCTGGTGGCCAAGCTCAGAAACGAAGCGAAAGTCATTTGATGCACGGCGGTGACGCCTTGCCCGCGCAACGCCTCCGGAACCCGATGCGCTTCGTAAAAAATAGGGAGTATCACCATTTTCATGGCATATCGCGCACATATTTATTGGCAATGAAAAATATACACCATGCAGTATTTTGAATGCGCTGAACCCTCACTTCATCCTGCTTACCCTGTTAATTAGGAACACATCATGGCCGTACTCGTCATTGCTGAACACGACAACGCTTCGTTAAAACAAAGCACGCTGCATACCGTCACCGCTGCCGCCGCCTGCGGCAGCGAGCTCCATATCCTGGTCGCCGGCAGCAATGCCGGCGCCGCCGCCCAGGCAGCGGCCCGGATTGCCGGTGTGAGCAAAGTGATCCACGCCGACAGCGCAGCCTTCGCGCACGGCCTCGCTGAAAACGTCGCCGCCCAGGTGCTGGCCATTGCCGGCAGCTACAGCCATATCCTGTTTCCCGCCACCGCCAGCGGCAAGAACATCGCCCCGCGCGTGGCGGCCAAACTGGACGTCGCGCAGATCAGCGAGATCTCCAGGGTCGACAGCGCCGACACCTTCGAACGCCCGATCTACGCCGGCAACGCCATCGCTACCGTGCAAAGCAGCGATGCCATCAAGGTGATCACGGTACGCAGCACCGGATTTGACGCGGCCGCGGCCTGCGGCGGCTGTGCCGTGATCGAAACCGTCACACCGACGGCCGACAGCGGAAAGTCGCACTTTGTCGGTAGCCAGATTGCCGCGAATGACCGTCCGGAACTGACGGCGGCCAAGATCATCGTCTCCGGCGGGCGCGGCCTGGGCAGTGCAGAGAAGTTCAATCAGGTGATGACGCCGCTGGCCGACAAGCTGGGCGCTGCCATTGGCGCCAGCCGTGCGGCGGTGGACGCGGGCTACGCGCAGAACGACCTGCAGGTGGGCCAGACCGGCAAGATCGTGGCGCCGCAGCTGTACATTGCGGCAGGCATCTCGGGGGCGATCCAGCACCTGGCAGGGATGAAGGATTCGAAGGTGATCGTGGCGATCAACAAGGACCCGGAGGCGCCGATCTTCAGCGTAGCCGACTATGGCCTGGTGGCGGATCTGTTTGCCGCCGTGCCGGAATTGGTGGGTGCATTATGAGCGCGGGCGAGGCTTTGTTAAAGCCGATAGTCGATACCGAGCGTGACGGCGATGTCCTCGTTATCATCATCGACAACCCGCCTGTCAACGCCGCTTCGCTTGAAGTCCGGCGCGGCCTGCTGGCAGGCGATCGCCACGCTGCAGACGACACCTGATCTGCTGGCCGGCGTGCTGATCGGCGCGGGGAGCACCTTCATTGCCGGCTCGGACTTGCGCGAATTCGGCAAGCCGCTGGAGGCGCCGGATCTGCCGACCGTCATTGCGGCCATCGAGGCCTGCTCCAAGCCGGTCGTGGCCGCGCTGCATGGCGCCGCGCTGGGCGGCGGTTTCGAGCTGGCGCTGGGGTGCGACGCGCGTGTCGCGGCGGTCAAGACCGTGGTCGGCCTGCCGGAAGTGACCTTGGGCATCATCCCGGGCGCCGGCGGCACCCAGCGCGTGCCGCGGCGTGTCGGCGTGGCGCGCGCGATACAGATGATCTGCAGCGGCGAGCGCATCCCTAGCGGCAAGGCGCTGGAGTTGCGCCTGATCGACGAAGTGGCTGACGCCGACCTGCGGGCCGCTGCCGTCGCCCATGCCCGATCTCTGGCTGGACGCAAGTGCCGCATCCGCGATCAGGCGGTGCTGCCGGACGATCCGGCAGCCATTGAATCCGCCGTGCAATCGGCCTTGCGCGCCGGCAAGCGCCGCCCTGCGGTGATCGCTGCAATTGAGGCGATCCAGGCGTCGGCCCGGTTGCCGATCGACGATGCGCTGGCCAGCGAACGCTGCGGCGTTCCAGCAGCTGCGGCTGTCCCGCGAAGCCTTCGCGCTGCGTCATCAATTTTTTGCCGAGCGCGAAGCGATGAAGCTGCCGCAGGCGCTGCAGGCAACGCCTCGCCCTGTGCAGACGGTCGCCATCATCGGCGCCGGCACCATGGGCTCCGGCATTGCCATCAGCGTGCTCGACGCCGGCATGGACGTGCTGCTGGTGGAGCAGGATGCAGCCGCGTTGCAGCGCGGCAGCGAGCGCATCCGCGAGCACTACAACAACCGCGTGGCCAGCGGCAAGCTCAAGGCGAGCCAGGCGGCGGCCAACGAATCCCGCCTGACGCCGACCACCGACTGGGAGCAGCTACGCCGCGCCGACCTGTCATCGAAGCCGTGTTCGAAGAGATGGCGGTCAAGCATGCGGTGTTTGCCAAGATCGATGCCCATGCGCGTGCGGGTGCCGTGCTGGCCACCAACACTTCCTACCTGGATGTGGACGCCATCGCCCAAGCGACATCCCGCCCGCAGGATGTGCTGGGCCTGCACTTCTTCAGCCCGGCCAATGTGATGAAACTGCTGGAAGTGGTGCGTGGCGCCAAGACCGCGCCGGAGGTGCTGGCCACCGGCATGGCTCTGGCCAAACGCCTGGGCAAGCAGCCGGTGGTCACGGGCAACGCCTTCGGCTTCATCGGCAACCGCATCTACAACGCCTACCGCAAGCAGTGCGAGTTCATGCTCGAAGATGGCGCCTGGCCCGAACAAGTCGACGCTGCGCTACAGGCTTTCGGCTTCGCGATGGGCCCGTTTGCCGTGGCCGACCTGTCCGGCCTGGACATCGCCTGGCGCATGCGCCGGGCCCAGGCGGCCAGCCGCAACCCGCAGGAACGCTACGTCGCGATCCTCGACCATCTGTGCGAGCAGGGGCGGCTGGGCCAGAAGAGCGGCGCTGGCTACTACACTTACCCGGAGGGCAAGCGATCCGCGACCACCGACCAGACGGTGCGCGGCATCATCGAACAGGCCTCCGCCCAGCGCGGCATCGAACGCCGCTCACTGAGCGATGAGGAGATACAGCGCCGCGCGCTGCTGGCCATGGTCAACGAGGCGGCGTTGCTGCTGGCCGAAGGCGTGGCCAGCCGCGCTACCGACATCGACGTGGTGATGGTGCAGGGCTACGGCTTCCCGCGCTGGGAAGGCGGCCCGGTGTTCTGGGCTCGCCAGCAGGGCGCGGCCGCGCTGCAGGCAGGCATGGATGAACTGGCCAGATGCAGCGGCAGCGGCTTCGTGCGCGCCAACCTGGCCGTACTGCTCGACTGACCGCGCTGCCCACAGCAATATCTCTCTCAAATTCCAAGGAGCCACACCATGAACCAAGCCTACATCTGCGATGCCATCCGCACCCCCATCGGCCGCTACGGCGGCGCACTCTCGAGTGTCCGCACCGACGACCTGGGCGCGATTCCGCTCAAGGCGCTGATGGAACGCAACCCCAACGTCGACTGGCAAGCCGTGACCGACGTGATCTACGGCTGCGCCAACCAGGCCGGCGAAGACAATCGCAACGTCGCCCACATGGCCAGCCTGCTGGCCGGATTGCCGTTCGAGGTGCCGGGCGCCACGCTCAACCGCCTGTGCGGCTCGGGCCTGGATGCGGTCGGCACCGCCGCGCGGGCGATCAAGAGCGGCGAAGCGCAGCTGATGATCGCCGGCGGCGTGGAGAGCATGAGCCGCGCACCGTTCGTCATGCCCAAGGCCGAGACCGCCTTCAGCCGCGCCAACGCGATTTACGACACCACCATCGGCTGGCGCTTCATCAACCAGCTGATGAAGCAGCAGTACGGCGTGGACTCGATGCCTGAAACGGCCGAAAACGTCGCCACCGAATACAAGATCGAGCGCGAGGCACAGGACCGCATGGCCCTGGCCAGCCAGATCAATGCGGTTGCTGCGCAACAGGCCGGCCATCTGGCGCGCGAGATCGTGCCCGTGATCATTCCGCAGAAGAAGGGCGAGCCCGTTGTCGTGAGTCAGGACGAGCACCCGCGCGCGACCAGCCTGGAGACGCTCGCCAAACTCAAGGGCGTGGTGCGGCCCGATGGCACGGTGACTGCCGGCAACGCCAGCGGCGTCAATGACGGCGCCTGCGCGTTGCTGCTGGCCAACGAGCACGCGGCCGTGCGCAATGGCCTGGTGCCCAAGGCGCGGGTGGTTGGCATGGCCACTGCGGGCGTGCCGCCGCGCATCATGGGCATCGGTCCGGCACCGGCCACGCAGAAGGTGCTGGCCCTGACCGGCCTCACGCTCGACCAGATCGACGTGATCGAACTCAACGAAGCATTTGCCGCGCAGGGCCTGGCGGTACTGCGCCTGCTGGGGCTGCAGGACGACGACCCGCGCGTCAACGCCTGGGGCGGCGCGATTGCGCTGGGCCATCCGCTGGGCGCCAGCGGCGCGCGCCTGGCCACCACGGCCGTGAACCGGCTGCACGCGACCGGCGGGCGTTACGCGCTGTGCACCATGTGCATCGGCGTCGGGCAAGGCATTGCAGTGGTGCTGGAGCGGGTGTGATCCAGGCAACACCGCCTTCATCGCAATGAGCTTGCATAATGACAACAAATACGGAAATACCATGAAACACGAAGAAATTCTCGCCCGGTTCGGCCCCCGTGAAACCATGGAATACGACGTGGTCGTGGTCGGCGGCGGCCCTGCCGGCCTGGCTACCGCGATCCGCCTGAAGCAGCTGGCGGCCGCCAAAGGTAGCGAGGTGTCGGTCGTGGTGCTCGAAAAAGGATCCGAGCCCGGCGCGCACATCCTGTCGGGCGCCATCATGGACCCGAAGGCGATCAACGAACTGTTCCCGAACTGGAAGGAGCTGGGCGCGCCGCTGAACCAGCCGGTCACCGAAGACATGTTCCTGATGACGACCGAAACGGGTGCCACCCGCGTGCCGAACAGGCTCCTGCCCGACTGCTTCGACAACCACGGCAACTACATCGTCAGCCTGGGCAACGTCACGCGCTGGATGGCGCAGCAGGCCGAAAACCTGGGTGTCGAAATCTTCCCCGGCTTTGCCGCTGCCGAGGTGCTCTACAACGAAGACGGGTCCGTCAAGGGCGTGGCCACCGGCAACCTGGGGCTGGGCAAGGACGGCACGCCCACCGGGAACTTCCAGCTCGGGATGGAACTGCACGCCAAATACACGATCTTTGCCGAAGGCGCGCGCGGGCATCTGGGCAAGCAGCTGATCGCCAGATACCAGCTCGACGAAGGTCGCGACCCGCAAAGCTACGGCATCGGCATCAAGGAACTGTGGGAAATCGATCCCGCACGCCACCAACCCGGCCTGGCGCTGCACAGCGCGGGCTGGCCGCTCGATAGCGCCACTTACGGCGGCTCGTTCCTCTACCACATGGAAGACAACAAGGTCGCGGTCGGCTTTGTGGTTGGCCTCGATTACCAGAATCCTTACCTGAGCCCGTTCGAGGAATTCCAGCGTTTCAAGACCCACCCCAGCATTCGCGGCTATTTCGAAAACAGCGAGGGCGAAGTCAGCGCCAAGCGCCTGGCATACGGCGCGCGTGCCATTACGGCCGGCGGCCTGCTGTCCCTGCCCAAGACGGTGTTCCCCGGCGGCGCGCTGGTCGGCTGCGACGCCGGCTACCTGAACGCCAGCCGCATCAAGGGCAGCCATGCCGCCATCAAGACCGGCATGCTGGCCGCCGAGGCCGCCTTTGACGCGATTGTCGCAGGCCGCCAGCACGACGAACTGTCTGCCTACCCGCAGGCATTTGAAAATTCGTGGCTCTTCACCGAGCTCAACAAGGCGCGCAATTTCAAGCAGTGGTTCAAGAAGGGGCGCACCGTGGGCACGCTGATGACGGGCATCGAGCAGTTCCTGCTCAAGGGCCACATCCCGTGGACCATCCATCGCGACCAGCCCGACCACGTCTACCTCAAGCCGGCAGCCGAGTGCCAGCCCATCGTCTATCCGAAGCCCGATGGCAAGCTGACCTTCGACCGCCTGTCCAGCGTATTCATCAGCAACACCAACCATGAGGAAAACCAGCCTGCGCACCTGACGCTCAAGGATGCATCCGTGCCCGGTGGCCATCAACCTGGCGCAGTTCGCAGGGCTGGAGAGCCGCTACTGCCCGGCCGGGGTGTATGAATTCGTCAAAAACGAGGATGGCTCGGACCGTCTGCAGATCAATGCGCAGAACTGCGTGCACTGCAAGACCTGCGACATCAAGGACCCCACGCAGAACATCGTCTGGGTCGTGCCTGAGGGCGGCGGGGGGCCGAATTATGCGGGCATGTAGAACATCGCCAAACTGCCAAGATTGTGGATGTGATTCAACCGCTAAACTGTCCTCCGAAAAGAGTCACCTCCACTACTTTCGTCCAGCCCGTATTTTTTGATCTTGTCGTGTAGCGTCGTCTTGGCCATGACCAGTGCTTCAGCGGTGCGTGCGAGGCTGCCGTGGCGGTGCAGGGCATCGACGATCATCGCACGTTCGAAGGCTTCGACCGTCTCGGCGAGCGGTGTCGGGCCATCGGCTTGCGACTGGCCGAAGGGTGGTGAGCCGCTCTCGATGCCGAGGACGCAGCGGTCAGCGACATTCCGAAGTTCGCGGATGTTGCCCGGCCAGCCGTAGCCGACCAATTGGCGGATGCGACCGGGTGTCGTTTCGGGCACCGAGCGTTGATGACGGGCGGCGCCTAGAAGCATAAAGTGTTCGAAAAGCAGCGGAATATCTTCGCGCCGTTCGCGTAATGGCGGCAGATCCAGCGTGGCGACGCTGAGCCGATAATAGAGATCGCTGCGGAAACCGCCCTTGGCGGCAAGCTCGACCAGATCAGTTTTGGTCGCGGCAATGACGCGGCAGTCGATGGGAATCAGCGTGTTGGAGCCGAGGCGTTCCAGCGTACGTTCCTGCAACACACGCAGCAGCTTGATCTGCATGGCGAGCGGCATGCTCTCGATTTCGTCGAGGAACAGCGTGCCGCCGCTAGCGTGCTCAATCTTGCCGATGCGTTTTTTTGCGGCGCCGGTGTAAGCGCCGGCTTCGTGGCCGAAAATTTCGCTGTCAAACAGGGTTTCCGGCAGCCCGCCGCAGTTGATGGCGACGAAGTTGCCGTGCCGGCCAGAACTGGCTTCGTGCAGGCAGCGGGCGACCAACTCCTTGCCGGTGCCAGTTTCGCCATGAATCAGTACGTCGGCGGCGCTGTCGGCGAGGCAGGCCACCATGTTGCGGATTTTTTGCATGCATGGTGCACGGCCGATCATTTTGCCTTCGAGCTGATCGCGTTGGTCGAGTTGGCGGCGCAGAGCGCGCACTTCCAGCACGAGACTGCGTTTTTCTAGCGCCCGGCGCACGACTTCGACCAGGTATTCCGGGGCGAAGGGCTTCTGGATGAAGTCGTGCGCGCCGTCCTTCATCGCCTGCACGGCCATCGAAATATCACCATGGCCGGTGATCAGCACCACTGGCAATTCCGGGTCGATGTTCAGAATTTCACGCAGGAAGCTCATGCCGTCCATTTTCGGCAGCCGGATGTCGCTGATGACGACGCCGCGAAAGTCGCGGCCCAGCCGGCGGCGGGCCTGCTCGGCGCTGCCGACGCATTCGGCGGCGATGCCTTCGAGCTGCAGGGCCTGCTCGCAACCCAGCGCGACGTCCGGGTCGTCCTCGATGATCAGTACTTTCAAAGCTTCATTCATGGTGCTCGGCCTCGTCAAAGAGAGGAATTTCCAATGTAAATAGGGCGCCGCCATCGGGGTGGTTGGCGCCAGCCAAGGTGCCGCCGAAATCGCGGATGATGCCGGCAGAAATGGTCAAGCCAAGGCCCAAGCCGACGCCGGCCTGCTTGGTGGTGAAAAACGCTTCGAACAGGTGGCTGATTGCCGCATCGTCCAGCCCCGGGCCGTGGTCGCGTACCGTCAGGCGGGCTTGCTGGCCAACGCATTCGCAGCCCAGCTCGATACAGGGAGCAGCTTGGCCTTCCATGGCGTCGAGCGCGTTGCCGATCAGGTTGATCAACACTTGTTCCAGTCGATTGACATCGCACAGGGCGACCGGCTCGGGTAGCGGGCAGGTGCGGCGAACCTCGGCATTGGCCTGAATCAGGCGCTGCTCGAGCAGCGCCAGCGAGTTGTCGAGGGCGCGACACAGCGGAACCGCCTGCAACTGGCCGCTCGATTTGCGGGCAAAGGTGCGCAACTGGCCGGTAATCAGGCCCATGCGATCGGTCAATTGGGCAATCCGTTCGAGATTGGAACGGGTGGTGTCGAGGTCGCCGCGATCAAGGAAGCGCACGCCATTGCCTGAGAGTGTGCGCAGGGCGGCCAGTGGCTGATTGAGTTCATGGGCGATGCCGGTCGATAGCTGACCGATAACCGCCAGCTTGCCGGCCTGCACAAGTTCGTCCTGTGCAGCACGCAACGTGCGTTCGGCGCGGATGCGTTCGGTAATTTCGTCCTGCAACTGCTGGTTGGCAGCGGAGAGGTCGGCGGTGCGTTCGTCCACCTTGCGCTCCAGCTCGTCGTGCGCTTTTTGCAGCGCTTCGCGGGCGACCAGGCGGTCCTTCAGGTGACGGCGACGTTCGTTGGCCATCAGGCCGAACATGAAGAGCAGCGCGGCGACGACAACGGCAACGGCGGCACGGCTTTGCGCAATATCGTCGACCTGTTCCAGATGCGAGAGCACGGTCAGCGTCCACGGCGTGCCGGGCAATGGTCGCGATTGGGCAAGGAAGCGGCCGGCCACCGGGTAGACCGAGGCGATCTCGGGACTTTCCTTTGCAATACTGACCAGCCGGGCGCCGTGATCGAGTTCGCGCAGTTCTTTCAGTCCGAGCGGTTTCAGGGCGCGCCGGTTGTATTGCTGGGTCTGGTCGAAGGCTGTGCGCGTCTTTTCGTCCAACGGACGCAGGGTGGTGAATTTCCAGTCGGTGGCCGAACCGAGAATGACGACGCCGTTTTCGTCGCTGACCATGGCCGGGGCTTCGACCGTGGTCCATGATTTTTCAAGTTGTTCCAGGCTGACCTTGATGACGGCGACGCCCAGCGTCTTGGTATCGTCGGCCAGCGTCGAGGCCAAGTAGTAGCCGGGTTCGCCGCGCGTCGTGCCGATGCCGAAGAAGCGGCCGTGGCCGCTGTCCATCGCCTCGCGGAAATAGGGTCGGAACGCGAGCTCTTCGCCGATGAAGCTGTCGGCCCGGCGCCAGTTGCTGGAGGCGACGACATGGCCGGCCGTATCGATGACGTAGATCGACAGCGTGCCGGCGCGCTCGTTGAGTTGCTCAAGATAGGCGTTGACCTGCGTTGCCAGCTTGCCATCGTCGCTTTTTTCGAGCAGCGCCAGGACATCGCGTTCGAGGCCGAGCGTGCCGGGAAGAAAGGCGTATTTGCCAATTTCTCGTTCCAGGCTGGCGGTGTACAGGTCGAGCCGGTGCAGGCCGGTGGCCTGCAGGTCGGCCAGGCCAAGTTGCTGGACGACGCGGTACGCGGTGAAGCCGCTCAGCACCATCAGGATGAGGAGCAGCATCAGGATCGGCAGGTGGTGTAGGGGGCGGTTGCTGGACATGGTGGTGGGGCGGCTGGGCAGCCTATTTTAGAGGATTTCGCGCCGTTGTTTGACGATCAGGATGGCGACGAAGCCGAGCAGGCCTCTCTGATGAAGCCGGAACCCAGGCGACCAGCGCATCGCCGCCCCAGGCGCCGATGAAGACGGCGGAAGCGAGGATGTGCCAATCAACAATCATTTGTTGCACCAAAAAATGGACCCGACACGAATGGTATCAGGTCCGGAAAATGGTTCAGCGCAAGGGCGGCGCCTAACCGAGGAGCAGGTGGCTTTTAGGCTGCTTTGGCGGTCGCCAGATCGTCACCCGGGATCGGCAGCGCTTCGTCGACTTCAGCGAGGGCGTCGTCCACCGTATCGATGGCGTTTTCCCACTTGGCAACGACGGCGGTGGCAATGGCGTTGCCGAGCACGTTGGTGGCTGTGCGCCCCATGTCAAGGAAGTGATCGATGCCGAGGATCAGCAGCAAGCCGGCTTCCGGCAGGTTGAACATGGGCAGCACGGCGGCGACGACGACCAGCGAGGCGCGCGGCACGCCGGCGATGCCCTTGCTGGAGACCATCAGAACCAACAGCATCGTGATCTGCGTCGTCAGGCTCAGCTCGATGCCGTAGGCCTGGGCGACGAACAGCGCCGCGAAGGTGGTGTAGATCATCGAGCCGTCGAGGTTGAAGGAGTAGCCCAACGGCAGCACGAAGCCAATGATGCGGTCCTTGATGCCGAATTTTTCGAGCTGCTCCATCAACTTGGGATAGGCCGATTCGCTGCTGGCGGTGGAGAAGCCGAGAAGCATCGGGCTGCGAACCAGTTTGAGCAAGCGGAAGACTTCCTTGCCTAGCACGAAGTAGCCAGCCAGAATCAGCACCAGCCACAGGACAGCCAGGGTGAGGTAGAAACCCATCAGCAGCTTTCCGAAGACAAGCAGCATGCCAAGGCCTTGGGTCGTGATGATGCCGGCGACTGCGCCGAAGACACCGATCGGGGCGAAGCGCATTACGAAGTCTGTGACCTTGAGCATGACATGCACCACTTCTTCCATGGTGCTGACCAAGCTGCGTGCGGCCTGGTTATGAAGGTGACCAAGCGCCAGGCCGAAGAACACCGCAAACACCAGAATCTGCAGAATTTCGTTAGCAGCCATCGCCTCGAAAATATTCTTCGGGAAGACGTGGGTAATGAAATCCTTCAGATTCAGCGCACTGGTCTTCAAGCCAACTACACTACCCACCTCCGGCAGGGGCACCCCCAGATTGGCGCCTGGCTGCAGCAGGTTGGCGAACACCAGGCCCAGCGTCAGCGAGCAAAGGGAGGCGCCGACGAACCAGCCGAGGGCTTTGGCGCCGATGCGGCCAACCGCCTTCGAATCACCCATGCCGGCCAAGCCGGAAACCAGGGTGGCGAAGACCAGCGGGGCGATGATCATCTTGATCATGCGTAGAAAAACATCGGTCAGGATGCCGAAGTAGGAAGCGATATCCTTGGCTGCGGCCGGGCTGCCGGCGAGAGTATTGCATGCATAGCCGACAATGATGCCGAGTACCATGGCGACCATGATCAGGGTCGTTAACCGGTTCATTTTCATGATGGTTTCCTTTTTATTTGAAATGTCGTGATGTTCAGGCGGCTTGGGTCGGAATCATTTGCGGCCTGGTCAGCACTTCCGGGCGCAGCACTTCGGCAAGTTGCTCAGGACTCATCAGCTTGCGTTCGAGCACGATCTCGGCAACACCACGGCCGGTGAGGTGGGCTTCGGTAGCGATTTCGGTGGCGTTGGCGTAGCCGATGTAGGGATTGAGTGCGGTAACGATGCCGATTGAGCGCTCGACGCTGGCGCGCAGTGTGTCGCGGTTGGCGCTGATGCCGTCGACACAGTAGTCGGCCAGTGTTTTGCAACCCTTGCGTAGGTGCAGGACGCTCTTGAACAGGCTGTGGGCGATGATCGGTTCGAAGGCATTGAGCTGCAACTGGCCGGCTTCGGCAGCAAAGGTCACGGTCATGTCGTTGCCGATGACTTCGAAGGCGATCTGGTTGACTACTTCCGGGATCACCGGATTGACCTTGCCAGGCATGATCGACGAGCCAGCCTGGCGCGGCGGCAGATTGATCTCGCCAAAGCCGGCACGTGGACCTGAGGAGAGCAGGCGCAGGTCGTTGCAGACCTTGGAAAGCTTGACGGCGACGCGCTTGAGGACGCCGGAAAGTTGCACGAAGCTGCCACAATCCTGTGTTGCCTCGATCAGGTTCGGCGCGGTAACGACGGGCACGCCGCTGATTTCGGCCAGGAGGCGGCAGACCAGCGGGGCGTACTCCGGGTGGGCGTTGATGCCAGTGCCAATCGCGGTGGCGCCCAGGTTGATTTCGCGGATCAGCAGTGCCGCTTCCTTCAGACGCTCCTCGTCTTCGCCGAGCATGACAGCGTAGGTCGAGAACTCCTGGCCGAGGGTCATCGGCACGGCATCCTGCAATTGGGTGCGGCCCATCTTCAGCACGTCAGCGAATTCCTCGGCCTTGCGTTCGAAGGCGCGGCGCAGGTAGGCCATGGCATCGACGAGGCGGAAGATGCCAACGTAGGTGGCAAGCTTGAGCGCTGTCGGATAAACGTCGTTGGTCGACTGGCTCATATTAACGTGCTCGTTTGGGTGCAAGTACTGGTACTCGCCCTTGCCGTGTCCGAGGATCTCCAGTGCCCGATTCGTAATCACCTCGTTGGCGTTCATATTAGTCGAGGTGCCGGCACCGCCCTGGATGACATCGACGACGAACTGGTCATGCCATCGGCCGTCGATCAACTCTTTACAAGCGGCGACAATGGCGTCGGCGCGCCTGGCGTTAAGCAGGCCAAGTTGCTGATTGGCTTGGGCGGCGGCCTGCTTGATCTGGGCCAGAGCGCAGATCAAGTCAGGGTAGACGGCAATCGAAATGCCGGTGATATCGAAATTTTCCAGCGCACGCAGCGTATGGACACCGTAATAGGCCGCATCAGGGACTTCTCGGTCGCCGAGCAGATCGTGTTCCATGCGGGTTGTAACTGCATTCATGGGTTTGTCTCCGTTATTTATTTGTTGACCACGCGAGTACGCGCTTGATTGTTCTTATTGCACGGATCATGCCAGTGCCAAAAATGCTATAACTTATTGATTATTCGATGTAATTTGTTTGCGCAGGGGTGGGCAGCGGTCGGATTTCCGGAAATTGTCTGGCAAGAGCCTTCGGAAATCCGAACGGATGGGGGGTTTGTCTTGGGAAAAAACGAATCTGAGCTTGTTGTGATCAATGCCCTGGAACTGGAGGAGGTGGCGGGTAGGCAGGGACAGCTTGCGCATCGGCTGATGTATGCCGACTTGGTGATTCTCGATTTATGTGCAGCAGTTCGTTATGTGAAGTTGCCGGGACAACACCCCGGTTGATGCCGAATGCGGCGCCCGCAGCTCCACATAACAGATTTCAAAGTCGCTTCAACCACGTCATGATGTTAATTTCAGGTATTCCCAAGTGCCCGATTGCGGGAACAGGCAACACGTCAGGAAACATCTGAGCCAAGGCTTGTCGTTTCAAGTCCAAATCCACACGAGCATAATTCATCGTCGTATTCAGACTCGCATGGCCTGCGGGCTGCGTAACATCAGTTATTCAACAACGTCTTGGCGTATTCGACGAAAAAGTCCAGGCTGGAGGGGTTCTGCATGGCGTCGGGACTGGCAACCTTGTCTGCGCTCTGCCCCCAGCAGCAGTTTGCGTACCGGGACCTCCATCTTCTTGCCGCTCAGGGTGCGCGGAATTTCGCTCACCTGGACCACTGCGTCAGGCACATGTCGGCCGGAGGCCTTGGTGCGGATTTGCTGCCGGATGCGTTCAACCAGGGCCTGCGTCCAGCACGTCCCCCGGCTTCAGCACCACGAACAAGCGGCATGAAGGAAGGTCGCCCCAGGTACTCCAGATCAATGACCAGGCTGTCGCGCACCTCTGGCATTTCTTCGACCACGCGGTAGATTTCAGCGGTGCCGATGCGGATGCCGAAGCGGTTGATCGTGCTGTCGGATCGACCGTAGATCACCGAGCTGCCGTAGGGCGTGAAACGTATCCAGTCGCCCTGGCGCCAAACGCCCGGGTAGATCTCGAAATAGCTCTCGCGGTAACGCCGTCCGTCAGCGTCGTTCCAGAAATACAGCGGCATCGACGGCATGGGCTGGGTGATCACCAGCTCGCCTACTTCGTCGATCACCGCCTGGCCGGCCTCGTTGAACGCATAGGCGGCCACGCCCAGCTCGCGGCACTGGATTTCGCCCGCATGCACCGGCAAGGTCGGCGCGCAGGCGACGAAGCAGGAGGCGATGTCGGTGCCGCCACTGACCGAGGCCAGCCAGACCTCGGACTTCACATCGCGGTAGACCCATTCAAACGCATCGACCGGCAGCGGCGAGCCGGTCGACATGATGGTGCGCAACTTCTTAAGCGGCGCATAGTCCCTTGGCCGCAGATTGTCCTTCTTGTCAGCTGATGAGGACGGCGGCGCCGCATGCCGAACACGGTGACCTCTTGTTCATCCATGAAACGCCAGAGCGCATCCCCGTCGGGCCAGGCGGGGTGGCCGTCGTAAAGCACGATCGAGGCGCCGGTGACCAAGGCGCCGACCAGGAGGTTCCATACGGTCCAGCCTGTGCTGCCCAGAAATAGCAGGCGGTCGCCTGGCCGCAGGTCGTTCTGCAGCGCCATTTCCTTGAGGTGCGTCAGCAGATGCCGCCATGGCCATGCACCATGGCCTTGGGTAGTCCCGTGGTGCCCGAGGAATAGAGGATCCACAGTGGGTGGCTGAAAGGCAGGCGTTCATAGCGGGGCGCGGCGTCGTTGCCGACGACAGACTCCCAAGGGCGTGGTCGCGCCAATCGACCGACCGCTCGCCGCCAGCGGCCCGGCCACCTGCACGACCGCTCGACGCTGGGCAACTCGCCAGCAGCTCGTCGACGACTTGGAGCCGGTCGTGTGGTTTGCCGTTGTAGCTGTAGCTGTCGATGGCGAACAGCACCTTGGGTTCGATCTGGCGCAGGCGGTCAAGAACCACCGTCGCGCCCATGTCGGGCGCGCAACTCGACCATATGGCACCGATGCTGGCGCACGCCAGGAAGGCGATCACGGTTTCGGGGCGGTTTGGCATGTAGCTCGCCACCCGATCCCCAGGTCCAACCCCCCAGCTTCGCAGCGTGGCCGCAACCGCCGCAGTCGCTCGCTCCAGCTCCGCCCAGGAAATTGCTGCAGTGGCACGTCCTCGCTGCGTGCGATCACCGCAGGCTGGTCCGGCGTGCGATTGCGAAAGATATGTTCGGCAAAGTTGAGTCGGGCATTCGGAAACCATTCCGCCCCCGGCATGGTGCGACGGCCGAGCGCGGGTTCGCGTTCACCGTCTGCCTGTATATCGAAGAAGCGCCAGATCGATTGCCAGAAAGCGTCCGGATCCTCGATCGACCAGCGCCATAGCTCGGCATATTCGTGGGTGACGATGCCCATTTCTTGTGCAAGCCAACGCTGGTATTGCACAAGGCGGCTCGACTGCAGTTGTTCGGGGCCGGGAGTCCAAAGGATTTCGGCTGCTTGTGGTGTCTTATCGTTTTGCATGGCAATCTTTCTGGAATTTGCTTGGAATTCGAAGGAGAAAATCATTCGGGGTATTTTTCAGGCCAGAGCTACCACGGCGGTGCCGGTGAGCTTGATTTCGTCGGACTGGTTGCGTGCCGTCAATTCGAGCGCCACGTACTGTTCACCGTTCTGGACGAATTTTTCGGATACCCGGGCCTGGCAACGCACCTCGTCTCCGAGTTGCGTGATGGCCGCAAAGCGAACGCTCAGTCGTCGGATGGCCGATTGCTCGACCCAGTGGGTCAGAACGCGTGCCAGATAGGCGGCAGACAGCATCCCGTGTGCAAAGACGTCCGGCATGCCGGTCTGGCGGGCAAAGTCCGAATCAATATGCAGCGGGTTGTAGTCCCCCGAGGCACCGGCATATACGCCCAGGGTATGGCGCGTGATGGGACCCTCTGCCAGGCCTGGCAAGGCGTCACCCACCTTGATGTCATCGAAGTTCTCGACTTTCATGCGATGCCCTCCGGCTTTGACTGGCGAATCACCATGACGCTGCGCAGATCGGCCACGGCCGACCCGTCGATCCCCTCGACGCGGGTCTCCCACACGATGAATCCCAAGGCGCCGCCCTTCTTTTCGTAGAGGTCCACGATGCGTGGTTTGAAGCGCAGCGTCTCACCCGCATAGGCAAGGCGGTGGAAGACAAAGTGCTGTTCCCCGTGCAGGACATGCGCGTGGTCGACGTCGAGCCGCTCAAAAACCTCCATCGGGTTAGGGCTCTCCATTTCCAAACAGAACAGAAATGTCGGCGGCACCGGCAAGGATGGGTGCCCTCCCGCACGGGCAGCTGTTTCGTCCCGGTAAATCGGGTTGTCCTGGCCGGTCGCTTTGGCAAACGCCCGCAGGCGACCGCGCTCTACCTCAACGCTGAACGGGGTCAGCTCGGTACCCTTGAGTTGTGTGCCGGGCCTTGCTGGATCTGAATTCATCTTGGAGGTGATTTGACGCATGACGTTTCCTCAATAGGTGATGCTTCATCGACGCATTAAAAAACCAAGCGGGAATCCAGCTTGGTAACCGGCTTGTATCAACAAGCCGGGGAGACTCTGTTGGAGAGCATGCACCGAACCTAGAAACGGCAGTTGAACCTCATTGCCAGCATCGATAAGCTCATGAATTCATTGCGAATTTTCATAATTAAACAATTCACCATTTGGGTGAGAACGTACAGGTGCGATTGCACGCTTTTCCGTCTCCCTGGCGTTGTTGCTCCTCCTTGCAGAATGTAGTCTGCAGCGTCGTCGCGCCTAGCCAGAAAGCCGGAAAAACGCACACTCGCACCTGTCCAACTGCCGTTTCTAGGTTGAATGGCAAGCGCCGTGCAGGGGAGCAACGGCATTGCCAAAAGAGCAGCGTCAATTCCTGTAGACTCTGCAGCCGATGAAAATGTCGAGACGTCAACATCGGCCCGGCATCAGCATTGCATAACGGCTCAACCGGCCTTCTCGCCGATCATCCTGCGGTACAACGCGATGCCTTCGCCGACGATGCCGCGCCGGAAGGCCAGCACGCACACCACGAAGATCACGCCCATGATGACTGTCACCAGCGATCCGACCTTGTCGGCCAGTTCGTTTTGCAGGGTAACAATGATCGTTGCGCCTACCACGGGCCCGAACACCGTGCCCAACCCGCCCAGCAAAGTCATCAGCACCACCTCGCCCGAGGTATGCCAGTGAGCGTCGCTCAGCGTAGCGAAATTAAATACCAATGTCTTGATCGCTCCTGCAAGGCCCGCAATGCCCGCCGAAAGAACAAATGCCAGCAGTTTGTATTTCGCAACGTCGTAGCCAAGCGACACGGCTCGTGCTTCATTCTCCCGGATCGCCTTGAGTATTTGGCCAAACGGCGAATGAATGGTGCGGTGGATCAGCCAGAACGAGCCCGCGAAGAGCGCCACCACCAGTAATAAAGATGGTTGTCGTCGGCCATGTCAAGGCCGAATAACGTGCCGCGCGGCACGCGCTGCAAACCGTCGTCGCCGCCCGTGAAATTGATGCCTGCTGGAGGATGAAGAACATTAGCTGCGACAGGGCCAGCGTGATCATTGCAAAGTAGATGCCCTTGACGGCGAATGGCAAGTGAACCGATCACCCAGCCCAGACCGGCAGCACTCAGTGTGCCGAGTGCCAGTCCTGCAAGGGTGGGCAATTCCCAGACCTTGAGGACATGGCCGGTGACATAGGCGGCGGTACCAAGGAAGACTGCATGACCGAACGACAGCAGCCCCGTATATCCCAGCAGCAGATTGAAGGCGCAGGCGAAAAGGGCGAAGCACAGGACTTTCATGACCAGCACCGGATAGACGAAAGCGGGGGCTAACAGCAACAGGACAAGGCCGGCCAGGTAGCCGAGAGTTGACAGTTTCAGTTTCATTATTTTTCCTTCCCAAACAAGCCCGACGGGCGGAACAAGAGGACAACGGCCATGACGATGAACACCACCGTGGCACTGGCTTCCGGGTAAATGACCTTGGTCAGCCCCTCGATAAGCCCAAGGCCAAGGCCGGTCACGACCGAGCCGAGGATCGAACCCATGCCGCCGATCACCACCACGGCAAAAACGACAATGATCAAATTCGATCCCATGAGCGGGCTGACTTGCATTGCGGGAGCCGCGAGTACGCCCGCCAACCCTGCCAGTCCGGCGCCAAAGCCATAGGTGAGCATGATGATGACGGGTACGTTGATGCCGAAAGCCTGGGTCAGCTGCGGGTTTTCAGTGGCGGCGCGCAGGTAACCTCCCAGGCGGGTCTTTTCGATGATGTACCAGGTAAAAAGACAGATTGTCATCGATGCCGCGATAACCCAGGCACGGTATTTCGGCAGGAACATGAAGCCGAGGTTGAAGGCTCCGGTCAGTTCATCCGGAATCGAATAGGGTTGACCGCCGACATCGAACAGATAGCGGAACAGCCCTTCGATAATGAGCGCAAGGCCAAAAGTAAGAAGCAGGCCGTAGATATGGTCCAGCTGGTACAGCCACTGCAGCAGCAGGCGCTCGATGATGACGCCGATGAGGCCGACACCGATAGGCGCGAGAAGCAGGGACCACCAGTAACCCAGGGCCAGGTACTCCAGTCCCATCCAGGTGAGCATGGCGCCCATCATGTACAGCACACCATGCGCGAAGTTGATGATGTTCAGCATGCCGAAGATCACGGCCAGGCCGAGACTCAGGATTGCATAAAACGATCCGTTGACCAGGCCAAGCATGATCTGGCCCATGAGTGAGGGAAGCGATATCCCGAAAAAATCTGTCATCTGGCGGAACTCCAAAAAAATTGGTCAGGGAGAAAGACAGCCGACCTGACTGAAAGGCCGAGCGACGGCCAGAGGGTAGTGAACTGCAAGAACAGGCGTGCCCGGCGATCCATCGCTTCCATGGTCTGTCTCATACACCAAGAACTTCCTGGAGGAAGCCCTGCTTTTCCTGCAATTCGTGCTGTGCGATTTCGGCGACGACCTGCCCGTGTTCAACAATGAACATGCGATCGGCCAACGGCGCGGCAAAACGAAAGTTCTGCTCCACCAGAATGATGGTGTAGTCCTTTTTCTTGAGCTCCCGGATGATTTCGGCCAGCTTTTGCACGATGACCGGCGCCAGCCCTTCCGAGATTTCATCCAGCAACAGCAGCCGCGCGCCGGTGCGCAGAATGCGCGCCATCGCCAGCATCTGCTGTTCGCCGCCTGATAGCCGCGTGCCCTGGCTGTTGCGCCGGTCCTTGAGGTTGGGGAACATCTCGTAAAGTTCTTCGATGCTCATGCCGCCGCTACCGACCTGCGGCGGCAGCAACAGATTCTCTTCACAGCTGAGACTGGAATAGATGCCGCGTTCCTCCGGGCAGTAGCCGACGCCGAGCTGAGCGATCTTGTGCGGCGGCATGTGAATGACTTCGCGGCCGTTCAGCATGATGGAGCCGGTGCGCCTGCCGGTAAGCCCCATGAGCGCGCGCAGCGTCGTGGTGCGTCCGGCCCCGTTCCTTCCCAGCAGGCTGATGCACTCGCCGCGCCGGACGGTGAAGTCCATGCCGTGCAGGATGTGAGATTCGCCGTAGAAGGCATGCAGGTCGGAGACCCGCAGATATTCAGTTGTGCTCATTTCAGTGCGCTCCGGCGGATGCAAGTTCAACCGTTTCCGAACCCATGTAGGCCTCGATTACAGCCGGATTGGCAGAAACGGTCGCGTAATCGCCTTCGGCAAGGACCGTGCCGCGGGCGAGAACGGTGATGGCGTCGCAGATGCCGGACACCACCGTCATGTTATGTTCGACCATCAGGATGGTGCGGTTGGCAGAAACCTTCTTGATCAGCTGCATGACCCGGTCCACGTCTTCGTGGCCCATGCCTTGAGTCGGTTCGTCAAGCAACATCATTTCGGGATCGAGCGCGAGCGTGGTGGCGATTTCCAGCGCGCGCTTGCGGCCGTATGGCATTTCAACCGCCGTCATGCGCGCGTAGTCTTCCAGTCCGACGGATCAAGCAACTCCATCGCGCGCTGGTTCAGGCGGTTCAGGCTGCTTTCCCGCTTCCAGAAATGGAAGCTGGTGCCAAGGCTGCGCTGCAAGGCCACGCGCACGTTTTCCAGGACTGTCATGTGTGGAAAGACAGCGGAAATCTGGAACGATCGGACCATCCCCATGCGGGCTATTTTTTGCGGCGGTTCGCCGGTAATGTCGATGCCGTTGAAGCGGATCGCGCCGCGCGTCGGCTCAAGGAATTTGGTGAGCAGGTTGAAACAGGTGGTCTTGCCCGCTCCGTTGGGTCCGATGAGAGCGTGGATGTGGCCGCGCCTGACCTTCAGATTGACCCCATTCACCGCCACGAAGCCACGAAACTCCTTGACCAGATTGACGGTTTCCAGAATCGGCGGCGGGGTTCGGTCCTGCTGCAATGCTGTTTGGTTCGACATTGATCTCCTCCATTTTGTAATTGTTAGCCGGCGACCGCTCAACCCAAGAGCGTCGGAATGCCGGCGCTGCCGAGTGCGTCCCAGGATCAGCACGCGGCTATTGTGCGCCCCCACCATGGATGCGCGCGATATCCAAGATTGACCATATTGCGAATCGCGCTCTATTTCTTCCGCAATCGAGTCATTTCGGCATTGTGTGGAATATCTACGTCATGCACAGAGTTGCATTTAATGATTTACCATAACTGAAATCACATGGAATGTTTTTGCGTCTGATTTTATTCGCATATTTTAAGAGTGTTTTATACTGTCATGTAAATTAAGGTTTTTTAAGATCTTATATAAATTCTGACATTTGCGCAATATTGGCTTTTACATCTGTTTTAGAAATTATAAGTAAATATATTGACTCAATGATATTATAATATTGGATAAGGTGGATTGCCTCATCAATAACACCCGTCGAAAGACGGTAAATCACGGAGAGAGACATGTTTGAGTGAAAAATTGAATGCGCTGAGCGCAAGCAGCTTAATTGGCGCTGAATCGCCTGATTCGTCCGGACTGGTTGGATGCGGTTTTCCAGCTCCGTCGCGAGTTGAAGAAAAAAGAATCACCCTTGCGAAAGTAGCTAAGTTCAGTATTGCCTGCAGCATCAGTGGATTGATGCTTGCGACGGCGGCAGTGGCACAGGAAAAAATCAGCGACGGGGTTGTGAAGATCGGGGTGCTTACCGACATGTCCGGCGCCTATTCCGACTTCACCGGGTCCGGCTCGGTCGTCGCCGCCAAAATGGCGGTGGAAGATTTCGCCAAGAATGGCACGGTGCTCGGCAAGAAGATTGAAGTAATTAGCGCCGACCACCTGAACAAGGCTGACGTCGGCGCCGAACGTGCGCGTCAATGGTTCGACCGGGAAAAAGTGGATGTCATCGTCGACCTGGTAACCACCAATGTCACCCTGGCGGTGATGGATGTGGCTCAGCAGAAAAACAAACTGGCTCTGGTATCAGGATCGGCATCGCTGTCGATCACTAATGAACGTTGCAACGCCAATACGGTGCACTGGGTCTATGACAGTTACGGTTTGGCATCCGGCACGGCCAAGGCAGTCGTGCAGAGCGGAAAGAAAAACTGGTATTTCATCGCCGCCGACTATGCGGCCGGTGCCGCCATGACGAAAGATGCCAGTCAAATCGTCACGGCAAACGGCGGCAAAGTGGTGGGCATCTCCAGGCATCCGTTCCCCAATGCCGACTTTTCTTCCTTCCTGGTCAGCGCACAGGCCTCCAAGGCGGATGTCATCGCTCTGGCCAATGGCGGCCAGGACACCATGACGGCCATCAAGCAGGCAGCCGAGTTTGGAATCATCGGTTCCAAACAGACCATCGTGCCGATTGTCTTGTTCATCAATGACGTGCATGCACTGGGCTTGAAAACCGCGCAAGGCTTGACGCTTACCGAAGGTTTCTACTGGAATCGCGATGTGAAAACCCGAGCCTGGTCGCGACGCTTTTTCGAAAAAACAAAAAAAATGCCGAGCATGGCGCAAGCCGGCGTCTATTCCTCGGTGCTCAATTACCTCAAGGCTGTCGAGAAAACCGGATCAGATAACACGGCGACCGTCATGAAATATCTGAAGTCGACAGAAATCGACGATGGGCTTTTCAAGGGGAATATTCGTGCAGATGGAAAATTCGCGCATGACATGCTGCTGCTTGAAGTGAAAAAGCCAGGCGAATCGAAGGAGCCATGGGACTACTACCACATACGAAAAGTAATTCCCGCCGCTGATGCGGCATTACCCCTGGCTGACTCCAAGTGCAAGCTGGTGCAGCACTAAATATAGGCAAGTAACCAAAGGAGGATAAACATGAATTTGATCCTATGCAGCGAGCCTCTCGCATAAGGTCGATGAAATATCCACCTTTGGCAGTCGCTTGCCGAAGGATTTTCAGCCATCGGAAACGTGCGACTGTTTCGCCACTACCGAACTCCAAATTTTATAGATGAAGGAGATGTCCAACGTAATCCACCAACATGCCATTCTGAAGTGGCTTAGCTCGTAATGTTCATGCATCCGATAAGCATGAATAGATTTTCAATCACAATAATTAGGGACGACAAATGAAAAAAACCATGATCGCACTGGCTGTACTCGGTTCAGTTGCTGGTGTAGCGCAAGCGCAATCCGCTGTAACCATCTACGGCGTAATGGATCTGAACCTGTCCAAAACGACCAGTGCACCGACTTCAATGCTCAACGGGGACAACAACAGAATCGGCTTCAAGGGTGCTGAAGATCTGGGTGGCGGTCTGAGCGCGATTTTCCAGGCTGAAATCCGCATGGATTCCGACACCGGGACCACCGAAGGCAATGGCACCCGTCCCCTGTTCCAAGGTCAAACCCGCGTCGGACTGGCGGGCCCTTTTGGACAAGTGCGTCTGGGCCGCGGCCTGACCGCAGTTCAAGAGTCCGGCGCTGCTTACGATCCATGGGGAGGTGTTCGTCAACGCGGCACCTTCATTCCGTCGATCATGGACGCTGGCTATATCTCCGATCCACTGAACCCAGCTAACACGACGCAAAACCGCTTCGGCAATGCCGTGTTTTACAATACCCCTGTGATGAGCGGCTTCCAGGGCAACTTCACCGTCGCAACCAAGGAAGATGGCGCAGCGGCATTCCATGCAGCAGCGAACCCGTTCTCTGCATCAGGCACCTACAACAATGGCCCAATCTCGGCAATGCTGGGTTACGAGCGTAATGCACTGGAAGACAAGTTCGCCCAGGTTGGTTTCGCTTACAACGTTGGCATTGCCAAGCTGATGGCTTCGTACGCTCAGACCAAGTTCGGCGATACCGGCTTCTCGAATGCTGCAGCTGATTCGAAAACTAAAGGCTGGTTGCTCGGCGCGAACATCGTTGCCGGCCCAGGCAACGTACTGCTTGGTTACGGCCAGAAGAAACCTGACAATCTTGAATCGATCAAGCAAGCTTCACTCGGTTACGAGTACAAACTGTCCAAGCGTACATACCTGTACACCGACTACGTGAATGTCCGTCAATCGGGCAAAGAAACGAAGAACACATTCGACGTAGGTGTTCACCACAGCTTCTAAGCAAGGTTAATGTAAGGCCCACCATTTTTTGGGTGGGCCTGCATAAAGATAAATAGGGAAAAGTACAGCAGCGATGAGCCCGGCGAAGACCATCTACCTGGTTTGGCCGGATGTATTCAACCCGGATTTTGCGACAAACTGGAATGGACTAAAAACGGTGTGTCGGGGCATCAGATGGCTTCGATTCCCCTCTTTGCCATCAGCGTGCCAATATGCCGGCGGCCCACCTCAATGTCTTTCAGGCCGAGCATGTCGCGCAGCATCCAAGCGCTGGCGAATGGGTACTTGAGATGCAACTCATCCCTGCGGCGCATCAGCGCCAGGTCCGACTGTGGCACTGCTTGCGGCAGGTAATAGACGTTCGAGCGCGACCGATATCTAGCAATTCGGCCTGGCGCGTCACCGACAGTGCCAGTGATTTGTCGATCATTTTCTTGCGCTCATACCGTCCATGCGAGCCGAGCGCGACTGCCAAAAAATCAATCTCCATCGCCTGTTGGCCGATCTTGGCATGCAGCGATCCGACGTCCGGCCCGCCAGCGTCTTCTCGCCCTTGATTGCCGCCAAGGCAACTTTCGCCTTGAATACCGCAGTGTGATTTCTTCTGGTACGTTTCATTTCTGCTCGCAATGCGCGTATTGCGCTCTCTCATTTGAGCAGAATTTCCACTTAGCCGCCTGTCTGAATTTCCGGAACCACCTCTAATCGGCGGCAACGCAGCAGCGGCAATCAATGCCGAAAACGGGTGTTTGGCGCCATTTATATACAGACGGGGGTATATTTTAAAAGCCAGCAAATACGTGCGGTAACTGCCATAAAAATGCTGATACTCCCTGTATTTTACGAATTTCAGGGCGGCATGGCGGGGCTGCTCAGCTGCAGACCGGCGCGTAAGTCGAGCGATGTGCAGCTTGCCGCACACGATGATGCGCCCCTTGGTGAAGCTCACTTGCTCCCTAATCTGGTTGTGCAAATCCCCGCCTGCGCCGGTGACGGCCGGCGTGATGTGCTTGCAGCAGATGTCGCGTTCGGTCAGGCTTTTCTTGTCGATCAGAACTGATTTCGGCTTGTCACACCGTCTGATTTTGCGAAATCAAGTCTATTGCTGTGTGTGCACTCAGGCACAACACTTTGTTCGCTCATGGCAAATCTTATCCATTTCATTTCTTCTAATCTAGCAACCACTCAACACAGGCCCATCCTACCGGGCCAGGTCAAATAGTTCCTTGACGGTCCAGAAGCGTGAAACGGATTGGCCTGTCTTGTACTGATGAAGGAGTTGTCAAAACACTATGCAAAACTGGGAAAATTTTCCCCTTTGCATGTTCACATCAATGGAGACAAGCATGATAAAAAACATGGTCATCAAACAGCTTTACATCCTGCCGGCCATCATGGCGGTAATGATGGCAACACAGGCGCAAGCGCAGTCAAACATCACCATCTATGGAAATCTAGATATAGGCCTGGTAAAAGAATCTGGCAAAACTACCAAAATGGATCGCGGCTACAACAACTGGCTTGGTTTCAGTGGCGCAGAGGATCTGGGTGATGGGCTGTTAGCCACCTTCAATCTGCAAACACGCTTTGCACCGGATACCGGCGCACAGGAAACCGGTGTGTTCTGGCAGGGTGAATCAACGCTCGGCCTGAGCAGCGCCTCGGTGGGGCGCTTGCGAATGGGGCGTGCCTTGTCGCCGCTCTGGCAAACGAAATGGGCGTTCGATCCGTGGTACGACAGCGGTGCCTTCGGATCGGTATCCTTCCCATACCAGACCGGCACCTTCTATAGCGACCCGACCCTTGCATTGGGCGGCGCCAATTTTGCCCGGATCAGCAACGGTCTTTTTTATGACACGCCCGATTTTTCAGGTTTCCGGGCACATGCTGCGCTGGAAGTGGAAAAAGCCGCCGGTGCGAATGACCGTGCAAGCGGTCTATCCCTCAATTACGGCAAGGGCCCGCTCGCAGCGATGCTGGCTTACCAAAAAAATTCAGCCGCTGACACGATCTACTTCCTGGCCGCCTCCTATAACTTGGGTGCAGCTACCGTGATGGGATCGTATGCCCAGGGCAAGGTATTGAATTCCGCCGGTGACCGTTTGCGTGAACGTAACTGGATTTTGGCCGGTACCTACGCCCTCGGCGCCGACACCCTGCGCGCCGGATATGGCCGCACCCAGGAAAGCGGCAACAACAAAGTCAGTTTCGGCTACGTCCACCCCTTATCCAAACGCACCAACCTTTATGCAGACATCTATCGTGAAAAAACGCTGGATAACAACAATGGTTTCGCTGCAGGGATGAACCATACGTTTTAAGTCTCTGTTCGGGGCTATGGATTGCTATGCGCCTGTTCGCAGGCGTCTTCGGGAGAGCTGCGTGCTGATATCGGCGACGACACGGTGCGTCCAGCGCTTCCGGAATTGCGGGAAAAATCCAGCAAGTCGCATCCATTCCCATGAAATTTCTGTATGAGAAAAATATCTTTGCACTGTGCGCTCACAGACAAAACATTGTTCACCTGGCGCCAAGTCATTGCCTGGCAACGGAACTAATCTTAAGCACAAAGAAAATTACCCGTTGCCAGGACGACGCAAGCATCGAAAAACGTCATGGCAATACTCATCAAACAAGACTGCAGGAGACTGGAAATGCAAAAAAATATCGACCCGATCACGCTGGCAGTAGTCCGTGGCGCACTTGAAACTACCCAGCGCGAGATGACGATGACGCTGGAAAAGACCGCCCGTTCCAGTGTATTTAACGTTGCGCACGACTACAGTAACGCCATCTTCAATCATCGCCCGGAAATGATCCTGCAAGGGCAGGACATTCCGATTCATCTGGGTGGCCTGATTCCGGCCATGAAGTGCGTGGCCGAATTTTTCGGCGACGATATCCACGATGGCGACATTATTTATCACAACGATCCGGCCTATAAAGGCAGTCACATCGTCGATTGCTGCATGTACAAACCGGTGTTCTACAAGGGCGCCCTGGTGTTCTGGACCGTCTGCAAAGGCCATGTGACCGACATCGGCGGTCCGGTGCCGGCCGGCTACAACCCGGACGCGAAGGAAATCTACGCTGAAGGTTTGCGTATCCCGCCCGTCAAATTGTGGGACAAGGGCGTGGCGCGCAACGATGTGATCAACTTCATGCTCACCAACATGCGTTCGCGGCGCGACCAGGAAGGCGATTTGCGCGCCCAGTTGGGTGCGGTCAACGTCGGAGCCCGCAACTTGATCGCTCTGCTCGACAAATACGGCATCGAGATGGTCCAGAACTGCGTCGATGAATTGCTCGACATGGCTGACCGCCATATGCGCCACCTGATCCGGGGCCTGCCTGACGGCACGTTCTCAGCCACGGCCAAGCTGGAAGACGCGGGACATGGTTACGGCGAACTGATTATCGGCGCTGAAGTGACCATCCTTGGCGATGAATGCAAGATCAACATCTCCAGTCCGCCGCAAATTCCGTACTTCATCAACTCGTATGAAGGCAATTCCATTTCCGGCGTGTATCTCGGGCTGATGATGTTCGCCCAGATTGATCCTCCGTACAACGAAGGCTTGTACCGCTGCATTACGGTCGATCTCGGCCCCAAGGGCACGCTGTGCAACGCGCTGGAACCGGCGCCCCACGTAAATTCGACCACCACCCCGATGGAAACGCTGGCTGATGCGGTGCGCCTGGCGCTGGAGCAATTTGCGCCGGAGCGCGCGGTCGGCTCCTGGGGGCATTCAAGCGGCGTGAATATCGCCGGTTTCGACCATCGCAACAACGAAGAGTACGTGACGATGGTGCTGGCTTCGCTGATCTCCGGCGCCGGTGCAACCGCCTACATGGACGGCTGGCATTCCTGCGGCCCGCAATCGTGCTTCGGTGCACTTTATTCCGGCGATATCGAGACACTGGAATATTCCTACCCGATCCAGATCCACCGCTACGGACTGATCCAGGACAGCGGCGGTGCCGGGAAATATCGTGGCGGCTGCGGCACGGTATGGGAAGTTGAGCCGCTCGGCCACGAGATGACGGTCATCAGTTTCGGCGAAGGTCGCCACTATCCGGCGCTCGGTGCCAACGGTGCGGCAAGCGCCTGCCCGGAGCTGAAGGTTGGCAGCATCGAACTGAAAATCGGCGACCAAGTCATGGAAGTGATGAGGAAAAACGCCATTCTCACCATCAAGGACGGTTATCGGGTGTCGACGTCCAATCCTGGCGGCGGCGGCTGGGGTAAGGCATACGAGCGTGATGCAGAGAGTGTTGCCGCTGATGTCCGCAACGGCTTCGTGTCAATCGCGGCAGCGCGTGTTGAATATGGCGTGGAAATCGACCCAACCGATTTTACGGTGCAGCAAGAGGCGACCCGCAAGCTGCGGGCGGCACAAGCCTGAACATATTCTGATCAACGACAAAAGGAAGAGACAAATGAAACAATATCGATTAGGTGTGGATGCTGGCGGCACTTTCACGGATTTCGTGCTGGCGGACCAGGATGGTCATGTTCGCCTGTTCAAGGCAACGTCGACACCGGAGGACGGCACCAAAGCAATCGCCGACGGTTTGCAGCAAATTTCAGAGGCGCTGGATATCTCGGTAGAGAAAATTCTTGCCAACACTGACCTGTGCGTCAACGGCACGACCGTCGGGCTGAACGCCCTGATCCAGCATAAAGGCGCTAAAACAGGCTTGATCTGTACCGCCGGACACGAGGATTCGATCGAGATACGTCTTGGTCATAAAGAAGAGGGCCATCGCTATGATGGTCAGTATCCACCGGCAAAAATGCTGGTTGAGCGCTATCTGCGCTGGCCCGTGCGGGAACGTGTGCTGGGTGACGGCAGCATCAAGACCCCGATGAATGAAGACGATGTACGGGCAGCCTGTGCCTTCTTCAAGGTCGAAGGCGTGGAATCGGTCGCTATTTCCTTCCTGTGGTCGGTCGCCAATGAGCAGCACGAACGGCGCGCCGCCGAGATTGTGCGCGAGATGTTGCCGAACGTCTATGTCTCGGTCGGTATCGAAGTGTATCCGCAAATGCGTGAGTACACCCGCACTTCGACCGCCGTGACCAATGCCTATCTGGGGCCGGTGCTGGAACGCTATGTCACGAAGATCGACCAGTTTTTCAAGGACAAAGGCACCAAGACGCCGGTGCGCTACTATCAGTCGAACGGCGGCATGGCTTCGCGTGACGTGATGGTCTCGCGTGCAGTCAACGCCATCAATTCCGGACCGGCTTCGGCACCACAGGCAGGTTTATATGTTGGCAAGCCGCTCGGATTTGACAACATTATCACGGTTGACATGGGGGGAACCTCATTCGATATGACGCTGACAAGAAATGGCGTCACCAACGTGAACAAGGATATCGATTTCCTGCGCTACCGGATTGGCATTCCGATGATCCAGGTTGAAACTCTGGGTGCCGGCGGTGGTTCGATCGCCTGGATTGACTCCATGGGTTTGCTCAACGTCGGCCCGCAAAGCGCCGGCGCAACACCCGGCCCGGTATGTTACATGCGTGGCGGCACCGAGCCGACTGTGACCGACGCCAATGTGGCGCTGGGGTATCTGAATCCGGTTTCCTTGTTGGGCGGACGTCTGGAAATCGATAGTGCCGGTGCCCGCCATGCGATACAGGAACGCATCGCCAAGCCGCTCGGCCTTTCGATTGAAAAAGCAGCTTACGGCATCTATAGCATCGTCAATAACAATATGGTCAACGGCATCCGTCGCGTGTCCATCGAGCGCGGCTACGATCCGCGCGACTTCGCCCTGATCGGTGCGGGTGGCGCGACCGGTCTTCATATCACCGCGCTGGCTCGGGAAATTGGCGCCAAGACCGTTCTGGTGCCGAAACTCGCATCAGGCCTGTGCGCTTTCGGTCAGATATTGTCCGACATCAAGTACAACTACATGGCGGCTTGCCCGATGCGTCTGGATGAGCGCGTTGACTTGGCACGCGTAGAGCAGCGTTTTGAAGAGTTGGAAAAAAATGCCGCCGCCGCGCTGGAACAAGACGGCATCCCGCGCGACCGAATCGTCATGCGGCGCAGCATGGACATGCGCTACGTTGGTCAGGTGCATGAATGCTCGGTCGATATCGGCACTCAAGCAATCACCGATGCCACGATCAACGATATCCGCGCCTCATTCGACTCGCTGCATGAGCAGTTGTTCACCTACAGCGAACCGCAAAGCACGGTGGAGATCGTGAATATCGAAAGCACCGTATATGGCCGCATTGATCGTCCGGTAGCACCGATGCTTGCACCAGGCAAGCAGGCAGCCAATGCGATCAAGACTTATCGCGACATGATCTTCTCGGCTGATGGCGTTGCCATCAATACACCGGTTTATGACGGCGAACTGCTTGGCGCCGATGACGAGTTGACTGGGCCGGCCGTGATTGAGGAAGTGACGACGACCATTGTGATCAACCCCGGCTGGCATGCCCGACTTGATGTCAGCGGTACCTATGTCATCACCGACCATGACCAGAAATCGTCCTGACATGACTTCCGCATCAAATAGCGGTGCGAACCTCGGCCTCACGGCCGAGGGGGTATCGGTCACCTACGCAGGCGTACGGGCACTGGGCAATGTTCAGTTGAGCGTGCCGTTGGGGATGGTGACCGGACTGATCGGCCCCAATGGCGCGGGCAAGACCACGATGGTCAACGTGCTGACCGGATTCCAGCAACCGACCGAGGGGGCAATCCTGCTGAATGGCCGGGCGATCGAAGGTTTGCGGCCGGATCAGGTGCGGCATCTCGGCATCGCTCGCACGTTCCAGTCCGGGCGTTTGTTCCGTGAGTTGTCGGTGCGCGATAACCTTGAGGTCACTGGTGTCTCGATGGGTTTGAATCGCCGTCAGGCCGGACTGGAAGCGGACCGTGTCTTGGCGTGGATGGGAATCGGGCACCTGAGCGAGTTGATGTCGGGCGCATTGCCCTATACCGATGAACGTCGCGTCTCAATCGGCCGGGCGGTCATGCTCAACCCGGCGTTCCTTCTGCTTGACGAGCCGGCGGCCGGGATGTCCGAGCATGAGGCGCACGATCTGTCGACTCTGATCAAGAGGATCGTGGATGAAATCGGCTGCGGAGTATTGCTGATTGAACACAATATTCGCATGGTGCTCGATACCTGTGAATACATCTTCGTTCTCGACAGCGGTGAAATCATCGAACAGGGATCGCCGCAAATTATTCGCGACAGCGAACAAGTGCGCCATGCGTACATGGGCACCCAGTGCGATATTGATCCTGCTGCCGAAGCCTCTATCGGGGAGACCTTGTCATGAGTTTGTTAAATGTTCAGGAAGTATCGGTGCGTTACGGCGGGATCACCGCCCTGCGCGGCGTCAATCTGAAGATCAATGCGGGTGAAACCGTTTTCGTCACAGGACCTAACGGCGCCGGGAAATCGACCTTGTTGCGCGCATTGTCCGGCGTGACGCCGGTATGTGCCGGAGCGGTCACTGTCAGTGGCAAACAGGTTACCGAGATGGCGCCGGAGTCGGTCGCACGCCTTGGCGTGTCGATGGTGCCGGAAGGCCGTCATGTATTTGGTTCCCTTTCAGTGGAAGAGAACTTGCGTGTCGGCGCAGGCATGCGCAAGGACCGGGATCAGGTTGAACGCGACCTGCAGATGTTGTTGCATGAATTCCCGGTTCTTCAGGAGAGACGGCACAGCCAGGCCGGCGTGCTATCAGGCGGGCAGCAGCAAATGCTGGTGATCGCACGGGCACTGATGACGCGTCCCGCTTTATTGGCCATCGATGAACCGTCATTAGGTCTGGCGCCAAAGGTGATCGACCAGGTCTATGAAGCACTCATCAGACTGCGCGACCAAAATGGACTGACCTTGCTGATCGTCGAGCAAAGCTCGACGCGCGCACTCATCGTCGGCGGCCGGATCGTTATGTTGCGTAGCGGTCAGATTGTTCTGGAGGGTAATGCGCGGGATTTACGCAGCGATGAAATGCAGCGCGCTTACTTTGGTTTCGACTCCCATTAGAAAGCGAAAAATGTTGGCTTCTTTCCTGCAGTATTTTTTTGACGCATTGAGCCTGGGCAGCCTGTATGCATTGGGCGCGCTGGGAATCGCATTGATTTTCGGCGTAATGCGCCTGGTGAACTTTGCGCATGGCGACTTCATGGCTTTCTGCGTATTTTCGCTGATCATCCCATCGAGTGAGGCAATGGTCTCCATGGGAATTGGCACTTTGCCTGCGCTGATCCTGGTGCCATTGGTGCTGGCCATCGGTGCCGGAATCTCGGTTGCATCCGAGATTCTGGTGTTCCGCAAGCTGCGCAACGCCAATGGCTCCACCATGATGATTGCGTCGTTTGCCCTCGGATTTGTAATCCAGAATTCCCTGCTGATGTTGTATGGCAGCCGCCCCAAAGCAGTCAATCTCTGGTCCAACCTGAATCTGCCGATCGATATATTTGGTGCGCGCGTTCCGATTCTCCAGTCAATCACAGTCGGGATCAGCATCATGGTGTTGCTGGGATTGGTATGGATTCTCAAGCGTACGCGTATCGGCCTCGAGATGCGTGCTGCAGCGGAAGACTTCACCATGGCGCGCATGCTGGGGGTCCATGCCAACCGCGTCATCATGCTGTCCTTCGCTATCAGCGGAATGCTCGCCGCCACCATCGGTTTGCTGATGATTACACAGACCGGCGTTGCGGATATCCGCATGGGAGCACCGGTCATGCTGGTGGCGTTCATCGCGACCGTCATCGGTGGCTTGGGCAGCCTGCCCGGCGCTGTCATGGCAGGTTTCCTGATGGGTGCGGTCAGCATTCTGTTGCAAGCCATGCTGCCGCTTGATGCGCGTCCGTTCCGGGATGCCTTCGTATATGTCGCCGTGATCGCGATTCTGATCATACGTCCACAGGGACTTTTCGTTTCCAGTTCTGCCACTCAGAGGATTTAGTCATGCGTAATGGAATTGTTTTCAGACTACAGCCATTTGTTACGCCATTGCTACTGTGCGCGTTCCTGCTGGCGTTGGCGAGCGTGGCTCGGCTGTTCGGTTTCAGCGGGTTTGAACGCACCGTCGTCGAACTGCTGATCCGGGTCACCCTTGTCGTCGGGCTTTATATCTTCATCGGCAACTCCGGGGTCATGAGTTTCGGGCATGTCGGTTTCATGTGTATCGGAGCTTATGCCGCCGCTTGGCAAACGGTGCTTCCGGCAATGAAAAATATGATGCTGCCCGGGTTGCCGTCGTTCCTGCTCGATTATGCGTTGCCGGTGTTGCCGGCAGCGATCTTGTCGGGCCTGTTGTCGGCCGCAGTTGCACTGCTGATCGGCCTGCTCATCATGCGATTGTCTGGAATTGCCGCATCGATCGCCACCTTCGCCTTTCTGGCCGTGGTCAACGTAGTGTATTCGAACTGGGATTCCGTCACCGGTGGCACCAGTTCGGTGATCGGCATCCCAACCTATATTGACGTATGGGTCGCCTTTGGCTGGGCTGCCGTAGCTGTGGCGATTGCGGCCGGCTATAGCGCCTCGCGCTTCGGGCTGGCATTGCGCGCGGTGCGCGAGGAGCCGGCCGGTGCGCAGGCGTGCGGCGTCAATGTATTTCGGGCGCGCCTGATTGCATTCGTTGTGAGTGCGTTCGTTGTCGGCATCGCCGGCGTGCTTGACGCGCATTTTCTCGGTGTGGTCAATCCTGATGCGTACTACCTCGGGAAAACCTTCATCGCGCTGGCGATGCTGGTGGTAGGCGGCGTCGGCAGCCTGTCCGGTGCGGTTGTAGGCGTGGTGTCGATTTCCGCCCTGATGGAGATATTGATTCGCTTCGAACAAGGACTCGTCATCGGCGGCGTCCGGCTGTCGATTCCGAATGGGGTACAGGAAATTGCGATTGGCGTTGCGATGATGCTAATCCTGATTTACAGGCCTTCCGGCCTGATGGGAAGTCGGGAGATTCGCCTCCCTCGGTTTTCCAGGTATTTAGGCGCGTCAGCTTCCTCCGGGAAGCCGCTGCAGCCTATTTCAAAAGCATCTTGAGAATAATCAAGTGCATTCAATTTAAAAAAAACGGAGACAAATTATGCGTACTACAAAAACTCTTGCCTTGATGGCATCATGCCTGACGCTATTCGGTGCAGGCAAGCAGGCATTGGCAGAAACCAAGGATTTGGTAGTCGGGTTTGCCACCGCACAGTCCGGGTGGATGGAAGCCTATGATGAACCGGCCAAGCGCGCAGCGCTAATCCGAATCGATGAAATCAACAGCAATGGCGGCTTGCTTGGCAAAAAAATTCGCGTCATCGAAGTCGATACCAAGACCGACAGGGCGCAAAGCGCTAAAGCCGGGCTCCAGGTGCTTGAGCAAGGTGCTGATTTAGTTGTCGTCAGCTGCGATTACGATAATGGCGCACCAGCCGCAATGGCGGCAGAAAAAGCCGGCAAGATCTCGTTCTTTTTGTGCGCCGAAGACGTCAAGGCCGGCATCCAGGGCGTAGGGAAGCGCTCTTTCAGCTCGTCCGTCCTTGCGGCTGTCCAGGGTGCCACAATGGCTGAATGGTCGAACAAGAAGCGTAACGTACGCAGTGCCTACGTACTCCTGGATACGACCATCGAATATGACAAAGGGATTTGCAAAGGTTTCGAATGGATGTTCCCGCAGTTGAGCGGCGCTGCGATTGTCGGCCGCGACACCTTTAAAAATGGCGATGCTTCTATCGCGTCGCAAATCACTCGCATCAAGAATCTGGGCAAAGAGCCGGATGCCATCATGCTGTGTTCCTATGTGCCGGGCGGTGCCAGTGCGGTACGACAATTGCGGGCTGCCGGCATCAATTCACTGATTCTGAACGGCAGTGCGATGGACGGAAATTACTGGTTGGGTTCGGTGCCTAACCTGTCCGGATTTGTCGTTCCGGTACAAGGCTCCATTTATGGCGACGACCCCAACCCCAAGGTCGAAGAATTCAACGCGAAGTTTAATGCGAAATTTGGTGCTCGCCCATCGAGCCAATATGCATACCCCGGGTATATGTTGATCGACTTGTGGGCCAAAGCTGTGAAGCGCGCCAACACCGTCAATACGGACCCGGTAGTGGCGGAGATGGAAAAGATGAAGAACGAGCCGACAATTTTTGGCCCGAGAACCTTCACCAAGGAACTGCATCATCAGAACCAGGCTCGCATGCTGATCTCCGAAGTCAAGGGCGGCAAGCCGGGCGTCGTCGATAACTGGACGATATCCAAGCCGGTTGATCTGGACTTCTTGCTAAAGAAGTAGTGGCGGAAAATGTCAGAAAGACAGGCGCATACAGGGTTGTCATTGCAATCGGGTGACGCCTTGTAATGCGCACGGTCTCGTTGGGAAGCTGTCAAGCGCGGCGTTGCCTGCCGCGCGTTTTTCAGGCGCAGGGAAATCGCCTGGTGTCCACTCCCGACTGATCGGTTTCGGTTCATATCCGGTTTCAGCAGAGAAGAAAATGAATGCACTCCATACTCTAAAAATCGGAATCAGGCTGGGTATCGGCTTTGGAATCCTGGCCGTATTCATGATAGCTCTTTCCATTTTTTCCATGCATCGCATGCGTGCGATTGCCGATACGGTGGAATACCAGAACAAGGTGCGGATTGAAAAGCTTGAGCAACTTTATATCGCTCGCGAAGCACTCGCGCAAACGGGATTGTCGGCCAGTAATGCGCTGGCGATTACAGACGATGCCGAAGCGATGCGGGAGCTCGACAAGATGGATGCGCAGAAAATGGTTTATCTTGCAGCGCTCACGAAACTGACCCCTCATTTTGCAGGTGACCTGCGGTTCCAGAAAATCAATAATATGTTGCTGAAAATGGCAAGCGGATTGAGCCGTGTCCGGCCCATGCGCGACAAAGGTCAGATGAAGGAGCTTGGCGATTTTATCGCCTATGAGAACCGACCTTTGCACAACAGAGCTGTTGTCGCGATGGAGGAGGTTCTCCGGTCTGTCCAGCAGAACGTGAATGCGGCCAGCGAAAAATCCCGCGACTTGTTTGCGCAATCGATCGCATGGATTCTTTTTGTGAGTTGCATGGCATTGCTTATCGGGATGGTCATCGCCACCCTGATTTCACGAGGATTATTGCGGCAACTTGGCGGTGAACCCATGGAGGCAACTGTCATCGCCGGGCACATCGCTCGCGGCAATCTCGCGATTCATATTCCAATCAGGCAAAGCGATCGCTCCAGCCTGCTATTTGCAATCGCGTCGATGCGCGAGCAACTGGCCGCTCTCGTTGGACGGGTACGCGCCGATACCGATAGCATCGTCAGTGCATCGGATCAGATCGCAGCTGGTAATCGTGACTTGTCCAGCCGTACGGAACTACAGGCTGCGTCACTGGAAGAAACTGCATCTTCAATCGAAGAACTGACCTTAACCGTCAAGCAGAATGCAGATAATGCCCGGCAGGCGAGCAATCTCGCTTTATCTGCGTCCGATATCGCCATGCAGGGCGGAAAAATAGTCAATCATGTCGTTGCTACGATGAATGCGATCGACGCATCATCCAAGAAAATCGCAGCCATCATCGGCGTCATTGATGGGATCGCTTTTCAGACCAATATACTGGCGTTGAATGCTGCGGTAGAAGCGGCCAGGGCGGGTGTCCAGGGAAGCGGTTTTGCCGTTGTCGCCAGCGAAGTGCGCAATCTTGCGCAACGTTCAGCCGCTGCTGCCAGGGAAATAAAGGGCATGATCGATGATTCCGTCAAACAGGTTGGCGCCGGCAGCCGGCTAGTCGAACAAGCCGGGGTAACCATGAACGAAGTGGTCGCCAGTGTTAAGCGGGTAACGAATATTGTCGATGAAATTTCATCTGCCAGCCAGGAGCAGAGGGAGGGGATTGAGAAGATTAATCAAGCCATCGTCAGCATAGACGCCGCCACGCAACAGAATGCATCTCTGGTTGAGGAATCGGCTACTGCCGCGCAGTTGCTTCATGAACAGGCCTCTAGCTTGGCGAGTATTGTCAGCGTCTTCAGGATCGACGGCATTCAGAAGACCGATCCCGCTACATTCGAGCGTGCCGGTCATGCCGCGCCGCGTCAACTCTTGCATGCTAGTTCTGTTGCATAGTAGAAATACAACAATGTCAGGAATCGGCGTTGGTGCGAGGGATGCCGTATGAACCTGGATATTGAGCGGCGGCTTGAAGCTTATTGCAAAGAATTGGTCAAGGTGTTGTACCCGGATCGAAATCAAGCTGAGCGGTGTTGTCTGGGAGATGCGCGTTCGGCCCATCAAGCGATGCATCATCTGGTGGTCCATGCCGAGTGGAGTGATGAGGCATTATTGGCGACAGTGGCCGGACTGGTTCTCCCGGCATTAACTGGAGGTGGCAGCTGTACGTGGTTCATTGATGATGCCGTTTTTCCGAAGAAGGGGTGTGGTGATTCGGTTGGCGTAGCACGCCAATATTGCGAGCAAGCCGGCAAGGCCGACGATTGCCGCGTCGCGGTCAGTCTGTCGCTGGGAACAAGGGCAGGTATCCTGCCTTTGAGCTACCGTTTATATCTGCCGCGTGAGTGGACGGATGATCCCCAGCGTTGCCTGGCAGTTGGTGTGCCGGAAATGATCGCTTTTGCCACCAAAAACGACATTGCCCGCGAGCAGATTGAAGTCGCATTGAAAGCGGAGATCCCGCGCGGCACGGTGCTGGGGAGCGCAGCCTATGGCGATGACACCGCGTTGCGCGATTGGTTGAGCCAGCAGGGCCTCCTCTATGTGCTCGGGGTACACATCGGCACGACGGTCTGGTGGGGCGAGTATCAACCGATAGTGGTGCCGATCTCTGGCAAACGCCGTAAAACAAAAATACATCTTGCGCGAGATGAAAATCATCAGCCAATTTCGGTGCTGGCGTTGGCCAAAGCACTCCCATCTCAGTGCTTTCGTACCGTAACTTGGCGCCAAGGGGAATCTGCGCCGCTGCGTTCTCGCTTTGCCAGAGTGCGGGTACGCGCCGCCTATCGTGATTTTCCACGCAAGGAGGAGTGGCTCATTATCGAGTGGCCTAAAGGCGAAGCTGAGCCAACGCACTATTGGATGTCAACGCTCCCGAAAGGCACGACTTTCGTCGAGTTGGTTGATGCCATCAAGGCACGCTGGCGATTCGAGCTCGACTATCAGAAACTCGTGCAAGAATTCGGCCTTGGTCATTACGAAGGGCGTAACTGGCGTGGTTTTCATCATCATGCGAGCTTGTGCATTGCTGCATATGGTTTTTTGATGCGTGAATATTTTTCAGAAACACAAAAACCGCTATTGATGAGTGACAGGGCAATGTCGGTTTCTGGGGTAATGAAGCAGTGGTTGAACTACTTCGGAGCAGGATCAAGTGTGAATTGTGATTTCTGCAGTCCGGCGAAGTGAGATCGCGCTTGCCAAGGCCGCCGGAGCTTGCCGTATCGTCAATCGTCTGTCTTTTGCTGCTTGCGGAAATCACTTGCTTTCAAGCCGAATCGGACTTTGAACGCATTGCAGAACTGGGCCTGATCGGTGAATCCCCATTGATAAGCGATCTGCCCGATTTGCGTGCTACCCGAAGCGCGGCGAAGATGATCGTGCGCTGCTTGCAAGCGCAACTCCTTGATCCACTGCGATACGGTGCGATCCGTTTCCTTGAAAAGCAGGTGCAGATAGCGTGTGGAGATGGTGCATGATTCTGCGATGCGCTCCGGCGAGAGGGTAGGGTCCGGCAGATTGCGTCGGATGAATTCCTCAACCCGTCGCAGATGGGCCGAGCGCACCGAGGAATTATTTGAATTGAGTACGCGTGGGTCGTCTTCGAGAGTTACGGCTAGCAATTCGGTGAGTTGTTGACCCATCAAGGGATCGATGCGTTCGCCCAGATTATCATAGTGGCGGATCAGCAATTGCAGATATTCATGAAAGAGCATGCCGACACCGGATAGCGCTTCAAACTGCATGGCGCAGAACCTATCCGGGCTGCGCAGCCGATTACGTAGTACGTCGGCTGGTAATTTCAAGACCCACATAGAATTAGGGCGGGCATAAGAGAACTGATAGGGTTCATTGCTATGTTCGAGGATGAAGCCGCCGGGCTTGCAGGTGACGCTACGGCCGAACTGGGAAAACTCGATCCCGGTCTGCTCCGGAATCGTTACCAGAAAATGGTCATCCTCGTGCTGGCAATGCTTGCGTAACCGCTCATAGCTCAGCGCATCCGACTGTAGCCTAGACAGGGAAAATGGTCCGATGTCCCATGATTTCAGTTCGCCCTCAAAGCTGTTGGCATGGGAAAAGCGCAATTGCAGGCTGAAATAGGTACTGCCGATTACTTCTTGCCAATATCTTTGGTGCAATTGCTCAGGCGCATTGTTTGTTGAGTATTGCAGATACATCTTGTCTCCTTGCCCCCAATTTTTACATTGGATTTGTCGCCATGCTGTGTGATGCAAATGCCCACGCATGGCGGCCTTGCCCCAGCATGATCGATTGTTTAGAGGACGTGCAAACCATACAAGCGGTTGGGTGCAGTCCTCGCAATGACCGATGTTTAAGCAGCTATCGCATGATTTCTCTCATGCTGATGTTGACGATTTACGTAACATTCTTCAATAGCCATCTAAGTCAAATGGTTTTTATTTTTTATGGATTATTCTACCCTTTGTAGATAAGGGAAGTGCAAGAAATAAGTTGAACTGGTTTCTTTCTGGTGTGTGAATATTCCGAGAGTTGTATTTTGGAATACATAGCTTGTTCAGCGCTTATTTCAAGTGGAATATTGAGTTCGTTTTGCGATCAACTGGCCTGGAAAAATAGGCGCCGGCGCTTTGCCATTGTTGTTCTTCTGTCGCAGTACATCACAAAAAAATCAGTGCCTCACGTCCCTCATTTTTCATGCTTGCGCAAGAAGTCAAATAGCTCGGGCCGATCTGAAAAACCGACGTTAAAACGCATCCACGGAGACGATTGCCCGTTCACCATGAACAGATGGCCCGGTGCAAGCAAAATGTTGGCGTCGAGTGCTTCATTGCAGAGTAGAGATGAGTCGTCGAAATCGGGATGTCTGGCCCAGACGAAAAGACCCGAGTGCGGCTCCGTGAATATTTGCAGACCCGCCTGCGCGAGTTGGCGACATGTCTTGTTTTGTGCCTCAGATAGTTTTTCTTTGAGCGATTTGATCTGTTTTCTGTGGCGGCCATCGTTGAGAATTTCCAGCGTCAGACGCTCGGTAATTTCGGACGATGTCAGGCCTGTCATCATCTTGATCTGGGTGAGGTCTTCGATTGCATCGGGGTCGGCAGCGATGAAGCCAACGCGCAGACGCGGCGAGATTGACTTGGAAAAACTGGTTATGTAAATCACCCGATTGAGTTGGTCCAGGCAGGCGAGACTGCGGCGGGCCTCGACGTCCAGGTCGGCGCATACATCGTTCTCAACCAAGATGAAATCGAAACGGTCGGCAAGCTGGAGCACGCGGTGCGTCGCGCTGGGTGAATAGCTGGCGCCAGTCGGGTTGTGCAGTCGTGGGTTGGTAAAAAAGGCGCGCGGAGAATGCTCGGCAGCGAGTCGTTCCAGCGCGTTCAGGTCGGGGCCGGAAGTGGTCCATGGCACGCCGATCAGGCGCGCGCCGCGTGCTCGCAGGTTGGACATCATGACACTGTAGCCTGGCTCGTCAACCAGCACGGCATCGCCCGGGCGCAGTAGATATTGCGAGACCAGTTCCAGCGCATGGCTGGCGCCGGTCGTCAATAGCACCTGGTCGTGCGTAGCCGGGATTTCGCGTTCTGCCAACCAGTCGCAGACTTTCAGGCGCAGCGCAGTCAAACCTTTTGGATGTCCATATCCCGATCCTTGCGCGGAGGACTTGCTGGCAAGGTTGCGCATGGCGCGTTGAATCATGTCTCCGTCAAGCCAGATATTTGGCACCCAGCCGTAACCGGGAGTCACATCGGCCGAGCTGCTTTGCCAGATGCGGCGCACAAACCACAGTGGATCGAAGCGGATGTTGCGTAACGATTGCTGTTCTTCCCGATAGAGTCCTCGTGAAGTGGCGCGCACGAAAAAACCTGAACTTTGCCTTGGAACCAGATATCCCTCGGCGACCAGACGGTCGTAGGCCTCGACGATAGTCGACGTACTCACTTTCTGGGTTTCGGCAAACTGACGAATTGACGGAACCTTCGCACCTGGGCGCAGTTTCTGGTTCACGATCAATTCCTTCATGCCATCAACGATTTGCACTACGAGGGGAATCGGGCTTCCGGGTTGGATCACAAACATTTTAGGGTTCTGCTAGACGGAAACGGAGCGGGAAGGTGGGATCTGGGGAGTGCATCATTTTAGCAGATGGCTACCTGGTAAGACACAAGGATTGAATACGGAAAATGCAACTGTAGTGGTTGCGCGAGCATCACAGTGTGTCTGGAAAACACAGGTGTTGTGTATGGGGGGCTGGACGTGTACTACCTATAATTTGACGTCGATTCATGGCATTAAAAACTGGCTTTTCAATGCAGAGGCACAGTTTTTCGTCACAGAACTCACACAACTCAAGGAGACAAACGATGAACAAGACAATCCAGAACAATGCGGAGCTCATGGCGCGCAAAGTCGCAACAATCGCCCGTGGAATCGGAAACGCCCATCCGGTGTTTGCCGCCAAGGCCCTCAACAGCGAAATATGGGATGTGGAAGGAAAGCGCTACATCGATTTTTGCGCGGGGATTGCCGTGGTCAATACTGGCCATTGCCATCCTAAGATCATCGAGGCGGTCGCCAAGCAGTTGCCGCTGTTCACCCATACCTGCTTTCAGGTCGTGGCCTATGAATCGTACGTGGAATTGGCAGAGCGGATTTGCAAGATGGCGCCCGGGAACCATCCAAAAAAGGCATTCTTCATGTCCACCGGTGCCGAGGCGGTCGAGAATGCGATCAAGCTTGCCCGCGCATACACTGGGCGCTCAGCCATTATTGCTTTTAACGGTGCGTTCCACGGACGAACCATGTACTCCCTCGCGTTGACCGGCAAGGTCGATCCCTACAAGACCGGGTTCGGGCCGTTCCCAGGCGAGATCTATCACGCCCAGTTTCCTTCGGCGATCAATGGTGTCAGCGTCGACGACTCGATCGCCAGTATCGAAAAACTCTTCAAGAACGATGTCGAACCGGCGCGTGTCGCGGCGATTTTCGTCGAGCCGGTTCAGGGTGAAGGCGGCTACATTCCTGCGCAGCCAGAATTCCTGCGGCGTCTGCGCGCGCTGTGCGACAAACATGGCATTTTACTGGTGGCTGATGAAATTCAGACCGGCATCGCACGCACTGGCAAACTGTTTGCGATGGAGCATTCAGGCGTCGTTGCAGATTTGACGACGTTGGCTAAGGGATTGGGTGGCGGCATGCCGATCTCGGCGGTGGTCGGACGTGCGGACGTGATGGATCACAGTAGCCCCGGCGGCTTCGGCAGCACCTATGCGGGCAATCCGCTGGCGTGCGCGGCGGCGTTGGCGGTACTCGATGTGGTTGAGGAAGAGAAATTGTGCTTGCGCAGCATGGCAATCGGGGAACGTCTGCACAGCTTCTTCAAAACACTGGCAAAAAAACATGCATGCATCGGCGACGTCCGTGGTCTTGGCGCGATGACAGCGGTGGAGTTTTTCCACGATGGGGACCTCGCGCGTCCCGCACCGGAAATAGCCAATGCGCTCAAGGCCGAAGCGCTCAAGCGCGGCCTGCTGCTCCTGACGTGCGGGAATAACGGCAACGTACTGCGCGTAATGACTCCGCTCACGATTCCATTCGACGTGCTAGACGAGGGACTCGCCATCATCGGCAACGTGATCGCCGATCTCGCTGCGGAGGGCAGGGCATAGTCGATTCACAACAAAAGTCGGCTCAATGAGAGGGGCTGCAGGTTGTCCGGCACCAAGATGTGGAACGCCAGTAGTCCGATCGCAGATATTTTTGTGATTTTAGCCAAGGGCGACGAGGGCGCTATCTGTGACTTGGCCCAAGAAAAGCGTTGGGCCGGACTGAACTGCACTCGCCGGCGATCTAAGGCAGGCTTGGCTTGCACGCGTGTTGGTCACCGGCAAGGCCGTATTCCCGGATGTGTAAGTCTTGAAAGTCCCGTTCGCCTGCCAGCACTAGACGCTATTGAGGTCATTTGAATTTGAAAGAAGAACGGCATGAAAAATAATTTTATTAATGGTGAATTCGTTTCCGGCGTGAGCGCCAGGACGAACATCAATCCGTCGAATATTGCGGATGTGATCGATGAATATTCGCAGGCGGACAAGGTGCAGACTGAAGTGGCTATTGCTGCGGCGCGCAATGCGTTTCCTGCATGGGCCACGGGAAATATCCAGGTCAGGGCGGAAATCCTGGATCGCATCGGAAACGAGATCCTTGCACGCAAGGATGAACTTGGCTATCTGCTTTCGCGCGAAGAGGGCAAAACTCTGCCGGAAGGGATCGGCGAAGCAGCTCGTGCGGGGCATGTTTTTAAGTTCTTCGCTGCTGAAGTGGTCCGTCAACGCGGCGATCGCCTGCCATCCGTGCGTAGCGGCGTCGATATCGAAGTGACCCGGGAGCCGGTCGGCGTGGTCGGCATCATCACGCCCTGGAATTTTCCGATCGCGATTCCTGCATGGAAAATCGCGCCTGCGCTCGCGTACGGGAATACGGTTGTGTTCAAGCCAGCGGACCTGGTGCCGGGATCGGCGTGGGCGCTCGCCGAGATCATCAGCCGTTCGGGCCTGCCGTCAGGCGTATTCAATCTGGTCATGGGGCGCGGCAGCGATGTCGGGCAAACTATGATCGCGCATCCGGGTATCAACGCCATCACGTTTACCGGCTCGGTCGCGACTGGACGGCGCGTGCTGGCCGCGACCGCGTCCCGTTTCGCTAAAGTACAGCTCGAAATGGGCGGCAAGAACCCGATGGTGGTGCTCGACGACGCCGATCTCGACGCCGCGGTGAACTGCGCGGTGCAGGCCGCATATTTCTCGACCGGGCAGCGCTGCACGGCGTCCAGTCGTTTCATCGTGCAGAAGGGCATTTACGGTCGTTTCATTGACGCCATGAAACAGCGACTGGAGGCATTGACGATCGACAATGCGTTGATGCCCGGAACCGACATCGGCCCCGTGGCAGACCAGTTGCAGTTGCAACAAGATCTTGACTATATCGATCTCGGCGTGCAGGAGGGTGCAAAACTGGTTTGCGGCGGTCAGCGAGTGCAGCGCGCCACTGAAGGCTTTTATTTGACGCCGGCATTGTTCGCGGACGCGCAGAACGGCATGCGCATCGCCCGCGAGGAAATCTTCGGGCCGGTCGCCTGCGCGATTCCCGTAGGCAGCTACGAAGAGGCGCTTGCGGTGGCAAACGACACTGAGTTCGGCCTGTCGGCAGGCATCTGCACCACCTCGCTCAAGCATGCCACGCACTTCAAGCGGCATGTCGAGGCCGGCATGGTGATGGTCAACGTGCCCACCGCAGGCGTGGACTATCACGTTCCGTTCGGCGGCCGAAAAGGGTCCAGTTACGGTTCGCGAGAACAGGGCTCCTATGCCGCTGAGTTTTTTACCACTGTAAAAACATCCTATACGGCAGCGTGACGCTGGCGAGATATCGCGGCGATGAATCTGGCGGTGAATTTCCTTATCAGAAGTTACGCAATGCAGGGGGGGCGTCTCATGCGTCCTGCGGCTCCCCTTATGCGTAAATCTTCTGACAATTCACTTTGCACAGACTTTTACAACATGCTCCGGCAGATGGAGCTACTGAAAGGAAAGCATGGAGCGTGATACGCAAGAATTCGATGTGCTCATTGTGGGCGGCGGGCCGGCCGGACTGGCGGCGGCGATTCGCCTGAGACAGTTGTGCCTCGGATATCGGACCGATTTGAAGGTCTGCTTGATCGACAAAGGCGCCGAAATTGGCGCGCATATTCTTTCCGGTGCGGTGATGGACCCGGTAGCGCTGAACGAATTGATCCCGGGCTGGAGAGAATCAGGCGGGCCGGCAGCAACGGCCGTGAGTGAAGACCGGTTCATGTTCATGACACAAAACAGTGCATATCGCGTCCCGGACTGGATGCTTCCGGACTGCTTTCACAATAAGGGTAATGTTATCGTTAGCCTGGGTAGCGTCTGCCAGTGGCTGGCCCAGGAAGCTGAGGCGCTGGGTGTCGAGATTTATTCCGGTTTTGTTGGCGAAAGCGTCTTGTACGATGAAAGTGGAAGGGTCAGCGGCGTGGTTACCGGCGACATGGGTGTCGGACGCGACGGGCAACGCAGCGCTCAGTATCAGCCCGGCATGGAGCTGCGCGCCACTTATACGCTGTTTGCGGAGGGATGCCGAGGGCATCTGACTAAGCAGGTTGAGGCGCATTTTAAGCTGCGTGCGAATTGCGATCCGCAAACCTATGGCCTTGGCATTAAAGAGATTTGGGAAGTCGATCAGGGAGTGCATCAGCCAGGACTGGTGATGCATAGCGCCGGCTGGCCGATGGACAGCAAGACATATGGCGGTTCGTTTTGCTATCACTACGGCACAAATAAGATAGCAATCGGATTCGTGGTTGGGCTCGGCTATACCAATCCCTATCTTTCGCCATACGAAGAATTCCAGCGTTACAAGACGCACCCGGCCATTCGTCCGATGCTCGAAGGTGGCAAACGGATCAGCTATGGTGCGCGAGCGATCGCTGCAGGCGGAATCCAGTCGCTACCGCAATTGGTATTTTCTGGAGGCGCGCTGATCGGCGATAGCGCCGGTTTCCTGAATGCTGCGCGCATCAAGGGCAGCCATGCTGCCATCAAAAGCGGATCGTTGGCAGCAGAGGCGGTATTCGATGCAATTAGACACGGGACCGGGTTGTCGGCGTATCCGCAACATTTTGCAAGCAGCTGGCTGTTTGAGGATTTGCACCGCACGCGCAACTTCAAGCCGTACATGAACACCGGGTTGTGGTCGGGGTCCGTATTATTCGGCATTGAACAGAAGTTGTTTCGCGGCAACGTCCCGTGGACCTTAAGGCAAGAAGCTGATCACACCAAACTCAAACAGGCGGACCAAAGTGAGCGGATTGTCTATCCAAAGCCTGACGGTGTCGTCTCTTTCGACAGGCTGTCGTCGGTTTATCTGTCCAATACCAGCCATGAAGAGAATCAACCATGCCACTTAAGGCTTGCTGACAAGCTGGTTCCGATCTCCGTCAATCTCGCGCAGTACGATGCTCCCGAACAACGCTACTGTCCGGCGGGCGTGTACGAAATCATCGAACGGGACGGCGCTTCGCAATTGCAGATCAATGCGCAGAACTGCCTGCACTGCAAGACCTGCGACATTAAAGACCCGACCCAGAACATCCACTGGGCACCACCGCAGGGCGGGGAGGGGCCGTTGTATCAGGGTATGTGATGCATGGCTTTGGCCGGGGCCCATCGCTCAACGTATTTCGCAAATCGTTTCTGTCAAACGATCCCTGGTATTTTTGATGCCGCAGCTTGCGTTGCGTGCTGCCACAATGGGGAAGGGCATGCTCCACGAAAAACACGGAAGGCACGAAAAATAGCCTGAATCGGCAACGCAGAAGCGGCAGCCAATGCCAAAGCAGTGCTTTGACGCTGTTTATATACAGGATGGGGTATATTTTGAAGGCCGCTAAATACGTGCGGCAACTGCCATGAAAATGCTGATACCCCCTGTATTTTGCGAATTTCAGGGCGGCAGGGCGGGCCTGCTCAGCTGCAGACCGGCGCGCAAGCCGGGCGGGGTGCAGCGGCGATGGCCGGTACGGGCGCATCGCCGTTGCATCATGTGCGGCGCTTCAGCGCGATGCGTTTTTAAAATGCATTACGCCACCGCTTGCGCCACCAGCACATCCGCCAGCTTTTGCTGCAACTGGCTGGCGTCAGTGATGCGGGCTTTCAGCCGGTCGCACAGCGCCATCAGTTCGTCGACTTTGGCGACGATGCGGTGTTGTTCGGCTAGCGGCGGCAAGGGAATAAATGCATTTCAAGATTTCCGAAATAGATGCACTGAACGCTCCACAAGCCGTTTTTCAATACCATGCGCTGTGGGAGACTTTAAATTCAACAGCTAGCGTATTGTCGACCTCAATCACATGCTGATAAATTTGACTAGTCCGACACTCTTAATGACGAAATTCAACATGCACGTATGTCATCAATGCAGCATTCACCAATGTCTTCGCAATCATACGCAAATTGCCTATATCCCCAGTGTCGAAATCTAGATGATCATATGCTGTAATTGTCTATACTGTCTTCCTCGGAATGAATTTACATCATCAATATATCAATCTGGCTCAGTACTTGCAGTTTCGCCATTGTGATAAATTTATCACCTCTCATAATTGTATAGATATCGTGGTGCTCCAATCTCGTCGAATCATAGATCATAATTCAGCCATTCGACCCAATCCCATCCAATCGCGGCAATTCAAATGGATTTCTCTTCCTCAGCGATCGCCGCCAGCGGCTTGTCTTTCTTGATCTTGCCTTCCGCAATCAGCCTGGTTTTTTCAGCCTGTATCCGCTTGAGCAATTCACTGGCCGGTTCGTCGTTCGGGTCTTGCGGCACCAGTTTGCCCATCACCGCCAGTTGCAGCAGGGTTTGCTTGAGGGCGTCGATGCTGGCTTCGGTGCTGAACAGGGTGTCGAAATGCGCGGCGATGCGCTGCCAGTTGGCGCTGAAATCTTCGGCGCTTTGCGATTGCGTGAGCGTGCCGAGCAGGTGGCTCACCAGTTGTTCGTGGGCGTCGGCGGCGTTGCTGTGCTGGGCTTCCAGTTGGTCGCACAGCGCCATCAGTTCATCGACTTTGGCGACGATGCGGTGTTGTTCTGCGAGCGGAGGAATTGGCATAGAAACTCGATGCTATTAATTCACTTTGCTTGATGTCGTTTGTGGTCTCAGCCGTTCCTGCTTGTTTATATGTTGCTTTAGAAATTCAATAGAGAATTGATATGCATCAATAAATCTGCGAATAGTTTTAATACGCACAGAATATGAAGCTGATAGATCGCCTTCCAACACTTACAATGAACATTTTCGCCAATTGTCGCCGTACTTGCGATAATCAAATATCGCCATGTTCCGGTCTAACTTCGCAGTAAAGCTTATCAAAATGCAGTTCTTCGATAATCGTCTTTGACGATTGTCAAAGACAATGTAATATCCATGATCAGCTCTTGGATGAAATATGGCATTCCTCAGTTACCGTATCACTGGCATTCTGTGTAACGTCGCATCTCGAATCAATCAGAGCATCAGCCTAAGCCCATTCCCATCCGTTCGGTAACTGCAAATGGTTTTTCTTCGTCCGTAATCGGCGCCAGCGGCTTGTCTTTCTTGATCTTGCCTTCGGCAATCAGCTTCGCTTTTTCAGCCTGTATCCGCTTGAGCAACTCACTGGCCGGTTCGTCGTTCGCATCTTGCGGCACCAGCTTGCCGCGCACCGCGAGTTCCAGAATCAGCTCGCGCAGTTTCCTGATGCCGTACACGCTGCCAGCATTGCCTGAAGCACGGCCACGGCCTGATTTTTTCGCGGCATCGGCGGCGCTCCAGATGTCGATATGATCGGTCAGCAATTGCTGCATCGCGTTCATGCCTGCTCCCCGCGTTGCAGCGCTTCTCCCAGAATGCCTTTCAAGCTGTTCCGCGCAGCGCGGCGATGTCATCCTGCATCGCCTGGTATTGCGCCAGCAGCAGGTCGGGGTCGTGGATTTCTGCTCGCCGATGTGCGGGTTCTTGCAGTCGAGGTTGTAGTTGCGCGCCTTGATGTCGTCCAGGCTGACCTTCCAGGCCTGTTCGTTTTCGACGCGGCTGCTGGAAGCCGTCGGCCTCCTGGCCCCACCATGCGGCCTCGGCGTCGAACTCTTCGATCCGCATCGGCTTGGTCTTGTTGTAGCTTTTCACGCCGGGCGGGTACGGGTGTTCGTAGAACCAGATGTGCTGGGTCGGCGTGCCCTTGGTGAAGAACAGCAGGTTGGTCTTGATGCCGGTGTACGGGGCTGAACACGCCATTGGGCAGGCGCACGATGGTGTGCAGGTTGCACTCGGTCAGCAGCTTCTCCTTGATGCGGGTCTTGATGCCTTCGCCGAACAGGAAGCCGTCGGGCAGCACCAGCGCGGCGCGGCCGCCGGCTTTCAGCAGCTGCATGATCAGCACCAGGAACAGGTCGGCCGTTTCGCGGGTGCGGAATGCGGCGGGGAAGTTGGTTTCGATGCCGTCTTCTTCCATGCCGCCGAACGGCGGGTTGGTGACGACCACATCGACCCGGTCTTTCGGCCGTCAGCTGATCAGCGGGCGGCCAGCGTGTTGTCGTGGCGGATATTGCTGGGCACGTCGATGCCGTGCAGGATCATGTTGGTGGTGCACAGCAGGTGCGGCAGCGGTTTCTTCTCGACGCCGAGGATGCTGGCCTGCAAGCTGCGCTTCGTCGTCGGCCGTTTTCACATCCTGCTTGCGGATGTGTTCGATCGTGCAGGTCAGAAAGCCGCCGGTGCCGCAGGCCGGGTCCAGCACCTTTTCGCCCAGGTGCGGGTTGACCATGCGCACCATGAATTCGGTCACGGCGCGCGGCGTGTAGAACTCGCCCGCGTTGCCGGCGCTCTGCAGGTCGCGCAGGAATTGCTCGTACATGTCGCCGAACAGGTGGCGGTCCTGCGCCTTGTTGAAGTCGACGCCTTCCTGAATCTTGTTGATCACCTGCCGCAGCAGCTGGCCGGACTTCATGTAGTTGTAGGCATCCTCGAACACCGAGCGGATCACATAGGCGCGCTGGTCGCCGCCCTTGGCTTCCAGTTGCTGCAGCGCGGGGAACAGCTCGTTGTCGAGAAACTGCTTCAGCGCATCGCCGGTCATGCCTTCGGCATCGGCGGCCCAGTTGCGCCAGCGGTAATTGCTCCGGCAGCGGCGACTGGTAGTTGTCCTGCAGCAGTTCCCACTCGCTTTCGCGGTCGTCGAAGATTTTCAGGAACAGCATCCAGACCAGCTGGCTGAGGCGCTGGGCGTCGCCATCGACGCCGACATCCTTGCGCATGATGTCCTGGATGGATTTGATGGTGGAGGAAATGCTCATGAATTTTTACAACTTTTCGGCAAAAGGTTAAATCAGGCGTACAGCGATTGTTCCAGCTCGTGCAGCGCGGCCAGGTAGGCGGGCTTGCCGCCAAAGGCCGACACCAGTTCGCTGGCGGTGCCCATGTTCTTGAACGGGTCGAGGGTGAGGATTTTGATGTCTTCGATGTTTTCGATGCCGGTATCGGCGTATTTTTCCAGCAGGGTTTCCAGCACCTGGCGCGCCTGTTCGCCGTATTTGGCGAAGTAGTTGCGCTTCTTCACCTGTTCGGCGCGCTCGCGGCGGGTCAGCGGCGGCTGGTCGAAGGCGACGTGGCAGATCAGGTCGAACGCGTCGAAGTCCTTGCCGACTTCTTCGGCCAGCGGCTCCAGCAGCACGCCGTGCGCTTGCAGTTCCTGCAGGATGGCGGCCTTGCGCTCGGTTTTGCTCCAGCGGCGCAGGAAGTCATCGAGCGACGCATAGTCCTTGCGCACGGTCTGGCGGGTGTAGTCCTTCAGCGATTCGGTGATCAGCTTGCCTTCCGGCCCGTAATACTGGACGCGCTCGGCAACGACGTAGACGGTGACATCGCCGAGCACGTATTTGATGCGGCCGGTGCCGGGTTGGTCCGGGTCGTCTATGGTGATGTCGGAATCTGCACTATCGGCGATCTCAGGCGGTACAGGGTTGCCGTTGTCATCGAGGACGATTTCCGGCTCTTCGTCGGGCGGCACCGGTGATTCATCGCCTTTCGGCTCATAGATCATCACCGGCTCGCCATCGAAGTCCTTGTCGGCGAACAGTTCGGTGGCCTTTTTGAAATCCATGATGGTGAACCAGAATTTGCCGTAATCCTCGTTGATGCGGGTGCCGCGCCCGATGATCTGCTTGAATTCGGTCATCGACTTGATGTGCTGATCCAGCACGACCAGCTTGCAGGTCTGCGCATCGACGCCGGTCGTCATCAGCTTGGAGGTGGTGGCGATCACCGGGTAACGCTCTTCCGGGTTGATGAATTGTCCAGCTCGGCCTTGCCTTCGATCTCGTCGCCGGTGATGCGCATCACGTATTTGCGGCTTTCCTTCACCCGCTCCGGATTCAGGTTGACCAAGGCCTGGCGCATGCGCTCGGCGTGGTCGATGTCGTCGCAGAACACGATGGTCTTGGCGTAAGGGTCGGTTGCCACCAGAAATTCGGTGATTTTCCTGGCGACCAGCTCGGTGCGTTGTTCCAGCACCAGCGTGCGGTCCATGTCGACCTGGTTGTAGATGCGGTCTTCGATCAGCTGGCCATTCTTGTCGGTCTGGCCTTTGCTGGGGCGCCAGCCTTGCACGTCCTTGTCGATGTCGATGCGCACCACCTTGTACGGCGCCAGAAAGCCGTCCTCGATGCCTTGCTTCAGCGTGTAGCTGTACACCGGATCGCCAAAGTAATAGATGCTGGACACATCCTTGGTTTCTTTCGGCGTCGCGGTCAGGCCGACATGGGTGGCGGAGGAAAAATACGCCAGAATCTCGCGCCAGGCGGAATCCTCCGCTGCGCTGCCGCGATGGCATTCGTCGATCACGATCAGGTCAAAGAAATCCGGTGAAAACTGCTGGTAGATGTTCTGCTCTTCTTCGCTGCCGGTGACGGCCTGATACAAGCGACAGATAGATCTCGTAGCTCTTGTCGATCTGGCGCTTGCTGATCTTGGTCATCGCCGCGCCGAACGGCTTGAAATCGTTGTTCTTGGTCTGGTCGACCAGAATGTTGCGGTCGGCCAGAAACAGGATGCGCTTCTTGGTGCCGGACTTCCACAGCCGCCAGATGATCTGGAACGCGGTGTAGGTCTTGCCGGTGCCGGTCGCCATCACCAGCAGGATGCGCTGCTGCCCCTTCGCGACTGCCTCGACCGTGTTGTTGATCGCATTGGCCTGGTAGTAACGCGGGGCGCGGCCGGTGCCGTCATCGTAGTACGGCATTTCTACCGTGTGGCGGGCTGCCGGCGTCTCCAGCCCCTTCCACTGGCAATAGCGCTGCCACAGTTGTGCCGGCGACGGGAAGGCGTCCAGCGCCAGTTCCTGTTCGGTCTTGCCGCCCAGCCCGGTGCGGTCGTGCAGCAGGAAGCCATCGCCGTTGGAGCTGAACACGAACGGCACGCCGAGCGTTTCCGCATAGTTCAGCGCCTGCTGCATGCCAGCGCCGACGCTGTGGCTGTTGTCCTTGGCTTCGATCACCGCCAGCGGGATATTCGACTTGTAATACAGGATGTAATCGGCACGTTTCTGTTCGCCGCGGGTGTGCAGCTTGCCGCGCACGATGATGCGCCCCTTGGTGAAGCTGACTTCCTCGCGAATCTGGCTGTGCAGATCCCAGCCTGCGCCGGTGACGGCCGGCGTGATGTACTTGGAGCAGATGTCGCGTTCGGTGAGGCTTTTCTTGTCAGCCATAGGGTGCATGTCCTTGTGTATCGATCCGATTGGCTTGAAGGTGCAGCTCTGCACTTGTGTTGCGCAGAGGAAATTCAAGCGTTCCGGGCCAAGTATGCTGTCACAGTATCAATATAACAAGTGCCGTTTCGTGTGTTCCGGACTGGTTTTTGCCAGTGTGACTTGTGATTATGGGCGCTGATTTTCAGTGCTGAAGTGCAAGTCGAGTGGGGACGGGGGAACCTTCCATCGCAACATTTTTCTTGCCAAATCTCTCGCCAGGCGCGCCAGAAAAGAAAAAGGGTTACAGACCGGAATCTGTAACCCTTTGAATCTTTTGGTCGGGACGGAGTGATTCGAACACTCGACCCCTTGCACCCCATGCAAGTACGCTACCAGGCTGCGCTACGCCCCGACGACAAGCGTGAATTATAGCAGAGGGCCAACAATTTTTGCTATCGATGTGCGCGTGAAAAGCGCGCATTTTTTATTGTGCGGATCTTGTTTGGATGGATAATCGAACCCTGTTTCTGAGTTTCTGATGGTGTCCGTGCCAGTTCGTGTTGATCTGGCGCGGCGCTTGCCGACTACCTTACAACTTCACACACTATGCCTATTAAAATCAGTCAACAATTCGATGCGGGCGCGATCGAGGTGCTGAGCGCCGACGCGCCGGATGCCATTACGCTGAATCTGCGGCAGGATACACATGCCGAATTTTCGCAGTGGTTTTATTTCCGCTTGCAGGGCGGGCGCGATACGGCTTGCACCATGTGTTTCATGAATGCCGGACAGGCAACTTATCCCGATGGCTGGAAGGATTACCAGGCGGTGGCCAGCTACGATCGCGAGACCTGGTTTCGCGTGCCGACCACGTTCGACGGGCAGGTGATGACGATCACGCATACGCCGCAGCGCGATAGCGTGTATTACGCGTATTTCGAGCCTTATTCGTGGGAGCGCCATCTGCAGTTGCTGGCGCGTGCCGAGCGTTCGCCGCTGGTGCGGGTGCAGGATATCGGCAGCACGGTCGAGGGGCGCGACATGAATCTGGTGGTGGTGGGCGATCCTGCTGCGGCGAAAAAGGTGTGGGTGATTGCGCGCCAGCATCCGGGCGAGACGATGGCCGAATGGTTCGTCGAGGGCATGCTGGAGGCGCTGACTCGACCCGGCCAATCCGGTTGCGCGGCGTTTGCTGGCGGAAGCGGTGTTGTATATCGTGCCGAACATGAATCCGGACGGGGCGGTGCATGGCAATTTGCGCACCAATGCGGCCGGTGCGAATCTGAACCGGGAGTGGATGACGCCGTCGATGGCGTCCAGCCCCGAGGTGTTTGTGGTGAAGGAGAAAATCCTGGCGACCGGTTGCGACTTGTTCCTGGACGTGCACGGGGATGAGATTTTGCCGTATGTATTTGCCGCCGGCAGCGAGATGCTGGAGGGTTTCAGCGCGGCGCAGGCGGCGCGGCAGCAGGCGTTTATCGACTGTTACAAGCAGGCTAGTCCGGATTTTCAGGATGCGGTCGGTTATCCGTCCGGCAAGTATCGGGCGGACATGCTGAAGCTGGCTTCCAAGTTCATCGGCCATACGTTCAAGTGCCTGTCGCTGACGCTGGAGCTGCCGTTCAAGGACAATGCGGACCTGCCCGATTCGCAGGTGGGCTGGAACGGTGCGCGCAGCGCAAGGCTGGGCGCGGCTGTGTTGCAGCCGATGCTGCAGTCGCTGCAGGCGGAGGCCTGATGGGAATCGAGATCGAACGCAAGTTTCTGGTGCTTGACGAGCGCTGGCGCACCTTGGGGACGGGCGTGGCTATGCGCCAGGGTTATTTGTCCTCGCATCCGGATCGGGTGGTGCGGGTGCGGATCGAGGGCGATGCCGCGGTGCTGACGATCAAGGGCCGCTCGGTCGGCGCCAGCCGCGGCGAGTGGGAATATCCGATTCCGCTGGCCGACGCCGAGCAATTTCTGGCGTCGCTGTGCGAGCAGCCGCTGATCGAGAAAACACGCTACCGCATCCAGCATGAGGGCATGCTGTGGGAGGTCGATGAGTTTTTTGGCGCGAACGCGGGGCTGGTGGTGGCTGAAATTGAACTGGCGGCCGAGGATCAGCCGTTTTCAAGGCCGGACTGGCTGGGCGCGGAGGTGACAGACGATGCGCGCTATTTCAATGCGAACCTGATCGCCCATCCGTTCAGCGCGTGGTGATTCTGATTATTTTTTAGGGGGTATGCAATGAAATAGTGCTGTTGCCGCACTATTTCATTGGGCTTGAAAATATACTTGTGCCAGTATATTTTTCGTGCGCGGAGGCGTCAGTGGAAGTGGCCGGCGTCTTGCGGGGCATCTTCCGGCATCTCCGGGTGCACCAGTTCGCCATCGGCATCGGCGAACATCGGGGCGCCGCAATCGTCGCAGAACTCCATCGGGAAGCGTTCGTTGTGGCGCTTGATGTGCTTGACGCCGGCTTCCTGCAGCAAGCCGAGGATTTCTTCGATCGGGGACTTGATCTCCGGCGGCAGATCCGGATTGTTTTCATCTTCCTGGCCGTACAGCGGCCAGATGATGCCGTACACGATGTCCGGCTTCTTGCCCAGCGCAAAGCCGACGCGATATTCGTCGAGCTGGTCGTTGGTGCTTTCATCGCCGAAGCCGCCGATGACGACATGCAGGTCCTGCGGCTCGAGGCTGAGCGTGTGGGTCAGGAAATGCACCGCGGCACGGATCGAGGTCGGGCGGATCTGCCGGTCGGCCTCGCGGCAGGCGATGTAGTAGGCTTCCGGCAACAACAACTCAACGCCGCAACCGGGCAGCAGGCGGGCGACATTCACCGTTGCCTGCGCGCGCCACTGCGTCAGTGCCTGCTCCCGATCCAGCTTGATGTTGGGCTGGCTTTGCGGCATTTGCCAGCGGAACATCGGGGCGCCGGCCGGCACCACGACCACGCCCAGCAGAAAGCGGATATCGGCCAGGAAGGGGACGGTTTCCAGAATGTTGGCGGGGGCGCGCAATGGCGTGCCCTTCAGCGCGGCCTGCGCCATGTTCTGGGTCAGCGCATAGGTTTCGGCATGGGTGCGCGGCAACTGGTCGATCGAAAAAAACATCGGCGCGACAGCCAGGCGGGTATCGTCGGCCAGTATATGTGCCGACAAATGGGTGGAAATCGTTTGCAGCAGATCAGGCGCAATCGGCCCGGCAGGAATCGAGAAACGGGTCCAGGCCAGAGCAGGGGCGCCGATCAGCAATGCGTCATAACGGACGCCGTCGTGCTCGATGGAGCAGGATTCGCTGGCGGCTTCGACCGCCTCGACCAGCGCATCGTAGGTATTCAGATCGGCTTTGAAAAGGTGGTCCAGTGCGGTGTCTAGCGCTTCCTGGTGATTGTTTTTCAGCAGCTTGTGCAGCAGCACGTCCAGATTGCGCTCCCACAAGCGTTCTTCCAGGCGACTGGCTGCCTGCACGATGGCATGGGCGAACGCAATGAGACGTTGGCTGTCGGCGGAGAGTTTCGGGGAAGTGCTTTTTGAAGGACGACGCATGGCAAAATTAGCTTGAAGTAAGGCGGGGAGTCGTATTGTAGTGGATTAGACCGCTAGCGACGTAATTACGTTTGAATTGCTGTGCCTGTGCTGCGTTGCGGGACGGGCGCGCTATCGGCGCGACGGCCGCTGAACTTCCCTGTTATTTATATAAAACAGGGGGAGTATCAATAAAAATAGGGTAGTTGCCGCAAAGATTCATTGTGGTTGAAATATATACTGTACCGGGTATATATTCTGCTCCGAGGCTGCGTCAATCATGGCGCGGAGGCGTGGACCACGGTGGTGCGCCTTGCGCTCATCTTGATTGGCGCAGCGGCAACCGGTTCGGCCGGGGCTGCGGCAGCTGGAACAGTTGCCGCAGTTGCGCCAGCGTCAGCTGCCGCCGGTTGCGCTGGTGGCGTCGGCGTGGCAGGACGGATGACCGATGCCGATTCGCCATGACTGCCCGTTATGGCCGGCGCACCGCCCGGGTCGCCGCTGTTTGCGATGATGAAAAGAGCGACGAAGGCCAGCGCGACCAGTGCAGCAATCACTTTCCCCATGGTTGCCTCGGTTCGCGATGGACCACGCCGGGCGCTGCCGGCGGGGTCTGGGGCGCTAGGACGATAGCTGTCATCAATCCGCTATCAGGCCAGAAGCTGGCGCAGCACGAAAGGCAGGATGCCGCCGTGCTTGTAGTAATCGACTTCGATCGGGGTGTCGATGCGCAACAGAACCTTCACCTCCTGGCTATGGCCATTGCTGCGGTGAATCACCAGCGTGGCGTCCTGTTGCGGCCTGATGTCGTCTTCGATGCCTTTCAGATCGAAGCTTTCATCGCCGCGGATGCCCAGCGTCTGGACACTGTCGTCGCCGATGAATTGCAGCGGCAACACGCCCATGCCGACCAGATTGGAGCGGTGGATGCGTTCGAATGAGCGCGCAAACACGGCTTTCACCCCCAGCAACTGGGTGCCTTTGGCGGCCCAGTCGCGCGACGAGCCGGTGCCGTACTCTTCGCCGCCGAACACCATGGTCGGCACGCCGTCCTTGACGTAGCGCATCGCGGCGTCATAGATCGACATTTGTTCGCCGGATGGCTGATGGAGCGTGATGCCGCCTTCGACGCTGGAACCATCGGCCGTCAGCGGGATCATCTGGTTCTTGATCCGCACGTTGGCGAAGGTGCCGCGCATCATGATCTCGTGATTGCCGCGCCGCGAGCCGTAGGAGTTGAAGTCGGCTTTCAGCACGCCGTTTGCGATCAGCCATTTGCCGGCCGGGCTGGACTCCTTGATCGAGCCGGCCGGCGAAATGTGGTCGGTCGTGATCGAATCGCCGAATACGCCCAACGCGCGCGCGCCCTGGATGCCGGTGGCGACGGCTTTCGGTTGCATCGTGAAGTCGTCGAAGAACGGCGGTTCGGCGATGTAGGTCGATTTGGGCCAGTTGTAGATCTGCCCGGATACGCTGCTGACCTTTTCCCATAATTTGCCGGGATTGCCTTTGACGTCGGCGTAGTTGGTCTTGAAGGTCTTGGCGTGGAGTGCATGCTTCATCAGCTTGGCGATTTCCTTGCTGCTCGGCCAGATGTCGCCCAGATAGATATCCTTGCCATTCTTGCCCTGGCCGACCGGTTCCGTCATCAGGTCGCGCGTCATGTTGCCCGCGATGGCGTAGGCGACCACCAGCGGCGGCGAGGCGAGGAAGTTGGAGCGGATGTTCGGATGGATGCGCGCTTCGAAGTTGCGATTGCCCGACAGCACGGCGGAGGCCACGATGTCGTTCTTGCTGATGGCCTCGTTCAATGCCGGCGTCAGGTCGCCGGCATTGCCGATGCAGGTGGTGCAGCCGTAGGCGGTGACGCCGAAGCCGAGTTTTTCGAGGTAGGGCAGCAGGCCGGCCGCTGTCAGGTATTCGGTCACCACGCGCGAGCCTGGTGCCAGCGAGGTCTTGATGTGCGGCGCGACCTTGAGGCCGGCTTCCACCGCTTTCTTGGCCAGCAGGCCGGCAGCCAGCATCACGCTGGGGTTGGAGGTGTTGGTGCAGGAGGTGATGGCAGCAATCAGTACGTCGCCATTCCTGACTTTGACGCCATCGGACGTTTCGTAGATGGCGTCGAGATCTTCCGGTTTCTTGTTGAAGCCGTTTTCTGCCGGCGGCTTGGCGAACAGTTCAGCAAAGTTGGCTTTGACATTGCCGATTTCGATGCGGTCTTGCGGGCGCTTCGGACCCGCCAGCGAAGGCGCAATCGAGCCGAGGTCGAGCGCGACTACGTTGCTGTAATCGATATCCCCGGATTTTGGGATGCCGAACAGGTTTTGTGCCTTGAAGTAAGCTTCAAATGCGCTGATTTCCGCCTTGCTGCGGCCGGTGCCCTTGAAATAGTCGATGGTGGCCTCGTCCACCGGGAAAAAGCCCATCGTGGCGCCGTATTCCGGCGCCATATTGGCTATCGTGGCGCGGTCTGTCAGCGACAGGGTGCTGGTGCCTTCGCCGAAGAATTCGACAAACTTGCCGACCACTTTTTCCTTGCGCAGCATTTCGGTGATGGTCAGCACCAGGTCGGTTGCGGTAAGGCCTTCGCGCAATTGGCCGGTCAGATTCACGCCGACCACGTCCGGCGTCAGGAAATACACCGGCTGGCCCAGCATGCCGGCTTCTGCTTCAATCCCGCCCACGCCCCAGCCCACCACGCCTATGCCGTTGATCATGGTGGTGTGCGAGTCGGTGCCGACCAGCGTGTCGGGGTAATAGATGTCGCCTTTTTTGGCATCGTGCAGCTTGTGTACGCCGCGCGCCAGATATTCCAGGTTGACCTGATGCACGATGCCGAAGCCCGGCGGCACCACGCCGAAGGTGTCGAATGCCTGCATGCCCCATTTCATGAACTGGTAACGCTCGTTATTGCGCGAGAATTCCATTTTCATGTTCAGGTCGAGCGCATTTTTTTCTTTGAAGAAATCAATTTGTACCGAATGGTCGACCACCAGGTCAACCGGCACCAGCGGTTCGATTTTTTTGGGATCGGCGCCCATTTTGGCGGCGACGTTGCGCATCGCGGCCAGATCGGCCAGCAGCGGCACGCCGGTGAAGTCCTGCAATACGACGCGCGCCACTACAAAAGGAATTTCGTCCACGCGTTCCGCAACGGGCTGCCAGTTCGCCAGTTGGCGCACATGCTCTTCGGTCACCTTCTTGCCGTCACAGTTGCGCAACACCGATTCCAGCACGATGCGAATCGAGATCGGCAGGCGGGAGATATTGACGCCGAGCTTTTTCTCGAGTGCCGGCAGCGAATGGAACTTGCCTTTTTTTGTGTCGCTAATCTTGAATGTCTTGAGCGTGTTCAAAGTGTTGTTAATCATGGCTCCTCCTGAGATTGCAAATCAATTAACGATCAGCATGGACGAAACTTGCGGATTAATTCTTTTGTGTGCCTGCCACTAATTGTTCTGAATTTTTGCATTCATTGGCCAGTTGCTGGCCTTTTTTGGAATCCAGAAGAATGCCCTTGGCCGGTATGCCTATCCACAGAAGGCCGAATTTGCGGTTTTCAAAGCGATTGGCGCCAGTGGTGGTGTCTGCGCGCGTCAGGCGGTGGATGCGCTTTTTCCAGTGGAGCGCGATGTGCTTGTCATCGCCGGCATTCTGGTAAATGGTCAGTTTATTGCCTAATTCGCAACTGTATTCGGTGGCGGTCGAACCTTTGACATCCGGTTCCTGCTCGTCTTCATCGACTATTGCGGACTTCGTTTCTTTGATTGTTTTGGCGGGCGTTTTTTTTACTGTTTTTTTGACGGCAGGAGTGCTGGTTTCTGCAAAGGCTTGTGGTGTGCCCAGGCTGATGCAGGCGAGCAGCAGCAGTGGCGACAGAAATTTGGCGGTTGTCATGTTCATAGTATTTTCTCGTGCTGAAGGAAAAATCGTTATATATAACTGGAGGCGCATGGCCCAACTGTTTCAGAGTAGCGCAGCAACGGCTTCCGGGATAGTCAGACCGTTCAATTTTGCACGTTTCAAGACTGTCCAGTAATAACGATAGCTGGCTCGGTCGTGTAATTTTCCGTTGTGCTGTATCGGCCCCCACTGTGCATTTCTTGCTTCAGAGATGATTTGCGAGGCCTCATGAATTTCCGCGTTGCGTGGGGCGAGCGCCTTGAGGATCGGCTTGATCTGGTCTGGATGTATGCTCCACATGCGAGTGTAGCCGAATTCGCCAGCGGCGCGATTGGCATCATGTGCAACGATGGCGGTGTCCTTGATCTCAGTCGTCACATTGTGCGACGGCACCTTGCCATGAGCATGGCAGGCGGCTGCAATGATGAGTTTGGCGCGCGCCACCAGCGGGTGTGAAAACTGGCCCGGGCTGCGCATCGCGTTGCCGGGTATCGCACCATAGTGGGCAGAGACGAAATCCATGATGCCGAATGAAAGGCATTCGACCTGAGGGTGTGCTGCAATCGCGAATGCATCGGCCAGTGCGCCGTGTGACTCGATCAGTACATGAATCGGCAAGTCATGGCGGCCAGCTTGCTGTGCATGCTGGTTGATGATGGAAATGGCGCGTTGTACATCGGCGACGCTGTCGACTTTCGGCACTACCAGGTAGGCCAGCCGTTGCGCAGCATGTTGGCAGATGAGGGCGACATCCTGTTCAAAGAATGCGCTGTTGATGTCATGCAGGCGGGCGCCGATCCGGTTGAAGCGATTGTCGTCACCGGCTATGAGCGCGGCGACCAGTTGCGCATGCGCTGCTTCGCTGCCGGCTGCGGCGCCATCTTCGCAGTCCAGTGTGATATCAAAAACGGGGCCAAGTTCTTGCTGTAGCAAGATCGATTTGCGCATCAGCTTTTCTGACCCTGCATAGTGGTCGCAGGCTGGCAGTGAAATTGGCTGGCATGCGCCTTGGAATAAAACTTCGGAGGGATGCATTTGGTGCTTGGCCTCAAATGAAAAAACGGGCAAGTGACATGGCGTATTAAGCCATGCAACTTGCCCGTCTATATTGGCAGAAATTAGCCTACCAGGTGTTTCACGCCTTCGCGTTCTTCCAGCAGTTCATTGAGTGTGACGTTGATGCGTTCTTGTGAGAATGCATCGATTTCCAGACCTTCAATGATTTTGTATTCGCCATTCTCTGTTGTCACAGGGAAGCCGAACATAGTGCCTTCAGGAATGCCGTAGGAACCATCGGATGGAATGCCCATGGTGGTCCATTTGCCGTTTGTGCCCAGAACCCAGTCGCGCACATGATCAATGGCTGCATTGGCTGCGGATGCAGCAGAAGACAGGCCGCGTGCTTCGATGATGGCCGCGCCGCGCTTGCCAACTGTCGGCAGGAATACGTCTTTATTCCATGCGTCGTCGTTGATCATTGTCTTGACGGACTGGCCGTCAATAGTTGCGTAACGATAATCTGCATACATCGTCGGGGAGTGATTGCCCCAGACAAACAGTTTTTCGATCGCAGTTACAGGCTTGCCAGTTTTGGCGGCGATTTGTGACAGTGCGCGGTTGTGATCCAGGCGCAGCATCGCTGTGAAGTTCTTGGCTGGCAGGCTAGGCGCGGATTTCATCGCAATATAAGCATTGGTGTTGGCTGGGTTGCCGACGACCAATACTTTTACATTGCGTGAGGCAACTGCGTCGAGTGCTTTACCTTGTACTGTGAAAATTTGCGCGTTGGCTTCCAGCAAATCCTTGCGTTCCATGCCTGGGCCGCGTGGGCGTGCGCCTACCAGCAATGCGACGTCGATATCCTTGAATGCTGTCATCGGGTCAGCGTGTGCGGTCATGCCTGCCAGCAGCGGGAATGCGCAGTCGTCGATTTCCATCATCACGCCTTTGAGTGCTTTTTGAGCTTTCTCATCAGGGATTTCAAGCAATTGCAAAATGACCGGTTGGTCTTTGCCGAGCATGTCGCCATTGGCGATGCGGAATAGCAGTGAGTAACCGATTTGGCCGGCGGCGCCGGTTACGGCAACACGCATTGGGGCTTTAGTCATGTCGAATCTCCAAAGTGGGAATAAAATCGATGAGGAACTTAAGTTGGGTGTTCGCAATATCGCCTATCATACCGATGAAAATCTCTCCAGTCAGCCTTGCCAGCTTTGCGGCAAATAATTTGTGGCTATCGGAAATTGCTCAAAGGCTTGTGCGTAAATGTCGAAGCACGCTTATTTGCGAGTTTAGGTGTGTGTGAAGGCACTGTCAATCTATATCTTATGTCTTATATAAGATAGATAATCTTTAACAATATTTCTGGACTAAACATGTAGTTCTATGTTGAAATCATAGGCTATGAGTTCAGCCATGTCCAATTTGATCAGTAATAATGTGCCGACTGCCGCGGCGGGTGACTCTGCGCTTGGCAATTCGCCAACCTTTAGTCCGCTCTATCAGCAAATCAAATCTCTTTTGATGCAAAGTCTTCAGTCGGGCGAGTGGCGGCCTGGTGAGTTGATTCCCAGCGAGGTGGAGTTGGCAGGGCGCTTCAAGGTCAGCCAAGGTACGGTTCGCAAGGCGATTGATGAACTGGCGGCAGAAAACCTGGTGGTGCGCAGGCAAGGCAAGGGTACCTTCGTTGCTTCGCATCATGAAGCGCGGGCGCAGTTTCGTTTCCTGCGCCTGATGCCGGATCAGGGCGAGCCGCACTATCCAGAAAATAAGGTCATTGAAGTCAAAAGGCTGCGTGCGCCAGCTGAGGTTGCGCGGCAACTGGACATGAAGTCAGGTGATTCAGTCATATTTATCAAGCGAATTCAGTCATTTGACGGCGCGCCAACAATTATTGAAGAGATATGGTTGCCAGGCGTTATTTTCAAAGGGTTGACTGCAGAGCGGCTGATTGAATACAAGGGGCCGATGTATGGCCTTTTCGAGACCGAATTTGGCGCAAGGATGATACGGGCCGGCGAGAAAATTCGTGCAGTGGTGGCGGATGCCGAGGTGGCGGAGTTGTTGCACATTCCGACGGGCACTCCGTTGCTGAGTGTCGAGCGCGTGTCATACACCTACGGAGATAAGCCGGTTGAGGTGCGTCGCGGTTTGTACCTGACAGCGCAGCATCATTATCAAAACGAGTTGAGCTAATCGCTTGTTGTTAGTGCAAGTAATGACTTCTGACCGGTGAATGCCGTACAGCATTGTTTTTTTCATATGGATATTTTCCGCAGTGCACCAATAGTTGTTGGTTCAGTGAGGAAAATAGGCGAAAATTACGAGGTTATTTTTTTTAGATAAGCTTGAGAGGACTATTTATGCCAGGTGCTACAAAAGATGCTGTGAAAAACAGTCGACCGGAGTTTCGTAATATTCATATTACGCAAATTGCCAATTACCGCTTGCCACTTGCTGGTTTGTTGTCGATTCTGCACCGCGTAAGTGGTGCAATGATGTTTTTGCTGCTCCCGTTTATATTGTATTTGCTGGAAAGCAGTCTGACATCTGAAGGTTCTTTTGAATACTTCAAGGGGTTGACCTCTGGTTGGTTCGTTAAGCTGCTTATCGTGGCCTTATCCTGGGCTTATCTGCACCATTTTTGCGCTGGTATTCGTCATCTGATCATGGACAATCATATCGGTGTGGACAAGGATTCCTCGCGTAAATCTGCAGTCATCGTTTTTGCTGTCAGTTTGCCGCTGGCTGGCCTGGTTGCGTTGAAATTGTTTGGGGTGTTCTAAATGGCGAATGTTAATTTTGGTTCCAAGCGCCTGGTTGTCGGTGCGCATTACGGTCTCAGGGATTGGTTGGCGCAGCGAGTGACTGCGGTAGTCATGGCGCTTTATACAGTTATTCTGCTGATATCGTTTTTGTCAGGCAATAATTTCAGTTATGAGGGCTGGGCTGGCTTGTTTGCGCAACAGTGGTTCAAACTCGCTACTTTCGTTACCTTCCTTTCGCTGTTTTATCACGCTTGGGTAGGTATGCGCGATATCTGGATGGATTACGTTAAGCCAGTTTCCGTACGGCTTTCATTACAAGTTGCCACACTCCTGTGGCTGGTCGGTTGTGCCGGATGGGCGGCACAGATTCTCTGGAGAGTGTAATCGTGGCAGCAATTAAATCCGCTATTCCTAGCCGCCGTTTTGATGCGGTAATTGTAGGTGCCGGTGGTTCCGGTATGCGTGCATCGTTGCAACTGGCTGAGGCCGGTCTGAATGTTGCTGTACTTTCAAAGGTTTTCCCGACGCGCTCGCATACAGTGGCAGCGCAGGGTGGTATTGGTGCGTCTCTCGGCAATATGGCTGAGGATAACTGGTATTGGCACATGTTTGATACAGTCAAGGGCGGAGATTATCTTGGCGATCAGGATGCTATTGAATTCATGTGCCGCGAAGCACCGAAAGTTGTCTATGAGCTAGAACACTTTGGTATGCCTTTCGATCGCAATCCGGATGGCACTATTTACCAGCGTCCGTTTGGTGGGCACACTGCCAATTTTGGTGAAAAAGCGGTGCAGCGCGCTTGCGCTGCTGCAGACCGCACCGGCCACGCATTGCTGCATACGCTGTATCAGCGCAATGTACGTGCTAAAACCCACTTTTTCGTTGAGTGGATGGCCATCGATATTATTCGTGATGCCGAAGGTGATGTGGTCGGTGTTGTTGCGCTGGAGATGGAAACTGGCGATGTGATGATTCTTGAAGCCAAGACCACCATCTTCGCTACTGGTGGTGCCGGACGCATCTGGGCCGCATCCACCAATGCCTTCATTAATACCGGTGACGGCATGGGTATGGCTGCGCGTGCTGGCTTGCCATTGCAGGATATGGAATTCTGGCAATTCCATCCAACCGGTGTCGCTGGTGCGGGTGTCTTGATTACTGAAGGTGTGCGCGGTGAAGGTGGCATCCTCATCAATAGCCAGGGCGAGCGTTTCATGGAGCGTTATGCGCCTACTCTGAAAGATCTGGCGCCACGTGATTTCGTTTCGCGCTCGATGGATCAGGAAATCAAAGAGGGTCGCGGTTGCGGTCCGAACAAGGATCATGTTCTGCTGGACTTGCGTCATATCGGTGCCGAGACCATCCAGAAGCGTTTGCCCTCCATTTTGGAAATTGGGCATAAATTTGCTAACGTCGATGCAACTAAAGAGCCGATCCCGGTTGTTCCGACTATTCACTATCAGATGGGCGGTATTCCGACCAATATTCACGGCCAGGTAGTCGCTCCTAAGGATGGAAATCCAGAAGCGGTCGTCAATGGTTTGTATGCAATTGGTGAGTGCGCTTGCGTCTCGGTGCATGGCGCTAATCGTCTTGGCACCAATTCATTGCTGGATCTTCTGGTATTTGGACGTGCAGCTGGAAACCATGTCGTGGCGAGCAATCTGAAAGGTCGTGAAAACAAGCCTTTGCCTGCGGACGCATCTGATTTTGCAATGTCGCGTTTGTCCAAACTTGAAAACAGCACAGGTTCTGAGCGGGTTCAGGATGTGGCGAATGATATTCGTGCTGCTATGCAGCAAAATTGTGGCGTATTCCGTACTGATGAGTTGTTGCAAAACGGCTACAAGGAAATCATGAAGCTGAATGAGCGCTGCAAGCATGTCTCGTTCAAAGATAAGTCCAAAGTTTTCAATACTGCACGTATTGAGGCGCTGGAGTTGGATAATCTGATCGAGACCGCAAAAGCGACCATTACTTCCGCTGTGGCGCGCAAAGAGTCACGTGGTGCGCATGCACATCGTGACTTCGAGAAGCGCGATGATGAAAACTGGATGAAGCATACGTTGTGGTATTCGGAAGGTAATCGCCTGGATTACAAGCCGGTAATCACCAAGCCGCTAACAGTCGAAACATTCAAGCCCAAAGCACGCACTTTCTAACGAGATCAGAATAATGGCACGCACTCTTAAATTCCAAATTTACCGTTACGATCCGGATAAGGACGTTAAGCCTTACATGCAGGATTTGACGGTTGAACTGCAAGACACCGATAAAATGTTGCTTGATGCGCTGCAGCGCATCAAGTCTGATGTTGACGATTCACTGGCATTGCGTCGTTCATGCCGTGAAGGTGTCTGCGGTTCCGATGCAATGAACATCAACGGCAAAAATGGCCTTGCATGTACTACAAACCTGAATGAATTGAAGGAGCCGATTGTTCTTCGTCCATTGCCAGGTTTGCCGGTCATTCGCGATCTGATCGTAGATATGACGCAGTTCTTCAAGCAATACAATTCGATCAAGCCATTCCTGATCAATGACACGATTCCTCCGGAAAAGGAGCGTCTGCAATATCCTGTCGAGCGTGAAGAGTTGGATGGCCTGTATGAGTGTATTCTCTGCGCATGCTGCTCGACATCCTGTCCATCATTCTGGTGGAATCCGGATAAGTTTGTTGGCCCGGCAGGTCTTTTGCAGGCATACCGTTTCATTGCTGATTCTAGGGATCAAGCTACGGGCGAGCGTCTGGATAATCTGGAAGACCCGTATCGCTTGTTCCGGTGTCACACAATCATGAACTGCGTTGACGTCTGTCCAAAAGGTCTCAATCCGACAAAGGCTATTGGCAAAATCAAGGAACTGATGGTACGTCGTACCGTATAAGTTAATTCTATTGCGCGCGGCGGAAGGTAACATTACTTCCGCCTTATTTCATGCGATTATTAAGTGAATCGCTTGAAGTCGCATGAAATAAAGCAGGTGTTAAATATGATTATTACTCATCAAGCTGATCCAGTTAAACGTGCTCGTCTCAGATGGCGTGCCCGCCGCGGATTGTTGGAAAACGATTTGATATTGACGCGTTTTCTGGATGTTCATGAGGCAAGTTTGTCGGATGAAGAAGTTGAAGCATTTTCTCGTCTGATGGAGCTTTCTGATAACGGTTTAATGGAATTGATATTGGGGCGCAAGGAACCAACTGACGAAGTTGATTTGCCTAGTGTTCATGCACTTTTAAAAAGAATTCGTAGCGCTTGAAAATCGTTTCGGTTTAAGTTTTTATTAAAGACTCATCTCTCAGAAGAAGGAAGAGCAATGACCACCACTGCAGATACCAAAGCCACGCTGTCATTTTCAGACGGCACTCCGTCACTGGAAATGCCTATATACAAAGGCACGATTGGACCGGATGTCATTGACATTCGCAAACTGTACGCCTCGACGGGTATGTTTACGTATGACCCGGGCTTCATGTCCACGGCCGCGTGTAATTCATCCATTACATACATTGATGGTGATAAGGGCGAGTTGCTATATCGCGGCTATCCAATTGAGCAATTGGCAGTAAATTGCGATTTTCTTGAAACTTGCTATTTGCTTCTAAATGGCGAGTTGCCAAATGCGACTGAGAAAGACAAGTTCGTATCTTTGGTTACCAATCACACGATGGTTCACGAGCAGATGCAATTCTTCTTCCGTGGTTTCCGTCGTGATGCGCATCCGATGTCAGTATTGGTAGGCACTGTTGGTGCATTGTCATCGTTCTATCATGATTCGCTCGATATCAATGACCCACATCACCGTGAAGTCTCTGCTATTCGTTTGATCGCCAAATTGCCAACACTGGTTGCAATGGCCTACAAATACAATGTTGGCCAACCATTCGTCTATCCACGCAACAATTTGTCGTACAGCGCGAACTTCATGAACATGATGTTTGCCACGCCATGTGCAGACTACAAAGTGAACGATGTGTTGGTGCGTGCCTTGGATCGAATCCTGATTTTGCATGCGGACCATGAGCAAAATGCGTCAACATCAACTGTGCGCCTGGCTGGATCCTCCGGTGCCAATCCGTTTGCATGTATTGCAGCTGGTATCGCATGCTTGTGGGGTCCTGCACATGGCGGTGCGAACGAAGCTGCGTTGACCATGCTTGAGCAAATCGGCAGCGTGGATAATATCGGTGAGTTCATCAAGCAAGTTAAAGATAAAAATTCCGGCGTTAAGCTGATGGGCTTTGGCCATCGCGTGTATAAGAATTATGATCCGCGCGCGAAATTGATGCGTGAAACATGCTACGAAGTACTGGAAGCATTGGGCTTGCAGAATGATCGCCTGTTCAAGTTGGCGATGGCGCTGGAAAAAATCGCGTTGGAAGATGAGTATTTCGTATCGCGCAAACTCTACCCTAATGTTGATTTTTATTCTGGTATCGTGCAGCGTGCTTTGGGTATTCCTGTCTCGTTGTTTACTGGTATCTTTGCATTGGCACGTACAGTTGGTTGGATTGCACAGTGGAAAGAAATGATTTCTGACCCTGAGCAAAAAATCGGCCGCCCAAGGCAGTTGTTTGTTGGCGCGGCAAGACGTGATGTGCCTCCGATGGCTAGTCGCGGATAATGATTAAAAAAGCGAACCTAATCGGTTCGCTTTTTTTTATTGTTGGAGTCAGGTATGATATCCTTCGAAAGATTAAGATTTATCAATGTATTCCAGCCCTTCCCCACAACTTGATGTGCAATCCGCTAACCGGTCAGGCCGTGTCGCGGAAGGTTAGATTAACCCGCTAATCTCGCGAAACGCGAAGAAAGGTGAGCAATATGATGCAGCAGTACAGTTCTAACTCCTATCTGTTCGGAGGAAATGCCCCGTATGTAGAGGAACTCTACGAGGCTTACCTCGATAATCCTGGTTCTGTGCCAGATAACTGGCGCGCCTATTTCGACGCAATGCAGCATGTGCCTGCAGTCGACGGAACCAATAAGCCTGATGTAGCCCATGCTTCTGTTATTGCCTCATTCGCCGAGCGTGCCAAGCAAGGTCCGATCCGCACTGTGGCGGCATCTGCAGATTTCGAAATGGGTCGCAAGCGCGTAGCTGCTACGCAACTGATTGCAGCTTACCGTTATTTAGGTTCGCATTGGGCTAATCTCGATCCTCTCCAACGTCAGGAGCGTCCAAACATCCCTGAATTGGATCCGAGTTTCTACGGGTTCTCCGATGCGGATATGGATATCGTATTCAATATCAGCAATACCTATTTTGGAACTGAAACTGCGTCATTGCGTGACCTGATCAACTCCTTGCGTGATACTTATTGCCGTTCTATCGGTGCAGAGTTCATGTACATCAGCGATCCATCGGAAAAACGATGGATGCAGGAGAAGTTGGAGTCGATTCGCTCCACTCCGAGTTTTACAGCGGAAAAGAAAAGACACATTCTTGACCGTTTGACTGCGGCTGAAGGCCTTGAGCGTTATCTTCATACCAGATATGTTGGACAAAAACGTTTCTCCCTTGAAGGTGGGGAAAGTTTTATTGCGTCCATGGATGAAACTATTCAGCGCGCGGGCGAAAGAGGTGTGCAAGAAATCGTTATCGGTATGGCGCATCGTGGCCGACTTAATGTATTGGTCAATACGCTGGGCAAAATGCCGCAAGATCTGTTTGCGGAATTTGAAGGTAAGCATGCGGATGATTTACCTGCCGGCGATGTGAAGTATCACCAGGGGTTTTCATCCGATATCACGACTCCGGGCGGTCCGGTTCACTTGTCCCTGGCCTTCAATCCATCCCATCTTGGAGATTGTCAATCCTGTAGTTGAGGGTTCGGTCAAGGCGCGTATGGAGCGTCGTGCAGATAAGGATGGCGCGCAAGTTTTACCTATTCTGGTGCATGGCGATGCGGCATTTGCAGGGCAAGGCGTTGTGATGGAAACGCTGAATTTGGCGCAAACTCGCGGCTATGGTACTGGCGGCACGGTGCATATCGTAATCAATAATCAGATTGGTTTCACTACATCTGATCCGCGCGATTCCCGTTCGACATTGTATTGCTCCGATGTCGTCAAAATGATCGAGGCGCCGGTATTGCATGTCAATGCAGATGATCCTGAAGCAGTAGTTCTGGCAACGCAGATTGCGCTCGATTACCGCATGGAATTCAAGAAAGATATCGTCGTTGATATCATCTGCTACCGCAAACTGGGTCATAACGAGCAGGATACGCCCGCTCTGACACAGCCTTTGATGTACAAGAAAATTGCACAACACCCCGGTACGCGTAAATTGTATGCCGATAAATTGATTACTCAAGGCATTATCCCTGCTGATGGCGGAGATGCTATGGTGGCGGCATTCCGTGATGCTATGGATGCAGGTCGTCATACGGTTGATCCGGTGATCTCCAACTTCAAGAGCAAGTATGCTGTTGACTGGATGCCATTCCTGAACCGGAAATGGACCGATGCAGCTGATACGGCAGTGCCAATGGCTGAGTTGAAGCGCCTCGCCACACGAATTACTGCTATCCCTGAAGCCTTCAAGGCGCACTCACTGGTTGAGAAGGTATTGGCTGATCGCGCCGCGATGGGCCGGGGTGAAATTAATCTTGACTGGGGCATGGGTGAGCATCTTGCATATGCTTCTCTGGTTTCTTCCGGTTATGCGATACGCCTTACCGGTCAAGATGCCGGACGTGGCACCTTCGTGCATCGTCACGCGGTATTGCACGATCAAAAACGAGAGCGTTGGGATGCAGGTAGTTATATTCCATTGCAAAATGTATCTGAATCGCAAGCGCCGTTCACCGTCATTGATTCTGTTTTGTCGGAAGAGGCCGTGCTTGCGTTTGAATATGGTTATTCAACTGCTGAGCCTAATACGCTGACAATTTGGGAGGCGCAGTTCGGTGACTTCGCCAATGGCGCACAGGTTGTGATCGATCAGTTCATCAGTTCCGGCGAAGTAAAGTGGGGTCGTGCTTCCGGTCTGGTGATGATGCTGCCGCACGGCTATGAAGGCCAGGGTCCGGAGCATTCATCCGCACGCATTGAGCGTTATTTGCAACTGTGTGCCGACAATAATATGCAGGTAGTTCAGCCGACCACTGCAGCTCAGATTTTCCATCTGCTGCGCCGCCAGATGATTCGCTTGTTCCGCAAGCCATTGGTGATCATGACACCAAAATCGCTATTGCGGAATAAAGAGGCCGGTTCGCCGCTGTCTGATTTGGCAAAAGGGCATTTCCAGACCGTCATCGGAGAAATCGATGACAAAATCGATGCCAAGAAGGTCAAGCGCGTAATTGCTTGTTCCGGCAAGATTTACTTTGATCTGGTGAATGCGCGTAAAGAACGCGGACAAACTGATACAGCAATTATTCGTGTTGAACAACTGTATCCATTCCCGCATAAGGCGTTTTCTGCTGAGTTGAAGAAATTTCCTAACTTGGCTGAATTGGTCTGGGCTCAGGATGAGCCGCAAAATCAAGGCCCATGGTTCCAGATTCAACACAATATCCTGGAAAATATGGAAGATGGCCAGAAGTTGGCGTATGCCGGACGTCCTGCCAGCGCATCTCCTGCCGTCGGATACTATGACAAGCATTACGCACAATTGAAGGCACTGCTGGACACTGCATTTTCCAAGCTCAAAGGTTTTGTACAAACCAAATAATAGACCCTGCGACACGCCAGAAGCTGGCGTGTCGTATGAACAACCCGATACGGAGAGTTACATGGCAATTCTAGAAGTTAAAGTACCGCAATTATCAGAGTCCGTCGCTGAAGCGACCTTGCTGCACTGGCATAAAAATGTTGGCGAAGCTGTTGCTCGCGATGAAAACCTGATTGACATTGAAACCGATAAGGTTGTGCTCGAACTTGCCGGCGCCATCCGCCGGTGTGATTACACAAATTCTCAAGGCCGATGGCAGCTTGGTTGTTGCCGGCGAAATTATTGCAATCATTGATACCGAAGCCTCTGCCGCTGCAACACCAGTTGCTGCTGCAGCACCTGTTGTCGCGGTTGCCGCTTCAGTTGCTTCAGTATCGGCAGCTGGCATCGCGATGCCTGCAGCTGCCAAAATGCTGGCGGACAATAACATGTCGACAGCCCAGGTTGCTGGTACTGGCAAAGATGGACGTGTGACCAAAGGTGATGTGATCAATGCGCTGGCAGGTCAGGCGGCTGTGCCTGCCGTCGCTCCGATTGCAACTCCTGCAGCAAAGCCTGCGTTGCAATTGGTCAGCGCAGCCCCAGCTGCATTGAATCTCGGTGACCGTGCGGAAGAGCGAGTGCCTATGAGCCGCTTGCGTGCACGTATTGCTGAACGTCTGCTGCAATCGCAATCAACTAATGCAATTTTGACGACATTTCAATGAAGTCAACATGCAGCCAGTGATGGACTTGCGCACCAAGTACAAAGACAAGTTTGAAAAAGAGCATGGCGTCAAGCTCGGCTTTATGTCGTTCTTCGTCAAGGCGGCTGTTGCTGCTTTGAAAAAATATCCGATTATCAATGCATCGGTGGATGGCAACGACATCGTTTATCACGGATATTTTGATATTGGTATCGCAGTAGGTTCTCCACGTGGCTTGGTTGTTCCGATTCTGCGCAATGCGGATCAAATGTCGATTGCTGACATTGAAAAGAAAATTGGCGAATTTGGTCAAAAAGCCAAAGACGGCAAACTGACCCTGGATGATTTGACGGGCGGTACATTCTCGATTTCCAATGGCGGCACTTTCGGTTCCATGCTTTCTACACCAATCATTAATCCGCCGCAATCGGCGATTCTTGGTGTGCACGCGACTAAAGACCGTGCGGTGGTGGAAAATGGTCAGATCGTTATCCGTCCAATGAATTATCTTGCGATGTCTTATGATCATCGCATCATTGATGGCCGTGAGGCAGTACTAGGCTTGGTTGCGATGAAGGATGCATTGGAAGATCCTGCGCGTTTGTTGCTGGATTTGTAAATTTGATTTGACAGGAAGACACAAGGCCGTCAAAGGAGAACTTTGCGGCCCTTGTGTCTTTTTTTTGTTTTAAAAGGACCCAACTATGTCTAAAAATTTTGATGTTGTCGTGATCGGTGGCGGCCCCGGTGGTTATATTGCAGCAATTCGTGCCGCACAATTAGGTTTTTCCGCAGCGTGTATTGATGATTGGAAAAATGCTAAAGGCGGCCCAGCACCAGGTGGCACATGCACAAATGTAGGATGCATTCCATCGAAAGCATTATTGCAGTCATCCGAGCATTATGAACACGCAAGCCATTCTTTTGCCGATCATGGTATTGATGTGAAGGGCCTGTCCCTGAATGTTGAGAAAATGTTGTCGCGCAAGGATACGATCGTCAAACAAAACAATGACGGCATCCTGTATTTATTCAAGAAGAACAAAGTAAGCTTTTTTCATGGGCGCGGTTCTTTCTTGAAGGCAGAAGCCGGTACTTATGAAATCAAGGTTGCAGGGGCTGCGGAAGAAACTCTGATTGCCAAGCACGTCATCATCGCCACAGGGTCCAATGCGCGTGAATTGCCTGGTGCAGCATTCGATGAAAAACTGATTTTGTCTAATACTGGCGCGCTCGAAATTGGTGATGTGCCAAAAAAACTCGGTGTCATCGGTGCCGGTGTCATTGGACTTGAAATGGGTAGTGTATGGCGCCGTCTCGGTGCGCAAGTGACTGTGCTGGAAGCATTGCCGACTTTCCTCGGTGCTGTTGATGAGCAGATTGCCAAGGAAGCGCACAAATTATTTGTCAAGCAAGGTTTGTCCATCAATCTCGGCGTACAAATTGGCTCCATCACTACAGGTAAAAAAGACGTTACCGTCGAATATGCTGATGACAAGGGCAATGCGCAAAAAGCAGTATTCGACAAGTTGGTGGTGTCGATTGGCCGTGTACCAAACACAAACGGTTTGAATGCAGAAGGCGTGAACTTGAAGCTGGATGAACGTGGTTTCATTGCCGTGGATGGTGACTGCAAGACGAATTTGCCTAATGTGTGGGCGGTTGGTGACGTGGTGCGCGGACCGATGCTGGCACACAAGGCTGAAGAAGAGGGCGTCGCTGTCGCAGAACGTATCGCAGGCCAGCATGGGCATGTTAACTTCAATACGATTCCATGGGTTATTTACACGTCCCCTGAAATTGCATGGGTGGGCAAGACTGAGCAACAATTGAAAACTGAAGGCATTGCTTATAAAGCTGGCAGTTTCCCCTTCATGGCGAATGGTCGCGCCCGTGCGTTGGGTGATACTTCGGGTATGGTCAAATTCCTGGCTGATGCCAAGTCTGATGAAATTCTGGGCGTGCACATAGTAGGTCCTATGGCATCGGAGTTGATCGCCGAGGCAGTTGTGGCAATGGAATTCCGTGCATCTGCGGAAGATATCGCCCGCATTTGTCATGCGCATCCATCCTTGTCGGAAGCGACCAAGGAAGCCGCTCTTGCCGTGGACAAGCGCTCGCTCAATTTCTAATGGCGCGGTGATGTATCGCTTGATTCTGCCGCAGTTGTTTGTGCAAGTTGCTTGTGCTGCGGCAGGCAGTATCAAGTAAATAAGCTGACCTGATGGGAATTGGCACTGAACTTAGATAATGCGCAAAGAATCTTTGTGCGATGAATTATCTGCTGTTCGGTGCCCTGTCAGTTTTGGGTCGAATGTTGATTTTTCTGTCGGGCTAAGCTTTCAAACTGTCTGGATGGTCCTTCTTCATTCGGCACATGCCTCAGTTGATATGGTTCTTTATAAATAACCTTTCTTGCCTCATGCTGGAATGCTGCGATGGTCAGAGCTGCAAATGGCTACGTGGTGAGGTGATAGTTGTTCTGCTGCAGCAGTGAATCGAATCTGAATGAATGTCCAAGAGTATTACGAGCATGCGTTGTTGACGCGCGGCTTCAAGGCCGATGATGCGCAACGTTGTGCAGTTGACCGCCTGCAACGGGCTTACGATGAGTGGGTCTTATTTAAATCGCAACGGTCCAGCAAGTTCAAGCGACTGATCAATCGGCCTGATGTGCCACGTGGGTTATACATGTGGGGTGGTGTTGGGCGAGGAAAGTCTTTTCTGATGGACAGCTTTTATCTGGTTGTTCCTGTCGTCCGTAAAACCCGCTTGCATTTCCACGAATTTATGCGCAGTGTGCACCGGCAATTGGACGAGCTGAAAGGGGTTGCTGATCCGCTTGATGAAGTGGCGCGTCGCATCGCAAAGAAATACCGTCTTATATGTTTTGACGAGTTTCATGTGTCCGATATTGCGGATGCAATGATTCTTTATAATTTATTGACTGCCTTGTTCGAGAATGGGGTGACATTCGTCATGACATCGAACTATGCGCCTGATACCTTGTATCCTGACGGCTTGCACCGGGACCGGATGCTACCGACTATTGCGTTGCTGAAGTCCAGGCTGGATGTAATGAATGTCGATGCAGGACTGGATTACCGCAAGCGTGCGCTGGAGCAAGTCGAGTCTTATCACACGCCTCTGGGAGCAGAGGCCGACCGGGCTTTGCGCCACGCGTTTGCCGGCGTTGCTGAAACGGCAGATGAAGATACGCATATTCATATAGAAGCACGTGAAATCAAGGCTTTACGCCGGGCGGGCGGTGTAGTCTGGTTCGATTTTGCCACTTTGTGTGGCGGTCCGCGTTCGCAAAACGATTATCTCGAAATTGCCAGTCGCTTTCATACCGTCATCTTGTCTGGCATCCCGTGTTTGTCGGCATCAATGTCATCCGAGGCGCGACGCTTCACCTGGTTGATCGATGTGTTTTACGATAATAAAGTGAAATTGATCATGTCGGCGGAGGTCGAACCTGAGGCGCTTTATACGCAAGGCACATTGGCCAACGAATTTCATCGTACAGTATCGCGCATTGTTGAAATGCAGTCGCGTGAATACATGCAATCCGAACGGCGCAGTGCCTTGGCTGACCTTGCATGATGCTTGTGCTAGAAATGGAATTGTTCTCATGAGTCCGTCATTGATTAGTTTGCGAAAATTCTTACCTTTGCTGAGTAATAGCCGTACCTTTTCGCTGTGGAATAGTGCGATGGCAGTTGCGCTGTTGTTTATGGCACAGTCTTCTTTTGCTCAATATGCAGGCGCAGGCGGAGCGCTTTCTGCCGATTTTATGGCGCGTTATCCTGCTGGCAGCATACTTACTGCAACAGCAGCCAGCTTGGCGTTGTCTGAGGCATTGACGGTGCGCGAGCAGATAGAGTCGCAGTTCATACTGGAAGAGCAGGCATGTTATCCGACTTTTTTTGCATCTTCCTGTCTTGATAGTGCGCAAGAGCATCGCCGTGAAGCGCTGGCCAGGGTGCGCCCAGTGGAAGATGAAGCGAACACCTTCAATCGACGCATGCGCGTGCTGGATAGGGATAAGGCATTGGAGGAGAAGCGTGCAGTGTTGGCAGCGGAAGCACCGCTGCGTGCAAAAGACCAGCAATTAAAGGAGGCAGAAAAAGCTCGAAAGATCTCTGACTCTGCGCAGAAGACGCAAGCTCTGCAGGATGCCGGCAATATGACTGAGCCTGATGTGCGGGTAGAAGAACATGCGCAAAACTTGCGACGTTTGCAGGCGGCAGAGGCCGCCAATGCGCCAAAACGTGCAGCCAATGAGGCCACCTTTGTGCAAAAGTCCAAGGATGCGAAAAAGCGTCAGTACGAAGTTGCTGCCAACAGAATGGAAAAAGAGCGTGCGCGCATCATCCAGGTTCGGGAATTGGCAGTTGGTGCCAGGGAGGACGCGCAGCGGTCATCTGCAGCTTCAGCGGGGTCTTCTGAATAATCATGATTTGCTTCCGGCTTTGTCTGAATGATGACTGTATTTTCATGTGCGGCAGTGATTACACTGCACGGCGCATTTTTTCTACCTGGTAGTTTTTTGGGGCTTCCGGTGGTGCAACCAGTTTGACGATTGCCAGAGTGCAATTGTCGCCGGCGCCATAGGCACGCTCCCGCGCTTTATTAATCAGCATTTCTGATGCCTGGCGAGGTGAATTCATTGCAATCGCGGCGCCTAGCTCAGCATTGCTGAAATAATGCCATAGCCCATCAGAGCAAACCAGAAATGAGTCGCCTGGCTCAAGTCCATCATGGCGTCCGAGGGTCACATATGGCTCATTGACATGTGAGCCGAGCACATTGACCAGGATATTTGACAGATGGTGATTTTTTGCTTCCTCCCTGCTCAACTTGCCTTCACTCACCAGCCTCTCAACATACGAGTGGTCAATGGTGCAGTCAGCGAAATTCGGGCCGGAAAAGCGATATAGCCTGGAGTCACCTACATGCGCCCAGATGGCACAGCGCTCCGGCGTCAGTACAAGAATGACCAATGTGCTGTGCGGTTCTTTTTCTGAAGAGAAGCTGCTGAGTTTGATGATGCTGTGTGCCTCGTGGATAATCCTTTGCAGCATTGATTCGACTTGATCTGTTTGCGGAGAAAACTCATGGAATGCCTGTTTGGCTGATCTGATGACTTGTTCTGCTGCAAGAGCGCCCCCCGTCAGTCCGCCCATTCCGTCTGCCACAACTGCCATCATGTAACCCGGTGCCTTTGGTGCAGAAAATAATGCGGCGCGGTCTTGTTGTTCCTTGCGATTGCCGATGTGCTGGCCGGTGCCTGCTTCTATCTTATATTGGCTCATACGTCTGGGTAGATTAAACTGTCTGTCGCGGGTACTGCTTGACTGTAAATAGTACACGTACAAATGATTTTTTGATGTATTTGTGAATTTTTCTCTGGGCGCAATCACATGACCATACTCCAACCCGAAGACATACAGCGGCGTATTATCGAATTGGAAGTCGAACATAGCGACCTGAATACGATAATAGACGCCATTATTTTCACCGGACGGCAAGATGAGCTGCAACTGCGCCGATTGAAAAAACGCAAATTGCAGCTCAAGGATCATATTACTTTATTGAAAATGCAACTCGTTCCTGATGTTCTGGCCTGAACGGCATAAGGGATGGGCTGCCATATTCTCCATCACTGTGAATTATTTTGACTGAAGACACTCCTGCATTGGATGCGCCCGATTTGCATGGCGCCGCTCTTGATCAGTATTTTGGTACGGCTGGCCCATTAGGCTCTGAAGTGGGTGCCTATCGCCCGCGTCAATCGCAAACCGAGATGGCCAAGGCCATTGCGCAGGCGATTGCAGGACAAACAACCTTGATTGCAGAGGCTGGTACCGGAACAGGGAAAACTTTTGCTTACCTTGTGCCTGCTCTGTTGTGGGGTGGGAAAGTTATCGTCTCGACCGGTACCAAGAATCTGCAGGATCAACTTTTTCTGCGCGATATCCCTACTGTGCGCAAGGCACTGAATGTTCCGGTATCGGTTGCCCTATTGAAGGGGCGTGCTAATTATGTCTGTCATTTTCATCTGGAGCGGACTCTGGAGAACGGCCGACTGACATCGCGTGACGATGTTGGTCATCTGCGTGCGATTTCCCGTTTCATGAAGACCACGAGTTCAGGTGATAAGGCAGAACTGTCGCAAGTGCCGGAGACCGCGCTGATCTGGAATCTCGTGACGTCGACCCGTGATACCTGCCTTGGCGCCGAGTGCCAGTATTATCAGGACTGCTTCGTGATGAAGGCGCGCAAAGAGGCGCAGCAGGCAGATGTCGTGGTGGTCAATCATCATCTTTTCTTTGCCGATGTCGCTTTGAAGGATACTGGCGTGGCTGAATTGCTGCCGTCAGCCAATACCATCATTTTCGACGAAGCGCATCAGTTGCCGGATACGGCGACGCTGTTTTTCGGCGATACCATCTCCACTTCTCAGGTTTTGGAACTGTGCCGCGACGTGTTGGCGGAAGGGCTGTCGCATGCGCGCGACGGCGCTGAGTGGGCCAAAGTGGTCGCCCCGGTCGAGCGGGCGGCGCGCGATTTGCGGTTGGCCTTTCCGCAGGATTTTGTGCGTTTGTCAGTCAATCAGATTGCTCCTTCCAGTGTGTTTTTTCCTGCACTGGAGACTTTGCGGGAAACTTTTCGTGAAATGCTGATTCCGCTGGAGAGCCAGGCCGAACGTGCCGAGACCATCGAACAATGTCGGGTGCGTGCAATAGCGCTGGGTCAGCAACTGGATCAGTGGAATGCCGAGGGCGACGGCAAGGCAGCGGAAAAAGAGGCCGGTGATAGCGTGCTGTGGATCGAGGCATATTCCTCGTCCTTGCAGTTGCATCGAACGCCACTCTCGATCGCGCCCATTTTCAACAAGCAGCGTGAAGGGGTGCCCCGGGCCTGGATTTTTACCTCTGCCACGCTGGCCGTTAAAAACGATTTCAGTCATTTCACCGCGCAAATGGGTTTGTTGGATGAACCGGCGAGAACCTGGTCGAGTCCGTTTGATTATGCGCAACAGGGGTTGTTATATGTGCCGACCGGCATGCCGCAGCCCAACTCACAGGCTTACACGGACGCCGTCATCGACGCCGCGCTACCGCTGATCGAGGCTGCCGCTGGCCGCACCTTCCTGTTGTGCACGACCTTGCGGGCGGTCAATCGTGCTGCTGAACGGCTGCGCGAAGAGTTCGAAAAACGTCAATTACCCTTTCCGCTCATGGTGCAAGGCGAGGCTGGGCGCAATGAGTTACTGGATCGCTTCCGCGCTGCAGGCAATGCGGTACTGATTGGCAGCCAGAGTTTCTGGGAGGGGGTCGATGTGCGTGGAGATGCCCTGTCGCTGGTGATCATCGATAAACTGCCTTTTTCTCCGCCGGACGACCCGGTGCTTGCCGCGCGCATCGAGGTCATGGAGAAAAAGGGCTTGAACGGATTCGTCCACCATCAGTTGCCGGAGGCAATCATCACCCTGAAACAGGGGGCGGGGCGACTGATTCGTGATGAAACCGATCGCGGTGTGCTGATGATCTGTGACCCGAGACTGATCGCAAAACCCTATGGCAAGCGGATCTGGCAGAGCCTGCCGCCCTTCAAAAGAACCCGGGAGTTGTCTGAGGCAATAAATTTTTTTACTTCAGAGGCAGCACCGCAGGCATTGGCAAAATAGTATGATAGATTTGCAGTTGTTTTATGGCAACTTTACAAGGATCACTCATGAATGATGCAACATCCAGAATTTCTGTTCGTTCGGCAGAAATCTCGGTGGGGAAGCCGTTGTTGTGGTCTGTTTATGACGTTGATGGCAATCTGTTGTTAAAGTCGGGATTCGTCATTGAAAGCCAGAATCAACTTGATGGGCTCTCGAAAAACGGTTTTTTCAGGGATGCCCGCTGGGACAGCCGCAAGGCCGACGCGGCTGGCAGTTCTGCGCCGGAGACGGAGCCAGCAAAAGAGACGCTTGTCAGCATGGAAGATATACGCTGGCGAGTCGGCGAGTCACTTTCTCTGCAGCCGCATGACAATCCAACGCTCCGTTATACGGTGCGCCTGATTGGTTTTGTTAAAAATAAAACGGTCATAGTGACGGCGCCGATTTTGGATGGCAAGTTCGGTTTCATACGCGATGGGCAGACTTTCGTGGTTCGTTCTTTTTCCGGCAAGAAAGCCTATGCATTCACCGCTGCAGCGGTGAAGTCGGTGCATGCCCCGTATCCTTATCTGCATATTTCATATCCGCAGCAAGTCAGGGCAACCGCCATCCGCAAGGGCGCCAGGGCGACGGTGAAGATTATTGCCTCTGTTGCATTGGGGCAGCCCGTCAGGACTATCGCCACTACGCTGATTGATCTGAGCGTGGGAGGTGGTTCCGGTGTCGCCAGGCAACCTTTCGGCGTGAAGGGTGAAACAGGGCAAATCGTATTCAAATTGCATGTTGCCGAACATACTGCATTTCTGACCTTGAAGGTTGTATTGCGCTCGGTGACGCTGGCGGAGAGCGGCGATGCATACAATCATGGCTTTGAATTTCTTGAGGTGCCGGTCGATGAGCGCATGATTTTGTCGGCATATGTGCATCAGACCTTGGCGGAAGCCGATTAAACGGCGTTGTGGCCTACTGCTTATATTTATTGCTTCGCACTCATGCGTGGCAAGCTGATTTTGACGGCAAGACCACCGCTGATCTGATTGCTGATATTGAGTTGCCCTCCGTGACGTTTGATCACCCGTTCAACGATGGCCAATCCCAAACCCGCGCCATTGGCTTGACCGCGCGCGGTGTCGAGTCGTGTGAACGGGCGTAGCAAGCGCTCGATTTCCGACTCCGGCACGCCGGCACCATGATCGCAGACCTGGATGATGATCTGATTGCCTTCAGTCATTCCATTGATCTCGATTTCTGCAACATCCGCCCCCGCAGTTTTGCCATAACGCCGTGCATTTTCAATCAGGTTGTTGAGTACCCGCCTGAGATCGGTTGGATTGCCCATGGCGCGCAATTGATCACTTATGGCGCTGCTGATCCGTACGTCCGGCAGTCGTGCTGCTTCGCTGGCAGTCTCGCTCAGCAGTTCTGTCAAGTCGACCGGGGTGAAATTGGCGGCATCGCTTGGCCGTGCGTAATCGAGAAATTGGCCGATGATGGCATCCATCTGGGCGATGTCGGACTGCATGCCCAGCCTGGCATCATCCGACAGCGGCGCCATCTCGATCTCCAGTTGCATCCGGGTGATCGGGGTGCGCAGGTCGTGCGAAATGCCGGCCAGAATTTCGGCGCGGTCGGACTCCACCCGTTTCAGGTCGTCCACCATCTGATTAAAGCTATGGTTGGCTTCCCTGACTTCGGCCGGGCCATTTTCAGCCAAGTGCGGCGGCGGCTTGCCTCTGGCGATGAGGCGGGCCGCAGTGGCCAGTTGCGCCAGCGGCTGGTTGATCAGCCGTGAGATAAATACCGCCCCAAGCAGGGATAGCAGCAGGGTGATTGCGGTCCAGCCCAGCCACTGGGCGCCGGTGACGCGCTCGATGCGCTCGCGCTCCAGCATCAGCCAATATTCATCGTCATCAATCTTGAAGCTGACCCAGAAGCCGGCGACATCATTCACGCTGGCGGCGAAGCGGGTGTCATTGCCCAGTATGCCGCGCACCGTGGCCTGAAGTTCCGGCGTGATAGCGCTATCGGGCAAGGCCTCGGTGCGATCGGTTTCTTCCAGCGGATAGACGCGGATGCCTTCGTTGCTGGCGAGGTCAAACAGCAGTTCACGCCGCAGATCTGGCGCAGAGTGCGTCAGTGCGGCACGGGTGATGGTGACCACGGAGGCCACCTGTGCAGCCATTTGCTGCGCACGCGGTGTGCGTTCGATCCAGTTGATGCTGGCCACCCAGATTGCCATGCTGCTGGTCAGCAGGATGGCCAGCAGGATGAAGGTGCGCCAGAACAGACCGCTCTTCAACCATGCGAAGCGGTCAGGGCGTGCGTGCAATGTATCCTCGACATGAAGCTTGGGGGGCATTCTGTGTTCTCAAATAGGGGCTGCGCAGTACCATCCGCTCCAATATACCTTGGGGGGTATTATTTGTTGCGTCCGCACTTATTGCGGCGGCATATCGATTTTGATGCATACCCCCTGGATTATCGAGGTTGCCCTTCGGGAATGAAGACGTAACCCAGGCCCCATACGGTCTGGATGTACAAGGGATTGGAAGGGTCGGGCTCGATCAGTTTGCGCAGGCGTGAAATCTGCACGTCCAGGCTGCGGTCGAATACTTCATATTCGCGCCCGCGCGCCAGTTCCATCAGTTTTTCACGCGACAGCGGCTGGCGGGCATGGCGCGCGAACACCTTCAGCACGGAAAATTCGCCGGTGGTCAGTGCGACCGGCTCGCCATCTTTTTTCAGGGTGCGGGTGGCAAGGTCGAGCACAAAGTTGCCGAATGCAAAGCTTTGCGGCGTCTCGGACGGGGCGCCGGGAATTTCGTCCGGCCCTTTGCGGCGCAGCACTGCATTGATGCGCGCCACCAGTTCCCGTGGATTGAATGGCTTGGCCAGATAATCGTCGGCGCCCATTTCCAGTCCGATGATGCGATCGACGTCCTCGCCCTTGGCGGTGAGCATGATGATCGGGGTGAGGTCGCCGGCACCGCGCAAGCGGCGGCAGATCGACAACCCGTCTTCGCCCGGCAGCATCAAATCCAGCACCAGCAGATCGTAGCGCTCGCGCAGCCAGAGCTTGTTCATCGCCTGGCCGTGTTCTGCGGTGACCACATTGAAGCCCTGTTCGCTCAGGTAGCGCCGCAACAGATCGCGCAGGCGGATATCGTCATCCACCACCAGGATTCTTGCCGCATGGGGGAGTGAGGTGCTGCTGGCTGGGTTTGTCGTATTCATGGCGCTATGGTAACTTCAGAAAGGTGATGGGGAAATGCCTTTGCCCGTGACATTACAACCGGTTACAAACTTTACCGAATTGCGCTTAGTGCATCGGATAAAGCATCCTACACTTGCTTATCAACTAGCTTAACCGTTATGCCGGCCATACGGAAAAAACGTTATGAATATCGACATCAAGAAAATCATCCTCGCAGCCTGGCTCGGCGGCAGCGTTATCGGCGTATTGGCCAATCCTTACCAGCGCGAAGACAGGCGTGAGGCGCAGCGGGCAGGGCAGCAACAGCAACAGGAGTATGGGTATCAGCGCAATGACCGCCGCAATGAACAGTATGCCGAGGATCCGCGCAAGAATGGCCGCATGTCGCCCGAGGACCGGCGTGCGTTACGGCGTCAGATCAACGAGGCGGGGCAGGATATCTATTCACGCAAGCCGCAGCGCTAAGCAACTGTTCGTGTCTTTTCCGTTCCTGTTTGTTCTTTAATCCAGCACCTTGCCGCGCATCCGTTTGACATTGCCGCGCGTGCTCTTGCTGTCCAGGCGCTTGAGTTGCGCGCTGCGGGTCGGCCTGGTCGGCCGGCGGTGTTTCGGCAGCACTGCCACGCTATCGACCAGCTCCTGCAGGCGCTGCAGCGCCTCTTCCCGATTCTTTTCCTGACTGCGGTGCGATTGCGCCTTGATCACGACCACGCCGTCCTTGGTGATGCGCTGTTCGTTGAGCTTGAGCAGGCGTTCCTTGATATGTTCCGGCAGCGATGAGGCCGGAATGTCGAAACGCAGATGGATCGCGCTCGATACCTTGTTGACGTTCTGGCCGCCCGCACCCTGGGCGCGAATCGCGCTGAATTCGATCTCATGCGCGAGAAGGGTGATGCGGTGCATGATCAGGGCCGGAACTTGACCGCAGCCGACGTACTTGTGTAATCGCCTTCAGTCGGATGCCGGGCCGGCCTGACCATGCCGCGCGCCTGAAACAGCGGGTGCGCCAGCGCTTCGTCCATGCGCAGGATCGGCGTCACGCAGCAATCGACCCCGGCAAAGCGCTGGCTCCAGACCGCCAGCGTCTCTTGTTGGAAGATCGCATCGAGCTGCGCCTTGACCGCCATCGCCTCGGCGCCGCCAATCTCCTGCCCCAGAGTCCAGTGGCTGGTCTTCAGGTCGGGCCGCCCCAGCACATCGCAGCAGAGTTCCCAGAATTTCAGTTCCAGCGGTCCGACCGCCATGAAGCGGTCATCCCTGGTGCGATACACGTTGTAGCAGGGCACGCCGCCGGTCAGCAGGTCGCGTCCCGGCGCGGCGCTTTGGCCGAAATTGTTGACTGCCGCCAGCGGCATGATGTTGTGCGCCAGCACCGCATCGGTCATCGACACATCGACGAAGCGCCCTGGGCCGCCCATCTTCACGCCCAGCAGCGCGGCCAGGATGCCTTGCACGGCGGTCTGCGCGCCGCCCAGCAGGTCGCCGACCTGCAGGTTGGGCAGCGCCGGCGTGCCATCGGTGCCGACATTCTGTTCCAGCATGCCGGCAGTGCCGATGTAATTGATGTCGTGGCCGGCCAGTTGCGCGAACGGGCCGTCCTGGCCGTAGCCGCTGATCGCGCACATCACCAGTTGCGGGTTGCGCTGCTTCAAGACCGGCCAGCCCACGCCCAGCTTGTCCATCACGCCGGGGCGGAAGCTCTCGACCACCACGTCGGCGCTCTCGACCATGCGCAGGAATTCTTCGCGTTCGATCGCGTCCTTCAGGTCGAGCCGGATGCAGCGCTTGCCGCGATTGACCGCGATGAAGAAGTGCGACACTTCGTGCTTCACATGCCCCATGGTGCGCGCATAGTCGCCGGCGCCGCGGTCTTCGATCTTGATCACTTCCGCGCCCATGTCGGCCAGGTGCATGGTCGTCACCGGGCCGGGCAGCAGGCGGGTCAGGTCGAGGATGCGGATGCCGGCTAGCGGCAGGTCGATGGCAGTGCTCATGGTTGGAATCGCTCGCGCATAAAATGGTCGTGGATGCATTTTATGCGAGGAAGTGCGCGTTGCCGTCCGCGATTTCGTTCCGGCGGCCTAAATATTCCAGAAATAGTGGGGGTATAGCTTAAAAACATACTTTACCCGCACGGATTCATTGGGCCATAAAAAATACTGTGGGCAGTATTTTTTATGGGTTTTATGATGTTTTGATGCCGGCCTTGGCTGGTATGGGCGTCATCTTGATCGGTTTGCGAAATACCAGAACATTGCCCGCAATCACCAGCAGCAAGCCGCCCAGCGCGATTCCGGTCCATTGATAGCCCTCCAGCCAGGCCGAAATATTCAGCGACACCACCGGGAACAGCACCGTCGAGTACGCGGCACGATCCGGGCCGATGCGCCCCACCAGCATCAGGTAGGCGGTGAATGCGATCACGGAACCCGGGATGGCCAGATACAGCAGCGCGCCCAGATAGGCCGGATGCCAGTCCATCGTCAGCGGCACGCCGGACAGCAGGATGCCGGTCAGCAAGATCGTGGTGCCGACCAGCATCGCCCACGCATTGGTGACCAGCGGCGTCAGCCCGCGCGCCTGCAATGCGCTCGACAGCAGGTTGCCGATCGAAAAGCACAGGGTGCCGGCCAACGCCAGGCCCAGCCCCAGCCAGGTGTCGTGGCTGACCGCGTGGCGGCTCATTTCAGGCCAGAACAAGGCCAAAATTCCGCTCATGCCGAGCAGTGCGCCGCCCATCACCTGCGGCGTAATCGCGCGCCCCAGGAACAGCCGGCCATTGAGCGCATTCCACAGCGGCGCGCTGGAAAACACCACCGCCACCAGACCGCTCGGTATCCACTGGCTGGCGTAATAGAAACACAGGAAATTCAGGCAAAACAGGCACAAGCCCTGCGCCAGCAGCAGCCTGACCGCATTCGCCGGCGGCCGCTTCAGGCGGCCGGTGACGGCCAGGAAGCTGAACAGCACCAGCGTCGCCAGCCCGAAGCGATAGGCGATCGACAGCGGGATCGCGACGCTGCCCAGTTGCATCTTGATCGCGATCCAGGTCGTGCCCCAGACCGCGACCACGAGGAAGTAAAGAAAGGTATTCATTGCGCCACTCCGGTTGATGTGAGCCTGAGTATCCGGCGCGAGTGACATCAAGGCTTGCATATTCTTGCGCTTGTTTTGCGCCTTCAGTGCGAACATCCGATTGCACGGATATCATGTGATGATGGACGACGCGCTGAACAATTTGCATGTATTTAATCGCCTGGCGCAATCCAGCGCGCAGCTGGAAGGCGCGGCGACGCTGGGCGACGGCATGGCGGTTGCCGTCTGGCGCAATCGTCTGGATGCGGTCAGCTATGCGCCGCAGGGGCATCACACCTTGTCTTTGTATCTGGATGGCGGTTACGACACCTTTCTGCGCAACCGGCCGGACCAGCGCGGCGCGCCGGGGCGCTTGTGCGTGCTGCCGGACCAGCAGCCGACCGATTGGGTGGTCAACGGCCACCTGCGCTTCATGCATCTGTATTTTTCGCCCGAACATTTCGCCAGCCGGACGCTGCAGTTGCTGGACCGGGAGCCGCGCGAAATGTGCCTGCCGGACCAGACCTTCTTCGATGATCCGCAACTGGCCGGCCTGTGCCAGGCCTTGCCACAGTTGGACCTGCATGACCCGGGCCAGCGTTTGCTGGGCAACGAACTGGCGCACGCGGCGGTGGCGCAGCTGATCCTGTCCCAGCTCGGGCGGCGCCAGGATCAGCGGCTGAAAGGCGGGCTGGCACCGGCGTTGCGGCGGCGCCTGGTCGAATGGATCGAGTCGCAACTGGACCAGCCGGTCACGCTGGGCGCGATGGCATCCGAGGCTGCCTTGTCCGAATATCATTTCGCGCGCATGTTCCGCATCTCGTTCGGCATGCCGCCGCATGTCTGGCTGCAGGCCAGGCGGCTGGACCGGGCGCGCCAGTTGCTGGCGCAGAACCAGTTGCCGCTGACCGCTATCGCGATGGCCTGCGGTTACAGTTCGCCCAGCCACTTCAGCAACCGCTTTCAGGCCGCCATGGGAATCGCGCCCTCGCGTTACCGCGAGCTGCGCCGGCTGAACGCCCGAGCGCTACCTGCTGCTGCCGCCCCATATTTTCGATAAAATGGCGGGGTATATGCTTGAATGATGGCAAAGCCGCACGTATTCATTGGGATTAATAAAATACTGGTGGCAGTATATTTTTTGCCAAAAGCACGCTGCGCAAACCTGCCGCAGGCCATGCGCTGCGCATTGCCGCCTATTTCATCCAACATTCTATAAAAAAGGACTCCATGCTTGATGCAATTGACGTAGTTGACGCAACACCGGCCAATGTTTTGATTTTGCCCGGCTGGCTGAATTCGGACGATGCGCACTGGCAATCGCGCTGGGAGCGACTGTACGGATACCAGCGGGTGGAGCAGCAAGACTGGCGCAACCCTAACCGCGAACAATGGCTTGCCGCACTGGAACAGGCGATAGCCGCGCACGATGCGCCGTGTGTACTGGTGGCGCACAGCCTGGGTTGCCTGCTGGCCGCACACTGGGCCGCCGGTTCGCCATTGGCATCGCGCGTGCGCGGCGCGCTGCTGGTGGCGCCGCCCGACGTCACGCATGCCGATGCGCCGCAGGAGTTGCATGGTTTTCGCCCGATTCCACATAACAAGCTGCCTTTCCCGGCGATTGCCGTCATCAGCAGCAACGATTCCTACGCCGGGCATGCATGGAGTCAGGCGCTGGCGCGCGACTGGGGCGCGCAATGCGTGGAAATCGGCGCCCGCGGCCATATCAACGGAGAATCAGGCCTCGGCGACTGGCCCGATGGCCATGCGCTGATACGGCCCTGGCTGGCGGGCACTAGCCACGCCTAGTTTGCCGGGAATCGGCTGCCAAAACGCTGATCGAAGCCCTGTCCCGGACTGTTTCCTGCCGGGTCATCGGGCCGCCGGAATTTTTTCAATCCCGGCACGACAGATCGAATTGGAGTTGCGGCTTTAAGAATGATATTGTTTGATCTGACACAAGATTTATGGGCTACATTTCAGATATTTAATCTTTACAATAAGCATTAATACCTGTTCGTGGCCTGATGTTAATTATTGTCATACCTTGCCGCGGCAGGTGAGCATAGTGTTATCGTTGTTGCCGAAAAGGAAAACTGTGCTTATGAGTCGCGTCATTCAATATTGCCTGGTCTTTGCATGGCTGTGCGCCGGGAGCGCCGCCTGGGCCGCAGATGGCCCCGATTGCAGCCGTCCGATGACGCTTGCACTGCATGATCACGGCTTGCTGTATTCAGCAGACACCGGTGCCGGCATCGACAAGGACTTTTCTGATGAAATGATCCGGCGCAGCGGTTGCAAGGTGACGGTCAGCGTGCTGCCGCGTGCCAGAATCTGGCAATTGATCGAATCAGGGGCGCTCGATTTCAGTCTTTCAGGCATCAGCAACGAGGCGCGTGAAAAATTTGCCGGTTTTGCCTGGTATTTTTCCAATAAATATTATTTGCTGGTACGCAAGGATGCCGGAGTACAACGCCTGTCAGACTTTGAGGGCAATCAAAAATTGACGCTGGGCGTGATCCGCAGTTTTCGATACAGCAAAAATGCGAATCGACTGGTGGATAGGCTCAGCGCCGAACAGCGTGTCAGTCACGCAAGCCAGCTGGACCCGCTGTATGAAATACTGGCCATGAATCGCATCCAGGGCATGATCATCGAGCCTTTCGATTATTCGCAAGTGCAGGAACGCTCCGTCAGGGAATTGGCCACCATTATCGATACCAACGACGAAGCCACGCCGCACGGACTGATCATGTCAAAAAAGTCCATTTCCTTGAAAGAACAGGAAAAATGGCGGGAGTTGGTGCAGGAAATGCGTGCGGATGGCACCGTTCTGCGTATTTTTGAAAAATACTTCAACCCGGATCTGGCCAGATCCATGGTCAACTTCTGATCGGCAACCGTACCATGCGCCGGTTTCGCCCCCATGCTCTGGCCTTGCTGATTTTCGCCACATCGCTCGGGCTTACCTATCTGCTATGGCAGCATGAACGGCACAATGCAGTGCTGGATCGACAAGCGAATTTCGATTTCAATCTGCATGCGGACATCAGCCGCATCGAGCAACGCATGGCGGCCTATGAGCAGGTGCTGCGCGGTGCGCAGGGCTTGTTGAATGCCTCGGATGATGTGGGGCGTGCGGAATTTCAGATTTACGTCGACTCACTGCAGTTGGGAGCCAATTTTTTCGGCATCCAGGGCGTCGGCATCATATCGATGGTGCCGCTTGCCCAAAAAAATGCCCACATCGCGGCGATCCATAGCCTGGGTTTTCCTGAGTACACGATCAAACCTGCAGGCAGGCGCGAAATGTACACACCAGTCATTCAGATTGAACCCTTCACTGGACACAACCTGCTGGCGTTTGGTTTTGATCCTTACGCCGACCCCGTGCGCCGGGTCGCCATGGATCAGGCGCGCGACTCAGGTGCGCCGGCCATCACTGGCAAGGTCAGGCTGATACAGGAAACCGGGGCTGATGACCGGCATGGTTTCGTGATGTTCCTGCCGATATACAAGAAAGGACGGCCGCATGACACGCTGGCTTCGCGCCGCGCCAATATCATCGGCTGGGTTCATGCACCTTTTCGCATGAATAATCTGATGTCCAGTCTTTACGGCGAGCGCGCGACGGCGACCAACATCAAAATCTATGATGGCATCGATATGTCGGCGCAGACCCTGATGTACGACGCCGCCGATAATCGCAGCCAGTTGCTCGATGCCCCGCCAGAGGCCGTCGAGTATATCGAAGTCGCCGGCAGAACCTGGACCCTGGCGATCAGCACGCAGCCCGGACAGAGTACGCCGATAGGCAAGGACAGTTCCGGCCTGATTGCCATCGCCGGGGGCAGCCTGAGCCTGTTGCTGGCCTTGTTGACCTGGATGCTGGCAACGGGGAGGGCGCGCGCACTTGCGCTGGCCACGGAAATGACCAGGGAGTTAAGAGAGAGCGAGGCGCGTTTTCGTCATCAGGCGCAACACGATAACCTGACCAGTCTGCCCAATCTTGGCTTATTCCACGATCGCTTGCAGCAGGCGCTGGCGCTGGCAAAACGCAACAAGACGCGCCTGGCACTGATGTTTCTCGATCTCGACCAGTTCAAGCCGATCAACGATACCCTGGGCCACCAGGTGGGTGATTTGTTGCTCAAGGCCGTGTCGAAACGGCTGCAGGACTGCGTGCGCGAGACCGATACCGTGGCGCGCATCGGCGGCGATGAATTCGTCATCTTGCTACCTGTGATCGAAGATGAGGGGCATGCATTGGTACTCGCAGAAAAAGTCCGGCATCTTCTCAGCCAGTCCTTTGATCTCGCCGGCGGCTACAGCCTGAGCATCTCTTCCAGCATAGGCGTGGCCATTTATCCTGAATATGGCAGTGATGAAATGCAATTATTGAAGAATGCCGATGGCGCGATGTATCACGCCAAGCAGGGCGGCCGTAATAAGGTGCAGCTTTTTCAGCCGGAAATTGTTTGTTAGCTGGCCATGATTCGGTTGGTTAATAGTGTAAATCACCGACACCCAGGACAACCGGATTAGTTCGGCGGTCGGTTCGGTCAATCTGGTCACCAGCCGTTCCAGTGTCGGCAACGTTAATATCAGCACAACCGACCACGGCGCGGTAGATGACGCATTCAAATTCGCCAACGCCAGCAGCGACAGCGCGTTTAAATTCGGTGATGCGACAGTCGGAAAAGCATTCGACTTCGCCAAACAGATATCGAACAACGCCGCCGACGAAACAGCGCCAGCGGTGCCAGGGTCAACACCATCGCCACCAGCGCGATGAAATCGGTGCAGGACGCTTACAGCGCATCCGGCCAACTGGTCAGCAAGGCCAATGAAAAAGTCACCGACACGCTGGCCGCAGCCTATGAAACCGCCAAGGCCGGGGAACAAAAAATCATGGTAGGCGTAGGGCTGGCAATCGTCGGCATCGTCGCAGTAAAAGCACTCGGAAAAGGCATATAAATGTCGTATTACCAAATACCATTAAAAGCGGGTATCCCGCACCGTTTCGACAGTGCCGGCCGCTTGATCCTGATCGACTCGACCGGCGCAGCAAATTGGGTTGGGCCGATGGCGCGGCGGTATCCGTACCGGACGGCGTGGTCATACAAAACACCGGTGCAAATCGCGTGCCGGTCGATGTCGGCGGCGCAGTCATCGAAGTGACGGCAACCAATGTCGGCATCAACAATACCGACGCAACAGCCGTGCCGGTAGTGCAGAAAGCCGGAACAGTTTTCACGGTAGAGCAAGCCACGGACGTGGATGTGGTGCAAAAGGCCGGAACCGTCTTTTCAGTAGAGCAAGCCACGGAATCAGACGTGCGGCCCTATCTGGCGGCAACCGTCACGGATCGGGCGCAAGTCGCTGTGACTGCAGCAGTGGGTGTGCTGATCGCGGCCGGAGCCACGCGGCGCGGCCTGCGCATCAAGAACGCAGGCGCCAATCCGGTCGCCATCGGCGGCGTTACACTGGCGTTTGCCACGGCAGCGGTATTGATTCAGCCGGGCGAAACGTGGAACGAAAACGAGGCACCGGGCGCGGCATGGTATTGCATCTGCGATACGGCGCTGGCGTCAACTCTGAATATTCAGGACATCATCTAATGAAAAAATTGTTCAACTTCCGGCGTGTCATCGCGCTGACATTGGCAGCAGTAGCGCTGTCGGGTGCGGCGCCATCGCAGGCGGAGAATGCAGGCATTGTAGAAAAGCTGTTCATTCAATCCGGCGCAGGGGCTGTGCCGATTTCGCAAAGCAAAAAGCTGCAGCAGTTCGTCAGCGTAATGGATTTTGGCGCAGACAGTACCGGCACCGTCGATAGCAAGGCGGCATTTCTGGCGGCGGCAAATTCATTCGGAACTGGCGGCGGCACCGTCAATATTCCGGCACAAGGGAAATTCCTGATTGATTCAAGCATGACGGTTCCTTCGAACGTCACATTCAAGGGGCCGCACACCTTGAACGGCTCGCCGGGATCCAATGGGTCGGCGGCGTATGGCAGCGTCAAGGGCGCAATCATGCTGAACTCTGCGGCAACGATTACGCTGTCAGGCGGCGCGGGATTCGAAGGCGTGTTGGTGTATCGCAAGGGGATGACATTCCCGGCAGCAGACCCATCAGCGTTCGCGGGAACCGCATTCACAACGGCAGGCGATGACACGTTTTTGATAAATTCGCAAGTATTGGGATTCAACAAGGCGTTTTATTCAAGCGGGTTCCAGCGCCCGAGGATATTCAATAACTGGCTCGACAATCGTCCAGCGAAGTAATTCTGATACCGTAGAAATTATCTAAGTAATTGATTTTAATGTAATTTAACTTTTGTTCGTATCAAATTTACTTCATACATACGCGAAGTAAATCTGGAACTCGCCGTTGCTTTGAACTAATATTGAAACTCCACGAATGAGCGATCATGGGCACTGACGATGCCACTTGTACCACGGTTCTCGAAAGCTGCGTGACAATTCCCGTCCTTTTAAAAGCCATCGGTACGACGTTTTCGCTCCCAAACTCAATCGTCCTCTCACTTTATTCGGTCGGGTGTCGCTTGATGCATGGATCGTCCTAGAGTCGGATCCTGACGTGGAGTACTACTGTGAGCGACCACTTGTTATACCTGACACCAAGCCAAAACGCGTTGTTGATTTCTGGGTAAAACGTCGGGAAAGTGACGAGTTTTTGTTCCTGTTGCGCCCCGCCGAGCTTGCCGCTGGCCTTGATGATGTATCTACAATACCGGCTTTTCGAACTTGGGCCAAGAGCAACAAGGTAGACATCAAGTTCATTGATCCCGCTGATTTTGGTCAACAAAAATTTCTGTTGACCAACTGGGGCTGGATCATTCGTGACCTGTCTGCATTCGGACGGTTGTTGCCACCAGACCTGTGCGACAACGTATTGAAGATTATCCAGTCACCCGCTTCGTTAGAGTATCTGGAACGTGATTTTTCCGATGTGGATCCCGTCCTAGTCCGAATTGCCGCGTTTTCCTTGATGCACCGTGGTCGGGCAGTGTGCCGGACGCTCGATAGCTCACTTCTTGGTCCATTCACCGTGATCGAGTCGGCATGAAGTAACTCGTGTTCGGGAAATAACGATTCGATCGCCTTTCCATTCCCGACCAACTGCGGGATCTCAGAATTGCCAACGGTCGATCCATCGGCATTGACGGACGACGATCGAACCTCCTACAACTCCCGATGCGAAGCCATCAAGATATTCCTCGAAGAGTCACAAACTCCGGTTTCTGTAATTTTGGAGCAAACTGGTGTCAACAGGTCGTCACTGTACAGATTGTTGGAGGCGACGCTGGGCAAAACATGCCGATGGGACAATTTTTGGCTTTCGCGGCGCGATACCCTATGCGCGCTTGAAAAAATATGAGCGCACGGTCCAGGTCGATGCCGTGCGGGATAGGCGAGGGGGATCATCAGGTGCTTTTACCCAACTATTGCGCGATTATCCGGCCATCGAAAAACTGCTCAAGAGGCTGGGCAAGGAACGCAACAAGCCGATTCGTAGCGCCCGGGAGGTTCGCAAGCCCTGCTGGAAATTCATGGTCTATTTCTTAAAGCCTGCAGAGCCGCCAAGATCAAGCCTGCCGAGTACCCGTTCACTGAAAGTCGCCTCGGTTACAGGTCGATGCAGAGTTACTTTAAGAAAATGGCGGAGGAGTCGTTTTCAGACGCCGTGTCCTATGCAGGCGGATTGCGTGCGGGCGGCTCCGTCAGTGAATTCGAGCAAATTCCTGCTGCTACTCGTGCTTTTGAGGTCGTCGAGTTTGATGGGCACAAGATCGATCTCAGGATCTCAGTCAACATAAGGGACCCGTTCGGCTTCGAAACGCTGCTTGAGCTGCATCGCATCTGGATACTTGTGCTCCTTGATGTATTCACGCGCGCGGTCATCGGCTATTCGTTGGCTTTGGGAAAGGAATATAACAAGGATGATGTCGCAGCGGCGTTACAGTCGGGGATGACGCCGTTCAAGCCCCGTGAGTACAAGATCCCGACGCTGGTGATACAAGAAGGCGGAGGCTTTCCCTCTGCGTTCATTCCAGAAAACAGATTATAACCTCTTACGGTTACGTATGATGGCGCCCGATCGCACCTTGCCACCGACACATTAAGCAGGCTCAACCAGATCATCGGCTGCTGGACAGACAACGGACCTCCAGCTAAGCCAGACGCCAGGCCGTTTATCGAACGTTTTTTTCACTTGGTCTCCCGGCACTTTGCCCACCGGCTACCTGGAACAATGGGCAGTCATACACAATCGATCGAAAAGGTACTCAGCGATCCGGGCTCGGACATTACTCTGTTAGTCGAGTTGAATCAGCTTGAGGATATGATCGAGGTACTCTTGGCCGACTACAATGGCGAGACACACGCTGTCATTGGTAACCGAACGCCGTTGGAGGCAATGTCCTATTGCGTAAACCGACAGCCGAGCTATCTTCGCACGCTGCCGCGATTCATGCGATCAAACCTGTGTTTGCTGCAGGAGGCTCGCGTGGTACCAATCAAGGGGTCGGTCAAGTCCGGCGTGAGACCTCATATCAATTTCTCCAATGTGCGCTACACCAACGATATTCTGGCGAGCTATGCGGGCCTGATCGGCAAGAAGCTGCGAATTTACTATGACGTGCACGATATGCGGGTCATCAAGGCGTTTTTTGAGGACGGCTCGGAACTTGGTATTCTGACTGCAGCTAGGCCTTGGTGCTTTAGCCGCACTCGTTGCGTGTCCGGCAGAGAACTTCCGCCTCATACAGAGGGAATTCTTTGTAGGTTCGAGACGGCGACAACCCGATCGAAGCATGGGAAAAATACAAATGGGGGCAAGCGCGTTCCAATAAAAAGGCGGCTAATGCATTGGCGAAAGCGAAGCTGCAGGGAAATCTTCCCGCGTATCAACAGGCGAGGCCAGAAATTCCTGCGAAACCGATTATGTCAACTGAGATGCCTTCGGCTCCGGATACCTCAATTGTCGAGCCAGCGCCTCAGCCGAGAGTTCTGAAAATACGGCGCACCATCACCTTTTAGGAGGCGCGAATGGAAATTCCTTATCGCCGACCAGTTGATTTTGACCAACACCCAATTATTCTGAAGACGTATATCGTCCCGACGCCTTCAATTGATGGTTGGTAGAGCGCGTAAAAAAATTGATTCGGCTCCGCACGCCGCGCGATCATATACGCGTATCCGCCTTTGGAAAAAACTTATAGTATTCGTTACGTCATTAGTGTCCTTAAGACGGACTTTCCCAAAGCCGTTCTCATCAGCTTTGGCTGTGAAGCAAAAAGAAATTCTTCTGAGGATGCGTTCTTCTCCAACCTGTTGGAAGCGGCAGGTCACTCAGGCTATCTGATTGGCACTGCCACGAGAAAGCGCTCACGGCTCATCAACAGATTGTCGGAACTCGTAGATGGATCGGGACACAATTGGGTTGTGTTTTTCGCTGACGAGGCACAGCGGCTTGGGGTGATCGAATATGAATGGCTGCGTGATGTGCACGACAAATTGGAGCGCAAGGGTATCCGCATGATGACGATACTGGTCGGACAACCGCAGCTCCTGCACCAGAAGACCGCCTTACGCACAGCAATCAGACCCAAATCGTGCTGCGATTCATGATTTCCGAAATGCGCTTCGACGGCTTGTTGAATGCCGATGATTTGGCAACATGTCTGGCCGGATATGACGAGGCACGATTTCCAGAGGCCAGCGATTGAACCTACACCCGTTTCTTCTTCCCTTTAGCCTATGCGAACGGCCTGCGACTTGAAAAACAAGCGGCTCCTTTGTGGGCGGCGTTCTGTCGAGCGCATGAGGAAGCGAAATTCGAATTTGACATCGAGATCCCTATGCAATACTTCGCGCATGCGGTCGAGATTGCCTTGTCGGAAAACAAACATCACGATGCTGCCGACTTCTCGTTTTCGCCCGCTATCTGGGATTCGGCGATCAAGGAGTCCAGCTACGTTGCAGCCCAAGAGGAGCTTCGATTGGGTCTTCCCGACAAGGACCTTGCTTCAGGACGGGCCGATGAAATCGGCGAGAATCATCCTGGACCAGGTGCGGCCGCTTACCCCCGAGTGGTGTTGGCGTGGCGACTGGTACACCGGTTTCGACTCGGCTTACGGGCTTCTTATGAAGTTTGCCACGCTTAACTCGTTGACTGCGCGCGAGATTGCACACATTGTCATCAGCAAATCATGTGGCAAACGAACTACAATCTGTAAGTGTCCCAATGTTGATTTGCGCAATTCCTCTGTTTTTGATTTGGACGCTATGGCGCACATTTTTCGACTTAACGTGGCACAGGTTCGCAGCGCATTTTTGTTGGATATTTTCCCTAACAGCGAGCTTAGGTCGAGCGATAATTTACGGTGGTGTCAGGCTTGCATCAAGTTGGGTTTCCATAGTCCGATTTCTCAAATGAATTTGATGGTACATTGCCCGATTCACGGGATGGCCCTACAAACGCGATGCCGCGTATGCAAGATGGAAATTCCCTATCGTTTGCGGTTTGAGGTAGCTCTAAAACCATTTTGTTGCTCACATTGTGGGTACGATTTAGCACCAGGCATTCATCTCGATCAACCGAAATTATTTGCGCCGCGAATACAGGACCAGAAATGCATCGAGCAGGTGATTGGCCTATTTCTATTCGAAGACGAAAGCTTACCCTCCAAACTTGAGATCAGCAGGAAGCGCCTTCAGCTCGGGCACGGCGAGCTTGTGCTTGCACCAGCAACGCATCGGGGATACAAGTCGAGATACGTCGGGTTTGTCGCGCATGTTCTCCACGATTTGGGCTATCCGGACAAGAAAAGACAAATTCCGATGGAATTTGAGCGGGTTGATCGGGTGGAATGTGGGGCAGGATTGCCCGGTGACGAAGATGCCCAATTGGATTGGCCTTGGCGAAACCACACAGGACACGGTTGCGACGACGTCAAAGTAAGTTTTGATAGCCAGTTTCAATCTGTACATTGCGTTTATCGTGCGCTGCGGCGTCATGTATGGAGGCATGTCGTGCGAGATCACCAACACTGTATTGCTGCCGCATCACGTCACCTATGGTGGCATATGGAGGGCGAGACAACTGCTTATTTCTGCCCGGTGGCCGAGGCCTTCATTCGGTGGCGAATGCTATGGGAGGGATGCGGCACTCCTCGGTACCTCTACGCTCGGCAAAAGAAAGAACCGTTCGGACTAATTGGATGGCTTTCTGCGCGTCCGTCTCCCTGCCCGTCATATTGGTCCTACGCAACGCAATTGTGGGTCACAAATCATATTTTTGCTAATGCGTGCACCGAAAGCTTTCGTGAACGACTAAAAGTCGCACATCGAAATCATGTACTCGGCAATATAGTATGGAAAAAGGAAATGAGTGCCGTGAACTATGACTGTTTTTGGGCGGTGAGCGGGCTAGACTGCAAAGAATGGCCGGCCCGTGTCTATGTTCGGTGCCCAATGCCCGAGCACATGCCGCCCGTACAAGGCGGCACAAAGCGGGCACACCGAGATGCGCACAAGGCACAACTTGCCCTGATCTACCGCTAACGACGAACCAAGTGTTGACGCCGGCGCCAAATTGACTCAAGTCCGATGCTGTAGTGGCCCGTCTCCCCTTGGCGCGAACCCAGTGCAGTAACGGCTTGCGAAATATGTGGTTGGGTCGATGAAATTCTGGCACGTGGGTCACCGTTGGCCCGCATCCAACTTTTCTCCTTTTTGCGGTGTGATTCAGCGGACTTGATTTGTCAATTTAAGTGAAAATCAGCGCATTGGAAAAACTGCACAAGCCTAATGAAATTGGACTTGGCTTCAGTGTGACTGGAAAAAACATGCTCTGTCCACTGGGAAAAGTTGTACGCTGATTTACAATTCAAGGCCTTCTCAATTGGGAAAAAACTGCAATGTGGGATCAATCGATCGTCACAAAGTCGATGAAGCCGCGCTCCACGTTGGTCGCCACGAGCTTGACGCGAAATTTGTTGACCGACCTTGAGACTAACAGCGCCGTTCACCAGCTTGCCCTCGGCGGGCGGGGAGAAGATCCGCACCCAGATGCCCTTGGGGGCGCTGCCGGTTACGATGGCGTCAAAGCGCTGGCCGATGCGCGATTCGAGCAGCAGCGCCGCCTCGGACTTGCGCATCTGCCGCTCCACTTTCTGGGCGGCGTCTTCCTGCCGGGTGCAATGCAGAGCCAGCGCGCCCAGCTCGGCGTTGGAGTACGGCTGCGGCTTACCGGCCAGCGCCGCCTTGAGCAGGCGCGACGTGATCAGGTCGGGGAAGCGCCGGTTGGGCGCGGTGGAATGGGTGTAGTCGCGCACCGCCAGACCAAAGTGGCCGATCGGCGGGCCGCCGGGTGTCTCGACCACGTACTCGCCCGAACCCATGAGCTTGACGATGACCAGCGACAGATCGGGAAAGCGCAGCGGGTCGGCCTTGTGGCGCTTGGCCAGAAAGGCTTCCAGCGCTTTGGAATCGGGCTCGCCCGGCAGCGTTTCGCCGTACTTCTTCGCCACCTCCGCGATGCGCAGCCAGCGCTCGGGCGAGCGCACCACGCGCCGCAGCGAGGCGCCGCCCTGCGCTGCCAGGAAGCGCGCGGTGCAGCCGTTGGTGGCGATCATCACCTCCTCGATCAGCTGGCGCGCGCGGTTTTGCACCTGCTGGCGGATGTCGACCACCTTCTCGCCCTCAAACACGGCGCGCGGCTGGAAGGTCTCGAGCTCCAGCGAGCCCTGGGCATGCCGGCGCACGCGCAGCTGCTGGGCCACGGCGTCCTGCGTGCGCAGCTGGGCGTCCATGCCGGGCACGAGCGCGGCCGCGGCAGGCAGCGCGCCCTCGCCTTCGATCCAGGCGGCGACGGCGTCGTAGGCCAGCTTGGCCTTGTTGCGCACCCTGGCCCGGTACACCGTGGAGCTAGTCAGCGAGCCGTCGGCGTTGAAGACCATCTCGGTCACCAGCGCCAGCCGGTCCTGGCCGGCATTGAGCGAGGTCAGGTCGGTGGACAGGCGCTCGGGCAGCATCGGAAAGATGCGCGCCGAGGTGTAGACCGAGGTGGTGTTGATGCGGGCATGGTCGTCGATGGCGATGCCCTTCTTGACCAGCGCGTCCACGTCGGCAATGGCCACCCAGCATCCTGACGGCGCCATGGGCCAGCACCTCGCAGACGGTGAGCTGGTCCAGATCGAGCGAGTCGTCGTTGTCGATCGAACACCAGAGCAGCGCGGTGAGATCCCGTATGGCTGCGTCGGCTTCGTTGCCAGGGCCGGTGATCGCGGCCAGCTGCTGGTCGACACGAGCCGAAAATTCGGGCTGCAGTCCGCGCTCGGACATGGCGCTGGTGGCGATGCGGACAAGGTCGGAGCGGTGATGGTGGTGGTTGGCTTGCATAGATCAATATATGAAAGGAACGAATAGCAATTATTCATCACCCTGGAAATGCAAAAATAAAATCTTCGCAGTACCAGCAGTGGCGGTGGATAAACCTTGTTGGACTGAACCGCCATCCCAGGCGATCACCATAACGATTGTAAGCGAGCCAAGGGCGATGTTAACAAGAAGTCGACGGCAGAGAGACGGCGAATGTTCGTATCTGGCGGTAAAAAAAACAATACTGGTTTCCTGGCTGCGCAAATCGCCCGTTCATCGGTCTTTTTTGCCGCAAAGACAAGCCTGCTCCTGGCCCTGATCTGAGCCATCTGAGCAAGTACATAAAACAATACATATATATTATTGCGGGCAGTCAGGATTTGCCCCAGATACCGATATTGGACTGACCCATCCTCAAGCTCAAAAACTGCAATGATGGAAACGGCTTAGAAAGCATGAGCCTGGGTCAAGCGATATCCCGGCAGATGGATCAAATCCTGACGGCACCAATACGCGAGGCCCCAGATCTCGGTTCAGACGAGTTATGACAAGCCGCATCCCCCCGTTCGGCCCACCTGTACATCAAGTTGTAACCGGTTGTAATCGCCGTCAACGCTACGCTTGCGCCTGTCGTTATTAGCTCATGTCTCAGGAATCACCTGAGTTAATCACGATAACGCAAAGGTACCGAAATGAATAAATTAGTTGCAACTCTGATCGCTGGCTTGTTCGCCACTTCTGTTTTCGCTGCGCCTGCAACTCCTGCCACACCGGCAACGCCAGCCGCACCAACTACCAAAGCTGTTAAAGCCGATGTCAAAGAAACCAAGACTGAAGCCAAAGCCGATGCAAAGGAATTAAAAACTGACGCAAAGGCGGATGCAAAAGTAGCAACGACTAAAGTCAAAGCCAAGAAAATGAAAGCGAAGGCCCACCGCAAAGCCGCTAAAGCGAAAGCCAAGGCGCAAGCTACTGAAGCCAAGACAGATGCGAAAGAAGCCGCACCTAAGTAATCAAGTTTATTAGCATCAAAAAGACAGGTTCGCCCTGTCTTTTTTTTGTCTTCACATATCGAGGTGTTGGCGTATCAACAAAAAATGGTTGGCCAGGCCATTTCTTTAAACAATGAAACATCGTGTTACGGTAGTTACTTATACAGGGTGGTGACTCAAGGCTGTCAATCAGCGTCCAATACTTTCCACTAGTCAGCGTCCAATACTTTCCACTTTTTCTGTTTGCTGAGGGCGGTTTTTGCGCTGCTTGAAGCGGTAGGAATCGTTGCCAGTCTCCAGGATGTCGCAATGATGGGTAACCCGGTCCAGCAATGCGGTCGTCATCTTTGCATCGCCAAATACCTGCACCCACTCGCCGAACGACAGATTCGTGGTGATGATCAGAGAAGTCTTCTCATAAAGTTGGCTGATCAGATGAAACAGCAGCGCACCGCCCGATGCCGGAAACGGCAAATAACCCAGCTCATCTAAAATCACCGCATCCACAAGGCAAAGCTGCTTGGCCAGATTGCCGATTTTGCCCAGACTCTTCTCCCGCTCCAGCTGATTGACCAAATCGACCGCATTGAAGAAACGTACGCGTTTTCCTTGATGGATGGCCGCCACCCCGATAGCGGTGGCCAGATGGGATTTTCCCGTGCCAGTACCGCCGACCAGAATCAGGTTATGCGCTGTTTCCATAAAGGCAGCACTCGCCAATTGCTCAACCACCGCTTGCGACAGCGGTGTTTCAGCCCAGTCAATACCCAGCAAATCACGGTGAATCGGGAAACGCGCCGCCTTGAGCTGATAGCGCAGGCTCTTGAGTTGGCGATCCGTTTGTTCTGCCGCAATCAGGCGCTCCATCCAGCTTTCCGGACGATGCGTCTGCTTTGGCTTTTCTGCTTGCAGTTCACTCCATGCCGTGGCCATGCCATAGAGCTGCAGCGCCTTTAAACTCGTCGCGTAATCAATGGACATTGGCAGATCCCAGCAAATAGTCATAACGATGGCAATCGGCGATGGGCTCAATCGTCAAGGCAATCCCGTCCGGCACGTTAATCGCCGCGGCAGGCAAATGGGGGGCGATCAGCCTGCGTAATTCATTCATCACGACGGGAGCGCTGACAACGCCACATTCCAGTGTCAGCTCACAGGCCACCGTGAGCGCATCCAGGCCAGCTTCCCCGCCAGCATCAGCAGCTCGACAAAGGCGCGGTCCCCCTTGGGTTGTTTCAGAATGCGGTCACGCACGATCTGAATGGGCCTGGGCAAGTCCCATGCAACGAATGGCGCACCGTTGCGCAGCGCGCCTGGCTTTTTCTCCAGCACCGGCAGGTAATGCCACGGATCGCAGATCAATTGGTCACGGCCAAACACTCTGGGATGCGCGGCAATGATTTCGCCATGGGCCACGACGCGCACCTGATCTGCTGTGGTGCGAACAGAAACTGCCTGGCCGGCAACACTGGCTGGAACGCTGTAGCGATTACGATCCACTCTGACCAGGCAGGTGGACGACACCCGCATCATTTGCTCTACATAACCGTCAAAGCAGGCAGTGATGGGACGCAGGAGCGGCTGCTCGTCGGCAAAGCAGGCTGCGATGGTGCGCTGGCTCTGCGTCGGATGGCTGCGCAGCGCCAGTTCTTTGCAGCGGGTGGCCAGCCAGTCATTGAGATCGGCAAATGACGCAAAGCGTGCCAGTGGCGTAAACAGCCATTCCCGCACATTGCCCACCTGATTCTCCACTTGCCCCTTCTCCCAGCCGGAGGCTGGCGTGCAGGCGACCGGCTCAAACAGGTAATGATTGGCAAGCGTCAAGAAGCGTCGGTTGAATTGGCGTTCTTTGCCCGTGTAGACGGCATCGACTACGGCCTTGAGATTATCGTAGATCAGGCGGGCGGGCACGCCGCCAAAGAAAGCAAAGGCGCGGTTATGGGCGTCGAGCACCATCTCCTGCATTTCTCTCGGATAGGCCACCACAAACATCTGGCGGCTATAGGCCAGGCGGAAATGCGCCACCTTGATGTTCTGCAATACGCCGCCCAGCTCGACCTGTTCGTGGCTCCAGTCAAACTGGCAGGCGTCGCCGGGCTGAAACTGAAGTGGCACGAAGGCTCGGTCAGCTTCGGACCATGTTTGGTGGATTTCCAGCGCTTAACGAAACGCTGCACGCTGTCATAGGCGCCGCCGTAGCCGATTTCCTGCAAGCCCTCAAATAGTCGATGGGCGGTGCGGCGGCGTGGCCGTGGCAGTTTGGCTTCTTCCTCCAGCCACTTCGTCAGCTGCTCTTCAAATTGACCAAGCTTCGGAGCGGCTGGTTGCACCCGCTCATACTTGGGTTCTTCCACTGTATTGAGATACTTGCGTACTGTCGGCCGGGAGATGCCCATGTCGCGGGCGATTGCCGTGACCGTTTGTTTTTGTACCGAATGTCGCCTGCGAATTTCGTAAATGATGTCCATATAAAACACTCCAGATACCTCCGGCTCAAACGCCGGATGGTTACATACTGGGGTGGAAACTATTGGACGCTGTTTCCACCCCTAATCTGGAAAGTGTTGCACGCTGTTTGACAACGACTCGCCGTTTAATAGCACCCTCACCCAGAGGAAAAACATTATGAAAAACTATCTCGCCATTACGCATTATCACAAGCGCTGCATTAATGATGGTGGCAAGCCCTGCGATGGCGCACGTTGACGTGGGGGTCAATATTGGCATACCAGGCGTCTTTGCAGCCCCGGTCTATGTGCAGCCGCAAGCCATTTACGTGCAACCACAACCCGTATATGTCGAATCACGTCCCGTCTACGTAGAGGGAGAACGAGGATGGCACGAGCGGCATAGGCACGAACGCCATTACCGTGAAGACCACCGTGACCATTATCGTGGCGAACATCGTGGCCATGACGATTAAATGGTCGACCACTAGCTATCAAGTGATTCCGGTCGATGAATAGTACGTTAGTAAAAATTACTGAAGCCGTTGCCAATGTGGCAAGTGTGAAGTGTTGCGCAAAACTTCGTGGCGAAGTATCCATAAGTGCTGGATCTCATGTTTTGTGAAATAAATCAAGGCGGTGGGTGTGTTTTCGCTGTCAGGAATGACAAAAGGTAGTGAACGTCAAAATGAGCGCTTGATTAACGTCACCCATTCAAAACAAATGACTTGAATGCTTTGTTTGCAGAAAATACTGAGGGATGAATGATGAAAAAATGTTTAATGGTTCTCGCTACTGGGCTTGTATTGATGAACAGCTCTGCCAATGCAGCGGGATGTCTCAAAGGTGCTGCTGTAGGTGGCGTAGCGGGGCACGTGGCAGGACATCATGCGGTACTTGGTGCCGTAGGCGGCTGCCTGGCCGGCCGTCATCTTGCCAAGAAGCACGCAATGCAAGAGAAGGAATCTGCAGAAGCACAAAAGGTGCAACCAGCTCCTGCAAAGTAGGTTGACCGGCAATTCGTAGTCGAGGAAAACGGAATTGCTAATTCAACTGTCTCCATACTACGAATCTTCTGGCGCTCATAGGGGCGTTGGATAAGTAATGATATTTGCAAAGAACGTGTCGCGTGTTGGCACCAGTCGTCAATTGACCCGTCTGCCGGGAAATCGTTGACCTAGGGTGATGCTTGAAAGCCGTTGCCATGATTGTGATTTTTGAGATTGAGAGTGGGTGGGTCAGCCCAACTTCAGCATCAGGGTCAATTTTAGACTGGCAGCAACACTGAATATCGAAAAGCCACCATTAACGACAACCAGCAATTCCAAAAAATTAGAAATGTGAATGGCTGAGGTCACCAATTGCCGATTGTGACACAGCAAAGATTCACGGTCCGCTTCATCAGACTGTGAAAAAACGCCTGAACCCGGCGCACCGCAATGAAATATTGGTCACAGGCTCAATTTCCGGCCGTAGCGTTTCAGTAGCGAGGCCAAGGGCGCTTCAAAGGTTTGGATTAAAATTTCTGAGGTACCCTTCTATGGATCGTATTGGCGCCTATTTTTCGGATTTTTGAGCAGGGTGTGTTGCCGATCACATGAATCTTAGTCAATTTTTAAAAATATTATCGTCATTATCTGAGCCTGCCATGGAGGGAAGGAGGATAGCTATTACGTGACCTATAGGCGAATCAAGATGGATCAGTCACAAGCAATATTCGCGGATCAATTTATAGTGATTCGCAACAGGCGGCTGCTGATCGCCAGTTTTTTAAGAATCGCCGGTGATTTAAAACGTGCTGCATCCAGTTGCTCAAGTGGGGTGATTTGATGCATCAGTAGATTCCTGACTATGACATGTATAGGAAACGCTATCTTTTATACATGTGAACCTTGATCTGCATAAAAAAATAGTTTTCTTATATACATCAAGGTACATCAAGGCAAAGGGCTGTAGCCGCAAACGCGATTCTTCTTCAAGCTGTCTGAATTCGTTGCCCCTTCCGCATGCTTAGTAAACGATTCTCAAAATCTGCGAGATCTTAGACGTCGAGTATGGCGCATCCAAAATAGGCAATCGGATTCAACATCGCATCAGCGCCAACAAGCAGGAACAGAAAGTTGCATTTTGTGACTCGAAATGATAAAAGATTTCAATTCGGAAACGCAACAGAAAGTCTTCATAGCATGACCAGCTTTTCCCCTTCATTTGAGCTTATTGGTGAACTCCTCGAAATAGATATCAAAGAGCAGACCGAGATGCAGCCCAAACCGGCTGCCTCGGCCTCGTTCAAATTCGGCCGCGAACGACCTTGGAACAACGATGCCGAATTTAATTTTGCAAATGAAATCAACGTGAGATTGCCATTCAACACCTATAACAAACGAATTGAAAAATTTACACGGGGAGCCTTGTTGAGGATTAAAGGTCGCTTGCAATGCGTTCAGAGGCAAGGTGATGATGCTCCTCGTGTTGAACTGGTTGCCGAGGTTGTGTCATTTTCAGTGGCGTCCGAGAGTAGATAAGGTGCCCCAAGACTAATTGTGTTGTCCCGGTACAGAAGCAGAGGGTGATACTAAAGACTTGATTGTTTGACTTTGTTTTTTTCAGGATAAGCTTTATGCCCGCCTGCTGCAGTGTCCAGGCGCAGGCGGGTGGGGCATTACGCAGGATGAATTCCTGATGCTTCCAAACGAGGGCCGGTGTGGCGAACCGAATGGAACATGTTGACCATCCATGGGTCTGGCAGTATTGATCAAGCCAATAATCGCTGACTATCAAAAATCTACCAATTTGTTATCACCTGCCGGCTAGCGCCATGCCTTACGGGCTCGGTCACGCGCCAGCATATTTGGCACTTATAGGTGCTTTTTACTTGTATTACTCCGAATAATTTGATACTTTTAGGTATCTAAATTGGAGTTTCGGCATGGAATGCCACCTACAAATATTTCTAGAAAACACATGGCGTGATTGCGCCATCATCACTGTGCCTGAACCTGATCAAGGCGGCGTTAATGCGCGCTCCGTGTTCGAATATGATCTTGATTATGCGTTCGAGTCAAACAGTGAGCCGGTGTCGCTTGCGTTCCCAGTCGAAGCGAGCCGTCATGCTCATGGGAAATTGGCCTGCATTTCTGTACGACTTGATCCCGCAAGGGAGTGGCCGCAAATTTCTTCTTGGTTTATTGAACATAGCAGACGGTAAAGCAGCCGACTTTCCACTGATCTGCGCCGGCGGTTTCAATCCAATTGGCCGGGTGCGTGTTCGGGAAGCGGTTGAGTATTTTCATTCGCATATCGATCGGCATGAGACCGATGGTTTGAACAAAGGCCTGACGTTTGAAGAAATCCTGAAGCGTGGTGATAAATTTGCAGAGCGCATGATGATTCAGAGCATGCTTGCCGCGGGTACCACGGGTGTGCAGGGTGCAGCACCTAAATATTTGCTCACCAAGGATCATGATGGGTTATGGCATGCGGATGGAGCATTGTCGGATGCAGCAGCAGCAGGGCACTTTATCGTAAAACTTCCTCGCGGCAAAGATGAAGTTGATAAAAAGGTATTACGCAATGAGGCCGCCTACATGCGTGTGGCCGGAGAAATGGGGCTGCGCATAGAGGGTGTTGTGGAGCATCATCACGACATGCTGTTCGTACCGCGATTTGACCGCACTGTACATCACGGTAAGGTGCTGCGTCACCACCAGGAGAGCGCTGCAGCTGTTGCTGGCATTGTAGGTTTCGACACCAGGCCGACCCAGTTTGAACTCTTGCAAGCCTTACGCGATGTATTGACAGATAAGGAAGCGGATACGATCGAGTTCCTAAAACGCGACGTCCTTAATCTGGCCATGCGCAACACGGACAATCATGCACGCAATACGGCAGTCCAGAAAATAGGCAAAAAAGTCCGCCTCACCCCGTTGTTTGATTTTGCACCGATGTATCTTGATCCAGAAGGCATTGCGCGCGTAACGCGCTGGTATCACCCAGAAAACAAAAAGGAAATAACAAATTGGGGTGATGTTATCGATGTGCTCGACCTTGGAGCCGATGAACGTATCAACGTTTTGTCCGTGATGGCGGACTTCGGCAAAAAGCTCGACGGACTCAGCGATTGCATGCGGGGAGCTGGTGTTGATGATGACATTATTAATCACCTTCAAAATGGCATTGATGAGCAGGTGCGCCAGCTGCTTGACCTGGTTCCGGTAACGAATGCGAAGCGGGTAAAGCCATAATGGATAAACGCAAAAAGCCGGTGGATAAAGAGGTACGGCGTCAGCAGCGAAATGATCTCTATGATGCGATTGACCGAGGTGAATTACCACTACGTGAGGCAGTAAAGCGTATGCGTGCAATCTCTGGGTTAACGCAAGCTGAGTTCGCGGAACATCGCAATGTCAGCATAAAAGTCATTAAGGAAATTGAGCGGGGTGTTGCAAATCCGACAGTAAATACGCTCAATCAAATTGGCGACATATTCGGGCTTAAAGTGGCGTTTGTTCGAGCTGATAAGCTTGTTGGCGACGACAAATCTATTTGAGAAACGAGATGCCAACCAAGAAATGTCCTGTCAATCTCCATGTGCAGCACCGAATCAAGCTCAAATTGCATGCGATTCATCATGGTGAATCGCGTCATCGCTTCCAGGGGGGCATGTGATTGAACGATAACGGCAACATTTTCAGTTGGACAATTATTGCAATGCATCCATTGAGCGGGGCAGGGAATGTTCGACCAAGGCGAAAGATCCTTTCATGGCTTGCGTCCCAGGTCATGAGGACTGTTTTATGGGGCTGACGTTGTTGCTCTTTTAATGGATTGCCGTGCCAGGTTTTCTAATCGTCGTTCAGCGACTGGATGTCCGCAGAAATCTGGGCGAACAATGTAGTCAGGTCGTGTGATTTTGTTGGCAGGTAAGCGAGCGCCAGCAATGACAGCGGATGCATCTCCAGCACCGAGGCCAGTTGTTCAATCTTTTCTATGGTCGGGGACTTGAGGCCGCGCTCCAAACTGCTGAGGTACGTGCGGCTTGAAACCATCGAAAAATCTTCCTGGGTCAATTTGCGACTCTTTCGAGCCCGCTGCAAAGCCTGGCCAAACTGTTTTTGTAACGACATCGAGTGCCTCCGCATTGAAGACACGATGTACTCACGATGAACACTTTAGGGCTACAATCTATAGTGTTCAATTTTGAGAAAGAAAAGCAGTGTTAGTTACTGAAGATCGTCACGAATATCCGGCATTTCCATTCAACCAGGCCCCAGGATCCAAGATATGGCGTGCCGTGAGTCTGGAGATGCACCTACCCTATTTCTTTGTAAATTATGCAATGATGGAAGGCGAAGTGTGGTTCTCCCAGGTATCGATCCTTTGGAAGGAGGAGGACTTGCTGGATTTTTGCCGGCAGATCCATGGCGACTCCTCAACCAAGATTATTCAGATCGCGCTGCTTGCGCCACCGGGCACAAACGAAATCAAAACCTGGCGCATGATTACGCTAAAAGAAATCTGGAGGGGCAAAATCCGGGACCAGCAACACCGAGAAATGGTCTACGTCGGGATGGATGGTGAAAGACTGCTCAGCTCTCTGGTCACCGACGACGTGAGCCAAATCGAACTGCTTGAGAGGGTCTATCCTTTGCCTGCACCCGTCGCACAGGCACAGGAAAAATCGAAGGCGGGGCGCAAGCGGCGGTGATCGGCGGATGCATGATGGCTAGGCGGATCAATGCCGGACCCCGTCCCTGCCTGGAGCCCGAGAAAGGATGCCAGTCTGCCAATGTTATCATTGGTAAGCTGACGGCAAAGTTGATCAAACTATGATCAAGGACGTATTGTGAAATGGCAATTACAGATGCGGATGCGGTGCAAGGAGATCTCAATGGACAAATTCAAACTCGCTTTCAAAGAAGGCGTTGCATACGGGTGGACGTTGTTCTGCTCCCCGTTCGTTGGCGCTTTTGACGGAATAAGGGCGGCAGCGAATCGGCCGAAGGCTGCCGATTGGAAAGAATTGATCGCCAACGACATACGCCTTTACTTCGCGCCGCTGACCGGCGCGATCGATGGCGTGCGAAAGGCGCTCAAGGGTTCGCATACAAATGCGCGCTGAAAAGAAATCCATGCACGTCACCCCGGTCGGCGGCAATGTCTTTGCCGACCTGGGATTTGATCCTGGCGAGGCCGCGAGCTTGAAAGCCGAATCGGATCGGGTCATCTCGGAACAGCTTGCTGCGCTGAAAAGTTGCCGCAGCCTCGAACCGGCCGACCACGCCCCCGGCGATGCTGATCAGACGGTGAAAGTATTCCTCGACGACGAACGCACAACGCCAACGGGTTGGATACGGGTGTATTGGCCTGATGAGGCCATCGCGCTCCTTGAGACCGGAAAGGTTGCTGAAATCAGCCTTGACCACGACTTGGGCGATGACGAGCGCGGTACCGAGCAATACATC
>CAWIOX010000028.1:0-59022 GCA_963837775.1 uncultured beta proteobacterium | reverse complement strand
GATCGTGATGGCAGTCGGCATCCGCCCCAACACCGCGCTGGCGGAATCGGCCGGCATCTATTGCAACCGCGGCATCGTCGTCAACGACACGATGCAGACCTACGATCCGCGCATCTATTCGGTCGGCGAATGCGTGAACCACCGCGGCAATGTGTACGGGCTGGTGGCGCCGCTGTTCGACATGGCCAAGGTGTGCGCGAATCATCTGGCCAATTTCGGCATCGGCCGCTACCAGGGTTCGGTCACGTCGACCAAGCTGAAAGTGACCGGGATCGACCTGTTCTCGGCCGGCGACTTCACCGGCGGCGAAGGCACCGAAGAAATCATCCTGTCGGACCCGATAGGCGGCGTCTACAAGAAGCTGGTGCTGAAGGACGACAAGCTGATCGGCGCCTGCCTGTACGGCGACACGGTCGACGGCGGCTGGTATTTCAAGCTGCTGCGCGAGGGCAAGCCGATTGCCGAAATCCGCGACAGCCTGATGTTCGGCGAATCGAGCACCGGCGATGCCGGGCATGAAGGTTACAGCAAGGCCGCGGCGATGCCGGACAGCGCCGAAGTGTGCGGCTGCAACGGCGTGTGCAAGGGCACCATCGTCAAGGCGATCAAGGAGCAGGGCCTGTTCACGCTGGACGACGTGCGCAAGCACACCAAGGCCTCGGCTTCCTGCGGTTCCTGCACCGGCCTGGTCGAGCAGATCATCATGTCCACCGTCGGCGCCGATTACTCGGTCTCCAGCAAGGCCAAGCCGCTGTGCGATTGCACCGACCACACCCATCAGGAAGTGCGCGATGCGATCAAGGTCGAAAAATTCCTGACCATCGCCAAGACCATGGAAGTGATGGCCTGGCGCACCCCCAACGGCTGCGCGAAATGCCGGCCGGCGATCAACTATTACCTGCTGTCGACCTGGCCGCACGAAGCCATTGATGATCCGCAATCGCGCTACATCAACGAGCGCGCGCACGCCAACATCCAGAAGGACGGCACTTATTCGGTGATCCCGCGCATGTGGGGCGGCGAAACCAATGCGTCCGAATTGCGCCGCATCGCCGATGTGGTCGACAAATATGCGATCCCGACCGTCAAGGTCACCGGCGGCCAGCGCATCGACTTGCTCGGTGTCAAGAAGTCCGACCTGCCGGGAGTCTGGAAAGACCTCGGCATGCCGTGCGGCGCCGCGTATGCGAAGGCGCTGCGCACCGTGAAGACCTGCGTCGGCAGCGAATGGTGCCGTTTCGGAACCCAGAATTCGACCCTGATGGGGCAGCAGCTGGAACGCGAACTGGCCCGCATGTACGCGCCGCACAAGGTCAAGATCGCGGTCTCCGGTTGCCCGCGCAACTGCGCCGAATCCGGCATCAAGGACGTCGGCGTGATCGGCGTCGATTCCGGCTGGGAAATGTATGTCGGCGGCAATGGCGGCATCAAGACCGAAGTCGCGCAGTTCTTCGTCAAGGTCAAGACCCACGAGGAAGTGCTGGAATATGCGGGCGCCTTCCTGCAGCTGTACCGCGAAGAAGGCTGGTATCTGGAACGCACCGTGCATTACCTGGAGCGCGTCGGCCTCGATCATGCGAAGAAAATGGTGCTGGAGGACGAAGCCAACCGCAAGGCGCTGTATGAGCGCATGCTGTTCTCGCTCGACGGCGAGCCTGATCCATGGCATGAGCCGGAGAAGGCGCAGGTCGACATGCGTCAGTTCGTGCCGTTGCCGGCCTGATTGCACGCTGTTTTCCTTAAATAATACTGGGGGTAGGTATTTTTAAAAGGCCAATGAAATCATGCGCAAATAGCATGGTTTTATCGGATACTCCCTAAAATATAGATGCATTGCAGGTGGGCAGAGGATCATGCCTGCAATGCTTGAACGATATCGATAAGAGGAACTGAAATGTCAAATCAATGGAAAGTCATTTGCAAGGTTACTGATATCCCGGTGCTGGGTGCACGCGTGGTGCAACGCGCTGCGAAACCGGATGTGGCGATTTTCCGCAACGGCGAAGACAAGGTGTTTGCGCTGGTGGACCGTTGCCCGCACAAGGGCGGACCGCTGTCGCAGGGCATCGTGCACGGCGAGCGGGTCGCCTGTCCCTTGCATAACTGGAACATCGAACTCGATTCCGGCTGTGCCAGCGCACCGGATGAAGGCTGCGCGCAAAAATTCAGCGTCAAGGTCGAGGCCGGCGATGTGTATCTGGACGTGGCCGAATTGGCTTCTTTGGCGATCGAGGTTGCCGCTGCATGAACCAACCGCGCGAAGCCAAGGCAACTTGCTGTTACTGCGGCGTCGGTTGCGGCGTCATCGTCGAGACCGATGGCGTGCAGGTGACCGGGGTGCGTGGCGATCCCGAGCATCCGGCCAACTTCGGCCGCCTGTGCACCAAGGGCAGCACGCTGCATCTGACGGCCAACCCGCTGCTGCAGCAGCAGGCGCGCGCGCTGTATCCGGAGCTGCGCAGCACGCGCACTGCGCCGCGCGTGCGGGCCGGCTGGGACCAGACGCTGGACGCGATCGCGCAACAATTCGCTGATACGATCAAGCAGCACGGGCCGGACAGCGTCGGCTTCTATGTCTCCGGCCAGCTGCTGACCGAAGACTATTACGTCTTCAACAAGCTGGCCAAAGGCTTGATCGGCACCAACAATATCGATACCAACTCGCGCCTGTGCATGTCGAGCGCGGTGGCCGGCTACAAGCAGACGCTGGGCGCCGATGCGCCGCCGGCCTGTTATGAGGATATCGAGCAGGCCCAGCTGATTTTCATCGTCGGCTCCAACACCGCGTATGCGCATCCGATCCTGTATCGGCGCATCGAAGATGCACGCAAGAACAACCCGAAACTGAAAGTGATCGTCGCCGATCCGCGCCGCACCGATACCGCGCGCGAAGCCGACCTGTTCCTGCCGATTTTGCCGGGCACCGACGTCGCGCTGTTCAACGGCATGCTGCACATCTGCCTGTGGGAAGACTTGCTCGACAGCGCGTATATCGACGCCCATACCGAAGGCTTTGCCGAACTGAAGCAGACGGTGCGCGATTACACGCCCAAATACGTGGCCGAGGTATGCGGCATCAACGAAGCCGATCTGGTGCAGGCGGCGCAATGGTTCGGCCGTTCCAAGGCCGCGTTGTCGCTGTATTGCCAGGGCCTGAACCAGTCGTCTTCCGGCACCGCCAAGAATGCGGCGCTGATCAACCTGCATCTGGCCACGCACCAGATCGGCAAGCCCGGCGCCGGGCCGTTTTCACTGACCGGCCAGCCGAATGCGATGGGCGGGCGCGAAGTCGGCGGCATGGCCAATCTGCTGTCGGCCCACCGCGACCTGGCCAATCCCGAGCACCGCGCCGAAGTCGCGAAGCTGTGGGGCGTGGACGATGTGCCGGCCACGCCGGGCAAGACTGCGGTCGAGATGTTCGAGGCGGTGCGCACGGGCCAGATCAAGCTGCTGTGGATCGCCTGCACCAATCCCGCGCAGTCGATGCCGGACCAGAAGCTGGTGCGCGCAGCGCTGCAAAATGCCGAACTGGTGATCGTGCAGGAAGCCTACAAGACCACCGCGACGGTCGATTATGCCGACGTGCTGCTGCCGGCCACCACCTGGAGCGAGAAGGACGGCACCGTCACCAATTCCGAGCGCCGCATCACCCGCTTCAAGCCGGTGCTGCCGAAACCGGCCGAGACCCGCCACGACTGGGAAATCGTCGTCGACTTCGCGCGCCGGCTGGAACGCCTGCTGGGCAAGAGCAACACGCTGTTTCCGTATGCGAGCGCGGAAGCACATCTGGAACGAGCACCGCGAAACCACGCGCGGACGCGATCTCGATATCACCGGCCTGTCGTTCGACATCCTGGAACAGCGGGGGCCGCAGCAATGGCCGTTCCCGCAAGGCGCCGCGAGCGGCAAGCAGCGCCTGTACGAAGACGGGATTTTCCCGACCGCCAGCGGCCGCGCCAAATTCGTCAATACCGTGTATCAGCCGGTGGCCGAAGCGGTCGAGGCGCGCTACCCGTTTCATTTGACGACAGGGCGGCTGCGCGACCAGTGGCACGGCATGAGCCGCACCGGCACCGTCGCGCAGCTGTTTGCGCATGCGTCCGAGCCGTCGGTGGTGATGTCGCAGCTCGACATGGAGCGCCGCCTGATCAAGAGCGGCGAACTGGTCCATGTGACCAGCAAGCGCGGCTCGCAAATCTTGCCGGCAGTGGCCGGTGAAGAAATGCGCGCCGGACAGGCGTTCATTGCGATGCACTGGGGCGAGGAATATGTGTCCGGCCGCGGCCATGACGGTGCCGGCACCTATGGCGTGAATGCGCTGACGCTGTCGACGGTCGATCCGGTGTCCAAGCAGCCGGAACTCAAGCATGCGGCGGTCAAGATCCTGAAGGCCGAGTTGCCGTGGCGTTTCCTGGTATTCGGCTGGGTCGATGCGTCGCAGGTGCTGGCGCTGCAATCGGCATTGCGGCCGTATCTGCGCCGTTTCAGCTATGCGTCATGCACGCTGTTCGGGCGCGAAAAAGTCGGCGTGCTGTTCCGCGCCGCCGACGATTACGTCGCCGACGCCGCGCTGGTGAAGGAAATCGAATCGCGTTTCGGCATCGAGGGGGCCGGCGTGCTGCGCTACGACGATGCCAAGCGCGGCAATGCGCGCCATATTCTGGTGCGCGATGGCAAGCTGGCAGCGGTTGCGATGGCGGGCGATACCTCGGCCGAGCATTGGCTGAAGGAATACCTGGAAGGCGAACTGCCGGTGGCGGCGCTCGGGCGCATGCTGCTGATGCCCTCGACCAAGGTGCCGCAAGGCTTCAAGTCACGCGGCCGGATCGTCTGCAACTGCCTCAATGTCGCCGAATCGGAAATCCAGGAGGCTCTGCTTACGCAGCAGGGCACGCCGGATGCGGTGCTGGCAGGCTTGCAGTCCAGGCTGAAATGCGGCACCAGTTGCGGTTCCTGCGTGCCCGAACTGAAGCAGATGGTGCTGGTGCGCAATGCCGTGAAAGCGGCGGCCTAGGCAAAAGCCAAGAAAGGCGAACCCTGGTTGCGCAATCCCGGATGCAATATTTTCCTGGACGCGCAATCGGTGTAAACTTCGGCGATGGAAAATTTACAAGCAACTGAACACTTCGCCGCGGCCCGCTTCATCAAGGTCATCGGGCGCGGCAAGGATGGCGCGCGCAGCCTGGCGCGCGATGACGCACGGGCGATGTACGCGGCGATGCTGGACGGCCGCGTTTCCGACCTGGAACTGGGCGCGATCTTGCTGTCGATGCGCATCAAGGGCGAGTCGGTCGACGAGATCGCCGGCTTCCTCGATGCGGCCGAAGCCTCGTTCGACAAGCTGTCGGTGCCGCAGGGCGGGCAAGCTGCGCCGTATGCGCCGATCGTGATTCCCAGTTATAACGGCTCGCGCAAAATGGCGAACCTGACGCCGCTGCTGGCGCTGCTGCTGGCGCGGGAGGGCGTGCCGGTACTGGTGCACGGGGTCACGCAAGACCATGGCCGCGTGACTACTGCAGAAATCTTCGAGGCGCTGGGCCTGGCCCATTCACAGTCGGTGCAGCAGGCCGAGGCCTGTTTTGCGCAGCATCAGCCAGCCTTCATGCCGATTCAGGCGCTGGCGCCGCAGTTGGCGCGTCAATTGGCGATGCGGCGCATCCTGGGCGTGCGCAATTCGACCCATACCCTGGTCAAGATCATGCAACCCTTCAACGGCCCGGCATTGCGCCTGACCTCGTATACGCACCCGGAATACCTGGCGATGCTGACCACTTATTTCACGACGGCGGCCCCGGCAGCGCGCGGCGATGCATTCCTGATGCGCGGTACCGAAGGCGAAACCGTCGCCAACGCCATGCGTGCGCAGCAGATCGACTGGTTCCATCAAGGGCAATGCACGACGCTGGTGCAAACCCAGCCGGGCAGTGCAGGCGCAGACTTGCCTGAAACCAGCGATGCGGCGAGCACCGCGGCGTGGGTGCAGCAGGTGTTGCGTGGCGAGCGGCCGGTGCCGGCGACGATCGCCGAGCAGCTCACGCACTGCCTGTCGGTTTCAAAACAATTACAATCACGGCTTATTACAAATTGATTAAGCCATGACGAAAAAATATGATGTTGCCGTAATCGGCGCAGGCGCAGCCGGCATGATGTGCGCGTCTGTCGCCGGCCAGCGCGGCAAAAGCGTGGTGCTGATCGATCACGCGACCAGCCTGGCCGAGAAAATCCGCATTTCCGGCGGCGGCCGTTGCAACTTCACCAATATTGATGCCGGCCCGCAAAATTTCCTGTCGCAGAACCCGCATTTCTGCAAAAGCGCGTTGTCGCGCTACACGCCGCAAAATTTCCTGGATTTGATGAAGCGCCACCGCATCGCCTATCACGAGAAGCATAAGGGCCAGCTTTTTTGCGACAATTCGGCAGAAGACATCATCGGCATGCTGAAAGCCGAATGCAATGCGGGCAAGGTGCACTGGAAGATGCCGTGCAATGTGACTGCCATCAGCAAGGACCGATCAGGAATTCGCGATTGCAACCAATGCCGGCGACGTGAGCGCGGCGTCGGTAGTGATCGCCACCGGCGGTCTTTCGATTCCTAAAATCGGCGCCACCGATTTCGCTTACCGGATCGCCACCCAGTTCGGCCTGAAGCTGGTGGAGCCCCGTCCTGCACTGGTGCCGCTGACATTCGATGCAGTGCAGTGGCAACCGTTTGCCGAGTTGTCCGGCATCGCCTTGCCGGTGGAGATCGTGACCGGTGGCAAGAAGGCGCAGGGGCGTTTCCGTGAAGACTTGTTATTTACCCATCGCGGCCTGTCCGGCCCGGCGGTGCTGCAAATCTCCAGCTACTGGCAACCGGGTGCGCCGCTGACCATCGATTTATTGCCGGAGCTGGATGTTGCGCAAACGCTGATCGAGGGCAAGTCTTCGCTGAAGAAGAACCTGAGCAACATCCTGTCGCAATGGCTGCCGTCGCGCCTGGTTGACGCCTGGCTGGCGCTGAATGGCTTCAAAGCCGATGCGCGCATCGCCGATATGACCGACAAGCAATTGCGCGCGCTGGGCGCTTCGCTCAATGGCTGGACCATCACCCCGAATGGCTCGGAAGGCTACCGCAAGGCGGAAGTCACGCTGGGCGGCATCGATACGCGCGAGTTGTCGCAGCAGACCATGATGGCGAGCCGCGTGCCGGGGTTGCATTTCATCGGCGAGTCGGTCGATGTGACCGGCTGGCTGGGCGGCTATAATTTCCAGTGGGCCTGGGCGTCCGGTGTGGCGGCGGGCCAGTCGGTTTGACAGTTTTCTGCTTAAAGATCTTCCATTAGGAAAATAAGTCTGATACAATTTATCTCTTCCCCTAAAACCATCGTTTGAATTTACATGACAACAATTCGCCTTAAAGAAAACGAGCCGTTCGAAGTCGCGATGCGTCGCTTCAAGCGCACTATTGAAAAAACCGGTTTGTTGACCGAGTTGCGCGCACGTGAATTTTACGAAAAGCCAACTGCTGAGCGTAAGCGTAAGCTGGCAGCTGCGGTTAAACGGCACTACAAGCGTATTCGCAGCCAACAGCTGCCGAAGAAGCTGTACTAATAATTCTTCACCGCACGTTTTGTGCGGCTGGATTCAAAACCCGCTCCGGTTGTTCCGCTGCGGGTTTTTGTATTTTTTCGATTGAAATGGAGTTTGTATGGGCTTGAAAGAACAAATTACCGACGACATGAAGGCGGCGATGCGCGCCAAAGATACCGTCAAGCTGGGCGCAATCCGCCTGTTGACTGCGGCAATCAAGCAAAAAGAAGTCGATGAGCGTGTTGAGGTGACCGACGCGCATGTGCTCGCCATCGTTGAAAAAATGATCAAGCAGCGCAAGGATTCGATCAGCCAGTTCGAGGCAGGCGGGCGTCAGGATCTGGCGGATATCGAGAAAGCCGAACTGGCAATTTTATCGGTATATATGCCGGCCGCTCTTTCGGATGCTGAAGTGCAGGCCGAAGTGGCTGCTGCAGTTGCCGAGGTTGGTGCCACCGGTCCGCAGGACATGGGTAAGTTGATGGCGGTACTGAAGCCGAAATTGGCCGGACGTGCAGATATGACCGTTGTATCGGCGTTGGTGAAAGCCGCTTTGACCAAAGCTTGATTGTGAAGGGCGCGAGCTCAAGATGATTCCGCAGCCGTTCATTCAGGACTTGCTCAACCGTGTCGATATCGTCGATGTGGTTGGTCGCTATGTGCAATTGAAAAAGGGCGGTGCGAATTTCATGGGCTTGTGCCCGTTCCATAATGAGAAATCGCCCAGTTTTACGGTAAGTCCCACCAAGCAGTTTTATCATTGTTTTGGCTGCGGCGCGCATGGTACGGCGATCAGTTTCCTGATGGAGTATTCGGGTTTTGGCTTTGTCGATGCGGTCAAGGATCTGGCGCAGAACGTCGGAATGATCGTTCCTGAAGAGGATCGTCTGTTGCCGGCCCAGCGTGCCGAAGTGCAGGCCAGGAGCATGGCGCTGTCCGAGGTGATGACGGTAGCCTGCGATTTTTATCGCAGTCGCTTGCGTGAAGCACCATCAGCCATTGCCTACCTGAAGAAGCGCGGCTTGACTGGCGAGATTGCGGCCAGATTCGGCCTCGGCTATGCGCCGGATGGCTGGGATGGTTTGCGCGAGGTGTTCTCGAATTACGAGGCGGAGGCTCTGGTCGAGGCGGGCCTTGTCATCGATAAAAGCGATGAGCCGGGCACTAATCGACGCCGCTATGATCGTTTTCGCGATCGCATCATGTTCCCCATTCGCAACACCAAAGGTCAGGTCATCGCATTCGGCGGCCGCATCCTCGATAGCGGTGAACCGAAATACCTGAACTCTCCCGAGACCCCGCTGTTTCAAAAAGGCCTTGAACTGTACGGTCTGTTTGAGGCGCGCCAGGCAATACGCGAGGCCGGTTATGTACTGGTGACCGAGGGTTACATGGACGTTGTTGCGCTGGCGCAACTTGGCTTTCCACAGGCGGTTGCTACGCTCGGTACCGCTTGTACGCCCACGCATGTACAGAAATTGTTGCGCCAGACGGATCATGTGGTGTTCAGTTTTGATGGCGACACCGCTGGACGTCGCGCTGCCCGCCGCGCGCTGGATGCCAGCTTGCCGCATGCATCCGACAATAAAACGATCAAATTCCTGTTTTTGCCGTCCGAGCATGATCCGGATAGTTATGTGCGTGAACTGGGTGCGGAAGCTTTTGCGCAGCAGATTCAGGATGCAATGCCTTTGTCGCAGTTCTTGCTGAAAGAGGTTGCAGGCGATAATGATCTGAGCACGCCCGAAGGGCGCGCCAAAACCCAGTTTGATGCCAAGCCGTTGTTGCAGGCGCTGCCACCTTCGTCCTTGCGCTTGCAAATCGTGCGTAGTCTGGCGCAACTGACGCAATCGACGCCATCTGAAATCGAGACACTATTCGAGCTTGCCAGTCCGGTTGCTCGTGTGAAGGCGGCGCCGCCCAAGACCAGGCGCACACCGCCAGTGGGTCTGGAGTCGCAAATCATCCGGCTTCTGGTGGCTTATCCTGCCTTGGCATTGCATGTGGATCAGACGCTGCTCGAAGCGGTGGTCGATATTTCGCCGGACCGTGGTGCAATGTTGTCGCAATTGCTTTCCACATGCCAGGCGATGGGGCCGAATGCCAATTTCGCCGCTTTGGCTGAGCAATTACGTGCAGCAGGATCGGATTTTGATCAATTGATTGCTGAAATTTCATCAGAGCATGAATCTGATATCGAAACTGTGCAATTGGAGTTGGCGGGCGCGGTTCGACAAACTAAAATGAAAGCATTGAAAGTTGCATCAGACCAATTGGCAGCTACCGGTTTGCATTCTGAGGAGTCACGCCAGCGTTACAGGGAAATCTGGGCGCAACAGGAATCCTTGAAGCGTGAGGCTGAGGCCGAGATTGCACGTCGATAAGCGTCGACTTTCCTTGGGTTTTGATGGTAAATATCACATGCTATAATAAAAAGCTTTTGATTCAAGGTGTTATGGTTTTCGTTCAGTGAGTTAAATTTTGTCAGACGGGCGAAAAAATACGAAGGGTATGGCTTGAGTCGGGTTGTCAAATTGTGCTTGATCCGGCGCAAAGTGGGACTCAATTCGTGCAGCATCAAACAGTAACTTGGTTGGTATTGATCTTAGGCGAACGCAATGAAGAAATCCGCGAAAACCCAGGCACTTGCCGAGAAGAATGTAAAAACGGCTTCAACCCAGAAGGTGTCCTCGAAAGTGGCAGTGCCACCAATAGCTAAAATGGCTGATAAAAGCATGCCTGTAGCTGCTGTAAAGACACCAAGCAAATCGTCAGCAAGAAAAGTCGCCAAAGTGGAAAAACCTGAGGCGGTCGCTAGGGCAGTGTTGAAAAAGACATCGGATGATGCTGTCGGGTCACTAAAATCGATGCCGAAAACTGCTGTAACGTCGTCCCCTGCGCAATTGAAAGCTCCTGTGACAAACAAGAAATCTGAATCCAAAACCGCTATCAAGCCCATGAAAGCCGCGGCTAAACCAGAAAAAACACCAGTCAAAATCGACACCAAGGTGACGATGGCGGGGCCTGTGGTGAATCAGACTACAGACGCTGCTACATTGGCGGCGATTGACACTTCAGGTTACATCCTTCCCAGTGTCAAGGTGCCGGGGCGGCGTGGACGTAAGCCGAAAGAGTTTCAGCCTGAAAACGACGAGATTGCAGCGCTGAACGCAGTTGAACGTACTGAACTGAAGGCGGCGGATAAGGCCAAGGCGAAAGATCGCAAGGCCAAAGAGAAGGCCTTGTTGAAGGATGCATTTTCTTCGGATACCGAGGCCTCCGAGGAGGAGCTTGAGGCGCGTCGCGAAAAGCTGAAGATTCTGATCAAGCTAGGCAAGGAACGCGGCTTCCTGACTTATGCAGAAATCAACGATCACTTGCCTGAAAACATCATTGATCCTGAGGCCATTGAAGGCATCATCGGCACCTTCAATGACATGGGGATTGCGATATACGAGCAGGCGCCGGATGCGGAAACGCTGCTGTTGTCGGATAACGTGCCCAGTGTGGCGAGTGATGAGGAAGCCGAGGCGGCAGCCGAAGCGGCGTTGTCCACCGTGGATTCGGATTTTGGCCGTACCACCGATCCGGTGCGCATGTATATGCGTGAAATGGGTTCGGTTGAGTTGCTGACGCGTGAGGGTGAGATCGTCATCGCCAAGCGGATTGAAGACGGCTTGAAAGACATGATTCAGGCTATTTCTGCCTGTCCGACTACCATCGCCGAAATACTGGCGGCGGCAGAGAAGATCGCGAACGATGAGATCAAGATTGATGAAATTGTTGATGGCTTGGTCAATCCTGAGGAATCCGAAGTTCAGGAGCCGGTAATCGTCGCTTCCGATGAGGAAGACGATGAGGAAGGCGACGAGGAAGCGGATGCGGATGAAGAAGATGAATCCAGTGCCTCCGGCGCTGCAGGTTTTTCTGCTGCGCAACTGGAGCAGTTGCGACGCGATGCACTGGCAAAATTTGCGACGATTTCCAGCCAGTTCGACAAGATGCGCAAGGCGTATGAAAAGGAAGGCTACAACTCCAAGTCCTATGTGAAAGCGCAAGAAGCGATTTCAAACGAACTGCTGGGAATCCGTTTTACCGCCAAAGTAGTCGAAAAATTATGTGATACCTTGCGTGGGCAAGTCGATGAAGTACGCCATATCGAGAAGCAGATTCTTGATGTCGCTGTAAATCGTTGCGGTATGCCGCGTTCCCACTTCATCAAAGTATTCCCCGGCAATGAAACCAATCTTGATTGGGTGGTGGGAGAAGTCGATTCAGGTCATGCCTATAGCGCGATCCTGGGTCGTAATGTGCCGACAATTCAGCAGTTGCAGCAGAAATTGATCGATTTGCAGGCGCGTGTTGTTTTGCCTCTGCCTGATTTGCGCAACATCAATAAAAAGATGGCGGCTGGTGAAATGAAGGCCCGCCGTGCCAAGCGCGAGATGACCGAAGCCAACTTGCGTCTGGTTATTTCGATCGCCAAGAAATATACCAATCGTGGTTTGCAATTCCTTGATTTGATTCAGGAAGGTAATATCGGTTTGATGAAAGCGGTTGATAAGTTTGAATATCGCCGTGGTTACAAATTTTCGACCTATGCAACTTGGTGGATTCGTCAGGCGATTACGCGTTCGATTGCCGATCAGGCTCGCACCATCCGGATTCCGGTGCACATGATCGAAACCATCAACAAGATGAATCGCATTTCTCGTCAAATTTTGCAGGAAACTGGCGCCGAACCTGATCCGGCCACACTGGCCATCAAGATGGAAATGCCAGAAGACAAGATCCGCAAGATCATGAAAATCGCGAAAGAGCCGATTTCGATGGAAACGCCGATCGGTGACGACGACGATTCTCATCTGGGGGATTTCATCGAGGATAACAATACCCTGGCGCCAGCCGATGCGGCCTTGCATGCGTCGATGCGCAATGTGGTCAAGGATGTGCTCGATTCACTGACCCCGCGCGAGGCAAAAGTGCTGCGCATGCGTTTTGGTGTTGAAATGTCTACTGACCATACACTGGAAGAAGTGGGCAAGCAGTTTGATGTAACGCGTGAGCGCATTCGTCAGATAGAGGCAAAAGCGTTGCGCAAATTGCGTCATCCATCGCGTTCGGATAAGCTGAAGAGCTTCCTAGAAGGCAATTAAATAGTATAAAATGGCGAGTTGGTTTTAAACTCGCACCGGCCCCCTTTTCAGGGGGAGCATATTAAGCGGGTTTAGCCCGCACGAAAGAAAATGGGCCTCTAGCTCATGTTGGTTAGAGCAGCGGACTCATAATCCGTTGGTGCCGTGTTCGACTCACGGGAGGCCCACCATACATCATGCCTGAAACTACGTCAGAAATTCAGTCACCATCGGGAACATCTCCCGAAACAGTGCAAGCAATTGCACCTGCAGTTCGCTTCCAGGATTTCGGCTTGTCTGCGGACGTGTTGCGTGCGCTTGCCGATCAAGGTTATGTCCACCCTACGCCGATTCAGGCAGAAGCAATTCCTATTGTCTTGCAAGGGCGCGACGTGATGGGGGCGGCACAGACCGGAACGGGTAAAACCGCCGGTTTTTCCCTGCCTATCATTCAGCTCTTGCTGGCGCATGCCAATACCAGTGCATCTCCTGCACGTCATCCGGTGCGCGCACTGATTTTGACCCCGACGCGTGAACTGGCCGATCAGGTTGCGGAAAATGTAAAGGCTTACTCGCGCCACACGCCACTGCGTTCCACGGTTGTCTTCGGTGGCATGGACATGGCGCCGCAGACGGCGGTGTTGCGTATGGGTGTTGAGATCGTCATTGCAACGCCGGGACGTCTGCTGGACCATGTCCAGCAGAAGACTCTGAACCTGTCGCAGGTGCAGATCCTGGTCATGGATGAGGCGGATCGGATGCTGGATATGGGCTTCCTGCCGGATCTGCAGCGTATCATCAATTTATTGCCCAAGCAGCGCCAGAACCTGATGTTTTCTGCGACGTTCTCCGGTGAAATCAAGAAACTGGCGAATAGTTTTCTGACCAATCCGGTGATGATCGAGGTGGCGCGAGGTAATTCGACCGCTGAAAACGTGACGCAAATCGTCTATAAGGTGGACGAAGGATCGAAGTCGGATGCGGTGTCCTTCATCATCCGCGAACGCGGTCTGAAACAGGTGATCGTGTTTTCAAACAGCAAGATCGGTGCCTCGCGTCTGGCGCGGCAACTGGAACAGGAGGGTGTCAACGCTTCTGCAATCCATGGCGACAAGACACAGGCCGAGCGCATGGCGGCGCTTGAGGCATTCAAGCAAGGGAAAATCGAAGTACTGGTCGCAACCGACGTTGCTGCACGCGGCCTGGATATTGCAGAATTACCCTGCGTAATCAATTTTGACCTGCCGTATAGCGCTGAAGACTATGTACATCGGATTGGTCGCACTGGACGTGCGGGTGCTTCCGGCGACGCGATTTCGCTGTATTCCGACAAGGATGAGCGTCTGCTGGTCGATATCGAAAAACTGATCAAGCACAGTTTTGTGCGTCTTCCGCTGCAGGGCTTTGTGCCGCGCTCCACACGTTCCGAGGAGCGCACTAGCGAGCGCCGGCCACGGCGCGATGACAGCAGTACAGCAGGCAGACCGGAAAGCGCCGGACGAAATGCCGCTGCACAGTCGGGCCGGACTAGCTATTCTGGATCTTCAAGAAAAGACAAGATTGACCCCTGGTTCCTGAAGCCTTACGAGCCAGCGCAGCCGACGACTGCTACAGACAGTGCAGGCAACGGCAAGTCGCTGACCCAGCCATCCTCTACCAAGTCACAAAAAGCCAAAATAGCCGTGCTGCTGGGTGGCACTCCCAAGAAACAAGGCTAGCTTCTGATTCACTGCGGCATCAATCTGATTGATGCCGCAGGTTTTATCGCAGCAGTACTGGTTCATTCCAAGACAAGATTCCGCCTCATCCAGATGTTGCCCTGATGCATCGGCACATTCATCTTTTCCTCATCCGTATTGCTTGATTCAGTCCAGCAACAGGCGTTGCGTGGCCGGTTCAGCCAGACGTTTCAGAAACCATTTCAATGCCTTGCCGCGCAATGCCGAACGCCATGCAATATGCATGATCCCTGCCGATTTGATTTCCGAGGTCTGTTTTTCGAGCAAGGCGCCGGAAGCCAGATACGGTGCGGCCAGTGTGCGTGGCAGATGGCCGCAGCCGAGGCCGGCCAGTTGCGCCGCAAGTTTGGCCTCCAGCGTGGGAACCGTCAGCGTATCCTGGCCATGCAACAGGCCGATCGAGATGCCGGGCAGGATGCGGCCGGTGTCGCCCACAGCCACCACACGATGGCGCTGAATTACCTCAGTTGACAATGGCCCGGCTTCCAATGCCAGCGGATGCCGTGGTGCTACCGCGAAGACCCAGTCAAATTCGCCCAGGGCTTGCAATTGGTAGCCGCCGTGCATGCGAATCATGTCGGCCCCTTCCTGCGCTGCACCGATCGCAAGGTCGGCGCGCCCGGTGTAGATCGATTCCCATACGCCGGACAGGACTTCGGCGCTAAACCGCAGGCGGGTGCCGCAGGCCTGCTGGTCGAAGTCGCTGATCAGCGGCAGCATTCTTTCGAACGGAATCGCATTATCCAGGACGATCCGTAACTCCACTTCCCAGCCGGTGGCGGTGCGCTTGACGCGCTGCTCCAGTTCCTCGGCGGCGCGCAACAGATGCCGGCCTTCGTGCAGCAATTCCAGCCCGGCCGGAGTCAGTTTGGCGCGATGGCCGCGCCGGTCGAACAGCAAGACATCGAGCTCGTCTTCCAGTTTGCGCACATTGTAGGTCAGCGCCGACGGTACCCGATCAAGGGCGGCAGCCGCTGCGGCAAAGCTGCCTTTGCGATCGATGGTATCGAGAATGAGTATCGCTTCAAGTGTCAGATTCATCGCATGGCTGGATATTCAAAATAGTTGAACAACTTGTCCGAAATTATGCCCTGTTACTGATTTTGTTGCTGCTCTATAGTGTGTCACATACACCAATATTTTTAAATAAAAGGAGTGATGCGATGCTGGATTTACGCCGAAGCGAAGACCGGGGCCATGCCGATCATGGCTGGCTGAACGCCTATCACAGCTTTTCATTTGGTGATTATTATGACCCGCAATACATGGGATTCGGCTCCCTGCGCGTGATCAACGAGGACAGGATCAAGCCGGGCAGCGGTTTTGGCACGCATGGCCACAAGGACATGGAGATCATCACCTATGTGCTGGAAGGCGAACTGGCGCACAAGGACAGCATGGGCAATGGCAGCGTGATCCGTCCCGGCGACGTGCAGCGCATGAGTGCCGGCAAAGGCGTGATGCATTCCGAATTCAATCATGCCGAGGGCGCCAGCACCCATCTGTTGCAAATCTGGATCATGCCGAACGTGCAGGGTATTGCGCCAGGTTACGAGGAGCGGCGTTTTGATGCGGCAGAAAAGAGAGGCCGTTTGCGCTTGATCGCCAGTCCGGACGGGCAGGATGGCTCGGTCACCATCCATCAGGATGCGAGACTCTATGCCGGTTTGCTGGACGGGCCGGAGCAGGTAGTCTATCCGATCGCAGCCGGGCGCAAGGTCTACCTGCATCTGGCGCAGGGCGAACTCAGTGTCAACGGCATCGCACTGAAAGCAGGCGATGCGCTCAGGATCACGGATGAACAGCGCATCACGCTGGATGGCGGGCGCCAGGCCGAGGTGTTGTTGTTTGACCTGGATTGAGTCGCGGCGCAAGCCCTATTTCCCACATGAAATTTGTTTCAGCAGTACGCATCATTTGCTTGTTGGCGCTGTGCTGACAATGCTTTCGATCACTCTTTTAATGGAAAACACATGACCACAGTCGCTATCGTTTATCACTCCGGCTACGGCCACACCAGCAAGCAGGCCGAAGCGGTATTGGCAGGCGCCGAAGCCGGCGGCGCCGCCGCGCAGCTGATCGCGATCGATGCCGAAGGCAATCTGTCGGACGCCGGCTGGGCCACGCTGGCCGCCGCCGATGCGATCGTTTTCGGTTCGCCGACCTATATGGGCAGCGTGTCCTGGCAGTTCAAGAAATTTGCCGACGCCAGTTCCAAGCCCTGGTATTCGCAAGTCTGGAAGAACAAGATCGCTGCCGGTTTCACCAATTCCGCCAGCATGAACGGCGACAAGCTGTCGACGCTGCACTACCTTTTCACGTTCGCGATGCAGCATTCGATGGTCTGGGTCGGCACCGGCCTGATGCCGTCCAACGCCAAGGCGGCGCAGCGCAACGACGTCAACTACCTCGCGTCCTCCGCCGGGGCGATGGCGCAGAGCCCGTCCGACTCGTCGCCGGAAGAAGGGCCGTTGTCCGGCGATCTGGAAACCGCGAAACTGTTCGGTCAGCGCATTGCGGAAACGGCAGCCAGATTCAAGCAGTAATAGTGGTCAGCTGAAAAAAAGCCCGCAGAGAAATGCTCCTGCGGGCTTTTTTATCGGTAGCAGCGCCTTGAAAGCGCAATATATTGGGGGGTATGTGATAAAAATACCCGTTTCCCGCATATGTTTATTGGCCTTCTAAAAATACAAGGGGCAGTATTTATTTCGCTCAAATAGCGGCTGTGGCGTCGGCCAATGGCATGTCCGGCGCCTTGCTGCAGTGCGGGCAGGACTTGCCGGGCACGTACTGCGCCGATAACTGTTCGCGCGGCGTGACTACTGCGCGGCAGGCGAAGCATTGCGTGGTGGCGGTCGGTTCCAGCTTCGGATTGAGCGCGGTGCGGTAATCGAACACGAAGCATTCGCCATCGTAATGGTCGCCGCCGACATCCTCGAAATATTGCAGGATGCCGCCATCGAGCTGGTACACGCTGTCGAAGCCGATGTTCTGCATGTGGATCGCGGCTTTTTCGCAGCGGATGCCGCCGGTGCAGAAGGTCACCAGCGTCTTGCCCTCCAGCTCGTCCTTGTGGGCGGCGATCACGTCCGGAAATTCGCTGAACTTGTTGATGCGGTAATCGATGGTGTTCTTGAAGGTGCCGACATCGACCTCGAACGCATTGCGGGTTTCGACCATCACTACCGGACGGCCGTCGTCGTCATGGCCGCTATCGAGCCAGCGTTTCAGGGTTTTCGGCAGCACGAAAGGCGCGCGGCCTTGTTCCGGCTTGATCAGCGGCATCTTCATCGTGATGATTTCGCGTTTCAGCTTGACCAGCAGCTTGGTGAACGGCTGTTCTTCCGAATAACTTTCCTTGACGTAGAAGTCGGCAAAGCGCGGATCGGCACGCAACCAGCCCAGGAACTGGTCGATGGCGGCGCGGGTGCCGGCCAGGAACAGGTTGATGCCTTCCGGCGTCAGCAGGATCGTGCCCTTTAATTGCAATTGTTCGCACAATGCGCGGAATTCGCCGCGTTTCTCAGCGGTATCATCGAAGGTGACGAACTTGTAGCCGGCGATGTTGACGAAAGTAGAAGGTGACTGCATGGTGCATTTTTCGCTGATGAAAGAGTAGGCGCCATTATAAACGGCAGTGAGGGCTTGGCGCTGAGCGGGTAAAATACGCGCATGAGCACACCGCAATTCATCCACCTCCGCCTGCATTCAGAATATTCCATCGTCGATGGACTGGTACGCATCGATGACGTCATCCCTGCCGCGAAACAGGACAATCAGCCAGCGCTGGCGTTGACCGATTTGTCGAATCTGTTCGGCATGGTCAAGTTTTACAAGGCTGCCCGCGGCAAGGGCATCAAGCCGATCGTCGGTTGCGATGTCTGGATCACCAATGATGACGACCGCGACAAACCGTCGCGCCTGTTGCTGCTGGTGAAGAACCGCGGCGGCTATCTGCAACTGTGCGAATTGTTGTCGAAAGCCTGGCTGACCAATCAGCACCGCGGCCGCGCCGAAATCCGCCCGGAATGGCTGCAGGCATTGCGTGAAGATGGCAGCCCGCCGGGACTGATCGCCTTGTCCGGCGCCCATTTCGGCAATATCGGTCAGGCCATCGACAACGGCAATCTGGCCGCAGCCGAACGCCATGCACGGCAGTGGGCCGGCATTTTCCAAGATCATTTTTATATCGAGATCCAGCGCGCCGGCCAGCCCAACATGGACGCGCAGGTGCGGCAGGCGGTCGCGCTGGCCGCCAGGCTGGGACTGCCGGTGGTGGCGACGCATCCGGTCCAGTTCCTGTCGAAAGCAGAGTTCATCGCGCACGAGGCGCGTACCTGTATCGCCGAAGGCGAGATGCTGGCCAATGCGCGCCGCGTCAAGCGCTTCAACGACCAGCAATGCTTCCAGTCGCAGGAAGAGATGGCGGCCCGCTTCGCCGACCTGCCGGCGGCATTGCAGAATTCGGTCGAAATCGCGAAACGCTGCAATCTGACGCTGGAACTCGGCAAGCCGAAGTTGCCGGATTTCCCGACCCCGGACGGCGTGACGATCGGTGAGTTCCTGGTGCTGGAAGCGCAGGCCGGGCTTGAAAAGCGCCTGCTGCAGCTGTATCCGAACGAGGAAAAGCGGGCGTTGCAACGGACCCGCTATGAAGACCGCCTGAAGTTCGAAACCGATACCATCATCAAGATGGGTTTCCCCGGCTACTTCCTGATCGTGGCCGAATTCATCCGCTGGGCCAAGGAAAACGGCGTGCCGGTCGGCCCCGGTCGCGGCTCCGGTGCCGGTTCGCTGGTCGCCTATTCGCTGCTGATTACCGATCTCGATCCGCTGCAATACAACCTGCTGTTCGAGCGTTTCCTGAACCCGGAACGGGTCTCGATGCCCGATTTCGATATCGACTTCTGTCAGGAGGGGCGCGACCGCGTGATCCAGCACGTCAAGGATCTGTACGGCAAGGATGCGGTGTCGCAGATTGCCACTTTCGGCACCATGGCGGCCAAGGGCGCGATCCGCGACGTCGGCCGCGTGCTCGATTTCGGCTACAACTTCTGCGACGGCATTTCCAAGCTGATCCCGTTCAAGCCGGGCAAGCATGTGACGATTGCCGATGCGATCAAGGAAGAGCCGATGCTGGCCGAGCGGCTGGAAAACGAGGAAGAGGTCAAGCAGTTGCTGAATCTGGCGCAGCAGGTCGAGGGCATCGCCCGCAATATCGGCATGCATGCGGGCGGCGTGCTGATCGCGCCCGGCAAGCTGACCGATTTCTGCCCGCTGTACACGCAGGGCGGCGATTCCGGCGTGGTGTCGCAGTACGACAAGGACGACGTGGAAGCGGTCGGGCTGGTCAAGTTCGACTTTTTGGGCCTGACCACGCTGACGATTCTGGATCGCGCGGTGCGCTACATCAAGCAGCTGGACCCGGCGATGGCCGATTTCAGCCTTGAAAAACTGCCGCTGAACGACCGCGCGTCATACGAGCTGCTGACGGCTGCCAAGACGGTGGCCGTGTTCCAGCTGGAAAGCCGCGGCATGCAGGGCATGCTGAAGGATGCGCGGCCCGATCGTTTCGAGGACATCATCGCGCTGGTGGCGCTGTACCGGCCGGGTCCGATGGACCTGATTCCCGATTTCTGCAAGCGCAAGCACGGCGAACGCTTCGATTATCCCGATCCGCGCACCGAGGGCATCCTGTCCGAAACCTACGGCATCATGGTGTATCAGGAGCAGGTGATGCAGATGGCGCAGGTGGTCGGCGGCTACTCGCTGGGCGGCGCCGATCTGCTGCGGCGCGCGATGGGTAAGAAGAAGGCCGAGGAAATGGCGGAACACCGCCAGATCTTCCGCGACGGCGCGGCCAAGGATGGCTTGACGGAAGCCAAGGCCGACGAGATTTTCGACTTGATGGAAAAGTTCGCCGGCTACGGCTTCAACAAGTCGCATGCCGCCGCTTACGCGTTGCTGTCGTATCACACCGCGTATCTGAAAGCGCATCATCCGGCCGCCTTCATGGCCGCCAACTTGTCGCTGGCGATGGACGATACCGACAAGATCAAGATTCTGGTGGAAGATGCGCTCGACATCTGCGGCCTGACGCTGCTGCCGCCGGACATCAACCGCTCGGACTACCGCTTCATGCCGGAAGGCGAACCGGGCAAAAAGGCCCACGCGATCCGTTACGGCCTAGGCGCGGTCAAGGGGTCCGGCCAGAATGCGATCGAGGCGATTGTTGCCGCGCGCAAGGAAACACCTTTCGTCGACCTGTTCGATTTCTGCCTGCGCGTCGACAAGCGCCAGATCAACCGCCGCACCATCGAATCGCTGATCCGCTCCGGTGCGTTCGACGGCTTCAAGGTCGATCGCGCGATTCTGCTGGCCTCGGTCGGACGGGCGATGGAAGCGGCCGATCAGGCGCTGGCATCGATCAATCAGGTCAGCCTGTTCGGCGGCGACGACAGCGACATGATCGCGCCACCGGAATACGTGACGGTCGCGCCCTGGACCGACAAGCAGAAACTGACCGAAGAGAAGGCCGCACTCGGCTTTTACCTGTCCGGGCACATGTTCGATGCGTATGCAACCGAAGCGCGCCAGTTCGCACGCTCCAAACTGGCCAATCTGGAGCCGTCCCGCGAGCCGAAACTGATGGCCGGCGTGATCGCGGCACTGCGCACCCAGATGACCCAGCGCGGCAAGATGATCATCGTGACGCTCGACGACGGTACCGCGACGGTGGACGTGACGGTCTATAACGAAGTGTTTGATGCCAACAAGGCGCTGTTCAAGGAAGATGAGTTCCTGGCGGTGCAGGGCAAGGTTTCGGAAGATCGTTTTTCCGGGGGGCTACGGATTACGGCCGAGAAGGTGATGGATATTGCAGGGATTCGCCAGCAGTTCGCCCGCAGTATCGGACTGAGTCTGTCCGACCCGATTAACACGCAACAATTTCGTGAATTAATTGAACCGTATCGGATGGATAGCGGGTTACCGATTGCATTACGCTACCGTCAAAGCGGCGTGGAATGCGAATTGCGTCTGGCCGATGCCTGGAAGGTGGCGCCATCTGATGACTTGCGACAGATACTGGAAGCCCGGTTTGGCGCGGGACTGGTGGCTGTCGAATATTGACGGCAAGAGCAACACGTAAAAAGCAACTCAGTAAATGGGGATCTCATTTTCCTGAGAAGTAATGAGAAATTCAGAAAAGAACACGTAAATGTCTAGAAATTCAGCCGCGACAAGCCCGATGCGCTTACCTTTGAGCGTCATCATCATCACTTTGAATGAAGCGGAAAATCTGAAAGACTGCCTGGATTCTTTGGCCGATATTGCCTCTGAAGTGATTGTTGTCGATAGCGGCAGCCGCGATGGCACTGTCGAAATCGCTCGTTCGGCAGGCGCAACGGTTATTCAAACTAGCGTCTGGCCCGGATTCGGTCCGCAGAAAAACGTGGCGCTTAACGCCGCAACTTGCGACTGGGTGCTCTCGCTCGATGCCGATGAGCGGCTTACCGATCGTCTGCGTGATCAGATTCGCACAGCGATGATGTCCGGGGCGTTTGATAGCTACGAAATGCCGCGTCTCTCGTATTTCTGCGGCAAGCCGATTCGACACGGGGGTTGGTATCCGGACCACATATTGCGCTTATTCCGGCGCGGGAAGGCGTGTTTTTCGGATGATCTGGTGCATGAACACGTAATGGCGGAAGGCAAGGTCGGAAGACTGGACACGCCTCTGCATCATTACAGCTACCGGAAAATGGTGGATGTCGAGCGCAAGATTAAAAGCTATTCAGAAGCCGGGGCAAAACAGCTTTTTTCCCGTGGCAAGAAATCGAATCCTGTGCAGGCGGCAATCCATGGCATCTGGGCGTTTGTTCGTACCTACATATTCAGATTGGGTTTTCTGGATGGGGTGGCAGGCTATCGGATAGCACGCATGAATCAGCGTTCAAGTTATCTCAAATATGTGAAATTAATTGGCTTGCACAAGCGCTGAAAACGGGGTTATTGAAGAGGCTCCGATGCTGTGAGTCATTATTTATCGTAATTTCCACGCAAAATATCCCCAGCCTAACCACTTCAGAAGATATTTTTTCTTTAACAGCAGTGTATAAACCAGGATCGCTAACGGCGCTGTTATAGCGATCTTGAGTCGATATTTGATTGATGACTGCCGGCCTTGATATTTGTTGAGTATCAGATGCCTTGAACGCGCCCAGTGGAAATTTTTAAGTAGCTCCACCCTGACAGATGGCTTGGAGGATGCTCCGCCACGATGAAGTACCTGTGCACCAGGCTCAAGCAGGCAGTCATACCCGGCTTGTAAGGCTTTGAGGCATAAGTCATCATCCTCGAAATACAGGAAAAAACGTTCGTCAAACCCTTCAAATTTCCGGAAGGCATCAACGCGCACCAGCAGGCAGCAACCATGCAACCATTTGGCGGAGCAGGTTGCATCGGGAGTCAGATAATCTTGCTTTTCTCTTTTTTCAAAAAAAGCATGCCGATAGGACGGTTGCAACTTTCCATTTTCATATACCCCTTGGGGCGCGATGATCGCGGCATTGGGATAAGTTTCGGCAGCTAACAGCAATTTTGACAAGGCGTCTTCACTGATTTCACAATCGGGATTGAGCAATAATGCGTACCTTGTCCGAACTAAAGCAACACCCAGATTATTACCGGCACCGAAGCCGACATTTTTGGTATTTTTTAAAATTGTAGCGTGCGGCAAGTGTTTTGAAATGGCCTGAGTAGTGCCATCCTGACTAGCATTATCTACAGCAATCACATGCATGAAACGGCGAAGGGTTTTCGCCAAATCTGCAATTATTGTTTCGCTTTCATAAGTCACAGTCACTGCCGTGACATCTTTGGTCGCTGGATTCATCATCTTGTGAGAGAAATGCCTTTCTTTGATGGACTCGGCACGAATGGAATGCATGCAAGCAGCATCAGGAATAGATGTCTATGGGAAAAATCGGCCAAAATACAATTCGCCAGACCTGCCGTTACGTAAATCAATAACACGCTTGTATAAAACTGCCGCTCTGGAGGTGCAAGGCGGCGGATATAGCCAAGCAGGAGGATTAGCATTGTCACGAAGATGAGGAATCCGACGACGCCTTGTTCCGATAGGATGAGCAATGATTCTTGGTGTGGGTGCTCCATCCTGAAACCTTCGAAATTAGGCAGACCTTTGGTCTGTTTTTCGTATTCTACCTGCCATTGGCCTATGCCATGGCCGAGAAAGGGCGCGGCCTGTATGATCGGGAGTGTGCGCTTCCAGAGTTCAATTCTGATACCTAAAGATGTAGCCTCATGATTGGCCGAATAGTGCGATAAATCCTGTCTTGCCTGTTGCATGCGATCTTGTACCCTTGGTGTGAAACAGGCTGCAATGATCATCAATCCTAAAATTACCGATCCCAATATTAAGCTGCGCCGGTTACCTATTATTTGCCAAAGCCAATAAAATAAAAGTGGTATGGCAATCAGATAGGCAGTACGGCTTTGCAGCAAAAAGAGCACGTTGAAGAATGCTGCCGCTGACAACAGCCATAAAAACCGTTTGCGATTCATATCAACGGCAGAATGTGCAAACGATGCACCTAATGCAGTCAATATCAAAAAAAGCAGTGCTTGCTGGGAGTAATCCTTAAATACGGTATACATGTAAGCACTGTTGCCTTGCGCAATATCGCGTAGCCTGAAGACTCCAATGAATTGCCCCCATGAAATCATCAGGATCAGTGAGGCGGACAATCCGAATGCCAGTAATGTGCGTTTTCGCCATTGCTGTGTTTCCAGCAAAGTTACTGCGATCAGAGGGTATAGGAGCGCCTTAAATGTTCCCAATGCGATCCAGCGCTCTGCTCCTGTCGGTGAGAAGACCGTAAATAGCAGCAGAATGAAAAACCATATTCCGGCACCCAAAGCGACAGGTTCTTTACAGGCGGCCTTATAGCGTTCTATCGTACGTTCACCCAGCAAGCTGAAAATCAATGCCAAAAAAATGAATATATTGGTAAGTGGTTTGTTTATGGGAACAAAGAAAAGACAAAGCAATATTGACCAACGGCCTATCTCAAGTAGGCGGGTTCTGCTTGTCGAAATTAAAAAAGATATTGTCAAGTCAACTTCCTATGTGTACTCACTACTCGTAATGAGCCGAGTTTACAAGGTTTTTCTCATTTGAACGACTTGATTAGCCTGTTTTTCTGAGCGAGTGGAAAATAGGCAAGTAAGCAGATTGCTTTGGGTATACTTTTTAGCCAACGTGGTGAAAATTGGCGCTTGTATCATCGATTATTTTAAATAAAAACCTGTCTTAAGCAGGATGGCTGGAACATACAGCGTATTTCACGCATAAAATGCGCGTACATTAAAAAATGTAAATATTGTGCCAGGCAAATTTATAAAACAGCAGCCATAATCTTGGCTGTTTATTTTCCATGTGAATTGAATCTGAGTCGGATTGAACCGGATTACATAATCAAAAAGCGAACTGAACAATGACTTTATCACCGCATTTGAAGCGGATTGTCCTCCTATTGCATCCTTACAAAGGGCGTTTGGCGCTGGCTTTTCTCGGCATGATGCTGACTGCGGCAACCGAGCCGACGCTGGCCGCGATGATGAAATCTCTGCTTGACAGCGGTTTTTCAGGCAAACCGTCATTTCAGCTATGGATGGTGCCGGCCGGAATCATCGGTATCTTTGTCTTGCGCGGCATATCGACCTTCACGACCAGTTACATGATGACCTGGGTTTCAACGCAACTCCTGAATCATTTGCGGCAGCAAATGTTCAATCGCATCCTGGAGGTGCCACTCGGTTTTTATGCGGATAATTCAGTTGGCAGAGTCATTAATGCGATGATGTTTGAAGTGCAGCAAATCATTGACATGATCAGGAATGTATTGACTTCACTGATTCGCGATACTTTGACGGTGTTTGGTTTGCTCGGGTATTTGCTCTATATCAATTGGCGTCTGACGCTGATCGCGCTGGTATTGTTGCCGCTGATCGCGCTGGTGGTTCGCCTGACCGGAAAGCGCTTGAGAAAACTGACGCAGGAATACCTTGAGGTGAATGCCGAGTTGACGCAGGTGATTGAAGAAACCACGCGTGCGCAGCAGGTCATCAAGATCTTCGGCGGCCATCAATACGAGAAAAATCGCTTTGATGAGCGTGCCATCAAGTTGCGCAGATATTCAATGCGTATGGCGAGTACATTTGCTGCCACGGTACCGATCACGCAGATCATCGCTTCTTGTGCGTTGGCAATCGTGATTGTGATCGCACTGATTCAGTCCGGCCAAGGTCAGGCTACGGTAGGCGCCTTTGTTTCATTTGTTACAGCGATGTTGATGCTGCTTACACCTTTGAAGCATCTGGCCGAGGTCAATGGCCCACTGCAGCGCGGGATGGCGGCAGCCGGGTCGGTGTTTGAATTGATTGATGCACCTGCTGAACGTGGCACTGGCAAGGTGTTATCGGGGCGTGCTTCTGGCAGGCTGGATTTCATCGATGTCGGCTTTTCTTATCCAGGTCAAAGTCAAGCTGCGCTGTCGCATATCAATCTGACCGTGATGCCGGGCGAAACCATTGCATTCGTCGGCATGTCAGGCGGGGGTAAATCGACCTTGGCCAATCTGGTGCCAGGCTTTTACTCTGTGGCAGAGGGGGAAATCCGGCTGGATGGAGAGCCTGTCGAACAGATATCCCTGGAAAGTCTGCGTTGCCAAATGGCAATGGTGAGTCAGAGCGTAGTGCTGTTCGATGATACTGTGGCGGCCAATATTGCATACGGCGATGCGGCTCCAGATCGTCGTCGTGTGGAGGCTGCTGTCAAAGCGGCGCATCTGGATGATGTGATTGCCCACTTGCCGCAGGGGCTGGAGACATTAATCGGCGATAACGGTTCACGTCTATCCGGTGGTCAGCGACAGCGTATGGCAATTGCACGTGCTATTTATAAGGATGCACCGATCCTGATTCTGGATGAGGCGACTTCCGCGCTCGATTCGGAATCGGAGCGGGCAGTACAGGCTGCGCTGGATGAATTGATGCAGGGCCGTACGACGCTGGTCATCGCACATCGTCTGTCGACTATTGAGCGCGCCGACCGCATTGCTGTTCTGGATCACGGGCGGCTCATCGAAATCGGGCGGCATCACGAACTGCTGGATAAAAATGGCGTCTACGCTAATTTGTATCATCTTCAATTTGCCAAGGAGGCAGCATGAGCACAGCATCGATTTCGCGTTTTCCGGTGCCGGAACTGAAGGATCTGGCGGCGGATATTCAGGCTACGATCCTCGCAGTGCAGGAAAAGGCAGGCTTCGTGCCGAATGTATTTTTGACGCTGGCACATCGCCCGGCCGAGTTTCGTGCATTTTTTGCATACCACGATGCGCTGATGCTGAAAGAAACCGGCAGCTTGACCAAGGCTGAGCGTGAAATGATCGTGACTGCGACCAGCGCCAGAAATGGTTGCCTGTATTGCGTTGTGGCGCACGGTGCATTGCTGCGTATCTATTCAAAGAATGCGCTGATCGCAGATCAGGTCGCAGTCAATCACTTAAAGGCTGATATAACGCCACGGCAGAAGGCAATGCTTGATTTTGCCCTCAAGGTGTGCCTGCATTCGCAGGAAGTCAATGATGCGGATTATGCATTCCTGGCCAGCCACGGTTTTGACGATGAGGATGTGTGGGATATTGCGGCAATTACTGCCTTCTTTGGTTTGTCGAACCGGATCGCGAATGTGATTTCAATGCGCCCGAACGATGAATTTTTCCTGATGGGCCGTGTCCCGCGTAAATAAATAATGACACCTGAACGCGCCGTGCAACGCACGCTGGTTATCTCGCCGAACTGGATTGGCGATGCGGTGATGGCACAACCGCTGCTGCAGCGATTGAAGCAGAATCATCCGCAACGCCCTATCGATGTGCTGGCGCCGGCCTGGGTCGCGCCGGTATGGCGCGCCATGCGCGAGGTCGATACGGTATTGGAAGCGCCCTTCAAACACGGTCAATTGCAATTGGCTGAACGTCGGACATTTGCCAGGCTGCTGAAACAACGCGGCTACGCAGACGCTTATGTATTACCGAATACCCTGAAGTTTGCATTGATCCCGTGGCTGGCGAACATTCCGCTGCGGGTCGGTTATCGCGGTGAAATGCGCTATGGCTTATTGAATGTGATGCATCGCGACGACCGTAGCGCACCACGTCCGATGGTGTCCTTTTATGCTGCGCTGGCAGAACGGCCTGCGGTGAGCGTGCCGGCGCCATCGGCTTTGCCGCGTCCGACGCTCTTTGTTGCTGAAGATCAGATCGTGCAGACGATGTCGCGGCTTGGCTTGCGGATGGACCGTCCGCTGCTTGTCTTTGCACCCGGGGCTGAATTCGGTTCCGCCAAGCGCTGGCCCACTGAGCACTTTGCGCAGTTAGCCGCAACGATTCTGCATGCGCATCCGGATGCGCAGATTGTGCTGCTTGGGTCTGGTAAAGACAAACCGGTTTGTGAGGAAATTCTTGCAATCACGCCGGAGGTTCGCGACTTGGCCGGCATCACCAACTTGAGTGAAGCAATTGCACTGATCGCACGTGCGGATGCGATGGTCAGTAATGATTCCGGTCTGCTGCACATCGCCTCTGCGTTGAATCGGCCTGTTGTGGCGATTTATGGACCGACCGACCCTGATCATGCGCCACCTTTTTCCGATGTCGCGCAGTCGTTGTCGCTGCGTCTCGATTGCGCACCGTGCCGACAGCGTGATTGCCCGCTGGGACACCACAATTGCATGCGGAATCTGACGGTCGACATGGTATGGCAGCCGTTGCGGCCAATGCTCGCAAACAGTTGATCGCCTTAAGCTTTGTTAATGGCAAAGTGCCGCACCGCGATCGCTGAATTTACCGCCTGCAACCGGCAAGAATTCCCATTCATAGCCGGTTTTTTTCAGTTCCAGCCTGAGAACGCCATGCGTCGAGTTATCACTCACTTCGCTGAATGGCTTACGCACGCCGAGCGGATCGAGCCTGGCGCCGCCGGTCCCCACGACGAACTGGCGAATGCCGCCCGCTTCGTCTTTTTGCAGCTGCGCATCGAGCGGTGCAAAACGCTCGTAATCGTGATCATGCGAGGCCAGCACCACATCCGCCTTGGCCTCCTGCAGCAACGTCCAGACATCGAGCATCCGCTCATTATTGCCATGTCCGCCTGAACTAGTCAGAGGGTGATGCCAGTAAGCCAGGGTGCAAGGTGTTTTATGTTGGGCCAAATCTTCCTTGAGCCATGCCAATTGCGCCTGATGGTCTTCTGGCTGCAAATTGCTGTTAAGCGAAATGATGTGCCAGTTGCCCAGTTCGGTACTGTAATAACCGCGCCGCGCCGGGCCGGCTGCGGCATCAAAATAAGCGTAATAGCCGATCGCTTCCGGCGTGTAGTAATCATGATTGCCGGGTGACGGGTAGGTATTTTTCTTGAATTGGCCCCAGGTAGGCTGGTAGCAATTGCTGAATTCGATCGGCAAACCGACTGGATAAGTATTGTCGCCCAAGGTCAATACCGCTGCATTCTTATGTTGCGCCAGTCCGCTAGCAATCAGTTCTGCGGTTTTTGCCGCGGCAGTTTCCACAGGTGGCAAATTCCTGCAATCAGCGATGTCGCCGGCAGCGTATACGGTGAACCCTGTTCCGGCAATGCTGATATTTCGTATCTGCTCCGAGTTGGCGGCATGCGGATCGCTGCCGGAAATGCAGCCGTATAAAGCCAGTGTTGCCAAGCTGGACAGTGTTGCAGCGATGATGAGTTTTTTAGCGGGTATTGCCATGTGTAATCTCCTGAGCGCGCTAGCGTAAAGGTTTCAGTTAATTATGGCAATGATATGGGCCTGTCGCACCAAAAAGCAGCGCAACATATTTTTCCATTCTCGTATTGCATTTGTCTGTGTCGATCGGAGATCACCGGATGATTGTTTTGTTGCTTCATGCAAACTATATTATGTGCATTGGATTAAAATGATGCTCATGGTTAATTTTTTGTGCGCTAATTATGTTGTGATGGCTTGATCGCGGCGGGTCTGGATTGACAATTTGGCCTTTGTTTTTTGTCGTTGAATTTCCACAAGGAAATAATGTCTATAGAATTTGACCATTCCGGGCTGATTGACATTAATGGCATGCTGGCGGCCATCGGCACTGATGAGCAACACTTATCGGCACGACTGAGCAATCTTGATTTTGGTGACGAAGACGTCCGACGTCTCGGTGTGCTGCGAGTGCCGCTGGATGATTTTCATCAACAATTCAGCGCGCAGTGCCATAACATTCCGTTTATTGCCCCTGCTTCAGCCCAATCCGCTGTTGTCCTTGAATTGCTAGAGCGCCTGCGACACGCATACTCTGTTTGCCGCCCTGGTCAGGGCGAACCTTATGACAAAGGTAATGTTCTAAATTTAATGGCTATCGGCATGGCACAGCAATGTCGTGGACTCATCTTGGATGCAAATTTGGCTGCGTACCGGCACTATTTGGCGCAGCTAATTCCCCTCTTGTGGGGAATCAGCTGTAATGATTTTTCTGAATTCCAAGAGTTATTGAATACGATATTGAAAGTCATTCTGTTTGATATCGGCACCATGTCTGATACCTATGCAAGTGTCGAAAGGGGGCAGGTAGCGCGTGAAATTACTGAGCAAACTTTAAGCATTTTTGAACCGACATCCATCAGCGGCTTCATCATTACCGATGCCAGTCAGCCGCTTAATCCCATCATATTTGCCAATCCTGCCTTTTGCCGTTTATCCGGCTACACATTAGAGGAGGTGCTGGGACGCGACATTTTGTTTTTGCAAAATAGCGAGCCTGATCAACAAGAGCTGATGATGCTTCGCTCGGCTATTCAGAACAAGACTGAGGCACAGGCAGTATTGCGGAATTACCGCAAAGACGGTGTCATGTTCTGGAGTGAGGTATCGGTGTCCCCGGTATTGGATGAGGCTGGAAAGACAACGCATTTTATCGGAATGCAGAAAGACGTCACGGAGCAAAAAAACTATGAAGAGAAACTGGCATTTCTGGCGACGCATGATGACCTGACAGGGTTGCCGAACCGCAATTTATTGAAGGACCGGTTGCAACAGGCAATTTTCCAGGCGGAACGCAATAAAAGCAATGTTGGATTGTTATTCATTGATATTGACCATTTCAAACTGGTCAATGAAAGCATCGGTCATCTGGCCGGAGATCAGTTGCTCAAGGCTATTGCAGAGCGATTGAGTGGCTGTATCAGGGAAGGGGACACCATTTCGCGCTATGGCGGAGATGAGTTCGTGATTGTTCTGAAAGATATGGAAAAGTCGCACCATGTGGCCTCAATCTGCGAAGCAATTTCACGTGCCATTTCGAATCCCTTTCCAATGCAGGCGAAGAATCTGCATATAAGTTGCAGTATCGGTATCGCGCTTTATCCACGGGATGGCGATGATTCCGAGACACTATCCAAATATGCCGATATGGCGCTTTATCGAGCCAAGGATCTCGGTCGTAGCAACTACCAGTTTTTTTCCAGTGAGATGAACGAAAAAATGCTGGAGCGAGTTGTCCTGGAAAATGCGCTGCATTCTGCGATAGCCGGCAATCAATTGCTGTTGCAATATCAACCGTTGGTGGACTTGCAGACCGGCAGGCTGGTCAGCCTGGAAGCCCTGGTGCGCTGGGAGCACCCGGATCTTGGTTTGATCGCACCCGATCGATTTATTCCGATTGCGGAAGAATCAGGATTAATAGGCACTATTGGTGAGTGGGTATTGCGCAGGGCTTGTCAGGATATGCGCAACTGGCTTGATCAGGGCTTGATTGATTTTCGCGTTGCAGTGAATGTTTCGCCAAGACAATTCAGAGACTTTCAATTAGTCGAGAAAATTGAAGAGGTACTGACTGAGATGCGGATTGAACCGCATATGCTTTCCCTTGAAATTACGGAAACAGTCCTGATGCATGACACTGCGGCCAGTGAGAATATTTTGCGGCAATTGAAAGTGCTGGAAGTAGATCTGATATTGGATGATTTTGGTACCGGTTATTCCTCCCTGAGTTACTTGAAGCGCTTTCCTTTCGACCGGGTCAAGATCGACCGTTCATTCATCAGCGACATCGAGACCGATCAGGATGATGCTGCAATAGTAAAAACCATCATTTCAATGGCGCACAGTCTTGGCATCAAAGTTGTGGCGGAGGGAGTCGAAACCGAGGATCAGTGTAATTTCTTGCGACGAAACATGTGCGATGAAATGCAGGGATTTTTCTTCAGCCGTCCATTACCAAAAGCGGAAATCGACGTTTTATTACGCAATGGGTGCCAGTTGCCTGAGCATGTTTTCGACATCAAACCATCTTCTCGTACCTTGATGCTGGTCGATGACGAGTCCAATATCCTGGCTGCACTGAAGCGATTGTTGCGGCGCGATGGTTATGAGATTCTGACCGCCAATAGCGGCGAAGAAGGATTGGCGCTGCTTGAGGGGAGAGCGGTCGATGTCATCGTGTCTGATCAGCGCATGCCCGGCATGATGGGGGTTGATTTCCTGCGTGCCGCAAAAGAAAAATATCCGGATACCGTGCGTATCGTATTGTCCGGTTATACCGAATTGAAATCTGTCACGGACGCCGTCAACGAAGGGGCCATTTATAAATTTCTTACCAAACCCTGGGATGATATTCAATTGCGCGAACATATAGCAGAAGCGTTTCGCCGCAAAGAAATGGAAGATGACAACAGGCGGTTGAATATGGAAGTCCAAAATGTAAACCAGGAACTGGCAACGGCAAACAGGCAATTGGGGATGCTGCTCAAGCAGAAACAGCAAAAAATCGCCCGTGATGAAGTCAGTCTCGATATTGTCCGGGAAGTCCTTGAATATCTGCCATTGCCGATCATCGGCCTGGATGATCAGGCTATAGTCGTTTTTGTGAATGCTGCCTCAGCGGCACTTTTTTCACGGATGGGCCTGATGCTGGCTTGTGATTTGGCTTATGTATTGCCTAGCCTGTCAGAGGCGATATGCGAAATGGGAGAAGACATAGCGCGTATCGTTGAAATCGATGGCGCATGGTTTAGCGTGACTTGTCGCTCGATGGGTGCACACTCCCAGTCACGTGGCAGACTGATTACCCTGACCCCTTGTGAGGACATGGCATGAACAGCGATGGAAAACTGCTGCCTCTGAATGAGGTGCTGCTCGGGATGGCCGTGTCAGAGGACCTGCTTGATGCTCGTGGTGGATTGATCCTGAAGCAGGGGGCGGTTGTTACCGAGGCGATCTTACTTTCATTGCAGCGACGTGGCATACAAGTCTTGAGTATTGTCGCGGAAACAGGCTCGGATATTGATCGGGAAGCCGAGATGGCGCGTCAGAAAGAGCGTCTCGTCAAATTGTTCAGGCGATGCGGCGACGGCGCTGCGGACCAGTTGTTATTGCAGTATGTGACGCAGTATCGATTGGAGGTCCGGCATGAGTAATATCGCTTTCACTGACATCCTCAACAAGATTCATGCCTTGCCCTCCCTGCCGGCAGTCGTGATGGAGCTTTTGAGCAGTATCGGTCAGAGCAATGCCGATATCAATCAGTTGTCAGCGATAGTGTCCAAGGATCAGGCGCTGTCGGCCAAGGCCTTACGTTTGGCCAATTCCTCCTTTTACGGGATGCAGCGGAAGGTTACGACAATGCCGCAAGCGGTATCAATTCTTGGCGTGAACAGTCTTCGTATCCTGGTCACGGCAGCGGCCGTGATCGGCCGTTTCCCAACTAAGAATCAAACGGGGTTTGAGTTTCAGGGATTTTGGCAGCACTCGATTGCTACTGCTGTTTGCGCCAGGTCAATCGCCAAACGGGTGGAAATGAATCCGGAGTCTGCATTCATGGCAGGGCTGTTACATGATATCGGGCGACTGGTATTGGTTACAGGGTTTCCTGAGCAGTATGAAATGGCGATGAATTACCGTGCACAACATGATTGCACGATGCTGGAAGCCGAACACGAGACATTGCCATTTGATCATGCAGCCGTTGGCCATGCGTTGGCGGAGCATTGGTGCTTTCCGCCTGCAATTCAGATGGCGGTTGCCGGACATCATGCGCCGGATATGCAATGGAGCGGCGGCTTGACCAGTCTGGTGCATGTTGCCGATGCGATAGCACATGCTTTGGATCTTTGTGCAAGTGAGGACGATTTGGTACCCCCATTGTCACCAATTGCGTGGAATAGTCTGAGCCTGGATCAGGAGGCTATGCTGCAGATACTGAGCGAGACCGAGTCGCAGTTCAATGAGATGTGCCAGATTTTAGCGACCTAAGGGGATTGGTGTATGGAGAACAATAATATTGACATACGGTTGTCCACCGTCTGCGCTGAAAACGATCCCTGCGAGACCTCAGGTGTGGTTGATTTTTCACAAGGGCTTTTGGCGCCAGCCCTTTCGGCTTTTTTTGACGGTAATCCGGTCGCCACTTTTGTCATCAATGCCGACCATGTCATTACGCACTGGAATCGTGCGTGTGAACATGCATCGGGCATGCAGGCTTCGGAGATGATAGGGACACGCAATCAATGGTTGCCGTTTTATAGCGAGCAGCGGCCGGTGATGGCGGATCTGATTGTATCCGGCAGCCTGGAGGCGATGGTTGATATGTATTACGATAAATTCAAGCGTTCCAGCTTGATTCCGGATGCCTTCGAGGCAGAGGATTTTTTCCCGAAATTGGGTAAAAATGGATTGTGGATGCATTTTACGGCGGCACCATTGTGCAACTCCAATGGGCAAGTGGTCGGCGCGATCGAGACGCTGCAAGACGTCTCGGAACGGCGCATCGCTGAAGAGGCTTTGCGCCGTGCGCATGCCGATCTGGAGCATCTGGTGGAATGCCGTACTTGTCAGTTGGCAGATGCCAACCTGAAACTTGCCGAGGATATCCGGCACCGTGAAAAAGCAGATGCCGATACACAGCGGCGCAATGCCGAATTAACGGCGCTCAATGCCAAACTGTCGATGGCGCAAGAGCAGCTTTTGCAATCCGAAAAACTGGCTTCGATTGGGCAACTGGCGGCCGGTGTCGCCCATGAGATCAATAATCCGATAGGCTATATTTTTTCGAACTTCAGCACACTTGAAAATTACCTGGACGGGATGTTTCAGATGCTTGCCGCCTATGAAGCAGCCGAACCGGAGATCGCATCTGTGGAGGTCGCGGCAAAAATCAGGCATGTGCGGGAACAGGTTGAACTCTCGTTCCTGAAAGAAGATATCCCGGCCCTGATGCGTGAATCCAGGGAGGGCATCGTGCGCGTCAGAAAAATCGTGCAGGATCTGAAGGATTTTTCCAGGGTGGACGAAAACCAGGAGTGGCAATGGGTAAACTTGCATCAGGGCATCGATTCCACACTCAATATCGTCAGTAATGAAGTCAAATACAAAGCCGATGTCATCAAGGAATACGGCGATATTCCGGATGCGGAGTGCCTGCCATCGCAGATCAATCAGGTAGTCATGAATCTGGTGGTCAATGCTGCCCACGCGATGGGTAATGAGCGCGGGAAAATCACTATTCGTAGTGGAACGGCAGGTGAAGATGTCTGGATTGAGGTCGCTGATAACGGTGCCGGAATTCCGGAAGAGAACCTGACGCGTATTTTTGATCCGTTTTTCACAACCAAGGCGATAGGCAAGGGTACTGGGCTTGGATTGTCGCTTTCGTATGGGATCATGCAAAAGCACGATGGCAGAATAGAGGTCAAAAGCCAATGCGGTGCAGGTACCACATTCCGCATCGTGTGGCCGATCCATCATGCAGGAAAGAAGAATGCAGAAGGGGATAAAAAAGCATGAGTGATGTTGCGCAGATGCCAATTGAAGCGGAAGTAAAACAATCGACTTTGTTGTGTGTCGATGACGAACCGAACATTCTTTCTTCGTTGCGCCGCCTGTTCCGGGCAAAAGGCTACCGCGTGCTGGTTGCCGAAAGTGGACAGGCCGGTTTGCAGGTGCTGGCAACCGAAAGCGTTGATCTGGTGATCTCCGACATGCGCATGCCGGAGATGGATGGTGCTCATTTCCTGGAGCTGGTGCGTGCGCGCTGGCCGGATACGATCCGTATCCTGTTGACCGGTTATGCCGATGTCAGCTCGATCATCGAAGCCATCAACCGCGGCGAAATTTATCGCTACATCGCGAAGCCATGGGATGACAACGACATGTTGCTGGTCGTGCGCGATGCGCTGGAACGCAAGGTGTTGGAGAATGAAAAGCTGCGTCTCGAGGAATTGACGCAACGCCAGAATGACGAATTGAAAGCCTTGAATGCCAGTCTGGAGGGGAAAGTTCGCGAGCGCACCGCCGATCTGAACAAGGCCAACGACTCCTTGCTGGGGGCCAACGAGAAGCTCAAGACCAGCTTCCTGACCTCGATCAAGGTATTTTCCAATCTGATTGAGATGCGGGGCGGCCATCTGTCCGGCCACTCGCGCCGGGTTGCCGATCTGGCCCGAAAAATTGCAGTGAAAATGGGTGTCGAGGGCAAGGCGCTTCAGGAAATATTCATTGCCGGGCTGATGATCGATATCGGGAAAATCGGCTTTTCCGATGAAATGCTGGCCATGCCTGTGAGCGCCATGGTCGGCGACAATCTGGCAAGTTACCGCAAATTTCCGGTGCGCGGAGAGCAGTTGCTCATGCCGCTGGAGGATTTGCGGGGCGCCGCCAAGATCTTGCGTTCCCAACTGGAGCGTTTCGACGGTGCCGGATTTCCCGATGCGCTGGTTGCCGAAGCAATACCGATAGGTGCGCGTATCCTGGCCTTGTCCAGCGATTACGACAGTCTTCAGATCGGTACGCTGGTGCAGCGTCGTTTCCATCCGGAAGAAGCGCGAATCAGCATCACTCAAGGCAGCGGAAAGCGTTATGACCCGGAAGTCGTCAATGCATTCAATGGTGTGTTGAACGATGGCGACAGTGTGGCTGCCGCACGCGAAGTGATACTGACGTCGCTGAAGTTGCTGCCCGGGATGATCTTGTCGCGGGATTTGATCAGTCGGGATGGTGTACTGTTGCTTTCGGCAGATCATGTACTCGATGAACGGTTAATCCAGCAGATTCTGGATTTTGAAAAATCAGGCGGCGCACGGTTAAGCATTGGTGTCCGTCTGGATCGGAGGGGTTAATGCGGCGGTTTTTATTGGTGGATGACGAAATAAATATTTTGCAGGCATTGCAGCGTACGCTCCGCCAGAAGATTCGGGATGAGGAATTCCTGATGGAGCTGTTTACCGACCCGGAACTAGCGTTGGAGCGCGTCAACGAAGTCGCTTTTGATTTTGTCATTTCGGATTTCCATATGCCGAAAATGAACGGTGTGGATTTTCTGGAGCGGGTGCGGGATGCGCAGCCGGATGCAGTGCGCTTGATGCTCAGCGCCTCCGCCGAGTTTGATACGATCATGAATGCGATCAACCGGGCCGAAGTGTTCCGCTACATCAGCAAGCCATGGACGGCCACAGAGCTGGAAGAAATCATCCGGCTCTCGCTGGGGCGCAGGGATAAGGTGATCGAAGACCGGCACCTGGCCGATGAGTTGCGTGTGCAGCGTGGTGCGTTGACAGTGCAGGAGCTTGAAGCACGACTTCTTGAGGAAGAGGAGCCGGGCATCATGAAGGTGAACTGGGGACCGGACGGGTCCGTGCTGCTGGATTAGGCCAATCCACTGAGAATGCTGATTCTGTTGGCAGATTGATTTGTTATTCTTAAATCGCATAACTGATATTTGAAATTGGAATTGGATTTATAACTGGCGATCACCCATAATTGCTTTGTCTCCTCTATTCTCCTCCTAGAAAATAGATTTAAGCCCGCTTTAACCAGCGGGCTTTTTTTTCGACAAAATTTTGCCGTCCTCGATTCAGTTCCGCCCGAGGCGCGCTCAGAACGATGCCGTGCGGGCCGGAAGCCTATCCGTCAGGCCGCATTGCGCCTGACGCTTTCCCCCTTATCCCGTCACCTGCTCAGGGCAAGACTGGCCGCGGTTTTCTGGTTTTTCACTGAAAAAAACAGTTGCGCCAGATCGCTGCCGGCATCTGCCGCGATTTCATGCCTTTCTCCGGCTTCAAGTCTGATGAAGTCCAACCGCAAGCGTATCGCCGACGCAAAGGATTGCGCCTGACAGAAGCACAGCGGTCAATCTTCGTGCTTTTCGTGAAATTTTTATATTTTATTTTCATGAAAATAATGAGACAATAATTCATGAATATTTCATACAAATTTTTCATTTAAGACGAGCCATGTTCAAACGGGATCAGCAACACGTCGCCAGCTACTACGCCGCCACCTGTAGTGCAGCGTCACGGCCAGCGCAGACGGATGAGCTCGATACCGAGGTGCTGATCATCGGCGCCGGATTTTCCGGCCTGCACACCGCGCTGCGGCTGGCACTGGCCGGCAAGCGCGTCACCCTGATCGAGTCCAGCCGGATAGGCTGGGCCGCCAGCGGGCGCAACGGCGGCATGGCGATACTGGGCTGGTCGTGCGACATGGACCCGCTGGAGGCGGCGCTCGGTTATCAGGATGCCCGCCATTTGTGGGATCTGATGCGCTGGGCTGCGGCCGAGGTCAAGGCGCTGCCTGGGCGCCACGGTTTCGATTGCGACTACCGTGCCGGCCATCTGTGGACCGCCGTATTGCCGCGGCGCATTAAGCTGCTGCATGAGTGGCAGCAGCATGCGGCGCAGAAGTGGGGCTATGAGCGGCTGCAATTCATAGAGCGCGCGGCGCTGCCCGACTGGGTCGGCAGCGACCGTTATCTGGCCGGCCTGCTGGACCCGGAGGGCGCGCATCTGAATCCGCTCAAGCTGGCGCTGGGGCTGGCCGCTGCCATCGAGCGGGCCGGCGGGCAGATTTTGGAGCAGACCCGCGCACTGTCCTATCAGCAGATCGGGGACCGGGTGCAGGTCACGACCGAGCACGGACGCATCCGTTGCGATGCGCTGGTGCTGGCATGCAATGCCTACATCGACCGGCTCGACCCCGTCCTTGAGCCGTCGCATCCTGCCGGTCGGCACCTTCATGGTGACGACCGAAGCGCTGGAGCCGGACCGCGCCAGAGCGCTGCTGCCGACCAATGCCTGCGTCACCGACAACCAGTTCGTGCTGGATTACTTCCGCCTGACGCCGGATCATCGGCTGCTGTTCGGCGGCGGCTGCACCTATCTGGGCGGGATACCGCGCGATATCCGCGCCGCCATCCGGCCGCGCCTGGAGCGCGTGTTCCCGGCGCTCAAGGGCGTACGTCTGGAACATGGCTGGGGCGGGCATATCGATGTCAGCATGAACCGTGCGCCGGCCATCGGCAGCCGCGGCAATGTGTACTGGATGCTGGGCTATTCCGGCCACGGCGTGCTGCCGACCTGCGCCGCGGCGCGCGCGGTGGCCGATGCGATCGGCGGCCAGCGCCACAGCCTGGACATCTTCATGCGGCTGCAGCAGCGGGCTTTTCCCGGCGGTAAATGGCTGGCGCCATCGCTGGAAGCCGCCGGCAAGTTCTGGTATCGCCTGCGCGATGCCATTTAACCCTATATTGATCTAGCAAGGATAAACATGAATTACCCCAATCCGGACAGCGTGACACTGGGCGCACTGATCCGCGACCTGCGCAAGCGCAAGGGCTTTACCCTGCAGGAACTGGCCGGCCGCATCGGGCGCTCGGTCGGTTTCATGTCGCAGATCGAACGCGGCCTGTCGCAGCCGACAGTCGAAGACCTGAACGTGATCGAGAAGACGCTCGGCGTGCCGACCACCTATTTCTTCCCCAAGGCCGAAGCCAGCGCCTGCACCTGGGTGACGCGGCCGTCCGAGCGCCGCACCCTCAACTATGCGCGCGGCGTGATCGATCATCTGGTGTCGCCCGATCTGTCGAATCGCTTCTGCATGCTGGAAACCGTGATGGAGCCCGGCTCCGACACCGGCGAGCGCCACATCATGGATAGCTCGGAACAGGCCGGCTATGTGCTGGCAGGCCAGCTCACCATGCTGGTGGACGGCGAGCAACGCACGCTCGAACCCGGCGATGCGTTTCACTTTCGCAGCGGCACGCCTTGCCGTTACAGCAACCTGGGCACGGTCCAGACCAAGGTGCTGTGGATATTTAGTTAAACCCGCAAACCATCACCACCCCACCAAACTGAGAGAGACTGATGAACACACGCACCACGACCGACGGCAGCCTGTTGCAGGAAGTACAGGCATTTCGCCAGCAGCATCCGGATATCCAGAATGTGGACTTGCTCGGCTTCGATCTGGCCGGCCGTTTTCACGGCAAGCGCTATCCGATCGAGCAGATTGAAAAAATTGCGGCCGGCGGCATGCTGAAGTACCCGCAGAACATGCTGCTGCTCGGCACCCAGGGACGGGTTTACCGGATCGATGACTATGCGTTTGAAGACGGCGATCCGGATACCCCGCGCCGCCTGGTGCCCGGCAGCCTGGTGCGGGTCGGCTGGCAGCGCGAACCGCTGGCGCAGATGCTGATGACTTCCAGCGACACCGCCGCGCCGGTCTGCTTCGAGCCGCGCGAAGTGCTGGCGCAGGTGCTGCAGCGCCTGCGCAGCAAGGGCATGCATCCGACGGTGGCCTTCGAGCTGGAGTTCTATCTGGTCGACCGCCAGCGCCAGGATGGCTTGCCGCAAGCGCCGCGCGACCCGGTCACCGGGCTGCAGGACCATACCGCGTTTGACATCGACAGCCTGTATCGCTTCAGCGATGTACTGCAGGACATCGTGCGCTGCGCGCAGCTGCAAGGCATCGATACCACCACCATGCTGTCGGAGGACGGGCCGTCGCAGTTCGAGATCAACTTCAACCACTCCGGCGACCCGCTGCGCGCGGCCGATCATTCGGCGCTGTTCTGCCGCATCGTGCGCGGCGTGGCGCAGCAGCACGGCTGCGAAGCCAGCTTCATGGCCAAGCCCTATCTGCAGCACGCCGGCAGCGGCATGCACCTGCACGTCAGCCTGTACGGCGAGGATGGCGAAAACCTGCTGAGCCGTCATGAAGGGGCGGCCTTGCGGCATGCGGTGGCCGGCTGCCTGGCCTGGATACCGCACACGATGCCGATTTATGCGCCCAACCATAACGCGTTCCGGCGCTATACCAGCGGCACCGTGAATGCCGCCTCGCAGGCCAGCTGGGGCCTGGAAAACCGCGATGCCTGCCTGCGCATCCCGGAGTCGGAACCCAAGGACCTGCGCATCGAGCACCGCCTGTCCGGCGCCAATGCCAACCCGTATCTGGTGCTGGCAGCCGTGCTGTCGGCGATGGAATACGGTCTGGAACAAGGCCGGGAGCCGATTCCTTCGCTCAACGAAGAGCGCGGCAGCGGTGTCGAATTTCCGACCGACATGCTGGAAGCGGTGCGCCGGATGGCCGGCGCCGATTTCGTGCAAGAAGCACTAGGCAAGGAGTTCGTCAACGTGTTCTGCCAGAACAAGCGGCAGGATCAGCTGGCATTCATGGACCAGATCACGGCGCGCGAATGCGAGTGGTTCTTGTAAGCTGCCAGCTTTGCAGGCACCTGTCCGGCCTGAGGGTTATGCCGGACAGGTGACGGCAGGATGCCGGTCAATGTATCGTATGCTCGGTCCGTAGCGCGCTATTGAGTTGGTCGATCACTTCGGCCCAATCGGCATCTTCCAGAATTTCTTCGCGCAAAAATGCCGCTTGCGACGGCGTCCAGAACGGCGCATCGGCCAGCCTAATGTCGGGTGCCAGCGGCGTATGGACATCGATGAAGTGATTGATGGCGTTCAATTCGGCCGGCAGGCCCAATTGGGCGAACAGTTCCGTGAACTGATGTACAGGCTTTTCCATGACATCTCCTTAAAGTGAGTTCAAGCTGGGTGCGCCAATTGAGCGCATAAGAGCCACCCTCAGTGTATGAAACTATCGCGAATTTTCAAATTGTTGCGCAGCATCAAATTTACACTACGGTGCCGAACAGTTTTCCCACGCCGGCAGTGATCCCCATCGCCAGCGCACCCCAGAACGCGACCCGCAGCGATGCCTGCAATACCGGCGCGCCGCCGGTGCGGGCCGCCAGCGCCCCCAGTGCAGTCAGAAATACCAGCGAGGTGCCGGCCATCAGCGGCACCAGTTGTTGCGCCGGGGACAGCAGCGCAGTGAGCAAGGGCAACGCGGCGCCGATTGAAAAAGTGGCGGCCGACGTCAGCGCCGCCTGCACCGGGCGCGCGCTGACCATGTCCGACATGCCCAGTTCGTCGCGTGCATGCGCGCCCAGCGCGTCATGTCGCATCAACTGGCGTGCCACTTGCGTCGCCAGTTCCGGGCTCAGGCCGCGCGCGACGTAAATCGCTGCCAGTTCCTGGTGTTCGTGCTCGGGGTGCGCGGCCAGCTCAAGGCGTTCGCGCGCCAGGTCGGCCTGCTCGGTGTCGGATTGCGAGCTGACCGACACGTATTCGCCGGCCGCCATCGACATTGCGCCCGCCACCAGCCCGGCCACGCCGGCCACGATCAACTCGTTGCGCCCGGCGCTGGCCGCCGCCACGCCGACCATCAGGCTGGCGGTGGAGACGATGCCGTCGTTGGCGCCCAGTACCGCGGCACGCAGCCAGCCGATGCGATTGCTGCGATGGCGTTCCGAATGAGGGGTGCGGTGCATGGTGGTCTCTTTCTCTGTCGGGGTGAGCAGGGTCTGTTAAAGCAATCGATTCGAATAGCTGCGCGGTGCTGCAAAGGCTCCCTTATTTACGCATTTTTATGGGGAGTATGGGTTTAAAACAATGCTTTCCCGCACGTATATAAAGGGCATTTAAAAATACATGCCCCAGTATATTTTACGGCCCGGGCCGCATGAATTGAGCTGGTGCGGGCGCAATCTGCCTCTTATAAGCGTGCTGGTGAATTGCCACGGGTCCGGCCGGATGCGTTGCGGCTTGCGCTTGCCGGCGGTGCCGATATTGACGAAGCATACCGGCTGCTCGCCCCCGGTCAGCGCAAACAGCGTGCGCATGTGCGGCGAGCTCATCGCCTGCCCGCTGGTGAGCCCGCTGCCGAAGCCCATCGCATGCGCGGTCAGCAGCATGTTCTGGATCGCGCAACCGAGCGACACCATGCGTTCCGGCGCCGGGATGTCCGGCTCGGCCGGCCCCAGCTGCGCCACCGCCAGGATCAGCAGCGGCGCGCGCTGCGCCTTTTCGCGCGCGGACGCGATCTGCTCCGGCGTCGCGTCCGGGTCGCGCTCGCTCAATGCTTGCGCGAACACCTCGGCCAGCAGCGCGCGCTTGTCCTGCGGGATGATGACGAAGCGCCACGGATGCAGCTGGCCGTGGTCCGGCGCGGCGGCGGCCGCCGCCAGCAATTGCTCCAGTTGCGCCGGACTCGGCCCCGGTGCGGCCAGCCGCTTGGGCGAAATATTCTGGCGCGTGTGAATCAGCGCCTGCGCGGCGTCGCACAGATCGTCGGCCGACACCGCTGTCGGGACGTCAACTGCGGCAGCGCCATGTGCTGCGATCGGTGATGTCATGATCATTTTCCGTAAATCCGAAGAGCTGATTTTGCATGATCGAACTGGCGTGCGCAATGCAGTCATCGCCGCAGGTTTTGTTTGCATGTCTGCAATGCATGCTAAATTATTGCTTTTGAGAATGTTGTCAAATTTTCCAGGAGCATGATCATGCGCTGCGATATTCCTCTTTTTCCACAGCGGGGCCGGCGATGAAGCGGCCTGCGCTACGCCATCTGATCGCGCTGCTGTTGCTGGGCGGGGTGCTGCAGCCGGCCTTGCCTGCGCATGCTGTTGCCGCCGCGGCCGACAATATCGCGCCGCCGCTGCTGCTGGCGCAGAACTTCACCGATGCGGTCGATCCCGCTGCTTATCTGGTGAGCGAAAAGCTCGACGGCGTGCGCGCACTGTGGGATGGCCGGGTGCTGCGCTTTCGCAGCGGCAGGGTCATTGCGGCGCCGGACTGGTTTGTGGCCGGGCTGCCGCCGCACCCGCTGGATGGCGAGTTGTGGATGGGCCGGCGCAATTTCGACCGGCTGTCGGCAGCGGTGCGGCGCCAGAGCGCTGACGATGCCGAGTGGCGATCGATCAGCTATCAGGTCTACGAGTGGCCGCAAGCGCCCGGCACCTTCAGCGAGCGCGTCGCGGCGTTGCAGGCCAGCGTCGCGCAGGCCAATCCGGGCTGGCTGCATGTGGTGCGGCAGGAGCGCATCGCCGACCGCCGGGCGCTGCACGCCCGGTTGCAGCAGGTGGTGCAGGACGGCGGCGAGGGCCTGATGCTGCACCGTGCCGATGCGCCGTGGCAAACCGGGCGCAGCGATGTACTGCTGAAACTCAAGCCGCAGCATGACGCCGAAGCCACGGTGGTGGCCCATCTGCCGGGGCAGGGGAAATATGCAGGGAATGTGCGGCGCGTTGCTGATGGAGGGTCCCGACGGCCGGCGTTTTCGCCTGGCCAGCGGCCTGAGCGACGCGCAGCGCCGGACGCCGCCGCCGCTCGGCAGTGTCGTGACTTACCGCTACCGCGAACGCACGCCGAACGGCTTGCCGCGCTTTACCAGTTTCATGCGGGTGCGCGCAGCCGAGTAATTGCTGCGGGTTTGAAGTGGCGTAAAAAAACCAGCATCGGGCTGGTTTTTTTGTGCGCTTCAGTTTTGCCGGCGGTCGATCTGGTGTTCGCTGTAATAGCGGCTTTTGGCCGCATACATGATGCGGTCGGCCTCGTGCAAGGTGGCTTCCATCTGGTCGCCGGAGCGGCAACTGGCGGAGCCCATCGCCAGACTCAGTCTCTGGCCGGGGTAGAACTGATTGTTCAGCTCGACCAGGGACGCGATGCGCTCCATCATGCCCAGCGCGGCGCGCTCGTCGGAGCCCGGCAGCAGGATCATGAACTCGTCGCCGCCGATGCGCGCCGCGCAGTCCGGTGCGTCGACGGTCTTGGCCAGCACTTCTCCGGCGCGGCGCAGCAGCGCATCGCCGGCCACATGGCCGCCTTCGTCGTTGATGCGTTTCAGGCCATTGAGGTCGATCGCGATCACGCTCAGCGGCCACGGCCCCTTGCGCGACAGGCGGTTGAGTTCTTCCACGTAATAAGCGCGGTTGCGCAACTGGGTCAGGGTGTCGTGCTTGCCCAGATATTCGAGATAGGCTTCGGCTTTCTTGCGGGCGGTGATGTCGACCAGCGACACCAGCACCATGTCCCAGCGCGCTTCATGCCCTGCCAGCACCGAGAACTGCAGGTGGATGTTGATCAGTTCGCCGCTGAGCGAATAATTGACCACCTCGCGCTGTTGCTCGGTCTTGCCCTGCCACAGGTCCAGCAACTGCTCGGCAAAGGAATCGCGCATTTCGTCACGGAAGATCTTGCTCAGGTTATTGAACAAGATTTCCTTGGTGCTGGCGCCAAACATCTCCAGCGTGTGGCGGTTGACGTCGATCACGCGGATTTCCTGCATGCAGCGGCTGACAAACTCCGGATGCACGTTCATGAACACCCGGAAATCCTGAATGCCGCACGCACGCGCCTCATCAAGCAGGCGTTTTATCGCGCTGAAATCCTCGACCCAGAGCGACACCGGAGAATGCTCGAACAGGTCGCGCGCATATTGCGCGCTCTGTGCCTGCTGCCGTTCCGCCTGCACCCGCGCGCTGATGTCTTCCAGCGATACCAGCACCCGGTCCCAGCTGGCCTCATGGCCCTGCAGGATACGGGCATGGATCTGGATATCCAGCCGCCGCCCGTCCAGCGCATAGTTGACGGTCTGGTTCGAGAAACCCGGCTGGCCGGCCCATAACTGCGCCAGTTCTTCGATGAATTGTTCCAGCATGTCGTCGCGGAACACCTGCGACAGCTGCGATACCAGTTGTTCCTGGCTGGCGGCGGCAAACAGTTGCAGCGTGCGCTGGTTGACTTTCACTACCTTCAGGCAGGCCGCACACTGCGCGACCAGTTCGGGCGCTTGCCGGACATGCGCGTTGAAGTCGGTCACGCCGTCGGCGCGCCACTGGTCGAACAGGCGTTTGAGTGCACTGTAGTCTTCCAGCCACAGCGAAATCGGGGCCAGCTCGAACATGTGCTCGAAATCAAGGGGGGATGACAGCTCGGACACTGGTGGAATTCTCCTGCTATTAATAATCTGCCGCCTGCGTTTGAAGCGGGAAGGCCTGGGCCGTGGTTTGGAGCAGCTGATGACAATCAGGCTGATAGTAAATGGCGGCCCGCGCTTTGCCAAGCATTCTATCGATGCCGCTGTCGTCATTGGACGGTCACAATCCCGCTGTACATTTTCACACATGCAATGTTATCGGGCGTTTTCAAGTCTGCGTCCGCAATCCGCAATGCAACAGCGTCGGCAGCGCTGCTACTTATCCCGCTGTCACTTATTCCGGTACCGATTGAGGAGTTTTCCAGATGCACGATATTACTGACAGCAAGCGCCGCAGTGTCCTGAAAATGCTGGCCGGCGCACCGCTGTTGCCGGTTGCCGGATTTGGCAATGCGATGTTGCTGGCCGCCGGCGGCAGCAGCACTGCCGCGATAGCGGCGTCTGCAGCCACGCTTACTGCGGTTTCTTTCATGTCGATGGACGCGCCGGGCACGGCCGTGGATCAGGCCACCACCAGCGTGAAATCGAAAATGCTGTTGCAATTGTCCGACGGCAGCAAACAGGAAGTAGCATTGAGCTATCAGCCGTTTTTCGTCACCGGCGACCAGGTGCCTGATGGCAAGGGCGGCACGTTGCTGGCCGGCGGCTATTTCGATATCGACGGCCAGCCCATCCTGGATGCCAGCGCCGCCGGCCAGCCGCAATTTTATTCGGACTGCCCGGACGGCTATACCCTGCTCAAGCTGGATCATGCAACGGTTCCCGGCATCGCCGGCAATACGGTGTTTGCAGTAGTGCAGTTCGAGTACACAACGACCAATTCGGCCGGGGCCGATATGTACGGCAAGCTGCCGTCGCCGATTGCGATCCTGACGCTGGATCAGGACCAGAAGACCGGCCATCTGAAACTGGTCAAATACGCAACGGTCGATACGGCGCCGGCCCACGGCCTGTGGATTACTTGCGGCGCCAGCATTTCGCCATGGAATACCCATCTGTCGAGTGAAGAATACGAGCCGGATGCAACGATTGCCGCCAACGACGCCGGTTTCAAGGCGTTCAGCCAGAATCTGTTCGGCGATCCAACCCGGGCCAATCCCTACCACTACGGCCACATGCCGGAAATCAGCGTCAAGCCGGATGGCACCGGCTCGGTGAAAAAACATTACTGCATGGGCCGCATCTCGCACGAGTTGGTGCAAGTGATGCCGGATCAGCGCACCGTGCTGATGGGCGACGATTTCAGCAATAGCGGCCTGTTCATGTTCATCGCCGACCGGGCGGCCGATCTTTCGGCCGGCACCCTGTACGTGGCGAAGTGGACAGCAAAAGACGGCGGACAACGGCGGCTCCGCCGACCTTGGCTGGATCCGGCTCGGCCATGCCAGCAGCGCTGAAATCGAAGCGCTGGCCGATAGCCTGAAGGCGGCCGACATCGTCGATGTGAAGACCGCCGATCCGCAAGATGCCAGCTATACCAGGATCGGCTTTAGCGGAAAATTCAACTGGGTCAGATTCGTGCCGGGCAGGGAACAGGCCGCGATCTTCCTGGAAACCCATCGCTATGCGGCCTTCAAGGGCGGTAGCCTGGGTTTCACCAAAATGGAAGGCGTGACCTTCAATGCCAGGGACAAGAAAGCCTATCTGGCCATGTCCTACATTCAGGGCACCATGACCAACGGCAGCACCGACATTCATGTCAAGGGCCCCAAGGCCGGCGCGGTGTATCAGCTGGATCTGGCCGGCGGCCAGACAGACAATGCCGGCGTCGCGATCGATAGTGCCTGGGTGCCGGTATTCATGGCGACCGTGCCGGCGCTGGTGGGCGCGGATCTGGCGGTGCCGGACGCGATCGGCAACCTGGCCGACCAGAACCGGATCGCCAATCCCGACAACCTCAAGTTTTCCGAGCGGCTGCGCACCCTGTTCATCGGCGAAGACAGTGCGCTGCACGTCAACAACTTCCTGTGGGCCTACAACGTCGACAGCAAGCTGCTGTCGCCGCATCCTGTCCTGTCCGGCCGGCGCCGAATCGACCGGCCTGCAGGCGGTCGATAACCTGAACGGCTTCGCCTACATCATGAGCAACTTCCAGCACCCCGGCGACTGGCTGCTGACCAGGGATGGCGCCGGCAATGTGAGCGGCGGCCTGCACGCCAAGGTCTATCAGGAGCTGGACCCGCTGATCAACCGCAACTACAAGAACAAGCACGGCGGCGGCGTCGGCTACATCCAGGGCCTGCCGCTATCGGTCTAAACCGCAAGCGCTGACCGTTCCGGAGCGGGAAAGCCCGCCCGGAACGGTTTTTTTGCTTTAGCGCGGCGGTTTATCCGCGTGCATCGCGCTGGCCGGCTTCATACCAGGGCTTGCTCGCATTCACCACCTTCACCACCAGCAGCATCACCGGCACTTCGATCAGCACCCCGACCACGGTGGCCAGCGCGGCGCCGGACTCGAAACCGAACAGGCTGATCGCGGCCGCCACCGCCAGCTCGAAGAAGTTGGACGCGCCGATCAGCGCCGACGGGCCGGCCACCGCATGCTGTTCGCCGACCTGCTTGTTGAGCCAGTAGGCGAGTGCCGCATTGAAGAACACCTGGATCAGGATCGGCACCGCCAGCAGCGCAATCACCAGCGGCTGCTGCAGGATCGCATCGCCCTGGAACGCGAACAGCAGCACCAGCGTCAGCCAGCAGCGCCGACACCGACCACGGCTGGATCTTGTGCAGCGCCGCATCGAACGCGGCCGCGCCCTTGGCCAGCAGCGCCCGGCGCAGCATCTGCGCGATGATCACCGGCAGCACGATGTACAGCACGACCGAAGTCAGCAGCGTGGCCCACGGCACCGCGATGCTGGACACGCCCAGCAGCAGGCCGACCAGCGGCGCGAACGCGAACACCATGATCAGGTCGTTGATCGCGACCTGCGACAGCGTGAAATAAGGGTCGCCGTTGGTCAGCCGGCTCCAGACGAACACCATCGCGGTGCAGGGCGCGGCCGCCAGCAGGATCAGGCCGGCGATGTAGGAATCGATCTGCGCGCTGGGCAGATACGGCGCAAACCAGTGCCGCACGAACAGCCAGCCCAGCAGCGCCATCGAAAACGGCTTCACCGCCCAGTTCACGAACAGCGTGACCGCGATGCCCTTGCCGTGCTGGCGCACCTGATGCAGCGCGCCGAAGTCGATCTTGACCAGCATCGGGATGATCATCACCCAGATCAGCAGGCCGACCGGCAGGTTGACCTTCGCGACTTCCATCGCGCCGATCGCCTGGAACAGCTGCGGCCAGCCCTGGCCCAGCGCAATCCCGAGCACGATGCACAGCGCAACCCAGACCGTCAGGTAGCGCTCGAACAGATTCAGCGGCGCGCCGGCCGCCTGTTTCGCGATGATTTCACATGGGGCGGACATGCTCGGCTCCTGATTGTTTATTAGTGATGTTTGTCATGCGCTTCCGGCCTCAGTCAATTGTGATGTGTCGCCAGTCAGCGCCAGCAGGCGCGCGACGCCGACCGGTTCCTCGGCCAGCAGCGGCACCACGGCAATGCGTTGCGCGTGCTGGCTTGCCACCAGCTCGATCTGCGCCAGTTCGTTGGCGCGCGCGCCGGCGCAGCAGGGGCGATTGCGGCTGGGCGGCGACCAGGCTGTTGTTGACGATCCAGGCCCAGGGCTCGATGCCGGCGCGGCGCAGGTCGGCTTGCAGGTTGGCCGCTTCCAGCACCGGCGTGGTTTCGGCCAGCGTCACCAGCAGCACCTTGGTCCGGTCCGGGTCCTGCAGCTGCATCATCGGGGTGGTGAAATGCAGATGCGGGTCGCTCATCTGGCGCGCCACTTCGCGGTGATAGGCGCCGGTGGCGTCCAGCAACAGCAGCGTGTGGCCGGTCGGCGCGGTATCCATCACCACGAACTTCTTGCCGGCCTCGCGGATCGACGCGCGAGAACGCCTGAAACACCGCGATTTCCTCGGTGCAGGGCGAGCGCAGGTCTTCTTCCAGCAGCGCGCGGCCCGGCGCATCCAGGTTCGTGCCCTTGGTGTCGAGCACGTGCTGCCGGTAGCGCGCGGTTTCCGCCTGCGGATCGATGCGGCTGACGCGTCAGGTTGTTCCAGCGTGCCGTCCAGGGTTTCGGCCAGATGCGCAGCCGGATCGGAGGTGGTCAGATGCACCGGAGGCCGCGGCTGGCCAGCGCCACCGCGACCGCCGCCGCCAGCGTGGTCTTGCCGACGCCGCCTTTGCCCATCAGCATGATCAGCCCGTGGCCGTCGGCGGCGATGTCGTCGACCAGCGTGCCCAGCGCCGGGCGCGTTGAACGCTGGTATCGGTGCCGATTCGTTAGCGGACGATGGCTCGTCTGCGCTCAGCAACTGGCGCAGCGCATCCAGCCCGACCAGATTGAATGGTTTCAGCGCCACATGGTCGGTCGGCAGCGCCTGCAGGGCCGCCGGCATCGTCGGCCAGCGCCTGCTGCTCGCGCTTGAACACGGCGGCGGCCAGCGCATCGTGCGCGGCTTCGCGCTGCGGCAGGATGCCGTTGATCACCAGAGTTTGCTGCCTGAGGCCGATCGCCGCCAGCTCTTCATGGGTGCGCGCCGCTTCGCGCAGCGTCGCACTTTGGGCGCGCGCGACCAGAATCAGGCGCGTGCGCACCGGATCGGCCAGCGCCTCGACCGCCGCATGATACTGGGCGCGCTGCTTTTCCAGCCCGGCCAGCGGGCCCAGGCAGGACGCATCGCCCTTGCCGTCCTCCAGGAAACCATCTCCACGCGCCCGGCAGTTGCAGCAGGCGGATCGTGTGGCCGGTCGGCGCGGTGTCGAACACGATGTGGTCGTAGGCATCGACGCAGCGCCGGATCGGTCAGCAGCGCGGTGAACTCGTCGAACGCGGCGATCTCGGTGGTGCAGGCGCCGGACAACTGTTCCTCGATGCTCCTGACCACCGCGTCCGGCAACACGCCGCGCACCGGGCCGACGATCTGGTCGCGGTACAGCTGGGCCGCCGCCTGCGGATCGATTTCCAGCGCCGCCAGGCCCGGCACCGCATCCACCGTGGTGACGCGATTGCCGATCTCGATGCCGAACACCTGGCCGACGTTCGACGCCGGATCGGTGCTGACACCAGCAGCACGCGCCGGCCCTGATCGGCCAGAGCCACCGCAGTGGCGCAGGCCAGCGAAGTCTTGCCGACGCCGCCCTTGCCGGTGAAGAACAGGAACGGCGGCGGCATTGTCGAGAAACTGCATCGGCAGCGTCGCCATCAGCAGCAACGGCTGCCGCTGCAGCAGCCGGCGGCGGGTTTCGCTGCGGCTTCAGGCGCCGCGATCCCGGCCCAGCGCACCAGTTCGGCGCGCAGCGGATAGCGTCCGGCCAAGGCGACTTCGCCATCGACCAGGATCAGCGGCAGCGCCTCCGCGCCGGAGCGCTGCAGAAAGCCCTTGACCACCGCATTGTCGGCAAACGCCAGCGGCTGCTGCGCCAGATTGAAGCGCTCGACCTGCGCGCCGTTCTTGATCGCCCAGTCGATGTCGGCCGAAAAATTCACCAGCGCCTGATCGACATCAGTGCCGCAAACGCCGCTGCTGCAGCACAGCGCGGGATCGAAAATCTGAATCGTGCTCATCGGGAATCTCCTGTGGGTTGAATGAAATATAGGGGAATTACGCGGAATTACGCCAGCAGCGTGCCGATGCGGTCCAGCTCCGTTTGCAGCTGCGCCTTGTCCTGCTGCAACTGCGCCAGCGGCAGGGCCAGCAAGGCTTCGATCCGCGCGCGCAGGATGCGGTACGCATGCAGGAACGCGGCATCGATCTCGGCCTCGGTGCCGCTCGCATGGGCCGGATCATCGACGCCCCAATGGCGTGCGCAGCACCGGCCCCAGCGCCGGGTTCAGATACGCGGGACAGGCCTCGCCGGCGGCGCTGGCGCAGACCGTGATCACGATATCCGGCGTGGCCGGCAGCTCGTCCCACGACTTGCTGGCAACGCCTGCAGTCGAAATCTGCTCGCGCGCCAGCAGCGCCAGCGAGCGCGGATGCACCTGGCCGGTCGGCCGGCTGCCGGCGCTCAGCGCGCGCCAGCCGGCGGGCGCCAGATGGTTGAAAGTGGCCTCGGCCAGGATAGAGCGGCAGGAATTGCCGGTGCACAGAAAAAGAACATTCATCGGAGTGGGTTTCGGGTGGGTTAAATAGTCGGCACCGCGTCGGTCCCGGCGCACAGCGGCGTGTCGCACGGCAGCGCGCACTGCTCCGGATGGCCGGCGCAGCATTCCTCGGTCAGGTAAGCGATCAGCTCCTGCATCAGTCCCATGTTCGCGCGGTAGCGCTGGAAGCGGCCCTCCTGCACCACGCTCAGCAGCCCGGCCTGGGTCAGCGCCTTCAGGTGGAACGACATATTGGTCGGCGCCAGCGCCAGCGCGCTGGCGATCTCGCCGGCCACCAGCCCCTGCGGCCCGGTGCGCACCAGCAGCCGGTACGCATCCAGCCGGATGCCGGAAGCCAGCGATTCGAAGACGGAAGTTGCAGTATTTTTATCCATAGTATGATTATACAACGATAGTTGAAGCATTAAAACGATGCGTCGGAATGCGGCCGGAGCAGGGCGCACCGATCGCCTCATGAGCTGTTCGTATTTTGCAATTTGACGGGGAGTATCAGTAAAAAACAATGCTCACCCGCACGGTTTCATTGGCCTGATAAAAATACAGCTGGGAGTATATTTTTTGCGTTGGGACGGCCGCTTAGGGCAGATGGTGGCTGATGCAGCAGGGATTCGGATTTACTCACGTTCCGTGAATGGCTGTAAACGACCCTGTGCGGTCATACACGCCGATGCCGTCGATCGTTCGGTGTTCGGCCATAGCAGCCGTTCGGCTTACCCGCCTGATTGGTCTGCAAAGGACCGGTTACCAGCCATTCGGTCGAAAATCGCTTTGAACGTCAGCTTCTCGGTCTGACGAACTCACTCTCCCGACCCTAGCGGGACTCTTTGGCAAAGTACGCTGCTGCCCTTTTTAGGATGTCGCGCTCCTCGCGGACCCGCTTCAGTTCTGCCTTGAGCCGGCGAATTTCTGCCGCCTGGCCTTGCAGCTCGCTGCGCTCAGCTTCGGGCAGGCTATAACGCTTCAGCCAGTCGTACAGCGTCGGCAAAGATACGCCCAACCGACTGGCCACTTCCGAGCCAGGGTGACCGCGATCCGTGACCTGTTTGACCGCTTCAATCTTGAATTCTTCCGGGTAACGCTTGCTGCTCATGACACCTCCTGAACGGGCCTTGGTTTAAGGCTTCAGGATGTCTAGAGGTTCCGGGGCGATTCAGGTGTGTGCAGTTGCTACTTGATTGCTACCGCCTCGGATTCTCGGGGTTGCCAGCCGCCGCCGAGTGCCCTGAAGGCAGCGACCGCTGCGCGTGCTGATTCCGTTTGCGCCTGCGCTCGCGCATCGGAGGCACGTAGCAAGTTTTCGTCGGCTTGCAAGACCTCGATCAGGCTGAGTACCCCTTTTTGATATGCCGCAAACGAAGCTCCTCGTGCGCGGCCGAGTGAGTCCACTCCCTGGGCGAGTACGGCAGCCTGCTCCTCGCGCTTGACCAGGGCCGAAAAGGCGTTTTCTACGTCCTCGGTTGCCCGTAATACGGCAAGCCGATACGCGGCCAACATCTCGGCTTCCTGGCCCTTGGCCAGGTTGATCTGGGCGTTGATGCGGCCGAAATCGAACAGACGCCAGCGCAGGCCCAGCACGCCGGCGGCCTGACTGGCGCCGCCGGTGAACAGATTGCCGCTGGACACCGATGTCGCGCTGCCGATCAGCCCACTAAAAGAGAGCTTGGGGTAGTACTCGGCGATGGCGACACCGATACGCGCGTTCGATGCGGCCAGGCGGCGCTCGGCCACGATCAGATCGGGCCGGCGCCTGAGCAAATCACCCGGCGAGCCGGTTGATGCGATCTGCGGGGCGGCCGGAATAACGCCAGCATTCGCCAGCTCCTCCCGGTGCGTACCGGGCGGTGTGCCCAGCATCACGTCCAGCGCATTCATGGCCGTATCCAACCCTGCTTCGAGGACCGGTACCGATGCCCGCACTTGGGCGAGCGCGCCCTCGACCTGTCGCACTTGAAGTTCGGCCGCCAGTCCCTTGCCATAAAGCAGATTGATCGTTGAGAGTAGCTCCTGTTGCGTCTGCACTTGCCTGCGAGCAACGTCAAGGCGAGTTTGCAGTCCGCGGATGCTGATGTAGATGTCGGCGGTCTGCGCCGCCACCGCCAGTCGTGTCGCCGTAGCGCCCGCCTCCGAAGCCTGATACTCGGCAAGTGCCGCTTCCCGTCCGCGACGCACGCCACCGAATACGTCCAGCTCCCAGCCTACGCCGAGATTGGCCTCATAGGCGTTGCCGTAGCGATCGAAATTGGGCTTTGAATTCAAGACTTGCCCCAACGGCGTTTCAACCGACTGGTAGGCTCGCGCACCCTGGGCATTGATGTTGCCGGAAGGTAGCAGCGCAGCATTCGCCGCGCCGAGTCCCGCTCGCGCCTGAGCGACGCGAGCAGACGCCTGCGCGAGATCCAGATTCTGCTCCAGCGCAAGCGTGACGAAGCGGGTCAGTTGCGGATCGCCAAAGCCTTCCCACCACACGATCAAGTCGGCGGTGGCATTGGCGTGCCGTTGCTCAACTGCCGTTTGACCCAGGTAGCGATCCGGCATGGGCGTGTCGGGCCGAATGTAATCCGGCCCGACAGCGCAACCCGCTGAAAGACTGGCGACGGCGAACATGAAGAGAGTGCGTTTGAGTAGCATGGGCATCTTCCGCGAAGTGAAAAGGGAGAAGATTTGAGTGACTATATCACCAAACAGTCACTCGTTGTGCAAATCGAGAGACAAGAGGTAAGCTGTCGAACATGAATAAAACAAGCATCAATCCGGGCCCGGCCCGAGGCCCCGTCGATCACGAGGTGCGCGATCAAATCGTTGCCGCAGCGACCGAGCACTTCCGCTTGTACGGCTACGAAAAGACGACCGTCTCCGATCTTGCCAAGGCCATCGGCTTTTCCAAGGCGTACATCTACAAGTTCTTCGAGTCCAAGCAGGCCATTGGCGAACTGATTTGCGCAAATTGCCTGCACGAGATCGAAACGGATATCAGAACAGCCATTGACGGCGTCGACCGCCCGCCAGAGAAGCTGCGGCGCATGTTCAAGGCGGCCGTCGAGGCCAGCCTTCGCCTGTTTTTTGAAGATCGCAAGCTCTATGACATTGCGGCCTCGGCCGCGACCGAGCGTTGGCAGGCGGTGCGTTCCTATGAGGAGCGTATCCAGGCAATGCTGCAGGACATCTTGCGCCAGGGGCGTGAAACAGGGGAGTTCGAGCGCAAGACGCCGCTCGACGAGGCGGCGAGCGCGATCTACCTGGTCATGCGCCCCTACCTCAATCCGCTGCTCTTGCAGTACAGCTTTGATTACACCGACGACGCGCCGGCTCAACTATCCAGCCTGGTGCTGCGCAGCTTGTCGCCATAAATACGCGACAGCGATGTGTGACTATTGACAAATTTGGTCACTAGTACCAAAATGAAATCCTGTTTGGCTTCTCTTATGGGATTTCTATGCTCCGCCGCCGCCTCGTTTTCTCTGCTGTCATATCTGCATTGCCGCTTGCGTTGGTCGCCTGCGGCGAAAAGACGCAATCCGATCCACGTACCGAAGCGCCGCTGGTACGCGCGGCCACCATCCAGGGCGCGGTCGCTGCGTCACGTGCGTTCACCGGCACCGTCGCCGCTCGGGTACAAAGCGATCTGGGCTTTCGGGTCTCCGGCAAGGTGCTGGAACGCCTTGTCGATACGGGGCAAACCGTCAAGCGCGGGCAAGCGCTCATGCGCATCGACCCCGTCGATCTGAAGCTCGCAGCCCATGCCCAGCAGGAAGCGGTCGCCGCCGCCCGGGCGCGCGCGCAGCAAACGGCGCAGGACGAAGCCCGCTACCGCGACCTGCGCGGAACCGGCGCGATATCGGCTTCGGCCTACGACCAGGTCAAGGCTGCGGCAGATGCCGCCAAAGCCCAGCTCAATGCGGCCGAAGCCCAGGCCGAAGTGGCCCGTAACGCGAGCCGCTATGCGGAGCTGGTGGCGGATGCCGATGGCGTCGTCATGGAAACGCTGGTCGAACCCGGCCAGGTCGTCAACGCGGGACAGGTCGTGGTGCGCGTGGCCCATGCCGGCCGCCGCGAAGCCATCATCCAATTGCCGGAAACCTTGCGCCCTGCGGTCGGCTCGGCCGGCCTGGCCACGCTTTTTGGCAAAGAAGGCCTTACCGTTCCGGCCAAGCTCAGGCAGCTCTCGGATGCCGCAGACCGGCTGACGCGCACTTTCGAGGCGCGCTATGTGCTCGATGGCGAGCTGGCCAACGCGCCATTGGGCACCACCGTCACCATCCAGATCCCGGATGCACATCCCGCTACGCAAGGCGGCTTGTCGGTACCGATCGGCGCCCTGTTCGACGCGGGCAAGGGGCCGGGCGTCTGGGTCATCCAGGGCGCAGCCGGCAAAGGTTTCCTGGCGGCCGGTCACGGTCCAGCGCCTGGGCGACGACGGCGCGCGCATCGCAGGCCAACTCAAGCAAGGTGACCGGATCGTCGCGCTCGGCACGCACCTGCTGCGCGAAGGCGAGCAGGTCCGGGTGGCTGGCGAAGCCGCCGCAACCGCGGGAGCGCGGCCATGAGCGAAGGTCGTTTCAACCTGTCGGCGCTCGCCGTGCGCGAGCGCTCCGATCACCTTGTTCCTGATCTGCCTGATCTCCTTGGCCGGGCTCGTTTCCTTCTTCAAACTGGGGCGGGCGGAAGACCCCGCCTTCACGGTCAAAGTGATGACCGTCGTCACCGCCTGGCCCGGCGCCACCGCACAGGAAATGCAGGACCAGGTCGCCGAAAAGATTGAAAAGCGGCTGCAGGAACTGCGCTGGTACGATCGTACCGAGACCTACACCCGACCCGGCTTGGCCTTCACGACCTTGACATTGCTTGACAGCACACCGCCGTCGGAAGTGCAGGAGCAGTTCTACCAAGCCCGCAAGAAAGTCGGAGACGAAGCAGGCAACCTTCCGTCCGGCGTGATCGGGCCGATGGTCAACGACGAATATGCGGACGTCACCTTTGCCCTGTTCGCGCTCAAGGCCAAGGGCGAACCGCAGCGCTTGCTGGTACGCGACGCGGAGACGCTGCGCCAGCGGCTGCTGCACGTGCCGGGCGTCAAGAAGGTCAACATCGTTGGCGAGCAGTCCGAGCGCATTTATGTCGAGTTCTCGCATGAGCGCCTGGCAACGCTGGGCGTCAGCCCACAGGAAGTGTTCGCCGCACTGCATAGCCAGAACGTGCTAACGCCGGCTGGCTCCGTGGAAACCAAGGGGCCGCAGGTGTTCATTCGCCTGGACGGCGCTTTCGATGAATTGCAAAAGATCCGCGATACGCCGGTCGTGGCGCAGGGCCGCACCTTGAAACTGTCGGACATCGCCACGGTCAAGCGTGGCTATGAAGACCCGGCGACTTTCATGATCCGCAACGGCGGCGAACCGGCGCTGCTGCTGGGCATCGTCATGCGCGACGGTTGGAACGGACTCGACCTGGGCAAGGCGCTCGATAAGGAGGTCGGTGCGATCAACGCCGACATGCCGCTGGGCATGGGCCTGACCAAGGTCACCGACCAGGCCGTCAACATCAGCTCGGCGGTCGATGAATTCATGGTCAAGTTCTTCGTCGCGCTGCTGGTGGTCATGCTGGTGTGTTTCGTGAGCATGGGCTGGCGCGTGGGCATCGTGGTCGCCGCGGCCGTGCCGCTGACGCTGGCGATAGTCTTCGTGGTGATGGCCGCGACCGGCAAGAACTTCGACCGCATCACCCTGGGCTCCCTGATCCTGGGGCTGGGCCTGCTTGTGGACGACGCCATCATCGCCATCGAAATGATGGTGGTGAAGATGGAAGAGGGCTACAGCCGCATCGCCGCCTCCGCCTATGCCTGGAGCCATACCGCCGCGCCCATGCTCTCGGGCACGCTGGTCACGGCCGTCGGCTTCATGCCCAATGGCTTCGCCCGTTCCACCGCCGGCGAATACACCAGCAATATGTTCTGGATCGTCGGCATCGCACTCATCGCGTCCTGGGTGGTCGCCGTGGTCTTTACCCCTTACCTCGGCGTCAAGCTGTTGCCCGAACTCAAAAAGGTCGAAGGCGGCCACGACGCGCTCTACGATACGCCACGCTATAACCGCTTCCGCCAGGTGCTCACGCGCGTCATCGCGCGCAAGTGGCTGGTCGCCGGCGACGGTAGTGGGCCTGTTCGTCGTGGCCGTGCTTGGCATGGCGGTGGTCAAGAAGCAATTCTTCCCGATCTCCGACCGCCCCGAAGTGCTGGTCGAGGTGCAGATGCCCTATGGCACCTCGATCATGCAGACCAGCGCCGCCGCGCGAAGGTGGAGGCCTGGCTGGCCAAACAGGCCGGAAGCGAAGATCGTCACGGCCTACGTCGGCCAAGGCGCGCCGCGCTTCTACATGGCGATGGGGCCGGAACTGCCCGACCCGTCGTTTGCCAAGATCGTGGTCCGCACCGACAACCAGGATGAGCGCGAGGTATTGAAAATGCGGCTGCGCGAGGCGATCGCCGACGGCCTCGCCCCTGAGGCGCGCGTGCGCGTCACCCAGCTCGTGTTTGGTCCGTATTCGCCGTTTCCGGTCGCCTACCGGATCGCCGGGCCGGACCGGACAAGCTGCGCAACATCGCGGCTGATGTGCAGCAGCTCATGGATGCCAGTCCGATGATGCGTACTGTCAATAATGACTGGGGCACCCGCGTCGCCCACGCTGCACTTCACCTTGCAGCAGGACCGCTTGCAGGCCGTGGGGTTGACCTCCAGCGCCGTGGCGCAACAACTGCAATTCCTGCTGAGCGGCGTGCCCCTCACCGCCGTGCGTGAAGACATACGCACGGTGCAAGTCATGGCCCGTTCGGCCGGCGACTCCGGCTCGACCCGGCCAGGATCGCGGACTTCACGCTGACCGGCGCCAGCGGGCAACGCATCCCGCTGTCGCAGGTGGGCAAGGTCGAAGTGCGCGCGGAGGAGCCGATCATACGCCGACGCGACCGCATGCCGACGATCACCGTGCGGGGCGACATCGCCGACGGCTTGCAGCCACCGGACGTGTCCAACGCCATTACCCAGCAGCTCCAGCCCATCATGGACAAGCTGCCGGGCGGCTATCGCATCGAACAGGCCGGCTCCATCGAGGAATCCGGCAAAGCGACGAAAGCAATGTTGCCGCTGTTCCCGATCATGCTGGCGATCACCCTGCTCATCATCATCTTCCAGGTGCGCTCGATCTCCGCGATGGTCATGGTCTTCCTGACCAGTCCGCTGGG
>CAWIOX010000027.1:0-135431 GCA_963837775.1 uncultured beta proteobacterium | reverse complement strand
AAAACCACGTCCTGGAACGTGGTTTTTTTGTTTCGGTCTCCTTACTCAAGCCGCGCCAGAATCTGGCCGCCGCCGTAGCTGGTCTGCTGCGGCGGCTGGCCGCCGAGCGTGATGCGGATCGCGCAATACTTGAACTCGGGAATCTTGCCGAACGGGTCCAGCGCCGCATTGGTCAGGCGGTTGATCGCCGCTTCGTAATAGCAGAACGGCACGAACACCGCGCCGCGCGGCGAGCTGTCGTCGGCGCGCGCGTACAGCGAGACCTGGCCGCGGCGCGATGCCAGCGTGATGATGTCGCCCGGCTGGCCGCCCAGTTCGGCCAGATCCAGCGGATGCACCAGCGCCACCGGGTCCGGTTCCAGCGCATCGAGCATGCTGGCGCGGCGGGTCATGCTGCCGGTGTGCCAGTGCTCCAGCTGGCGGCCGGTGATCAGCACCTTCGGATAGTCGGCGTCGGGCCGCTCGTCGGCCGGGATGATGTCGGCCGGCACGAAGCGGGCGCGCCCGCTTTCGGTCGGGAAGTGTTCGGTAAACACCACCGGCGTGCCGGGGTCGCCTTCCTGCTGGCACGGGTAGGTGACTGCATGCTCGCGTTCCAGCCGTTCCCAGGTGATGCCGGCGATGCTCGGCATGCTGTGGCGCATTTCATCGAACACTTCCGACACATGCTGGTACTGCCAGTCCAGTCCCACGCTGCGGCGCGATTTGCTGGATGATCCACAGGTCCTGCCTGGCCTGTCCGGGCGGGTCGATCGCTTGCCGGCCCAGCTGCACCAGGCGGTCGGTATTGGTGAAGCTGCCGGTTTTTTCCGGGAACGCGGTGGCGGGCAGGATCACGTCGGCCAGGTAGGCGGTCTCGGTCAGGAAGATGTCCTGCACCACCAGATGGTCGAGCGCGGCCAGCGACTCGCGCGCATGATTCGCGTCGGGGTCCGACATCGCCGGGTTTTCGCCCATGATGTACATGCCGCGCACCTTGCCCTCTTTGATCGCGTGCATGATCTCGACCACCGTCAGGCCGGGTTTCGGATCGAGCGGCATGCCCCACAGTTTCTCGAATTTCTGTTGCACGTCAGGGTGGTCGACGCGCTGATAATCCGGATACATCATCGGGATCAGGCCGGCGTCGGATGCGCCCTGCACGTTGTTCTGGCCGCGCAACGGATGCAGGCCGGTGCCGGGGCGGCCGATCTGGCCGGTCATCAGCGCCAGCGCAATCAGGCAGCGCGCGTTGTCGGTGCCGTGGATGTGCTGCGAAATCCCCATGCCCCACAGGATCATCGAGCCTTTCGAACTCGCGTACAGGCGCGCCACATACTTGATGGTGTCGGCATCGATGCCGCAGATCGGCGCCATCGCCTCCGGGCTGTAGGCTGCGACGTTCTGCTGCAATTCCTCGAAGCCGATGGTGCGGCTGGCGATGAAGTCCTGGTCGACCAGTCCTTCATGCACGATCACATGCATCATCGCGTTGAGCAGCGCGACATCGGTATCCGGCTTGAACTGCAGGAAGCGATGCGCGAGGCGCGCCATTTCGGAGCGGCGCGGGTCGGCCACGATCAGCTTGGCGCCGTTGTTGACCGCATTCTTGATCCAGCTGGCGGCAACCGGGTGATTGACGGTCGGATTGGCGCCGATCACGATGATGACTTCGGCCTTGGTCACATCCATCACCGGATTCGACACCGCGCCGGAGCCGATGCCTTCCAGCAGCGCCGCCACCGAAGACGCATGGCACAGGCGGGTGCAGTGGTCGACGTTGTTGGTGCCGAAGCCGGTGCGCACCAGTTTCTGGAACAGATACGCTTCTTCATTGCTGCCCTTGGCCGAGCCGAAGCCGGCCAGCGCATTCTTGCCGTAGGTGTCGCGGATCGCGCTGAAGCGGTCGCCGGCCAGCGCCAGCGCCTCGTCCCAGCTGGCTTCGCGGAACACGTCCATCACGCGTTCCGGGTCCATCACGAAATCGCCGCGCTTGGGCGCATCGGCGCGCCGGATCAGCGGCACGGTCAGGCGCTGCGGATGGTGCGCATAGTCGAAACCGTAGCGCCCCTTCACGCACAGGCGCTTGTGATTGGCCGGGCCGTCGCGGCCCTCGACGTACAGGATCTGGTTGTCCTTGACGTTGTAGGTCAGCTGGCAACCGACGCCGCAATACGGGCAGACCGAATCGACCTGCTTGTCCGGCACCGTCAAAGCGACATTGCGGGCCGGCATCAGCGCGCCGGTCGGGCACGCCTGCACGCATTCGCCGCAGGCGACGCAGGTCGATGCGCCCATCGCATCGTCCATGTCGAACACGATTTTTGCATGGTCGCCGCGAAACGCGAGGCCGATCACATCGTTGACCTGCTCGTCGCGGCAGGCGCGCACGCAGCGGGTGCACTGGATGCAGGCATCCAGATTGACCGCAATCGCCGGATGCGACAGGTCCGCCGCCACCGCTTGGCGCGGCGCGAAACGCGGTTTGCCGATCTGCAGTTTTCTGGCCCACTGGTCGACTTCATTGTCGCGGGTAAAGACCGTTTCCGGCATGTCGGACTGCAGCAGTTCCAGCACCATTTGCTGCGCCTTGAGCGCGCGTTCGCTGTTGCTGGACACTTCCATGCCGGCGCGTCGCATTGCGGCAGCAGGACGGCGCCAGCACCCGTTCGCCCTTGATTTCGACCATGCAGGCGCGGCAGTTGCCGACCGCATCCATGCCCTCCTTGTAGCACAGGTGCGGGATCTCTATCCCCTCGCGCTGCGCGACCTGGATGATGGTTTCGGTCGCCTTGGCGCTGACATCCCGGCCGTCGAGCTTGAAGTGGACGGTGGGGGCGTCAAGCTGCGCCAGTTCATTGCGGGTAATCGCATTCATGCTGTGGTCTCCGCTGTCGACGGTGTCAGCTTCAGTTCGTGGGGGAAATACTTGATCACGCAGTCGACCGGATTCGGGGCCGCCTGGCCCAGCCCGCAAATCGACGCATCGCGCATCACGCTGGACAAATCGGCCAGCAGCGCGGTGTCCCACTGCGGCTGCTCGATCAGGCTCAGCGCTTTCGCGGTGCCGACCCGGCACGGGGTGCACTGGCCGCAGGATTCTTCCTTGAAGAAGCGCATCAGGTTGCGCGCCGCTCCGACCGCGCTGTCCTGGTCGGACAGCACGATCACCGCCGCCGAGCCGATGAAGCAGCCATACGCTTGCAGCGTATCGAAGTCGAGCGGGATCGTCGTTCATCGAGGCCGGCAGGATGCCGCCCGATGCGCCGCCCGGCAGGTAGGCGTAAAACGCATGGCCGTCCTGCATCCCGCCGCAATATTCGTCGATCAGTTCCTGGATCGTGATGCCGGCCGGCGCCAGATGCACGCCGGGCTGCCTGACCCGGCCCGAGACCGAGAATGAGCGCAAGCCGGTGCGTCCATGCCGTCCGTGCGACGCGAACCAGGCGCCGCCTTGTTCGATGATCTGGCGCACCCAGTACAGGGTTTCGAAATTGTGTTCCAGCGTCGGCCGGCCGAACAGGCCGATCTGCGCCACATACGGCGGGCGCAGCCGCGGCATGCCGCGCTTGCCTTCGATCGATTCGATCATCGCCGACTCTTCGCCGCAGATGTAGGCGCCGGCGCCGCGCCGCAGATGGATCTCGGGCATGCCGGGCATCGGCGGCTGCGCGTGGAGCAGGTCGAGTTCGGCCTGCAGCAGCGCGCGGCAGCCGTGATATTCGTCGCGCAGATAGATGTAAATGGCGGAGATGCCGGTGACCCAGGCCGCAATCAGCATCCCTTCCAGAAAGCGGTGCGGGTCGCGCTCCAGGTAAGTGCGGTCCTTGAAGGTGCCCGGTTCGCCCTCGTCGATATTCACCGCCATCAGGCGCGGCCCGGCTTCGGCGCGCACGATGCGCCATTTGCGCCCGGCCGGAAAGCCGGCGCCGCCCAGCCCGCGCAGGCCGGAATCTTCCATGATCTTGATCACGGATTCGGCATCGCGCTGGCCGGCAATGCATTCCTTCAACAGCCGATAGCCGCCTTGCGCCCGATATGCGGCATAGCCGATAGTGCTTTCCGGCGGATGCTGCGTGGCACCCGCATCGACCGCCTGTTTGACGCTGGCGCAGCTGGCGTGCGGCAGCGGATTCTGGCCGACCACCACCACCGGCGCCTGTTCGCAACGCCCGACGCAGGGCACCGGCACGACGCGCACTTGCTGGCCCAGCATCGCCGGCAGTCTGGCCAGCAGTTCCTGCGCGCCGGCCATCTCGCAGGACAGGCTGTCGCAGACGCGCACCGTCAGCGCGGCAGGGCTGTCCTCGCCTTCCTTGACCACCTCGAAGTGATGATAGAAGGTCGCGACTTCATAGACTTCGGTTTGGGACAAAAGCATCTCTTGCGCCAGCGCGGCCAGATGGGCGGCCGACAGGCAATGGAAGCGGTCGTTGATCCGGTGCAGGTGCTCGATCAGCAAATCGCGCCGCCGCGGCGCATCGCCCAGCAGCGCCTGGACCTCTGCCAGCGCGGCCGGATCAACCCGCCGGCCTTTCGGCGCCTGGCGCTTGCGCTGCCGGCTGACTTCGTGTCGTTGTACTGCGAGCGATGGGGATGACTCTTTGGTTCATTGCAACCTCAATAGGTGCGCAAGCCGCTTGGGTGGCCTGCAGTGACTGGCGGCGGGTTTTCAGGAAAATCAATGCTGGCCCAATGCCTGGAGCAGCTTGAAAATCACAGATGAATATGCTTTTAAAAGCCTATACTATTTGAGCCAATTTTCAGTGTATCAGTCAAATTCAATCGAATAAATAAGAAATAATTTACATAATGTACAGAATATCCATCGAGCCGCACTGGCACATCACGCACGTCAATGGCAGCGTCTCCGACGCCACGCTGGATACGGTGATGCTGCTGCGACTGCTGGCCGATATCCAGTCGACCGGTTCCATCGCATCCGCGGTCAAGTTGAGCAAACTTTCGTATCGCCATGTGTGGGGCTTGCTGCGCAGCGCCGAGCAACTGTTCGGCGCCGAGCTGCTGGTCAAGCAGCCGGGACGCGGCACCCGCCTGAGCCGGCTGGCGGAGACCCTGCTGTGGGCCGACAAGCGCATCAAGGCCAGGCTGACGCCGACCATGGAGAGCCTCGCGTCGGAACTGGAAAACGAGCTGGACAAGACCATGAGCGTCGCGCGCAGCGCGCTGCGGCTGTTTGCCAGCCACGGCTTTGCGGTGGCGTCGCTGCTGGAGCGGATCAACGCGGAAAAAATTCCGCTGGAACTGCGCTACCGCAACAGCATGGAAGCGGTTGCCGCGCTGGCCGGACGCGAGTGCGACCTGGCCGGCTTCCATGTGCCGCTGGGCGAGTTCGAGGCGGCGGCGGTCGGGCGTTATGCGCGCTGGCTGGATCCCGACAAGCATCTGCTGATCCATCTGGCGGTCCGGAATCAGGGCCTGTTCGTGCGGCCCGGCAATCCGAAGCAGATCAACACGCTGGCCGACCTGGCGCGGCCGGGAATCCGTTTCGTGAACCGGCCGCATGGCTCCGGCACGCGGATGCTGGTCGAGCTGATGCTGGAAAAAGCGCAGATTGCCAGCGCGCAGATCAACGGTTTCGAGAGCGCCGAATTCACCCATGCGGCAGTGGCGGCCTACATCGCCAGCGACATGGCCGATGTCGGGATCGGGGTCGAGACCGCGGCCCGCCGTTTCGGGCTGGATTTCGTGCCGCTGCTGCGCGAACGCTATTTTTTCGCGATAGAGAAAAACACGCTGGACACCGCGCCGATGGCGCAGCTGATTGCGATCCTGAAGGGGCAGGGCTTTCGGGAACAGGTCAGGCAGCTCGCCGGCTACGACGTGACGGAGGCGGGAAGCGTAATGACGATACAGGACGCATTCGGCACGCTGCCGTTGTCCGACAGGGATCAGGCCTGAGAAAACATGCCGATTAAAACGATTGAAGCAGGCAAAGGCCGAGGCTGACTGCCTCGCGGCCAGAAATTGTCGTCGGGCAATATGTGTGTTGCACACTGGCACAGCTTGCCGGGTGCAGGTCGTGCCGGTAGAAAAAGCTGTCGCCTGCGGATAAGTCGGGGCAATGGAGCCACCTACACTGGTGTCAGGCGGTGATGGCGGCACGCTGCCGTTCCATTCGATTCCTGCGCATCCCAGAAAAAGGAAAGCAACCATGCCAATGATGTTCGAAGCAAAGAACAATTACATCCTGACTGCCTCCTGCACCAGCCGGCTCGGCACGGTTGCTGCGATATCGGGTTTTCTTGCCAGCCGCGGTTGCTACATCGTCGAGATGCAGCAGTTCGATGATGTGATGAGCGACCGTTTCTTTATCCGCGTGACTTTTTACACCGATCCGGACCGCTCGCCATCGCTCGGCTTGTTGCGTGAGCAATTTGGAGAAATGGCGGTACACGAAGAACTGGAATGGGCGATCCACGACCGCAAATATAAGCCGCGGGTACTGATCATGGTCTCAAAATTTGATCACTGCATCCACGATCTTCTGTATCGCCAGCAGACCGGTGAACTGAATATCGACATCACCGCGGTCGTGTCAAATCACATGAACCTGAAGGAACTGGTCGACGCCAGCAAGATACCGTACATCTACTTGCCGGTGACACCTGACACCAAGGCACAGCAGGAAGCCCGATTGCTGGAAATCATCGCCGAAACCAAAAGCGAACTGGTCGTTCTGGCCCGCTACATGCAAATCCTGTCCGACGATCTTTGCGCTCAGCTGCGGGGCCGGGCGATCAATATCCACCATTCGTTCCTGCCGGGATTCAAGGGTGCCAAGCCCTACCATCAGGCCCATGCGCGCGGCGTCAAGCTGATCGGCGCGACTGCGCACTATGTGACGACGGACCTGGATGAAGGATCGATTATTGAACAAATCGTCGAGCGGGTGGATCACACGTATACGCCGGATATGCTGGCTGCCGTTGGCCGCGATTCCGAATGCCAGGCGCTGGCTCGGGCGGTGCGCTTCCACACTGAACATCGGGTATTCCTGAATGGCGAGAATACGGTTGTTTTCAGGTAATCATTGGGTCTGAATGCGTTATTGCTCCCATCAGGCAGCGCGTGCAAATTGGTGGTGCGGTGCAGCAACGCCGCAATAATGGCGACGCAAAATGCCACTCAAACGACATGCACCCATATGGCCGCACCATAGCGATGCAACCATATTGGTGCATGTCGTTTTAAGGATGATATATGTCGCTCTCTAGTTATGATTTTATTCAGGGAGATTTATATTGACTGTGCGAATTGAGATAGTCGGCATTTAAAATTTAAGTCATTAGGAGACACCGCATGGCGTCCAATAAAGTGGTTGTGGAAAATTTGTACAAGATATTCGACCCTGAACCGGCCGATGCTTTGGCCATGCTGAAGCAAGGCGTGAAAAAGGAAGACGTGTTCTCCAAGACCGGCAAGGTGGTCGGCGTCAACAACGTGTCGTTCGATGTGAAAGAGGGCGAAATCTTTGTGCTGATGGGCTTGTCCGGCTCCGGAAATCGACGCTGATTCGCCTGATCAATCGCCTGGTCGATCCATCCGCCGGCAAAATCTGTGTCGGTGGTCAGGATGTTGCCCAGCTATCAACGAAGGAGCTGGTGCGGCTGCGCCGCAGCGACATGAGCATGGTGTTCCAGTCCTTTGCGCTGATGCCGCATCGCAATATCCTGGATAACGCCGCATTCGGACTCGAAATTGCCGGCGTTGCGCGTAAAGAACGCGAGCAGCGTGCGATGCAGGTGCTGGAGCAGGTCGGGCTGGGTCCGTTTTGCAAGAAATTTCCGCATCAGTTGTCCGGCGGCATGCAGCAGCGGGTGGGCCTGGCGCGGGCCTTGGCGGTCAATCCGTCGCTGATGCTGATGGACGAGGCATTCTCTGCACTCGATCCGCTCAAGCGCAAGGAAATGCAGGATGTGTTGCTGGACCTGCAAAGCAAGCAGCGCCGCACCATCATATTCGTGTCGCATGACCTGGAGGAGGCATTGCGCATCGGCAATCGCATCGCGATCATGGAAGGCGGGCGCCTGGTGCAGGTCGGCACGCCGCAGGAAATCATCGAAAACCCGGCAGATGAATACGTGCGCGCTTTTTTCAAGAGCGTCGATACCTCGCGCTATCTGGCCGCAACCGATTTGATCGATGCATCCGGCATCCCGACCCTGGTCAAGGGCCAGGTGATAGGTGTACAACCGCCTTGGCAGCCATGGCTGGCTTTCATCAATCAGGAACGCAAGTGGATCGGCCTCATCAGCACGGATGCGCTGGCCGCCTGCGGCGACCCGGTCAAGGCTGTGCAGCCGCAGCATACGACCGTATCGGAAAGCACTACCTTGCGCGAAATTTTGCCGTTGTTGATGGACAATGCCGCTCCGCTCGCCGTGCTCGACAGCAGCGGCTCGTATCTGGGCGTGATTACCGCGGCCAGTGCATTACGCAAAATTTCCCAAGGAGCCAACCATGTCTGAATTTCTGCAGAATTTATTCGCCCATCCACGCGATTACCTCGCGGTGGGGAAATGGGTGAATAACTTCATTACCTATTTGCTCGATCACAACAGCAATGCGTTTGACGCGATCGGCAAGACCATCGACCAATTCGCGGAGGCGGTCGAGCTCGGTTTGCAAGCCTTGCCATCGTGGTTGCTGATCGGGATCTTTGTCGGCGTCAGCTTCTGGCGCCTGCGCTGGAAATTCGCCGCTTTTGCGGCCGCATCGTTTGTTTTCATTGCGGCCATCGGCTTCTGGCATCAGACGGTGGTGACCCTGGCGCTGACCTTTTCTGCGACGGTCATCAGCCTGATTGTCGGTGTGCCGCTGGGCATCTGGAGCGCCAGAAACAACCGCATCAATACCCTGATCCGTCCGGTGCTCGATTTCATGCAAACCATGCCGGCCTTCGTCTATCTGATACCGGCCGCGATGCTGTTCGGCCTGGGACGCGTTCCGGGGATTCTGGCGACGGTGATCTTCGCGATGCCGCCGGCAGTACGCCTGACCAATCTTGGGCATTCGTCAAGTCAACAAGGAACAGGTCGAAGCCGGAAATGCATTTGGCGCGAATGCGTTCCAGCTGTTATTCAAGGTGCAATTGCCGATTGCGTTGCCGGCCATCATGACCGGCGTCAACCAGACCATCATGATGGCGCTTGTCGATGGTGATCATTGCGTCGATGGTGGGTGCCGGCGGCTTGGGTAACGATGTGCTGGCCAGTATCCAGCGGCTGGATGTCGGTCTGGGCTTCGAGAGTGGCGTCAGTGTGGTGCTTCTGGCAATCATTCTGGACCGGATTACGGAAAGTTTTGGCAGTGCAAACGAATTGCAGAAAACCTGATAGATTGTCGTACGGTCCTGCCTGATTGTTCGCGTTGCTTCGATCAACAGGCATGACTATGCACACTATCACCTTAGCTTTGTAGACTGGCTAAATTGCTGCAGGAGTTCGGAATGTCCCCTCAGAATGTTTCAGCGTTATCACACATCGGTTTTCTGGTGCTGCCCAGCTTTTCCATGATTGCATTTGCCAATGCGCTGGAACCCTTGCGCATGGCAAATTACCTCAGCAGAAAAACGCTGTATCGCTGGTCTGTCATCAGTTGCGATGATCCTGCCACGATGGCCAGCAACGGTTTAAGCCTGTCTCCGATGTATAGCCCGGAGAATGCGCCGCCGGTCGATATTCTGTTCGTGTGCGGCGGCACGCATGTGCGCGAAGGAACGAGCGACCGCGTGGTCAGCGTGCTGCAGGACTATGCGGCCAGAGGCACGCCGATGGGGGCCTTGTGTACCGGCACTTTCGCACTGGCGAAGGCAGGTTTGCTGAATGGCTATCGTTGCTCGATCCATTGGGAAAACCTGGCGTCGATGCGCGAGGAATTCCCGAAAGTCCTGTTTTCACCGGAACTGTTCGTCATCGACCGCAATACGTTTACCTGCACCGGCGGCACCGCGCCGCTGGACATGATGCTGCATTTCATTCGCTTGAAAGGCGGCAAGAGCCTGGCCGCCGATGTGTCCGAGCAATTCAGCGTCGAGCGGATTCGCGACCAGAAGGATCAGCAACATATCCCATTGCTGGCACGCATAGGTTCCGGACATGAGGCCTTGCTCGATGCGGCGGTTTTCATGGAAATGAATATCGAAGAACCGCTGTCGATGGATGATTTATCCGAACAGGTCGGACTTTCATTGCGCCAGCTGGAGCGCCTGTTCAAGCGCTATCTGAACACGACGCCGGCGCAGCATTACCTGAATCTGCGGCTGCGCCGTGCCCGCGAGTTCCTGTTGCAAACCAATATGTCGGTGATGGATGTGACGGTGGCCTGCGGTTTTCAATCGTCATCGCATTTCTGCAAATCGTACCGCAGCCTGTTCAACTATCCGCCGAGCCAGGAACGGCATCAGAAAGACATTGCCGAACATGCGTGATCGGTAAGCTGTAATACAGAACATCTTTTTGCAGTACCCTCCTTCATTCCCCCGACCCGCCAACTACCCGTTCCCGGCCGCACGCAGTGCGGCGCGGTGACGGGTTTGTGCATTACCGGCAGCGCCTTGCTGGCGCTGTCTTTCCTCCCGTACATATCTGTCACGCTGCTTGATCGCCATCCTGATCAGGTGCGCTGCTGCCCGCATCGGAAAAGATGCCGGATTCCGGATCGTGTCGTAATTTGTCAAATCACTGTCCGTTGCAATCAATTTTGTGTTGGTCGGAATCTCAATAATGGTGTCTACGATCCAACGCTAGAAAGCGCACCATGGCACATAAGAACTACTCGATCTGGAGTCTGATAAAACAGGGCTTCAAACACAATGAGGGCTGGACGCCGGCCTGGCGCAGTCCGGAACCCAAGGCTTCGTATGATGTGATCATCATCGGTGCCGGCGGCCATGGTCTGGCGACTGCCTACTATCTGGCCAAGGAACACAAGATCAAGAATATCGCGGTCATCGAGCGCGGTTATCTGGGCGGCGGCAATACCGCGCGCAACACCACGATCGTGCGCTCCAATTACCTGTATGACGAATCCTCGGCGATCTACGAGCACTCGCTCAAGCTGTGGGAAGGGCTGTCGCAGGAAATCAATTTCAACGTGATGTTCAGCCAGCGCGGCGTATTCAATCTCGGTCATACGCTGCAAGACATGCGCGACATCGAGCGCCGCGTCAATGCCAATCTGCTCAACGGCAGCGACGGCATGGTGCTCAGTGCGGCCGAGGTCAAGGAGCGCATCCCGCTTGATCGATGCCAGCAGCAACGCGCGCTATCCGATCATGGGCGCCAGTTTCCAGCCGCGCGCCGGTGTCGCGCGGCACGATGCGGTGGCCTGGGGCTTTGCCCGCGCCGCCAGCAATCTGGGGGTCGACATCATCGAACAATGCGAAGTCACCGGCTTCGATATCGAGGGTGGACGGATACGCGGCGTGCAGACCTCGCGCGGCGCGATCCGCTCCGACCGGGTGGGCTGCGTGGCTTCCGGCCACTCCACCACGCTTGGCGAAGATGGCGGGCTTCCGCATGCCGCTGGAAAGCCACCCGCTGCAGGCCTTCGTGTCGGAATCGCTGAAACCGATGCTCGACACGGTGGTGATGTCGAATGCGGTGCACGGCTATGTCAGCCAGTCCGACAAGGGCGAGCTGGTGATCGGCGCCGGCATCGACAGTTATCTGAGCTATGCGCAACGCGGCAGTCCGCACGTGGTCGAGCATGCTGCCGCAGCAATCATCCAGCTGTTCCCGATGTTCTCGCGGGTGCGCATGAACCGCCAGTGGGGCGGGATCGTCGATGTGTCGCCCGACGCCTGCCCGATCATCGGCAAGACGCCGGTCAAGGGCCTGTACTTCAATTGCGGCTGGGGCACCGGCGGCTTCAAGGCCACGCCCGGCTCGGGCAACGTCTTCGCGCACACCATCGCGCATGATGCGCCGCATCCGATCAATGCGCCGTTTTCGCTGGATCGCTTCCATTCCGGACATCTCATCGACGAGCACGGTGCTGCCGGCGTCGCGCATTAGTCTTATATCAGGAGAACTGGCTCATGTTTATTTTGTATTGTCCGCATTGCGGCGAAGAACGCGAAGAAGAAGAATTCAGCAACGCCGGCGAGGCTTTCATCGAGCGTCCGGCAACGCCTGAAACTGCCACCGATGCCGAATGGGGCGATTACGTCTTCATGCGCAAAAATCCCAAGGGCTGGCATTGGGAGCAGTGGCTGCATGCGGCCGGTTGTCGCAAGGTGGTGGTGGTCAAGCGCCACACCGCGACCCATGAAATCGCCGGCAGCTGGACGCTGGCCGAAAGCAAACTCCTTTACCTGCAGGAGGCAGCGTGAACTTATATCGTGTCAACCGTCCCAACGCGCGCATCAAGCGCGAAACGCCGCTCTCGTTTACCTTCGACGGCAAGCCGTTCCAGGCTTTTGCCGGCGATACGCTGGCCTCGGCCCTGCTCGCCAATGGCGTGCGCATGATCGGGCGCAGCTTCAAGTATGGCCGCCCGCGCGGCATCATCGGCCATGGTTCGGAAGAGCCGAATGCGCTGATACAGCTGGAGCGGGGCGCCGGCACCGTGCCCAATCTGAAGGCGACCCAGGTCGAAATGTATGCGGGCCTGAACGCATTCTCGACCACCGGCTGGCCATCATTGAATTTTGATGCAAAAAGCATCATGGGCAAGGCCGCGCGCTTCATGCCGGCCGGCTTTTACTACAAGACCTTCATGGCGCCGGCCAAGATGTGGCCCTTGTACGAAGACATCATCCGGCGCGCCGCCGGCTACGGTCATGCGCCGGTCGATCCCGACCCGGAATATTACGATCACATGCATCACCATGTCGACGTGCTGGTGGTCGGCGGCGGCGCGTGCGGCATCTGGTCGGCGCTGATCGCCGCACGGGCTGGATTGCGCGTGATGCTGGTCGATGAACAGTCGGAAATGGGCGGCTGGCTGTTGTCCGACCATGAGTCGAAAATCGACGGCTACCAATCGCCGCTCTGGTTAAGCAGCTGCATCGCGGAACTGGACGGCATGCCGAACGTGACGCGGCTGGCGCGCACCACCGCGTTTGCGCTGCATGACCTGAACCTGATGCAGGCGGTCGAGCTGATGCAGGACCATGTGTCGCCTGCCCGCCGCAATCCCGACATCCCGCGCCAGCGCCTGCACAAGATCCGCGCCCGTCATGTGGTGCTGGCGACCGGTGCGATCGAGCGGCCGCTGGTGTTCGGCAATAACGACTTGCCGGGCGTGATGACGGCTTCGGCCGGGCAAACCTATCTGAACCGTTATGCGGTGCGGGCCGGACAACGGGTGCTGGTATTGACCAGCAATGACTGGGCCTACGGTGCGGCGCGCGATCTGGCGCTGAGCGGCGCCAAGGTGACGCTGGCCGACACCCGCAGCAAGGGCGGTCTGGCGGCACGGGTCAAGGCTGCCGGCGAAGCCGGTGTGGAATTGCTCAACGGCTATGGCATTGCCACTGCGACCGGCGGACGCGCAGTCAACGGCGCGCAACTGATACAACTCGACGCCGGCAAGAACAAGGCAGCCGGCAGCGGGCCGAAACTGGCTTGCGACTTGCTGCTGTCGTCCGGCGGCCTGTCGCCGAACGTGCATCTGTTCTGTCACAACGGCGGCCGTCCGCTGTGGAATGAGGAAAAACTGGCGTTCGTCACGCCATCCGAAGGGCGGCCCGGGGTGGCCTGCGTCGGTGCAGTGACCGGCGAGTTCGGCCTGAATTCCGCGCTGGCGCAAACCACGCGCATCCTCAAGGCCTTGTGCGTGACGCTGGGCAAGTCGACCTCGGTCGCGGTGCCGCGTGCCGGCGGCATTAATTTTGCGCTGGACGCCGCGCCGGCGCGCCGCATTTTCCGGGTGCCGGATGGCAAGGCGGAAGGCCATGGCAGCAAGGCGTTTGTCGATTTCCAGAACGATGTGGCGGCATCCGACATCCATCTGGCGGTGCGCGAAAACTATCGTTCGGTCGAGCACGTGAAGCGCTATACCGGCCTGGGTTTCGGCACCGATCAGGGCAAGTTGTCCAACGTCAACGGCTTTGCGATCACCGCCGATGCGCTGGGCAAATCGATCGCCGAGGTCGGCACCACCACCTATCGCCCGGCTTACACGCCGGTTGCGTTCGGGGTGCTGGCCGGGTCGATGAGTCGGCGACGCGTTCGATCCTTACCGTTACTCGGCGATGCAGGCGGCGCATACCGCGCGCAACGCCAAGTTCGAAGTGGTCGGGCAATGGATGCGCCCCTGGTATTTCCCCAAGGGCAATGAAGACCTGCATGCGGCGGTCAATCGCGAATGCCTGGCCACCCGCAACAGCGTGGGGATGCTGGATGCGTCGACGCTGGGGAAAATCGATATCCGCGGACCCGATGCGCGCGAATTCCTGAACCGGGTCTATGCGAATGCGTGGACCCAGCTGGCGCCGGGCAAATGCCGCTATGGCCTGATGCTCGATGAAAACGGCATGGTGATGGATGACGGCGTGACCGCCTGTCTGGGCGACCAGCATTTCATGATGACCACCACCACCGGCGGCGCCGCGCGCGTGATGAGCTGGCTTGAGCGCTGGCTGCAAACCGAGTGGCCGGAGCTGAAGGTCTACCTGACTTCCGTCACCGACCACTGGTCGACTTGCGCACTGGTCGGCCCGAACAGCCGCGCGGTGCTGGAAAAACTGTGCAGCGACATCGATCTGTCGGCCGATGCGTTCAAGTTCATGGATTGCCGTTCCGGCACCGTGGCCGGCCTGCCGGCGCGGGTGTTCCGGATCAGCTTTTCCGGCGAACTCGCGTATGAAGTCAACGTCGATGCCAGTTACGGCCACTACATGTGGGAGGCGCTGATGAAAGCCGGCGCCGAATTCGACATCACGCCTTACGGCACCGAAACCATGCACGTGCTGCGGGCGGAAAAAGGCTTCATCATCGTCGGCCAGGATACCGATGGTTCGGTGACGCCGATCGATCTCGGCATGAGCTGGGCGGTCAGCATGAAAAAATCGTTCTCGTTCCTGGGCAAGCGCTCGCTGGCGCGCGCCGATACCGCGCGCAGCGACCGCCGGCAAATGGTCGGCCTGATGAGCGAAGACCCGCGGGAGGTGCTGACCGAAGGCGCGCAGCTGCTGCACAGCGCCCAGGTCGGCGACCAGCCGCACATGCTGGGACACGTGACGTCCAGCTATCACAGCGCCTGCATCGGACGTTCGATCGCGCTGGCGATGGTCGAAGGCGGCGCGGTGAAAGAAGGGCAGACCGTGCATGCCTGGGACGGCGGCAAAGTCATCGCCGCCAAGATTGTTTCACCTGTATTCCTCGATCCGGAAGGGAAACGCCACAATGTATAAGCCATATTTGCAGTCCCCGCTGCATGCATTCAACCTGCCAGCCAAGGCCCGCCCGCAAAACGACAGCTGCGGCGTCTGGATGAATGAAGTGCCGCTGCTGGGTTACATCCAGATCCGCGGCGATGCCCAGGATGCGGCATTCCGGGCCGCGATCCATGAAGTGCTGGGCGCGGCGCCGCCGCTCAAGCCGAGCACCTTTGTCGCGACGCCGCAAGGCTTGTTGCTGTGGCAGTCGCCGGATGAATGGCTGCTGGTCTGTGCGCGCCAGAATCTGAGCTGCGTGCATCAGCCGGCTGGAAGCCGCGCTGGCGTCGCTGCATGCGCAAGTGGTGGACAACTCCGGCGGCCTGACCCAGGTCTATCTGAGCGGCAGCAAGCATCTGGAACTGCTGCATCACGTCGGGATATACGACTTCTCGCTGGTGACGCCCGGGCGTGCGGTGAGCACGGTCTGCAGCAAGGCCAATATCGTCGTGTACCGGGTCGATGCGCATGGCGTGTTCGTGATCTTCCGGCGCAGCTTCGCCGATTACGTGTGGCCCCTGCTGAAGCAGGCGGCGCGTCCTTACGGTCTGGGCATCAGCGCATTGCAGCCGGATACAGCGCATCCCGTGCTGCGCCTGCTTTAACGTGAAAGTCGCGTAGCGACTCATTCAAAGGAAACTGCACCATGCCATTCAGCGTCTTCGAAGTATTCCGGATCGGCATCGGACCGTCCAGTTCGCACACGGTCGGCCCGATGCTGGCGGCCAGCCGCTTCTTGCAAACCCTGCAGCCGCAACTGGCGCAGGTGACGCGGGTCCAGGCCGATCTGTTCGGTTCGCTGGCATTGACCGGGGTCGGTCACTGCACCGACAGCGCGGTGCTGCTCGGATTGCTGGGCGAAGTGCCGCACAGCGTCGATCCGGCGCTGGCGCAGGGACGGGTCGATGCGGTGCTGCTGGATCAGGAAATGTTGCTGGCCGGCGTACAGCCTATCCGTTTTGCCTGCGCAACCGATCTGCTGTTTCACAAGAGAAAGAGCCTGCCGCAGCATCCGAACGGCATGCGCCTGTCCGCTTTCGATGCTGAAGGGCAGACCTTGCTGCAGCGCGAATATTTCTCGATCGGCGGCGGTGCGGTGCTGGATGAGGCTGAAATTGCCGCCCAGGCCGGCAATGCCGGCGCGGCCCATGTCGGACCGTGCCCGTTTACCAGCGCCAAGGATCTGCTGGCCTGGTGCGAGCGCGAACAGTGCGACATCGCCGACATCGTCTGGAAAAACGAATTGAGTTACCAGAGCGCCGGGCGTACCCGCGAGCGGGTGCTGGAAGTGTGGGACGTGATGCGCGGCTGCGTCGAGCGCGGACTCAATACCGAGGGCATCCTGCCCGGCGGGCTGAATCTGAAGCGGCGCGCGCCGGCGCTGTTCCGGCAAGTCGGGCTCGGCCATAACGGCCAGCTGAGCAAGGATTTCGCGCTGATGGACCTGGTCAGCGCATTCGCGATCGCGGTCAATGAAGAAAACGCCAGCGGCGGGCGGGTGGTGACCGCGCCGACCAACGGTTCGGCCGGCGTGATCCCGGCGGTGCTCAGTTATTACACCCGCATCTGCGACGGCGCCAATGATGACGGCGTGCTGCGCTTCCTGCTGACGGCGGCCGGGATCGGCATGCTGTACAAGCGCAATGCGTCGATTTCCGCCGCCGAAATGGGTTGCCAGGGCGAGATCGGGGTGTCGTGCTCGATGGCCGCTGCGGGGCTGGCGGCGGTGCTGGGCGGCACTAACCAGCAGATTGAAAACGCGGCGGAAATCGCGATGGAACATTGCCTCGGCATGACCTGCGACCCGCTCAACGGGCTGGTCCAGGTGCCTTGCATCGAGCGCAACAGCATGGGCGCGATCAAGGCGATCAATGCGGCGCGGATGGCGCTGATGAGCGACGGCACCCATCTGGTGTCGCTCGACCAGGTGATCGAAACCATGCGCCAGACCGGGGTCGACATGCAGAGCAAGTACAAGGAAACCTCGCTCGGCGGGCTGGCGGTGAATGTCGTCTACTGCTAGCCGGAACAGTTAAAAATAAATGATTTTTATGGGGAGTATGCCGATAAACATGGCAGTTCCCGCAGGTATTCATTGGCATTACAAATATGCACCACCCAGTATATTAATTAAGAAATAACCCTCACTCACGGAGAATCGATCTTGAATAATTCCTTTTTTAGCGGCCCATTGTCGGAAAACGATCCCCAGGTCATGGCCGGCATCAGCGGCGAACTGCTGCGCCAGCGCGACCAGATCGAAATGATCGCATCGGAAAACATCGTGTCGAAGGCGGTGCTGCAGGCGCAAGGCTCGGTGCTGACCAACAAGTACGCGGAAGGCTATCCGGGCAAGCGCTATTACGGCGGTTGCGAGCAGGTCGACGTGATCGAGACGCTGGCGCTGGAGCGCGTCAAGCAGCTGTTCGGCGCCGCTTTTGCCAACGTGCAGCCGCATTCGGGCGCGCAGGCCAATGGCGCGGTGATGCTGGCGCTGCTGCAGCCGGGCGACACCATCCTCGGCATGGCCTTGTCGGCCGGCGGCCACCTGACCCACGGCGCCAAGCCGGCGCTGTCGGGCAAATGGTTCAAGGCGGTGCAATACGGGGTGCGGCGCGAAGACAGCCTGGTCGATTACGACGAAGTCGAACGGCTGGCGCAGGAACACAAGCCGAAGATGATCATCGCCGGCTTCTCCGCTTACCCGCGCGAACTGGACTGGGCCCGTTTCCGCGCGATCGCCGATGCGGTCGGCGCCTATCTGATGGTCGACATGGCGCACATCGCCGGCCTGGTGGCCGCCGGCGTGCATGCCAGCCCGGTGCCGCACGCGCACGTGACCACCTCGACCACCCATAAAACCCTGCGCGGCCCGCGCGGCGGGATCATCCTGACCAATGACGAAGAGATCGCCAAGAAGATCAATTCGGCGGTATTTCCCGGCCTGCAGGGCGGCCCGCTGATGCACGTGATCGCCGGCAAGGCAGTCGCGTTCGGCGAAGCGCTGCAACCGGGCTTCAAGACCTACATCGAGCAAGTGGTCGCCAACGCGAAGGCGCTGGGCGCGGTATTGAAGGCGGGCGGGGTCGACCTGGTCACCGGCGGCACCGACAACCATCTGCTGCTGGTCGACCTGCGGCCGATGGGGCTGAAGGGCAATGCCACCGAGCATGCGCTGGAACGGGCCGGCTTCACCTGCAACAAGAACGGCATCCCGTTCGACGATGAAAAGCCGACCATCACTTCCGGCGTGCGCCTGGGCACATCGGCCGGCACCACGCGCGGCTTCGGCGTGGCGGAATTCGAGCGCATCGGCAGCCTGATCCTGGAAGTGCTGAACGGCTTGCGTGAAAACGCCGAAGGCGATGCGGCCACCGAACAGCGGGTGCGGGCCGAAGTGTCGGCGCTGTGCGCCCGTTTCCCGATCTATTGAACCACTCAGTCAGGAGCACACATGAGCACACTGCATGACAATTCCATCATCATCGACGGCCTGATCATCGCCAAATGGGACCGCGCGCTGTTCGAAGACATGCGCCGCGGCGGCCTGTCTGCCGCCAACTGCACGGTGTCGGTGTGGGAAGGCTTCGCCGATACGGTCGCCAATATCGCCGACATGAAAAAGCTGATCCGCGACAACAGCGACCTGGTCACGCTGGTGCGCAGCACGCAAGACATCGCGGACGCGAAGAAGAACGGCAAGACCGGCATCATCCTCGGCTTCCAGAACGCGCATGCGTTCGAAGACAACCTCGGCTACATCGAAGCCTATGCCGACATGGGCGTGCGCGTGGTGCAGCTGTGCTACAACACGCAAAACCTGATCGGCACCGGCTGCTACGAGCGCGATGGCGGCCTGTCCGGCTTCGGGCGCGAAGCGATCGAAGAAATGAACCGGGTCGGCATCATGGTCGACCTGTCCCACGTCGGCGGCAACACTTCGCAGGAAGCGATTCTGGCTTCGAAAAAGCCGGTCTGCTATTCGCACTGCCTGCCGTCCGGCCTGAAGGAGCATCCGCGCAACAAGAGCGACGAGCAGCTGCGCTTCATCGCCGACCACGGCGGCTTCATCGGCGTCACGATGTTCCCGCCGTTCCTGAAGCGCGGGATCGAAGCCACCGTCGACGATTACATCGAGGCGATCGACTACGTGAGCAATCTGGTCGGCGAGGATTGCATCGGCATCGGCACCGACTTCACGCAAGGCTACGACAAGGGCTTCTTCGACTGGATCACGCACGACAAGGGCCGTTATCGCCAGCTGACCAAATTCGGCACCATCCTGAACCCGCTCGGCATCCGCACCATCGGCGAATTCCCGAACCTGACCGCGGCGATGGAAAAAGCCGGCTGGTCGGAAACCCGCATCCGCAAGGTGATGGGCGAAAACTGGGTGCGCGTGTTCGGCGAGGTATGGAACGCATAAGCTGATCTTGTAGTTGCATAAGCATCGTGCGCTGTCACGCAGCACCTGCGGTTCGGCCTCAAAGAGGCCGGGCCGCAGTGCCACATCAGATATTTTCCCTTCCGCGCATCGCCTGTTCCGGCATTCTGGCTTCTGTAAGGCCAAAAATATACTCCCTGCGGTATTTTTGAAACGCCAATGAAACTGTGCGGGAACGCCATCATTTTGTCGCATACCCCTCAATAATCTCGAAATGCAGCAAGCGTAGCCTGCGTTGTTTCGTAGGGGTGTAGTAGGGGTTTCGAATGGCGTGCCATTCGCCTACGAAACGACACAGGCTTGAAAGCATGTGTGCGCCCTGCAAGGGCGCCATGCGCACCGGGGATCATCCGCCCTTGCTGTGGTTGTTGGCGTGCCGGTGCGCGTGGCGCACCCTACGGCGCCGGTGCCGATGTCGGAAAACCGCAGATAAACATCCAATTACCACAAGAACATTGCGACTCCAGCACCTGCTAGCTTCATCGCGACACGGTGCGGCCGAACCATGTCGATTTAAGAATGATATGTGTCGCTCTCTGCTTATGTCTTTATTGCGGGAGATTTATATTGGCTATGCAAATCAAGCAGTCAGCGTTTGAAGATTCAAGCCGATACGGACATGGTTTTTAGCCTGCTGGATAACGCCCTGCCGTATCCGAGATTACCGATTACTGAAATGGAAAACCGATCATGAAACCGCAATTGCCCATCGAAGTGAATGAAGAAACCGGCGTCTGGAGCACCGACGGCCTGCCGATGCTGTATGTGCCGCGCCATTTCTTCACCAATAACCACATTGCGATCGAAGAAGCGCTGGGGCGCGAGCGCTACGCGCAGCAGTTGTACGACGCCGGCTACAAATCGGCCTATTTCTGGTGCGAAAAGGAAGCCGCGACCCACGGCCTGTCCGGCCTGGCGGTGTACGAGCACTATCTGAAACGGCTGTCGCAGCGCGGCTGGGGCCTGTTCGCGTTCGAGTCGGTCGATGCCGAGAGCGGCCACGCCAGCATCTCGCTGCAGCATTCGTCGTTCGTGCTGGCGCAGCCGGATGCCACGGACAAGCTGTGCTACATGTTTGCCGGCTGGTTCTCCGGCGCGATGGACTGGGTCGGGCACGACACCGGCCGCAGTTACAAGACATTCAGCAGCGAAACGCAATGTGCGGCCGAAGGCCATGCGCACTGCGTATTCACTGTCGCCCCCATCGTTGAATCCAAATAACTCTCCAAATAACTAAGAGGTTGGCATGCGCTATCCAAATTTGTTTGCGCCGATTACCATCAACAAGCTGACGATCCGCAATCGCATCATCAGCACCGCGCATGCCGAGGTCTATGCCGAGAACGGTTTGCCGGGTGATCGCTACATCCGCTATTACGAAGAAAAAGCCAAGGGCGGGCTGGGCCTGGCGATCTGCGGCGGTTCCAGTTCGGTCTCCATCGACAGCCCGCAAGGCTGGTGGAAATCGGTCGACCTGAGCCACGACCGCGTGATCGAGCCGCTGGCGCGGCTGGCGGCAACCATGCACAAGCATGGCGCGAAGATCATGATCCAGGCCACCCACATGGGACGCCGCTCGAATTATCACGGCGAACACTGGCCGCATCTGGTCACGCCGTCCGGCGTGCGCGAACCGGTGCATCGCGGCAATGCCAAAACCATCGAGCTGCATGAAATCCGCCGCATCGTGCAGGACTTTGCCGACGCCGCCAGGCGCGTCAAAGCGGCCGGCATGGACGGCGTCGAGATTTCCGCCGCGCATCAGCATCTGATCGATCAGTTCTGGAGCCCGCGCACCAACAAGCGCACCGATGAATACGGCGGCAGCCTGAAAAACCGCATGCGCTTCGGGGTCGAAGTGCTGACCGCGGTGCGGGCCGCGGTCGGGCCTGATTTCTGCGTCGGCCTGCGCATGTGCGGCGACGAATTCCATGAAGACGGCCTGAGTCACGACATGTTCAAGGAAATCGCAGTGGCGATGGAGCAGACCGGCCTGATCGACTTCATCAGCATCATCGGTTCCGGCGCCGACACCCATAACACGCTGGTCAACTGCATGCCGCCGATGGCCTTGCCGCCGGAGCCTTTCGTGCATCTGGCAGCGGGCATCAAATCGGTGCTGACGCTGCCGGTGATGCATGCGCAGAGCATCCGCGACCCGGTGCAGGCGGAACGGATTCTGGCCAACGGCATGTGCGACCTGGTCGGCATGACGCGCGCCCACATGGCGGACCCGTATCTGGTGATGAAAATCCGCGACGGCCGCGAAGACCAGATCAAGCAATGCGTCGGCGCCAACTATTGCATCGATCGCCAGTACAACGGGCTGGATGTGCTGTGCGTGCAAAACGCCGCCACCAGCCGCGAAGCGACCATGCCGCACGTGATCGAAAAAACCCAGGGCAAGAAGCGCAAGGTGGTGGTGGTCGGCGCCGGCCCGGCCGGACTGGAAGCGGCACGGGTGGCGCGCGAGCGCGGCCACGACGTGGTGCTGTTTGAAAAGAGCGAGCAGGTCGGCGGCCAGATCATGCTGGCGGCCAAGGCGCCGCAGCGCGAGCAGATGGCCGGCATCGTGCGCTGGTTCGACATGGAAACCAAACGTCTGGGCGTCGAGCGGCGCCTGGGCGTGGCGGCCGATGCGGCTGCGATTCTGGCGGAACAGCCCGACATCGTGGTGCTGGCCACCGGCGGCAGCAGCCATAGCGGCGACAACCCGCACTGGGGCGTGAAGGACGGGCTGGCGGTCAGCAGCTGGGACATCCTGTCCGGCAAAGTGGCGCCGGGCAAGAACGTGCTGGTGTACGACGGCGTCAGCACCCAGGCCGGTGCCGGCGTGGCCGACTTCATCGCCAGCCGCGGCAACGTGGTCGAAATCGTCACGCCCGATGTCAAGGTGGCCGACGATGTCGGCGGCACCACTTTCCCGATCTTCTATCGCCGCATGTATGCGCAGGGCGTGGTGATGACGCCCAACTACTGGCTCGACAGCGTGGCGCGCGAAGGCGACAAGCTGATCGCGGTATTGCGCAATGAATACACCGAAGAGCAGGAAGAGCGCGAAGTCGATCAGGTCGTGATCGAGAACGGGATTGTTCCCAACGACGGCCTGTACTGGGAGCTGAAGGAGCGCTCGGCCAACCTGGGCGAAACCGACATCCACACGCTGTTTGCGTCGCAGCCGCAACCGAGCCTGGCGCAGACATTGGAAAGCGGGCAGTTCCTGTTGTTCCGGGTCGGCGATTGCGTGTCGATGCACAATATCCACGGCGCCATTTACGATTCGCTGCGTTTGTGCAAGGACTTCTGACATGTTGCCCATGCTACTAACGATTTCATTCTGGTGCGCGTTTGCGATGCTGTTGCTGGGCCTGGCGCAGCGCGCGCGTCTGTGGCGCAACGGCCGCTCCGCACCGGTAGTCGCGTGGAGCGGCCTGCTGGCGATTCCGAAGCGCTACTTTGTCGATCTGCACCATGTGGTCGCGCGCGAGCCTTTCATTGCGCGCACCCATGTGGCGGTGGCCGGCGGCGGCGTGCTGGCGATCCTGGTGATCGCGATCAATTACGGACTGGCGCTGTATTCGCCGCTGCTGGATCGGGTGCTGCTGGCCGCATCCGCCTTGATGCTGGTCGGCTCTGCGCTGATGGCGTGGCGCCGGCGCGCGCCGCCGACCCGTTTGTCGCGCGGTCCGTGGATGCGCCTGCCATTCACGCTGGCCGCGTTTGCCTGCGGCGCCGGTCTGGCTGCCTGGTTTGCACCGTCCGGCGGGCAGGCTCCGGCGCTGATCGTGATCGCGCTGCTGCTGGTCGGCAGCGCCGAACTGGTGTTCGGCATCGGTCTGGGCGGCCCGATGAAGCATGCGGTGGCCGGCTTGCTGCATCTGGCGTTTCATCCGCGTCCGGCACGTTTCGAGGGCAAGCGCTCGACCGATCTGCGCCTGCTGGATTTGAGCAAGGCCGATTACGGCGTGGCCAAACCGGCCGATTTCGCGTGGAACCGCCTGCTGTCGTTCGATGCCTGCGTGCAGTGCGGCAAGTGCGAAGCCGCCTGTCCGGCGCTGGCGGCCGGGCAGCCGCTGAACCCGAAGAAACTGATCCAGGATCTGGTGGTCGGCCTGGCCGGCAAGAGCGATGCCGCGTATGCCGGCACCCCTTATCCGGGCAAGCCGGTCGGCCAGCATGGCGGCGCGCCGCAACTGGCGATCGTGCCGGGCCTGATCGACGCCGACACGATCTGGTCCTGCACCACCTGCCGCGCCTGCGTGCAGGAATGCCCGATGCTGATCGAGCATGTCGATGCAGTGGTCGACATCCGCCGCGAACAGACCATGGTGCAGGGCGTGGTGCCGGGCAAGGGCGCGCAGGCGCTGGAGAATCTGCGCCATACCGATACCGTCGGCGGCTTTCCGAAGGCGGTGCGTTACCACTGGGCGATCGATCTGAATGTGCCGACTCTGAGTGCCGGGCAAGAGACCGACTGGTTGCTGATCGCGGGCGAGGGCGCATTCGACATGCGTTATCAGCGTGCATTGCGGGCGCTGGTCAAGGTGCTGCAGCACGCCGGCGTCAAGTTTGCGGTGCTGGGCGAAGCCGAAATGGACAGCGGCGATCTGGCGCGCCGTCTGGGCGATGAAGCGACTTTCCAGAAACTGGCAAACGGCAATATCGCGCTGCTGCGTCGCCTCAAGTTCAAGCACATCGTGACGCCCGATCCGCATGTCTTCCATTGCCTGAAGAATGAATATCCGGCGCTCGGCGGCCAATTCGATGTCTGGCATCACAGCGGCTTGCTGGCGCAACTGTTCAAGGAAAAACGGATCCGCCTGAAGGACATGCCGCATCTGGCTTCCAGCAATACGCCGCTGACTTACCACGATCCGTGCTACCTGGGACGCTATAACGGCGAGATCGAAGCGCCGCGCGAAGTGTTGCGTGCACTGAATATCACCGTGCAGGAAATGGAGCGTTCGCGCGAGCGCGGCCGTTGCTGCGGCGGCGGTGGCGGCGCGCCATTTACCGACATCCCCGGCACCACGCGGATTCCGGATATCCGGATTGCCGATGCGCGTTCGATTGGTGCCGAAGACGGTGGCGGTCGCGTGCCCGAACTGCACCGCGATGCTCGAAGGCGTGGTCGGCGAGCGTCCGGAAGTGATGGAATTGGCTGAGCTGGTTGCCCAGCGTCTGGGAGATTAAATGGAACATCAGGCCCAACTGCGGCGCGTCAATCCGCGCCGCCCCTATGTGATTGCAGCCAGCGGACTCAAGCGCATCATCCTCGGCAACGAGGAGGGTTCGCGCGATTTGCTCACATCCCAGCATGCGGCGCAAGCAAAAGGGCGTGCGCAGCACGCAAGCCGCGACTCGCCACCTGCTGGTGCTGTTGCATAGCGAGCGCGGTGCGCTGGACGAACATGCACGCCAGGCGATCGCCGCGGCGGCGATCCTGGCCGATGCGCAGACCGCGATCGTGGTCGCGGTGCTGGGCGGCACCGCCGAAGATGTGGCGGCTACGGGGCCGACATCGTGATCAATCTGCCGCAGGCGGATGCCGCGCACTTCCTGCCGGAACTGGCGCTGTCGCTGGCGCAGGAACTGGTCGCGAAGTATCAGCCGCAGCATATTTTCATGCCCGACCGCAATGCCGATGCCGATCTGGGGCGCCGGCTGGCGGCGCGCACCAAGCGCACCATCGCCACCGACGTGGTGGAACTGAGCGCCGACAGCGCTTGCCGCATCGTGCCCGGCGGAAAATATGCGCGCTGCGCATTGCCCGAAATTATCTTGCTGACGCGTCATGCGGCCGACGCCACGCTGCCTTTCGTCGGGCGCGGGGAAGTCGATGCGGTGCCCGCATTGGCCGCCCTGCCGGCCGAAGGCGTGCGCGATCTCGGCATGGAAGCCAGCAGCCCGGATCAGATCGCGCTGGAAGAAGCGGATTTCATCCTGTCCGGCGGCAACGGCATGCGCGACATGGACACCTTTGCGGCGCTGGCGCAGGCGCTGGGCGCCGCCACCGGCGCCTCGCGGGTGGCGGTCGATGACGGGCGTTTCGTGCGCGCCAAGCAAATCGGCGCCACCGGCAAGACGGTCCAGGCCAGCGCCTATCTGGCGCTCGGCATTTCAGGCGCGGTCCAGCATTTGCAGGGGATCAAGGATTGCCGTCATGTAATTGCGGTCAACCTGGATGAAAGCGCACCGATCGCCAAGCGCGCCAACCTGACCCTGGTCGAGGATACGCAAGCGTTGATGCAAGCCTTGCTGACACTGGTGCAACAAGCACGCATAAAGGCATAGCCGAGAATATGAACACTCTGTACAAAATTGCGGTACTGGTCTCGCCCGCACGCCATCCGGTCAGCGGCCAGGCGCTGCGCAGCAGCAGCGATGCTGCGGCGCTGGAACTGGCTTGCAGCCTGACGGCGCCGGAACAACTGACGGTGCTGTATGCGGGCAATGCCGGCGCGGATGAATTGCGCGATTACCTGGGCCTGGGCGCGCCCCGGATCGAGGTGCTGCGGGTGCCGGACGATACCGATGTGGTGCCGGCCTTGCTGGATCGATCTGCGCGGCTTCGATGTCGTCATCTGCGGCGCCCGCTCGGACGGCCAGTCTGCATCCGGCCTGCTGCCGTATCTGCTGGCGGAAGGCTTGAACATGCCGCTGGTGGGCGATGTTCTGGATGCGACATTGCAAGGCGGCACGCTGAGCTTGCGCCAGTTCTTGCCGAAAGGCTTGCGGCGGCGTCTGGAAGTAACTGCGCCGGTGCGTGCTGGCGGTGCATCCGCGCGCACGCCAGACCCGCCAGTTTGCCTATGCGCGCGCAGTCAGCGGGCGCATCACGCAAAGCGTCAGCAAGAGTCCGGCCGGCCTGGCCGGCGCTGCATGGAGTTTCGAGCCGGTCACGCGGCGTCCGCGCCCGCTCAAGGCCAAGGTGGTGCAAAGCGGCCATAGCCGTATGCAGGGCGCCATCGGCGGCGATAGCGGCGCGCGTGGCGGTGAAGTCGTTAAACAGGGAAATGCTGTCGAAAAAGCGCAAGTCTTGCTGACTTATTTACGTGAACATCATCTTATCGATTTTTGATTTCTGTGCATGAGGCCCAAAAAAATGACAACACCTACACTGGATATCCGCAGTCTGCTGGCCCGCCGTAAAGCCAATTACAGCCTGGAAGCGCCTTTTTATCAGGATCAAGGCGTGTTTGATCTGGACATGGATCTGATCTTCGGCAAGCACTGGATTTATGCAGGTGCGGAGCCCAGCATCCCCGAGCCCGGCGATTTCATGACGGTCGACATCGGTTGCCGCACCTCGATCCTGGTGGTGCGCAATGACGATATGCAGATACGTGCGTTCCATAATGTCTGCCGGCATCGCGGGTCGCGCCTGTGCCAGGAGCATAAGGGCAGCGTCGGCAATCTGGTGTGCCCTTATCACCAGTGGACTTATAACCTGGACGGGATACTGATTCATGCGGAACACATGGGCGAGGCATTTCCGAAGTCGGAACATGGGCTGAAACCGGTGCATTTGCGCAATATTTCCGGTCTGTTGTTTATTTGCCTGGCCGAAGTGCCGCCGACCGATATCGATGACATGGCACGTGCGCTGGAGCCGTACATCGCTCCGCACCATCTGGCCGATTGCAAGGTCGCGAAGCAGGTCGACATGATCGAGGACTGCAACTGGAAGCTGACGATGGAAAACAACCGCGAGTGTTACCACTGCGCGGTGAACCATCCTGAGCTGACCATCCCACTGTTCGGTTATGGTTTCGGCTACTCGCCCAATGCGGAAAACCACGACGGTATTGCGCAATACGAGGCGCTGGTGATACACCGCCATGCCGAGTGGGAGGCGATGGGCTTGCCGTCGCGCGAACTGGATCATCTGGACGATCGTATTACGGGTTTCCGCACACAGCGCTTGCCGCTCGATCGCAGCGGCCAGTCGCATACATTGAATACCGAAGTGGCTTCCAAAAAATTGCTGGGTGATTTCAAGGATGCTGCCCTGGGGGCGTTGTCGCTCTGGACCCAGCCCAATTCCTGGCACCATTTCATGAGCGACCATATCGTCACCTTCACCGTGTTGCCGATCTCCGCGGAAAAAACCATGGTGCGCACCACATGGCTGGTGCACAAGGACGCGGTGGAAGGGCGTGACTACGATGTCGATAACCTGACTGCAGTCTGGAATGCCACCAATGCACAGGACCGGCATTTGTGCGAAGAGTCGCAGGTAGGCGTGCGCAGCAGCGCCTATGAGCCCGGTCCCTATTCTCCTTATACCGAAATGCTGGTCGAGAAATTCTGCAACTGGTATATCGGCCGCTTATCCAGCCTGGTGGATTAATTTATGTCTCATTTATTACAGCCCGATCTGAGTATCGCACCCACGCTGTGGGACGCCGACCTGGATGACACGATGGTTTGCCGCCATGTGCGGCAAGAGACGCACGATGTCAAAACATTTGTATTGAGCGCGCCGCAGCCGCGATTGATGCGCTATGCGCCGGGTCAGTTCATTACGCTTGAGCTGGAAATAGAAGGCAAGACCATCAATCGTTGCTACACCTTGTCATCCAGCCCGACGCGTCCCGATACGGTGTCGATCACCGTCAAGCGGGTGCCGGGAGGCGAGGTTTCCAACTGGCTGCATGACAACCTGAAGGCGGGCGACGCGCTGCGCGTGCTGGGTCCGGCCGGCGCGTTCTCGTGTTATCTGCAGCCGGCAGCGCCGCAGCAGAAATACCTGTTTTTATCCGCCGGCAGCGGGATTACACCGCTGATGTCGATGTCGCGCGCGATGCACGACACCGCGCACGGCGCAGATATTGCGTTCGTCCATAGCGCACGCACGCCCGAGCGACATCATTTTCGCGACGCGAGCTGGAATTGCTGGCACGCAACCAGCCGCATTTCCGTCTGGGTTTCGTCTGTGAACGGCACGGCGACCGGCCCGGTTGGGCCGGTTTCAACGGTTTCCTGAGCCAGTCCATATTGCAGAACATCGCGCCGGATTTCCTGCAGCGTGAAGTGTTTACCTGTGGTCCCGGACCGTATATGGCAGCGGTTCGGGCGCTGTTGCAGCAGGCCGGTTTTGATATGGCGCGTTACCACGAAGAGAGTTTCTCTTTTGAAACGCTGGCGTCGGAGGCTGCCGATACTGCGCCGCTGGAAGATAAATCCGGCACTGCGGAGACGGCTGCACATACCGTGCAATTTTCCCGCACCGGCGGCGAGGTCAAATGCATCGACGGCCAGACGATCATTGAGGCGACCCGCGCTGCGGGCATGCGGCTACCGGTATCGTGCACCCAGGGCTTATGCGGGACCTGCAAGACAAAAATGACTTCCGGCAAAGTCGACATGAAGCATGCGGGCGGCATACGCCAGCGAGAAATCGATCAGGGCTGGATTTTGCCTTGTTGCAGCAAGCCTTTGAGCGATCTGGTGCTGGAGCGCTAAGCGTGACGTATCACGGCGTTTGCCGAATGCAGCAATTTGTGGAGTAGACAAAGATGGATACACGCGTGATTCCCTGGACCATCGAGATCAAGGATATCGATACGCAGCTGCGGGTCGGCATCTGGGAGCATGAACGCGATTATCAGCCGATCCGCATTTGCATTTCGATGCGTGCGATCGTGCCGGTATTTCCGCAATCGATAGAGGATTGCCTGAACTACGAACCGATCTGTCGCTGGATCATCGACGAGTGGCCGAAATCGCCGCATACGCCGCTGCTGGAAACAAAGTTGAGTGAATTGATGCGCTTCGTATTCGATTTTGATGCCAGGCTGGAGTGGGCTGATGTGGCGATCTCAAAACCGCAGGCAATTGCCGATGTGCGCGGCGTCGGTATCCGGATGGCGATTTCGCGTGAAGATCATGAGCAGGCATTCCGTCAGATGAAGTTGGCGCCGCAGGCTGAACGCAAGCAGCTTTGCGTATCGTAGCGCGATTTTTTCGGACAGAACAGCATTTTATTTTTTGAAGCAGGCCACGAGCCGTGATGTATCAAATTCGCCTGGATGCGCGTATCTTACAAAGATGATCAGGCGCTGTTGATTGAAGTATTTTGATTTATGGAGATTTTTGCATGCGTAAAGATAAAGAAAATCTGCCCTTGATCTATTGCTGTACCGGTTGTTCAAACACCGCGCAAATGGCCAATCATGTGGCGCTGCAACTCGATAAGCGCGGCGTGGCCGAGATGTCCGGCAGCGCAGGCGTTGCAGCAGGCATCCCTTCTTTGTTGAAGATTGCCCGTTCGGGCCGGCCGGTGATTGTGCTCGATGGTTGCCCGATTGCGTGTGCCAAAAAAAGCCTGGCGCAACACGGCATTACGCCGGATGATTATATTCAGCTGAGCAGTTATGGCGTGAAGAAGCGCTACCACACGGAGGTTGATCTGGATAAGGCGGAACTGATCATAGCGCGCCTGACTGATGAAATTAAGTATCAGCAGAGTCTGAAGAGCCGCGTATCGAACAGCGTCTGAGCGCTTCGTCCGTTTTTTAGGTCTGACTGCATGCAATGCGCTGCTTGCATGGATCTGGCTGCATCATTGCAGTCACCCAACCCCGCATTCAACTCCATCCATTGTCACCGTGGATGACTCTGCACGGCACCGCCAGCCGCAATTTTCTTCCGATCCCCTGGTTTCAACTGTGCAGCGACGCATTGCATAACGCCTTCATGCGTGAATGCATTTCACGAATTTTTTGCGCATAGAAAATCTGGCAAGCGCGCAACACGCGCTGATTGTTTGAAAATCATTTCGCATCATTCACTCTGGCGCATTTGAGCTTAACAGTGTCGGGATTAGCAAGGTTGCCGCAGAACGGAGCGTGGCATGATTGATTTTGCTGCAATCCAGAGTCATCGGTCGATGGCAGGCCATGCTGGGTGAGTCTTCATCCGTTTCGATAACGAGCGGATCTCTAAACATTCATGACATGAAAAGAGAATGACAATGTTAATCAAAAAGTATATGCAATCTTTGCGCAGCCTGTCTGCCGCCGCGGTGGTGACCGTGTCGATGATTGCCAGTGCAACGCCAGCGATGGCCGCGGAAGGAAAAACCCTGCGCATCGGCTGGACTGCATGGTCGGACGCCGAGGCAGTGACCAATGTAGCCAAGCAATTGCTGGAACAAAAGCTGGGCTACAAGGTCGAGCTGGTGATGACCGATATCGGCCTGCAATACCAGGGCGTCGCCAAAGGCCAGCTCGATATCATGCTGATGTCCTGGCTGCCGACCACGCACAAAGCGTATTGGGACAAGCTGTCCACCGAGGTGGTCGACATGGGCATCCTGTACGACAACGCCAAGCTGGGCTGGGCGGTGCCGGCCTATGTGCCGGCCAGCGAGTTAAACAGCATTGCCGACATGAAGAAGCCTGAGGTGCAGAAAAAACTGAAGAACCAGGTGCAGGGCATCGACCCAGGCGCCGGACTGATGAAGGCATCGGAAACCGCGCTCAAGAACTACGGACTGGACAATTACAAGCTGTTGACCGGCTCGGACGCCGCGATGGTGATTGCGCTGGACCGGGCGATCAAGCGCAATGAGTGGATCGCCGTCACCACCTGGACGCCGCACTGGATGTTCTCCAAATACAAGCTGCGTTATCTGCAGGATCCGAATCAATCGCTGGGCGGTGCCGAGGCAATTCATGCAGTAGCGCGCAAGGGATTCGAGCAGGATTTCGGCAAGGCTGCCGCCTTCATCAAGAACTTCAAGATACCGCTGGCAGATCTGGAGGGCATCATGCTCAAAGCCAAGGATAGTTCCAATGAAATCGAGGCGGCCGCCTATATCAAGTCGCATCCGGAGATGGTCGACAAATGGCTGAAAGACGCCAAATAAGGCCTCACAAGAGCGGCAGGGCAAGCATCAAAATGCATCGCTTGCTTTGCACTGAATAACAGATCGTTAAGCAGCGTCGCCACGCCATGAACCGTGTGGGGCGCAGCTGCAATCGACAACTATTGGAGCAGACAAATGTCAGAAAATCGTGGTGTTGTTTATATCGGCCAGGGCAAGGTTGAAGTGCAGTCTATCCCGTTCCCGAAACTGGAAGATCCGCAAGGCAAGAAAATCGAGCATGGCGTGATCCTGAAAGTGGTGTCAACCAATATCTGCGGCTCGGACCAGCACATGGTGCGCGGCAGGACCACCGCGCCGTCGGGGCTGGTGCTCGGGCATGAAATCACCGGCGAAGTGATCGAGATCGGCAAATATGTCGAGACGCTGAAGAAAGGCGATCTGGTGTCGGTGCCGTTCAATGTCGCCTGCGGCCATTGCCGCACCTGCAAGGAGCAGCATACCGGGGTCTGCCTGAGCGTCAATCCGTCGCGTGCCGGCGGCGCTTACGGTTATGTCGACATGGGCGGCTGGATCGGCGGCCAGGCCGAATACGTGATGGTGCCGTATGCGGACTTCAACTTGCTGCGCTTTCCGGACAAGGCGCAGGCGATGGCGAAGATCACCGATCTGACCTGCCTGTCCGATATCCTGCCGACCGGATTCCACGGCGCGATCACGGCCGGCGTCGGACCCGGGACCACCGTGTATATCGCCGGCGCCGGTCCGGTCGGGCTGGCCGCTGCCGCCTCGGCACGCCTGCTGGGCGCTGCGGTGGTGATCGTCGGCGACCTGAATCCGGCGCGTCTGGAACATGCGCGCAAGGTCGGTTTCGAGACCGTCGACCTGTCGCTGGATGCATCGCTCGGCGAGCAGATCGAGCAGATCCTGGGCGAGCCGGAAGTCGATTGTGCGGTCGATTGCGTCGGTTTCGAGGCGCGCGGCCACGGTCACGCGGGATCGCAGGCGGAAGCGCCGGCCACGGTGCTGAACTCGCTGATGGAAGTCACGCGGGTGGCCGGCCGCATCGGCATTCCGGGGCTGTATGTGACCGATGATCCGGGCGCGGTGGATGCGGCGGCCAAGCGCGGCAGCCTGAGCATCCGGCTCGGTCAGGGCTGGGCCAAATCGCATAGCTTCTTCACCGGCCAGACCCCGGTGATGAAATACAACCGCCAGCTGATGCAGGCGATTCTGTGGGACCGGATCAAGATCGCGGACATCGTCGGGGTTCAGGTGATCACGCTCGATCAGGCGCCGGGCGGTTACGAGCAGTTCGATGCCGGCGCACCGAAAAAATTCGTCATCGACCCGCACAGCTTGCTGAAGAAGGCGGCCTAGAGCCTGCTATGAAAGCCCCTCTCCCGCTTGCGGGAGAGGGGATTCAGTCAGCCTTCACTTAGCGGGTTGAATAGTCACCAATTTTCAGTATGATGGATGGAGTATGCCAATAAACAGCGGTGTTTGCCGCACATGTTTATTGGCATTTTTTTTAATACATGGTGGAGTATATTTTTGCCGTTGGATGGCGGATTTGAGCCGTCGATTCCGCCGCCGGCGAAAATCGTGCACAATCCGCTGAGCTGAATCGATTGATCGTTGCATAATGGACGACAATCGGAACGCGCAATCCCCATCCGGTAAAACTCCAATAATGTCGAGAACAATATGAAAACAAAAGCAGCGGTTGCATGGCAGGCCGGAAAACCCCTGACCATCGAGGAAGTGGAACTGGGCGGCCCGCGCGAGGGCGAGGTGCTGGTCGAAATCAAGGCCACCGGGATCTGCCATACCGATTACTACACGCTGTCCGGCGCCGATCCGGAAGGCATCTTTCCGGCGATCCTCGGGCATGAGGGCGCCGGCATCGTGGTCGACGTCGGCCCCGGCGTCAAGAGCCTGAAAAAAGACGACCATGTGATCCCGCTGTATACGCCGGAATGCCGCGAGTGCAAATTCTGCCTGTCGCAAAAGACCAATCTGTGCCAGAAAATCCGCAGCACCCAGGGCCGCGGCCTGATGCCGGATGCGACGTCCCGCTTCTCGCTCGACGGCAAGCCGCTGTTCCACTACATGGGCACTTCGACCTTCTCCAATTACATCGTGGTGCCTGAAATCGCACTGGCAAAAATTCGCGAAGATGCGCCGTTCGACAAGGTCTGCTACATCGGCTGCGGCGTGACCACCGGCGTCGGCGCGGTGCTGTTTACCGCCAAGGTCGAGGCGGGCGCAAACGTCGTGGTGTTCGGTCTGGGCGGGATCGGCCTGAACGTGATCCAGGCGGCGCGCATGGTCGGCGCCAACAAGATCATCGGGGTCGACATCAATCCGGCGCGCGAAGCGATGGCGCGCAAATTCGGCATGACGCATTTCGTCAATCCGAACCAGGTCGAGAACGTGGTCGACACCATCGTCCAGATCACCGACGGCGGCGCCGATTACAGTTTCGAGTGCATCGGCAACGTCAACACGATGCGCCAGGCGCTGGAGTGCTGCCACAAGGGCTGGGGCCAGGCTATCATCATCGGCGTCGCGCCGGGCGGCGCGGAAATCAGCACCCGGCCGTTCCAGCTGGTCACCGGCCGGGTCTGGAAAGGCTCGGCCTTCGGCGGCGCGCGCGGCCGCACCGATGTGCCGAAAATCGTCGACTGGTACATGGAAGGCAAGCTCAATATCGACGACCTGATCACGCACCGCCTGCCGCTGGAGCGCATCAATGAAGGCTTCGACCTGATGAAGAGCGGCGAGTCGATCCGTTCGGTCGTCATCTACTGAGGCCGCCATGCTGGAATGCCTCAGTGAACATGCGTGCTTCGGCGGCGTACAAGGGTTTTACCGGCACGCATCGAGCGAAATCGGCTTGCCGATGCGGTTCTCGGTGTATCAGCCGCCGCAAGCCACAGAGCGGCCGGTGCCGGTGCTGTTCTACCTGGCCGGGCTGACCTGCACCGAAGAAACCTTCATGATCAAGGCCGGCGCGCAGCGCTTTGCCGCGCAGCACGGCATCATGCTGGTCGCACCCGATACCAGCCCGCGCAACAGCGGCATCGCCGGCGCAGACGACAGCTGGGACCTCGGCACCGGTGCCGGCTTTTATGTCGATGCGACGCAAGCGCCGTGGTCGGCCCATTTCAGGATGTATTCGTACGTGCTGCACGAACTGCGTGCGACGATCCTGAATGCGTTTCCGGCGCGGGCCGATCGGATCGGCATCTGCGGCCATTCGATGGGCGGCCATGGCGCGCTGGTGCTGGCGCTGCGCAACCCTGAGGTCTACTGTTCGGTCTCCGCGTTTGCGCCGATTGCCGCGCCCACAGCGTGCCCGTGGGGCCACAAGGCGTTCAGCCATTATCTGGGACCGGACACAGAAGACTGGCAGCAATACGATGCCAGCGCGCTGATGACGGCGCGCACTGCGCCATACCCGCAAGGCATCCTGATCGATCAGGGACTTGGACGACAAATTCCTGGAGCAGCAATTGCTGCCGCAGGAGTTCGAGGCCGCCTGCGCCGCGGCAAACCAGCCGCTGACGCTGCGCCGCCATGCCGGCTACGACCACGGCTATTATTTCATTTCGACCTTCATCGAAGATCATCTGGCGTTCCATCACGCAACGCTGAATGCGTAACTGGTAGAAATGCATGTTGCAGACGTAAAAAAGCTGGCGATGCCAGCTTTTTTCAATCAAACGCGACAGTCATTCGCGCAACTTACTGGGTGATCGCCTTATTCACCGCAGCCAGGCCATCGGTGCCGCTGAAAGTGGTCACGCCGGCCAGCCATTTTTGCAGTACGGCCGGATTTTTCTTCAGCCAGTTTCGTCCGGCAACGACCGGATTCGATTTATCCATGATCAATTGCATCACCTGGTTTTCCATGTCGGTATTGAATTGCATGTTGCCGATCAGCTTGGCGGCGTTCGGGCAACGCGTCGTATAGTCGGTGGCCAGCGCGGTATACACTTTTGCTTCGCCGAAATTCGGACCGAATACGCTATCGCCGCCGGTCAGGTAACTCATCTTGACCTGGGTGTTCATCGGATGGGGTTCCCAGCCCAAAAACACGATCCATTTTTTCAGGCGCGCAGAGCGCTGCACTTCCGCCAGCATCCCGGCTTCGCTGGACTCGACCATCTTGAATCCTTTGAGGCCGAATTCATTCTTGTCGATCATGCGCTGGATCAGCGCATTGCCATCGTTGCCCGGTTCGATGCCGTAGATCTTGCCGTCGAGTTCCTTGCTGTACTTGGCGATGTCGGCAAAAGTCTTGATGCCGCCTTCAGCGGCGGCGCTGTTGACGGCCAGCGTGTATTTGGCGCCGACCAGATTCGGCTGATCCAGCACCTTGATCTGACCCGCTTTCACAAAGGGCTCAATGATCGGCGTCATGCTGGGATTCCAGTAGCCAAGAAATGCATCGATCTGCTTGCTCTTGATGCCGGCGAATGCAATCGGCACCGAAGCCAGGGTGGTGGTCGGCCGATAACCCAGACCTTCGAGCACCACCGATGCCATGCCGGTGGTGGCGGCAATATCGCTCCAGCCGACATCGGCAAAACGAACGGTGCGACAACTTGCCGGATCTTGCGCTGCAGCCGGCAGGGCTGTGACGGTGAGGGCGATGGCTCCGGCTGAACCGAGTAATTTAAGCAACTTCATGAAACGCCTCCTTAATGTGGGGTGCACATGCATGAGTTGAATTGAATATTTCTTGAGAAGCTATCGTCAGTCCAGCGCACTTTCTCAAACTTCTGAAGCTGAGTAAGGATGACATGTTACGCACATTGAAAACTTGCATGGCAGCGACTCTATCTTGTTCTTTTTCGCCGTTTTTCCATACCCATTTTTGCGCCGCTGCGAGTAAGAATCTGCGCGCAAATAAATGCCTCACCGTGGCGCAATACTGGGCGTTCTTTTCATCGCATCGACTCTATCTTGTTCTTTTTCGCCATTTTTACCGTGCACGTTTTTGCGTCGCCGCGAGTAAAAATCCGCGCGTAAAGAAATGCCTCGCCGTGGCGCAATATTGGGCATTTTTGGCGCCGCCTGCACCGATATGAGGCCGGCATTTGGTGCGTGTCGTTTCCTTGTTGCTTTGCGTCGAAATTGAGCGGCTAACAGAAGGTGCACTGGATTCAGAATCGGTACGCTTGAACAGAATAACAAATACTTGTCCGGCAGTTGTTTGCCATCCTGAGGAGAATGTGTAATGAAGAAAATTCGCTTTCTAAGAGTGTTTGCCTTGCTTGCGGCGGCAGCCGCATTCGCTCCTGCGGCGATGGCCCAGACGCCGGATGCGGTGAGTGAAACCCCGCTTTCCACCGGCGATGTGTACCAGGTGCGCACCTCGATCGATAAATGGATGGAAGCCTTGTCCGCACGCGATCCAAATGCAGTCAGCAACTATGTGATGAGCGATTTGCAAGGCGCATACCAGGGGGCGATCTCCGATTATGACGGCGCATCGTTTGAGCGCAGCCTGAAGCTGACGCTGGCCGGCGCGGCCGACAAGGATTCAAAAGATAGCTGGAGCAATGACATCGAGGAAGTGGTCGGCTCCGGCGATATGGCGGTGGTGCGTTCCACCCGCACCTTCACGCACACGCTGGCCGGCGGCCGTGCCACCAGTCTCAAAATGCGCTTGCTTGAAGTGTATCGCCGTTTCGATGACGGCTCATGGCGCATGGCGCGTTTCTTTGGTTTCGCCGGATAGCTTCATCGTAGCCTGCCGGTGCTGCAGGCACTAAACATGCGATAGATAAAATCATTAAAGGATGCAACATGAAATTGAGCAAACCGCTTTCTGCCTTATGTTTAACGCTGCTGGCCGCCACCGCGCAGGCCCAGAGCGCTGATACGGTCGTCGCCGTCGCGCCGGATGCCGGCAGCAGGGCGTTTCCGCCGGTTTCCGCCGCCTGGCCGGTGACCGCCAATGTCACCCTGGCGTCGCAATATGTGTCGCGCGGATTCCGCCAGACCTGGGGCAAGCCGGCATTGCAGGGCGGCTTCGATTATGCGCATCCGAGCGGATTTTCGGCCGGCACCTGGCTGTCCAACGTCAGCAACCGCTATATCGAAAACGGCACGATCGAGTGGGATCTGTATGGCGGCTATACCGGTACTGCGGGCGATTTCGGCTATAGCGGCATCGTCTATTACTACAAGTATCCGGGCGCAGTCTATGCGGCGACCGACACCAAATATGATTATGGCGAACTGTCGCTCGGCCTGACTTACAAGTTCCTGTACGCCAAATACAACACCACCTACACCAAGGATTTCTTCGGGATTACCGACGCGCGCGGCACCGGCTATTGGGACCTGGGCGCCAACTACGATATGGGTTCCGGCTATACGCTGAATCTGCATTACGGCATCGGGCGGGTGGCAAGCAAGGGCGCTGCCGATAATTCGATCTGGAACTGGAAGGATTACAAGGTCGGCGTCAGCAAGACATTCGAGGGCGGCTGGACGCTGGCCGGTGCTTACACCAAGGCCAAAGGCGCGACCAATGTCTACGACAACTTTACGACCGGCGCCTTGAACTCGGCCGGCGTGGCGGAAGCCTCGAACCCGGGGACAGGTACTTTTGTGTTATCTCTGAACAAGGCGTTCTAATCGTATTCGGTAGCACTGAACGAGCCGGTCAGGCGATCCGGTTCGTTGTTGCATGCATTGAATGCTGATGAACAGTGTCAGCGGCGCACCGCATGCGGTGCGCCCGTACAACAGGCATGCGAACCTGTTTTCATATAAAAAGTCAGTGCGGACCTATCCTGCAAATTTTCTAGCATAGTTGGAGATTCAAAATGCCCGTATTCAAACAGCAACAGCTCTATATCGGCGGTCGCCGGGTCGACGCCACCAGCGGCGAAACCTTCGAGACGGTCAATCCGGCCAACGGCGAGGTGCTGGCCGTGGTGCAGCGCGCATCGAAACAGGATGTCGATCGCGCTGTCGCCAGTGCGCAGCAAGGCCAGCGGGCTTGGGCCGCACAAACCGCGATGCAGCGTTCGCGCGTGCTGCGCCGTGCGGTCGACATCCTGCGCGAACGCAACGACGAACTGGCGGAAATCGAAACGCTGGACACCGGCAAGCCCCTGTCGGAAACCCGCGCGGTCGATATCGTCACCGGCGCCGATGTGCTGGAATATTATGCCGGCCTGGCGCCGTCGATCGAGGGCACGCAGATCCCGCTGCGCGAGAGTTCGTTTGTCTACACGCGGCGCGAGCCGCTGGGCGTGGTGGCCGGGATCGGCGCGTGGAATTACCCGATCCAGATCGCGTTATGGAAATCCGCGCCGGCGCTGGCGGCCGGCAATGCGATGCTTTTCAAGCCGAGCGAAGTGACGCCGCTGACCGCACTGCGGCTGGCCGAAATCTACACCGAGGCCGGCTTGCCGGACGGCGTGTTCAACGTGCTGACCGGCAGCGGGCGCGAAGTCGGCACCTGGCTCACCGAACATCCGGGGATCGAAAAGATCTCGTTTACCGGCGGCACCACGACCGGCAAGAAAGTGATGGCCAGCGCTTCCAGCTCCACCCTCAAGGAAGTGACGATGGAGCTGGGCGGCAAGTCGCCGCTGATCGTGTTCGCCGATGCCGACCTGGAGCGGGCGGCGGATGTCGCGATGATGGCGAACTTCTACAGTTCCGGCCAGGTGTGCACCAACGGCACGCGGGTTTTCGTGCACCGTTCGGTCAAGCAGGCGTTCGAGGAAAAAATCGTCGAGCGGGTGCAGCGCATCCGGCTCGGCAATCCGCTCGACATGCGCACCAACTTCGGCCCGCTGGTCAGCTTTGCGCACATGGACAGCGTGCTGCACTACATTGCGTCCGGCCGTGCCGAAGGCGCGCGCCTGCTGTGCGGCGGCGCACGCGTGCTGGACGGCGCGTATGCCAGCGGTGCTTATGTGCAGCCGACCGTATTTACCGACTGCAGCGACGAGCTGAAGATCGTGCGCGAAGAAATCTTCGGCCCGGTGATGAGCATCCTGGTGTTCGACGACGAGGACGAAGTGATACGCCGCGCCAACGACAGCGAGTACGGGCTGGCGGCCGGCCTGATGACGGAGAACCTGAGCCGCGCGCATCGGGTCATCCATCAGTTGCAGGCGGGCATCTGCTGGATCAATACCTGGGGCGAGTCGGCGGCCGAAATGCCGGTCGGCGGCTACAAGCAATCCGGGGTCGGGCGCGAGAACGGCCTGGTCACGCTGCAGCAGTACACCAGCATCAAATCGATACAAGTCGAGCTGGGCGCGTATACCTCGGTGTTTTGACGTCAATTGTGCTTTCAGCTGGCATTTTTAAGGAAGACCCCGTTATGCAACAAGCGAAGGAATACGATTACATCATCATCGGCGCCGGTTCGGCCGGCAATGTGCTGGCCACGCGGCTGACCGAAGATGCCGACGTCAGCGTGTTGCTGCTGGAGGCGGGCGGGCCCGATTACCGGCTCGATTTCCGCACCCAGATGCCGGCCGCACTGGCGTTCCCGCTGCAGGGACGGCGCTACAACTGGGCGTATGAAACCGAGCCCGAGCCGCACATGAATCAGCGCCGCATGGAATGCGGGCGCGGCAAGGGGCTGGGCGGTTCGTCGCTGATCAACGGCATGTGCTATATCCGCGGCAATGCGCTCGATTATGACGGCTGGGCCAAGCGCAAGGGTCTGGAGAGCTGGTCCTATCTGGACTGCCTGCCGTATTTCAAGAAAGCCGAGACGCGCGACAGCGGCGCCAACGCCTATCACGGCGGCGACGGTCCGCTCAGCGTGGCCACGCCCAAGAGCGGCAACAACGTGCTGTATGAAGCGATGATCACGGCCGGGATGCAGGCCGGTTATCCGCGCACCGAAGACCTCAACGGCTATCGGCAGGAAGGCTTCGGCCCGATGGACCGCACTACCACGCCGCAGGGCCGCCGCGCCAGCACCGCACGCGGTTACCTGGATTTGGCCCGGCAGCGGCCGAATCTGACCATCGTCACCCATGCGCTGACCGATCGCATCCTGTGCTCCGGCAAGCGCGCGATCGGCGTCGCTTACCTGCAAAACGATCAGCCGCAAACCGCGCACGCACGGCGCGAAGTATTGCTGTGCTCGGGCGCGATCGCCTCGCCGCAGATTCTGCAGCGCTCCGGCATCGGCCCGGCCGCCTTGCTGCGCCAGCTGGATATTCCGGTGGTGCATGACTTGCCCGGCGTCGGCGCCAATCTGCAGGATCATCTGGAAATCTATCAGCAATATGAATGCCTGCAACCGGTATCGCTGGTCGCTGCACTGAAATTGTGGAATCAGCCTCCGATCGGTGCCGAATGGCTGTTCATGGATAGCGGCATCGGTGCCAGCAATCAGTTCGAGGCTGGCGGCTTCATTCGCAGCGATGAACGCTTCGAATGGCCGAACATCCAGTATCACTTTTTGCCGGTTGCGATCAACTACAACGGCAGCAATCCGATCAAGATCCACAGCTTTCAGGCGCATATGGGCTCGATGCGCTCGCCCAGCCGCGGCCGGATTCATCTGCGCTCGAAAGACCCGCGCCAGCATCCGAGCATCCTGTTCAACTACATGGCGGCCGAGCAGGACTGGCAGGAATTCCGCGCCGGCATCCGCATCACGCGCGACATCATCCGCCAGCCGGCGCTGGCCCCGTATGCGGGGCGCGAAATCTCGCCCGGCGCGGCGCTGCAGAGCGACGCCGAACTGGACGCCTTCGTGCGCCAGCATGCGGAAACCGCATTCCATCCGTCCTGCTCGAACGCGATGGGCTACGGCGAGATGGCGGTGGTCGATGCGCAGGGGCGGGTGCATGGGATGGACGGCTTGCGGGTGGTCGATGCGTCGATCATGCCGGAAATCATCACCGGCAACCTGAACGCGCCGACCATCATGATGGCCGAAAAAATCGCCGATGCAATCCGCGGCCGGGCGCCGCTGCCGCGCGTCGAGGTGCCGTATTACAGCGCGAATGGCGCACCGGCGCGGCGCTGACGAAAGCGCCTCGGCGATGGCGCTGACGGCACCGTCAGGCAGAATGCGGTCAATGCCAGCCAGGCGAACGCACTGGCGCTGTCGGCGGTCGCGCTGCATGGCGGCGTTTTTCACATCAAAATGCAGTTTTCCGGCCTTTTAAATACTGCCCGTAGTATTTTTTAAAGCCCAATGAAATCGTGCGGCTAAGCCAGTATTTTTTAATATACCCCCATGAAAAAATGCAATCAGCGGGCTGCATCGCGGGTGCGTAAGCCGGGCTGGCGGCAGGCGTCCCCGCCGCGCTGGACGGGTGCATGCTGGCGGGCGCGTCAGCGCTTTGGCGCACACGGCTATAATCACCCCATGCAAAATCTCCTCCACAACCTCAATCCCGAACAACTCGCCGCCGTCACGCTGCCGGCCCAATCCGCGCTGATCCTGGCCGGCGCCGGTTCCGGCAAGACCCGCGTGCTGACCACCCGCATCGCGTGGCTGATCCAGAGCGGGCAGGTGTCGCCCAGCGGCCTGCTGGCAGTGACCTTCACCAACAAGGCGTCGAAGGAAATGACCGCGCGCCTGTCCGCGATGCTGCCGATCAACACCCGCGGCATGTGGCTCGGCACCTTCCACGGGCTGTGCAACCGGCTGCTGCGCGCGCATCACCGCGACGCCGGCCTGCCGCAGACGTTCCAGATTCTCGATACGTCCGACCAGCTGTCGGTCATCAAGCGCCTGCTGAAGGCCAACAACATCGATGACGAAAAATATCCGCCGCGCAACCTGATGTACTTCATCAACAGCGCGAAGGATCAGGGCCTGCGCGCCGACAAGGTCGAGGCGCACGACCCGCATGAGCGCAAGATGGTCGAGCTGTACCAGATTTACGACGACCAGTGCCAGCGCGAAGGGGTGGTCGATTTCGCCGAACTGTTGCTGCGCTGTTATGAATTGCTCAGCCGCAACCAGCCGCTGCGCGAGCATTACCAGGCCCGTTTCAAGCACATCCTGGTCGACGAGTTCCAGGACACCAACGACCTGCAGTACAAGTGGCTGAAACTGATGGCCGGTCCGCACAATGCGGTGTTTGCGGTCGGCGACGACGACCAGAGCATCTACGCGTTCCGCGGCGCGAATGTCGGCAACATGGCCGCCTTCGAGCGCGAATTCAAAGTCGAGAACCTGATCAAGCTGGAGCAGAACTACCGCTCGCACGGCCACATCCTCGACAGCGCCAACATGCTGATCGCCAACAACAGCAAGCGCCTGGGCAAGAACCTGCGCACCGACGCCGGCCATGGCGAGCCGGTGCGGATCCAGGAAGTGACGTCCGACCTGGAAGAGGCGCGCTGGATCATCGAGGAAGCCAAGAGCCTGATCCGCGACGGCTGGGCGCACAATGAAATCGCGGTGCTGTACCGCTCCAACGCGCAATCGCGGGTGATCGAGCATGCGCTGTTTTCGGCCGGCATCCCGTACAAGGTGTATGGCGGCCAGCGCTTCTTCGAGCGCGCCGAGGTCAAGCACGCGATTGCCTACCTGCAACTGATGGACAACCTGCATAACGATTCCGCGTTCCTGCGGGTGGTCAATTTCCCGACCCGCGGCATCGGCGCCCGTGCGCTGGAGCAATTGCAGGACGCCGCCAAGCAGTACGATGTGTCGCTGTATTCGGCGGTGCCGTATGTGGCCGGCAAGGCCGGCTCGGCGCTGAATGGCTTCATCAAGCTGATCGAAGGCGCCCGTTTCGAGACGCAGAACCTGCCGTTGCCGGAAATGGTCAAGATCGTGCTCGACGCCAGCGGCCTGATCCCGCATTACCAGACCGAGAAAGAGGGCGCCGACCGGGTCGAGAATCTGGAGCAGGTGGTCAGCGCGGCCGCCCTGTTCGTGGCCGAAGAGGGTTTCGGCCACGACGCGCCGGCCTTCCTCGGTCCCAAGGCGCAGCCGATGGCAGGCGCGGCGATCACCACTGCCGACGGCATCGAGATCTTCGACGCCGATGCCGCATTGCCGGCCGTGATGTCGCCGCTGTCGGCGTTCCTGTCGCATGCGTCGCTGGAAGCGGGCGACAATCAGGCCCAGGCCGGGCAGGACGCGCTGCAGATGATGACCGTGCATTCGGCCAAGGGGCTGGAGTTCGATGCGGTGTTCATCACCGGGCTGGAAGAAGGCCTGTTCCCGCACGAGAACAGCGCGAAGGAAGAGGGCGGCGTCGAGGAAGAGCGGCGCCTGATGTACGTCGCGATCACGCGCGCCAGGAAGCGCCTGTACATGAGTTTTTCGCAGACCCGCATGCTGCACGGGCAGATCCGCTACAACGTGAAATCGCGCTTTTTCGACGAGTTGCCGGAAGAGTCGCTGAAGTGGCTGTCGCCGCAGGTCAAGGTGCAGTCGCAGTGGACCGCGCAGCCGAAGGCGGCCTGGGTCGATGCGCCCGCCAGCGGCGCCAACAAGATCGCGCAAACCTTCGGCAAGAAAGACCTCGGCTGGCGCATCGGCGAGACGGTCGTTGCACGCCAAGTTCGGCGAGGGCGTGATCATCAACATCGAAGGCAGCGGCCCCAATGCGCGGGCGCAGATCAATTTCGGCCGCAGCGGCATCAAGCTGCTCGATCTGGGCATCGCCAAGCTGGAGAAGGCGGCCTGATCAATCGTCATTTCTCCTTCTGATCGCAATGACAGGCGATGAAAACCGGTAACTATTCAACCCGCTATGAAAGTCCCCCTCTCCCGCTTGCGGGAGAGGGCTGGGGTGAGGGCGCTTGCAAAGTTGATGACTTAATTAATTACTTTGCCCTTCGTGGATGCTTTGTCGGGGGTAGTCCGACAGCTACTTACTTTTCTTTGCTTCGCCAAAGTAAAGTAAGCAAAAGAAAGGCGACCGCAGACTTGCCCCTTCGGGGTTCCCGTTTGTGTGCTGCAAAAAATGGGAAATGAAGGAAACTCGCTGCGCTTCAGACAGCCTTCATTTCTGATCCATTTTCTGCAGCACACAAACGGCTGCGTCCCCAGCGGCTTAAGGTCAAAAACAGCGTCAATACAACCGCCAATGGCATAAAGCTGTCACTTGAAACTCAACCGCATAGTGGGATGAATAGATGTAAAAACTGTCATTTCATGGGAGTATGATTAAAAACACTGCCTCCCCCGCACGTATTTAGTGGGTATTTAAAAATACACGGGGGAGTAATAATTCAGGCCTGGCGCGGCCATGGGCTCCGTTTATTGCAGGTTCAGAAACGTTTCCTGCATCCACTCGATGAAGACCGCCACTTCCGGCCGTTCCAGCACCTGTTCCTCGTACACCATGTAGTACGCATGCGGCGGCGTCGTCAGGCGGATGTCGAACAGCTGCACCACGTCGCCTGATTTGATCAGGTCTTGCGCGAAGTGTTGCCGGGTCAGCGCGACGCCGCGCCCGTGCCGGACCGCTTCCAGCAGCAGCCCGAGATCGTCGACCCGGAAGCCGGTGACCGGTTCCGGCCAGTCCAGCCCCGCCGCTTCAAACCACGGTTGCCACGGTTCCAGCGCCGAACGCAGCAGCGTCGCCTTTTGCAGGTCGGCCGGGGTGTCGATGCCGCCGATTTCGGCCAGGTAGCTCGGGCTGGACACCGCAAACGCCGGTTCCTCGAACAGTTTCTTGGTCACCAGGTCCGGGTAGATGCCGGCGCCGAAGCGCACCTCGACATCGCTTTCCGACAGGCTGAGGTCGTACAAGGGCACCGACAGGAAGGTTTCCAGCGCGATATCCGGGTATTTGCTGGTGAAGCTGGCCAGGTGCGGGATGAACAGATGGCGCGCGAACGTGGGCGGCACCGTAATCTTGATGCGCGGTATGCTGGCCGCCTTCTTGTGCGGCAGCGGGAAGTCGCCCAGCGCGCGCAGCACCACCCTGACCACTTCCAGATAGCGGCGCCCGAATTCGGACAGGCCGACGGTGCGGCCGTCGCGGATGAACAGCCGTTCGCCGACATGCTCTTCGAGCAGGCGGATACGGTGCGACAGTGCCGATGGCGTGATGCACAGCTCTTCCGCCGCGACCGCGAAAGAATTGTGTCTGGCGGCAGCCTCGAACGCGGACAGCGCGTGAACCGGAGGCAGGCGGGGCAGAAGGCGGGTTACCATTGGATGATTTTTCCTGGGTTCATGATGTTGTGTGGGTCCAGTGCGTGTTTCAGCGTGCGCATCGTGGCGATCGCGTTTTCCCCGTGCTCCTGCACCAGGAAATCCATCTTGTGCAGGCCGACGCCGTGCTCGCCGGTGCAGGTGCCGTCCATCGCCAGCGCGCGCGCCACCATGCGCGCATTGACGCCTTCGGCTTGTGCCATCTCGGCCGCATCATGCGGATCGACCAGCATCAGCACATGGAAATTGCCGTCGCCGACGTGGCCGATGATCGAATACGTGATCTGCTGCGCTTCGCAATCGGCCTTGGTGTCGAGGATGCACTCGGCCAGGCGTGAAATCGGCACGCAGCAATCGGTCGAAATCGAGCGGCAACCGGGGCGCAGCTGCAGCAGCGCGAAATAGGCGTTGTGGCGCGCCGCCCACAAGCGGCTGCGGTCTTCGGTGCGCGTCGCCCATTCGAAACCGCTCGCGTGATAGCCGGCGGCGATTTCCTGCACCCGTTCGGCCTGCTCCTTGACGCTGTGTTCGGTGCCGTGGAACTCGAACAGCAACAGCGGCTGTTCCGGCAGGTTCAGCTTGTCGTGCGCGTTGATCGCCTTCACGCCGTTTTCGTCGAGAAACTCGACGCGCGCCACCGGCACCCCCATCTGGATCGTCTCGATCACCGCATTGACCGCATCGGCGGTGCTCGGGAACGAGCAGACGGCGGCCGAAATCGCTTCCGGTTGCGGATATAAGCGCACGCTCACTTCGGTGATGATGCCCAGCGTGCCTTCGCTGCCGACAAACAGATGGGTCAGGTCGTAGCCGGCGGACGATTTCCTGGCGCGGCTGCCGGTCCGGATGATGCGGCCGTCGGCGGTGACCACCGTCAGCGCCAGCGTGTTTTCGCGCATGGTGCCGTAGCGCACCGCATTGGTGCCGGAGGCGCGGGTTGCCGCCATCCCGCCCAGCGACGCATCGGCGCCCGGGTCGATCGGGAAAAACAGCCCGCACTCCTTGATTTCCTGATTCAGTTGCTTGCGCGTCACGCCGGCCTGCACGGTGGCAGTCAGATCTTCCGCATGCACCGCAATCACCTTGGCCATCTGCGACAGGTCGATCGTGATGCCGCCCTGCGGCGCCAGGATATGGCCTTCGAGCGAAGAGCCGGCGCCATACGCAATCACCGGTATCCGATGCTCGTGGCACAGCGCCACCGCGGCCGCGACCTCTGCGGTCGACTGCGCGAACACGCACCGCGTCCGGCAGCATCGGGTCATACGCGGATTCGTCGCGCCCATGATGCTCGCGCACTGCGTGCGCGGTCGAAAAGCGGTTGCCGAACAGGCCGGCCAATGCATTGAGCAAGACTTGCGGCAAGGGTTTTTTGCGGGCGGCCAACTGGGCGAGGTGATTCATTGGGGATCTCCGTTTGATGCATTGATTTTACTCTTTAGCGTCGGCGCCGACTATTTGTCTGCTGGCACGGCAGCGGTTTTGGCCGTTTTATCGTATCCTCAACAGCTCATTTACTCTGTTGTGATAAAAAACCATGGGCAATAGACTTTCAAAAATAGCCACCCGCACCGGCGACAAGGGCACCACGGGTCTGGGCGACGGCAGCCGCATCGACAAGGACAGCCTGCGCATCCATGCGATCGGCGATGTCGATGAACTCAATTCGCAGATCGGCGTGCTGCTGTGCGAAACCTTGCCCGATGCGCTGCGCGAGGAACTGATCTCGATCCAGCACGACCTGTTCGACATGGGCGGCGAATTGTGCATCCCGGGTTACACGATGATTACCGAGGCGCAGGTGGAGCGGCTGGATGCGCTGCTGGAAAAATACAATGCCGATTTGCCGCCGCTGCGCGACTTCATCCTGCCCGGCGGTTCGCGCGCGGCCGCCATCGCGCATGTCTGCCGTACCGTGTGCCGCCGCGCGGAACGGCTGATCGTCAGCCTCGGCAAGGCGGAACCTCTGAATGACGCGCCGCGCCAGTACATGAACCGCCTGTCCGACCTGCTGTTCGTGCTGTCGCGCGCGCTGAACCGGTTTGCCGGCGGCAGCGACGTGTTGTGGGAAAAGGAGCGGGACCGCTCGATCTGAGGCAGTCAGCTGCAGGCGTAAAAAAAGCGACTCGATCGAGTCGCTTTTTTTCGTCAGATGCAGATCACATCAGACCCGCTTGTCGTTCTCGATCAGCGCGTAAGCGGAATGATTGTGGATCGACTCGAAGTTTTCGGCTTCCAGCGTGTAAGCGGCGACGCGCGGCTCGTCATTGAGCATGCCGGCGACATCGCGCACCAGATCTTCGACGAACTTCGGATTGTCGTACGCGCGTTCGGTCACGTATTTTTCGTCCGGGCGTTTCAGCAGGCCGTACAGCTCGCAGGATGCCTGCGCTTCGATCTTGGCGATGAGCTCATCGACCAGGATATCGCCGTTCAGCACCGCGCTGACCGTGATGTGCGAGCGCTGGTTGTGCGCGCCGTAAGCGGAAATTTTCTTCGAGCAAGGGCACAGGCTGGTCACCGGCACCAACACCTTGAGCGCGACTTCGACCACGCCGTCGCGGATTTCGCCGGTAAAGCCGACTTCGTAATCCATCAGGCTTTGCACGCCGGATACCGGCGCGGTCTTGTTGATGAAGTAGGGGAAGGACAGCTCGATGCGGCCGGAATCGGCTTCCAGCAACTTGACCATCTTGTGCATCAGCTTGCTGAACATCGTCACGTCCAGCGCCGCATGGCCCTTGGTGCCGAGCTCTTCCAGCAGCGCGATGAAGCGCGACATGTGCGTGCCTTTCTTGTCTTCAGGCAAATGCACATACATATTCCAGGTGCCGACCGAGGGCAGCACGCCAGCCGAGGTCTTGACCATGATCGGATAGCGCACGCCTTTCACGCCGACGCGCTGGATGGAAATACGCCTGGTGTCCGGCGTACTCTGCACGTCGGGAATGGCGGTCATTGGATCACGGGAATTCATCATAGAGCCTATTTTTTGTGTGCGGGACATGGTTGGACTACCTGACGCCCTCACAGGGATTGTTAGTTGTTGGCGACCAGTCGCGGCTCGCCTTTGCCAAAACGTTGCTGGATCGAGGCTGTGATGCCATCCGCATCCAGTCCGCACATTGCCAGCAATTGCGTTACATCGCCGTGGTCGATAAATTTGTCCGGCAAGCCCAAAATCAAGAGCGGCTTGACGATGCCAGCCTCGGCCAGTGCTTCGGCCACGGCGGAACCGGCGCCACCCATGACCGCCCCTTCTTCGACGGTCACCAGTGCCTCGTGATTCAGTGCCAGCTGTTTCAGTAATTCAACATCCAGCGGTTTGACAAAACGCATGTTCGCTACGCTTGCATCCAGTGCTTGCGCCGCGCTCAGGCTCGGCGCCACCATGCTGCCGAACGCGAGGATGGCAATGCCTTTTCCTTCGCGTTTGATCTCACCCTTGCCGAACGGGATGGGGTTCAATGCCGGTGTCACTGCTGCGCCGATGCCTGCACCGCGCGGGTAGCGCACTGCTGCCGGCCCATTATATTGGAAAGCGGCGGTGAGCATCTGACGGCACTCATTTTCGTCGGCAGGGGCCATCACGACCATGTTCGGGATGCAGCGCAGGAATGCCAGATCGTAGTTGCCGGCATGGGTGGCGCCGTCGGCGCCGACCAGTCCGGCGCGGTCGAGCGCGAAGGTGACGTCCAGATTTTGCAGCGCGACGTCATGGATCAGCTGGTCGTAGCCGCGCTGCAAAAAGGTCGAGTAAATCGCGACCACCGGCTTCAGGCCTTCGCAGGCCATGCCGGCGGCGAAGGTCACCGCATGCTGTTCGGCGATGCCGACATCGTAATAGCGTTTTGGAAACAGCTGCTCGAAGCGCACCATGCCCGAGCCTTCGCGCATCGCCGGCGTGATGCCGATCAGGCGGCTGTCCTGCGCCGCCATGTCGCACAGCCAGTCGCCGAACACCTGGGTGTAAGTGACCTTGCTGGCGGTGGCCGGCTTGATGCCTTCGGCCGGATTGAACTTGCCGGGGCCGTGATACAGCACCGGATCGGCCTCGGCCAGCTTGTAGCCCTGGCCTTTCTTGGTGACCACGTGCAGGAACTGCGGCCCTTTCAGCTGCTTCAGGTTTTGCAGCGTCGGGATCAGCGATTCCAGGTCGTGGCCGTCGATCGGGCCGATGTAATTGAAGCCGAATTCCTCGAACATGGTGGCCGGCACGATCATGCCCTTCGCGTGTTCCTCGAAGCGCTTGGCCAGTTCCAGCATCGGCGCCGGCAGCACCGATTTGCCGACATGCTTGGCGGCCGCGTAGAACTTGCCCGACATCAGGCGCGCCAGATAGCGGTTCAGCGCGCCGACCGGCGGCGAAATCGACATGTCGTTGTCGTTCAGGATCACCAGCAGGTTGATGTCGTCGTACACGCCGGCGTTGTTCATCGCCTCGAACACCATGCCGGCGGTCATCGCGCCGTCGCCGATCACCGCAATCGCATGGCGCTCTTCGCCCTTGGTCCTGGCGGCCAGCGCCATGCCGAGCGCGGCCGAGATCGAGGTCGACGAATGGGCGGTGCCGAAGGTGTCGTATTCGCTCTCGTCGCGGCGCGGGAAGCCGGAAATGCCGCCCAGCTGGCGCAGCGTATGCATCCGGTCGCGGCGGCCGGTGAGGATCTTGTGCGGGTAGGTCTGATGGCCGACATCCCAGATCAGGCGGTCTTCCGGCGTATTGAACGCGTAGTGCAGCGCAATCGTCAGCTCGACCGTGCCGAGGTTGGACGACAGGTGGCCGCCGGTCTTGGAGACCGAGTCGATGATGAAATGGCGCAACTCTTTGGCCAGCGGTTCCAGTTGCGCCCGCGGCAGTTTGCGCAGATCCGCAGGGCTGTCGATCTTGTTCAGTAATTCCATATCAGGCTTTCCGCTGCACGATCAGGTCCGCGAGTTCGCGCAACCGTTGTGCCTTGTCTCCGAAGGGCAGGATGGCGCTATGCGCATCCTGTCGCAATTTTTCTGCCAGTGTCCTCGATGCTTCCAGGCCCAGCAGCGATACATAGGTCGGCTTGTTGTCGGCCGCATCCTTGCCGGCGGTCTTGCCCAGCGTGGCGGAGTCCGCGGTCGCGTCCAGCACGTCGTCGACCACCTGGAACGCCAGCCCGATGGCCGCCGCGTAAGCATCCAGTGCGGCTTCTTCCTGCGCGCGTCAAGATCTTGCCGCTGATGGCGCCCAGCAACACCGAGGCGCGCAGCAGCGCGCCGGTCTTCAGGCGGTGCATCTGTTCCAGCTCGGCGATGGTCAGGCTCAAGCCGACGCTGGCCAGATCGATCGCCTGGCCGCCGCACATGCCGACCGAGCCGGACGCCTGCGCCAGCAGGCGCAGCATCGCCAGCTTGCGCGCCGCATCGCCGTCGCCTTCGGCCAGCACCAGGAAGGCTTGCGCCTGCAGCGCATCGCCCACCAGCAGCGCGGTCGCTTCATCGTATTGCACATGCACCGTCGGTTTGCCGCGGCGCAACGCGTCGTCATCCATGCAGGGCATGTCGTCATGCACCAGCGAATACGCATGGATCATTTCCACGGCGGCCGCCGCGCGTTGCAGCTGATCCTGTTCTGCGGCAAACAATTCGCCGGCTGCGAATACCAGCAGCGGGCGCACCCGCTTGCCGCCGTCCATCGCCGCATAGCGCATCGCCTGATGCAGGCGGGCCGGGATGGTCGTGCCGTCCGGAATGAAGGACGCCAGCGCCTGTTCCATCGTGTTTTGCACCGCGCTCATCCAGCTGCCGAAAGCGGGCATCGCTGGTCTGCTGACTGGCTCATGCGTCCCCCGCGGTGCCGGCATCGGCTGTCAAACGGTTTCAGCATGTCGCCTTCCAGCACCTTGACCTGTTTTTCCACTTTATCGAGTTGCAGCGTGCAATACCTGACCAGATCCGCGCCGCGCTGGTAGGCGGCCACCGATGCTTCCAATGGCAATTCTCCCTGCCTCCATCTGGGCAACCAGTTTCTCTAAATCCGCCATCGCTGCTTCAAACGAGGTCGGTTGATCGGTGGGCGGCAGTTTTTTTGACATAAGAGATCGGATCAGCGTCTGAATTGGAGTTTAACCCTCTATTTTAGTGCAAACCACCTGCGATGAACCGTCCGGCTCGGCTGGTCTGCGATATTGATCGAGAAATGCCTGTTTTTTCAGCAAAGCGATGCATTTTGCTGTATAAATATTGTGCAATCTGATGCAATTGCCGGCGCGCGCGCTTCGCAGGGTTTGCCGGGCTGGGCTATAATCGCGGGTTCTGTCCAAAATTGCCGTTTCATTCGTTTGAACACAGGTTTTTGCGGATTCTTTTCACTCTTTGGTAATACACACATTAGGGGGTGGGGATGTCCGATATGGCTAATCTCGCCAATCTTGCGCGCGTTGACGCGCAACTTCCGGTCCACGTCTATCAAGACGAAGCGCTGTTGCAGCGCGAAATCCAGCAACTTTTCCAGCAGGGGCCGCGTTACGTCGGTCATGAACTGATGGTGCCCAACGTCGGCGACTTTGCCACGCTGGCGCACGAGGACGAAGGCCGCATGCTGGTGCGCAACAAAAACGGCATCGAGCTGCTGTCCAACGTCTGCCGCCACCGCCAGGCGCTGATGTTCAACGGCCGTGGCAATACCAACAACATCGTCTGTCCGCTGCATCGCTGGACCTACGATCTGAAGGGGGAGCTGATCGGCGCGCCGCATTTCAGCCAGACGCCGTGCCTGAACCTGTCCAAGACCCCGCTGCAGAACTGGAACGGCTTGCTGTTCGAGCAGAACGGCGTCAACGTGCAGCAGATCATGGCGCGCCTGTCGGTGACCAAGGACCTCGATTTTTCCGGCTACATGCTGGATCACGTCGAAGTGCACCAGTGCGACTACAACTGGAAGACCTTCATCGAGGTCTATCTGGAGGATTATCACGTCGAGCCGTTCCACCCGGGGCTGGGCAAGTTCGTCAGCTGCGACGACCTGCGCTGGGAATTCGGCGCCGACTACAGCGTGCAGACGGTCGGCATCCACAGCGGCCTGCTCAAGTCCGGTTCCGAGACTTACCGCAAATGGCAGGAACAGGTGCTGCAATACCGCAACGGCGTCGAGCCGCCGTTCGGCGCGATCTGGCTCACGCTGTACCCGAACATCATGGTCGAGTGGTATCCGCATGTGCTGATCGTCTCGACGCTGTGGCCGCAGGGCACCGGCCAGACCCGCAACGTGGTCGAGTTCTATTACCCGGAAGAAATCGTGCTGTTCGAGCGCGATTTCATCGAGGCCGAGCGCGCCGCGTACATGGAAACCTGCATCGAGGACGATGAAATCGGCCAGCGCATGGATGCCGGCCGGCGCATCCTGATGCAGCGCGGCGTCAATGAAACCGGGCCTTACCAGTCGCCGATGGAAGACGGGATGCAGCATTTTCACGAGTGGTACCGGGGCAAGATTGCGTTGTAGCCTGCGTTGTTTCGTAGGGTGCGCCATGCGCACCGGATCATCCACTGGCCATCGATCAATGCTGGCTGTGGTGTTGACTCCTACGCATGCGGCCACATGGACGCTGCACGCACTCACCCCTATTTGAATCAGAAATGGCAGGAGTATCATCAAAAACACGCACTTAGCCGCACATATTCATTGGGGATATTTTATATACCCACTGCAGTATATTTTCGCCTGCGGGCGCTTCCAACGCATCGTTTCCTGACCATGCAATCACTCTGGATGCTGTTCGCCAGCCTCGGCTTTGCCCTGATGGGGGTGTGCGTGAAGCTCGCGTCCGACCTGTATTCGACCGCCGAAATCGTGCTGTATCGCGGCCTGGTCGGCGTGCTGTTCATCCTGTGCCTGCAAAAGCTGCGCGGCGGCACGCTCCGGACCGCGCTGCCGGGCGCCCATCTGTGGCGCGGCATGGTCGGGGTCACTGCGCTGTGGCTGTGGTTCTATTCCTTCAGCCAGTTGCCGCTGGCGACCGCGGTCACGCTCAACTACACCTCGCCGATCTGGATTGCCATCATCCTGTTCGCCGGCGCCTGGTGGCACGGCAAGAAGCGCATCGAATGGGGGCTGGTCGGCGCGATTGCGCTCAGTTTCGTCGGCGTGACCATGCTGCTGCGCCCGGCGATCCATGCCGAACAATGGCTGGGCGGGGTGCTGGCGCTGGGCTCCGGCTTTCTGGCGGCGCTGGCCTATATGCAGGTGCGCCACCTGGGGCAGCTGGGCGAGCCGGAATACCGCGTGGTGTTCTATTTTTCGATCACCAGCCTGGTCGCCGGGCTGTTCGGCACATTGCTGCCAATCGGCCACGTCAGCGCGCTGTGGCACCCGCACAGCAGCAAGGGCATCGTGCTGCTGCTGGCCACCGGCGTATTTGCCACCAGCGCGCAGATGGCGATGACGCGCGCTTACCGCTTCGGCAATATGCTGGTCAACGCCAATCTGCAATACACCGGCATCGTGTTTTCCAGCCTGCTCGGGATCCTGATCTGGAACGACCTGCTGGGCTGGCTGAGCTGGGCCGGCATCGCCGTGATTCTCAGCAGCGGCCTGATCGCCACCTATTACAATAGCCGTAACGCCGTCAGAGCCGCGCCGGCCGCGCTGCCTGAAACCGATCCGATCGCGACAGAAGCCTGATATCTTCGCTATTAAGCCTGACACTCAAGGAGCCTGCCATGTCCAAGCCATACACCACCCTGATCTCCGCCGCCGAACTGACGCAGAATCTGGCCACGCCCGACTGGGTCATCCTCGATTGCCGCCACGACCTCGCTCATCCGGGAGCCGGACAAAGCGCATTTGATGCCGGCCACATTCCGCATGCGCAGTTCGCCCACCTCGATAACGATCTGTCGGGGCCGAAAATCGGCCCCGACGGCGAATTCCGCGGCCGCCATCCGCTGCCGCAGCGCGACGTGTTCATCGATACGCTGCGCGACTGGGGCATCAACGACAGCACCCAGGTCATCGCCTATGACGCGCAGGGCGGGATGTTCGCCGCGCGCCTGTGGTGGATGCTGCGCTGGGTCGGCCACGAGGCGGTCGCGGTGCTCGACGGCGGCTTGCCGGCCTGGGTGCTGCTGCATGAAGTGCCGCTGTCGCGCGAACATGCGGCGATCCGGCGCGGCACCATCAAGGAGCGCGCACCGATCGTCGGCACCGTCAGCGCCGCCGAGCTGCTGGCCAACCTGGAAAATCCTGCACGCACGGTGCTCGATGCGCGCGCAGCGGACCGTTTCCGCGGCGAAAATGAAACGCTGGACGCGGTCGGCGGCCATATCCCGGGCGCAAAGAACCGCTTCTTCAGGGACAACCTGCAAGCCGACGGCTGCTTCAAGCCGGCTGCGCAGTTGCGGGCCGAGTTCGGCGCGCTGATCGGTGCGCCGCAAGCGACGGTGTCCCAATGCGGCTCCGGCGTCACCGCCTGCCATAACCTGCTCGCGATGGAGATCGCCGGCCTGTCCGGCGCCGCGCTGTATCCGGGTTCCTGGAGCGAATGGTGCGCCGATCCGGCACGTCCGGTGGCTACCGGCAGCTGAAATATACCGGGTGGGGTATTTTTAAACAGCCTTTGTTTATATGCGGCAGAGTGGGTGTTTTTGCCTATACCCCATCAATCATCAATGACCATGGCCGTTTTTGGTGAGCAGGTAGACCAGCGCGACGCCGAGTGCGATCAGCACGATTTGCGGGATGGTTTCGCGCAGCGTGGCGCGGCGCTGCATTTGCGGCATCAGGTCGCTGACTGCGATGTAGATGAAGCCGGATGACGCGAATACCAGCACATACGGGATCCAGTCGGATGCCTGTTCCAGCGTGTAATAGCCGAGCAGGCCGCCGACCACCGCCAGCAGGCTGCAGATCAGGTTGTAGACGAAGGCGCGGGTACGCGTGAAGCCGGCATTGAGCAGCACGATGAAGTCGCCGATTTCCTGCGGGATTTCGTGTGCGATGATGGCCAGGCCGGTGATGATGCCGAGCTTGGGATTGGCCAGGAAGGCGGCGGCGATCAGGATGCCGTCGGTGAAGTTGTGCAGGCCGTCGCCGACCAGGATCATCCAGCCGGCCTTGCCCGCCTCGTCGACGTCATGGCCGTGGTGATGGCCGTGGCCATCGCCTTCGTGGTGGTGCGAATGGCGCAGAATCGCGAATTTTTCCAGCAAGAAGAACGACAGCAGCCCGCCCAGCAGCAGCGCGAACAGGGTGTGGGTATCGGCCTGCGACTCGAACGCTTCCGGCAGCGCATGCAGCAACGAGGTCGAGAGCAGGATGCCGACCGAGAAGCTGACCATTTTTTCGACGATCTTCGACAGCAGCGTAAACGAGAAAATCGCGGCTGCGACGATGCTGAAGACGCCGGCAATGGTGGTGGCCAGCAGGATGGAAATGAGAGTGGAGTTAATTTTGAGCCTCGATTTTGCAACAATGTTGCAATTAGAGCACGCGCCGGGCTTTTCTGCAAATCGGAATGCGCAGCCGCATGGCGCAACATCAGGCCTAGATCCTGCCGGGAGCCTGTCGGGCGTAAGGATGATCTGAACGGTCCAGCGGACGACTGGACCAGCGCGATCAGCTGATCTGTCAGCGCTTGGTTTGGCTCTTTAAATAGGCAATCAAGTCTTCGCGCTCCTTGGCATCGGATACCGAATATCCCATTTTTTGCCCCGGTATGAGCTTTTCAGGATTCGCCAGCCACTTGTCCAGGGTTTTTTCATTCCAAATCACCCTGGATTTCTTCAGCGCCGGACTGTAGTCAAAATCGATGACGCTTCCGGCTTTTCGCCCGAACACGCCCCGATGCGCGGGGCCGGCCAGATTCACATCGATTGAATGGCAGGCGACGCAGCGCGACGCGTACAGCAGTTTTCCATTCATCGCATCGCCGCCGGCGCAGGCGAACGGGCTGCTCACACAGGCGGCAACCGCGAACAGGCAGAAAATGGTTTTCATGATCTGTGTTTTTTAAAAAATGACCGGTTGAAAAGCATTATTTCAGCCGGTCAATATTTATTAAGCGCCAAACATCATCGCTTTCGGCAGCGGCATGCCGAGCGCATTGTTGAGAATGGCCCAGTGCGCGACTTCGTCTGCGGCCAGTCTGGCGGCCACTTTGGCGAACGCATGATCCTTGAAGGACGGTATCACGCCGAGATAGGCATTGCTCGCACCCAATTCAAGAGACAGCGCCAGCTTCAGCACATCTTCCTGGTTCTTGAGCTGGGCGGCATTGAGTGCCTGCGCGTACGCATCGAGCGATTTTGCCTCGACTGCCTTGCCGCCGAGTTTGACGATGGTGCTGATCAGCAGATCGCGATGGATTTTGTGATCATCTTGAAATTTCAACGCAATATCGAGTACCGGCTTTTGCAACAAGCCGCTTTGGGCGCCCAGCGTGTATGCATTGATACCCTGATGCTCCAGGCCCAGCGCCACGTTAAGAATGCCGACGTCGTTGGCATGATCTTTCGGGCTGCCCGCGGCGCCCGCTTCTTGTCCTGCCAGCAGCAATACCGCGCCGGTCGACAGCATCGCGACGCTGGTTCCGCGCAGGAATGAGCGGCGTGAGTTTTGTTGTTCCAATAGATTGTTGGCCATTTTTCGCTCCATGAGTTTGTCCCCGCCGGGTAGACAAATCGATTTCGATTGGCGGGTGAGTTGTCAGATTAGATCAATAAAGACACTTTGTACAGTTAAATATGTTTTAAGTGTTTTATTGTTTGCGATGATATAAAATAGGGCAGAAATGCACCAGCCTGTTGTCAGGACGATGCGGCTTTTGTCCATAAGGAGGACGTATGCTTGAGATATTGGGAATGCGGCAGAAGGAATTGCTGCGGCAGTTGCTGAAAAATAAAGCGGGAATGACCGCTGACGAGTTATCGGCGCAGCTTGCGATCACGCGCAACGCGGTGCGGCAGCATTTGGCGGCACTGGAAAATGACGGGCTGCTGAAAAAAGGGCTAACCCGTGCTTCCGGAGGGCGGCCGGAACAGCTCTATGTGCTGACCGATAAGGGCAATGAATGCTTTCCGCGTCATTACGCCTGGTTCGCGCAATTATTGGTCGAATCTGTTGAGCAGGAAGCCGGGGCTGACGGCTTGGGCGAACGCCTGAGCAAAATGGGGGCACAAGTCGGGAAACAGTTGCGTGCGCAACATCCTGAACTGGTGAGTCGGGGCGAAAAAATACAAAAGCTGTCCGAGATCATGGAGCAGCTTGGATACGATGCGCGCAGCAATGACGGCGATAAGGCGGAAGTGATCGAGGCGGATAATTGCGTGTTCCATACCCTCGCATTGAAGAACCCGAACATATGCCAGTTTGATTTGGCACTCTTATCGGCCTTTACCGATAGCACGGTCGATCATCAGGAATGCATGGCCAAGGGCGGTAATATTTGCCGTTTTAAATTCAACCCCAAAGAGCGGTAATAACACCGCAAAACACCGTGATCGCACCGATTTAGCCCTCTGCCGCGACCTTGCGCTCCAGGCTGATCACGCCATTCGCCAGCGCGGTGCCGCACAGCACCAGCGCGCCGCCGAACAGCTTGCTCCAGCCCACCGTTTCGCCCAGGAATAGCGCGCCCCACAGCACGCCGAACACCGGGATCAGGAAGGTCACCGACAGCGCGCGCATCGCGCCGACGTCCTTGATCAGTTTGAAAAACAGCAGGTAAGCGGCGCCGGTGCAGACGATCGCCAATGCCGTGACCGCGATCCAGTCGGACGGCGTCGGGGTTTGCCTGATCGGCTGCAGCAGCGCAAACGGCAATACCAGGATCGCAGCGGCCCACATGCTGCCGTGCGCGTTGTCGGTCGGATCGACTGCGGTCGATGACTGTTTGGTGTAGACGCTGGCCAGACCGTAGCAAAACGGCGCGGCCAGGCCGGCTGCGATCGCCCACCACCAGTCATCGCCTTTCAGCATCACGCTGCCGGCCACCAGGGTCGCGACCCCGGCCACGCCCAGCAGCAAGCCGGCTGCGGCCGAGCGGGTCACCGGCTGGCGCAGCCAGACGGCGGCGATGAGCGCGCCATAGATCGGCGCGGCCGAATTCAGGATCGACAGCAGCGATGCGCTCAGGGTCTGCGCCGCATACGCAAACAGCATGAAAGGCAGCGCCGAGTTGAGCAGGCCGATGATCAGGAAGTGGCGCCACTGTTGCCGCAGCCGCGTCTGCCGTCCCGAGGAAACGGCACACCAGCCACAGGAATACTGCGGCCAGACCGACCCGCAGCTCGATCATCACGCCCGGCCCGAACACCGGCGCGCCGATGCGCATGAACAGGAAGGAACCGCCCCAGATGGCGGCCAGTGCGATCAAACGGAAAATACTTGCGATGTCCATGCTTGCCTCTAGTGCTGTTTATTGCATTGTGTTGCAGGCCGGGCGCCGGCACACTCCGATTCTTGCGCTTTTATGCGGATGACGGGCAATCAGCAACGATCAATGCGCCTGGTCCCAGTTCTGGCCGACGCCGACTTCGGCGATCAAAGGCACCTTCAGCGCGGCGACGCCGGCCATGATGGCGGGCAATTTTTCGCGCACGATCGCCAGTTCGGCCTCGGGCACTTCCAGCACCAGTTCATCGTGCACCTGCATGATCATCTTCGATTGCATCTTGTCGTTTTCCAGCCAGTCCTGCACCGCGACCATCGCCAGCTTGATCAGGTCGGCGGCGGTGCCCTGCATCGGCGCGTTGATCGCCGCCCGTTCGGCGCCCTGGCGGCGCGGGCCGTTGGGCGAGTTGATCTCGGCCAGCCACAGGCGGCGGCCGAACACGGTTTCGACATAGCCGCGCGCCTTGGCCTGCGCGCGGGTGTCGGCCATGTAGTGCGCGACGCCCGGATAACGGCTGAAGTATTTGTCGATATAGCTCTGCGCGGCGGCGCGCTCGATGCCGAGGTTGCCGGCCAGACCGAACGCGCTCATGCCGTAGATCAGGCCGAAGTTGATGACCTTCGCGTAGCGCCGCTGTTCGCTGGTGACGTCTTGCGGTGCGCTGCCGAAAATCTCGGCCGCGGTGGCGCGGTGGATGTCTTCCCCTGCGGCAAACGCGCGCAGCAGGCTCTCGTCGCCGGAGATGTGCGCCATGATGCGCAACTCGATCTGCGAATAGTCGGCCGAGACGATCACGCTGCCCGGCGGCGCAATGAAGGCTTCGCGGATGCGGCGCCCTTCGGCGCTGCGGATCGGGATGTTTTGCAGGTTCGGGTCGTTCGAGGCCAGCCGGCCGGTGACCGCGACCGCTTGCGCGTAGTTGGTATGGACGCGGCCGGTAGCCGGATTGACCATCTTCGGCAGCTTGTCGGTGTAGGTCGATTTCAGCTTCGCGATGCCGCGGTATTCGAGCAGCACTTTCGGCAGCGGGTAATCCTCGGCCAGCTTCTGCAGCACTTCCTCGTCGGTCGACGGCGCGCCGGACGGGGTTTTCTTGATCACCGGCAATTGCAGCTTGTCGAAGAAGATTTCGCCCAGCTGCTTCGGCGAGTTCAGGTTGAACGGCTGGCCGGCCATTTCATAGGCTTTCTGTTCCAGTTCCAGCATCCGCTTGCCGAGTTCGTTCGATTGCTTGCCCAGCAGTTCGGCATCGATCAGCACGCCGTTGCGCTCGATCTTTTGCAGCGTGACCGCAGTCGGCAGCTCGATTTTTTCATAGATGAAAGTCAGGCCGGCGTCGGCTGCGACTTCCGGCCACATCACCTGATGCAGTTGCAGCGTGATGTCGGCATCTTCGGCCGCGTAGTCGGTCGCAAGCTGGATCTCGACCTGGTCGAAGCAGATCTGCGACGCGCCCTTGCCGCACACGTCGGCGAAGGTGATGGTCTTGTGGTTCAGGTGGCGCAGCGCCAGGCTGTCCATGTCGTGGCTCTTGTGCGACTCGAACACATACGATTCCAGCAGCGTGTCGTGCAGGATGCCGCGCAGCGTCACGCCGTGATTGGCGAACACATGGCTGTCGTATTTCAGGTTCTGGCCGACTTTTTTCTGGCCGGCGTCTTCCAGCCACGGTTTCAGCCGGGACAGCACGAATTCGGTCGACAGTTGTGGCGGCGCATCCTGATAGCGGTGCGCGAGCGGGATGTAGGCCGCGGTGCCCGCCACGCAGCACAGCGAAATGCCGACCAGTTGCGCATGCATCGGTTCCAGCGAGGTGGTTTCGGTATCGACCGAGGTCAGCGGTGCGGCCGAAATCGTCGCCAGCCAGCGCTCCAGATCGGCTTCGGTCAGCACCGTTTCGTAATGCTTCTCGGCGGGCGCCGCAGCCACATCGTCGCGTATTGAACAAGCCGGCCTGCACCTGGCTGTTGTTGGGCGCGGCAGCCTGCGGCGCTGCAGTCTGGCTGCTGCTCAGTTCCCGCAACCAGCTCTTGAAGCCGTAACGGGTGAAGAAGGCCAGCATCGCCTCCTTGTCTTCGGGCAATTGATGCAGCGATTCGGGGATGCTCTTCATCTGCGCCGACAGATCGCAATCGGTCTTGACCGTCACCAGCACCTTGGCCTGCGGCAACCAGTCCAGCGCCTGGCGCAGGTTGTCGCCGACCACACCCTTGATGTTGTCGGCGTTTTGCATCACGCCTTCCAGCGTGTCGTACTGGCTGAGCCACTTGACTGCCGTTTTCGGACCGACCTTGGATACGCCCGGCACGTTGTCGACCGTGTCGCCGATCAGGCTCAGGTAATCGACGATGCGTTCCGGCGGCACGCCGAACTTGGCGATGACGCCGTCGCGGTCGAGTTTTTCGTTGCTCATCGTGTTGATCAGCGTCACATGCGCATTGACCAGTTGCGCCAGATCCTTGTCGCCGGTCGATACCACGGTATCCATGCCGTGCCTGACCGCCTCCACCGCCAGCGTGCCGATCACGTCGTCGGCTTCGATGCCTTCGATCATCAGGATCGGCCAGCCCATCGCGCGCACCGCTTCGTGTATCGGTTCGATTTGCCGGACCAGGTCGTCCGGCATCGGCGGCGCGCTGCGCCTTGTATTCCGGATACAGATCGTCGCGGAAAGTCTTGCCTTTGGCGTCGAATACGCACGCCATGTATGCTGCCGGGTAATCATGACGCAAACGGCGTAGCATATTGATCATGCCGTACATCGCGCCGGTCGGCGCTCCTTCCGCATTGCGCAAATCCGGCAGCGCATGGAAGGCGCGATACAGGTAACTGGAACCATCGACTAACAACAAGGTTTTATGCATATGGAAGAGAACAGGAAAAGAGTGCTGCGCTTGCGGCAGATTACGGATCAGGATCGCGCCACGTCGCTGAAGGCGCGTGAATCCTGGCAAATTCTTACGATTATGGCAGAGTTTATCGAGTCCACCGAACGCCTGTCCGAGCTGCGCCCGGCAGTATCGATCTTCGGCTCGGCCCGCTTCAAGCCGGAAGATCCTTACTATCTGCAATGCGTCGATGTCGCACGGCGCCTGTCGGATGCCGGTTTTGCGGTGATATCCGGTGGCGGTCCCGGCATCATGGAGGCCGCCAACAAGGGCGCTTTCGAGGGCAAGTCGTCGTCCATCGGCCTCAATATCGAGCTGCCGCATGAACAAACCAGCAACTCGTGGCAAAACATCTCGATCAGTTTCCGGCATTTTTTTGCGCGCAAGGTCGCTTTCGTCAAATATGCCGACGCCTATGTGGTGTTTCCCGGCGGCTTCGGCACGCTCGATGAGCTCAGCGAGGCGCTGACCCTGATCCAGACCGGAAAATCACGCCGGATGCCGATCATCCTGGTCGGCACCACGTTCTGGCGCGGCCTGCTGGGCTGGTTCCGCGACACGATGCTGGCCGCCGGTGCGATTAACGAAAAAGACCTCGACCTGATTCAGCTGATCGACGAACCGAGCAATATCGTGGATGCGATTTTTGCCTACTATGAAGCACGCGAGATTGAACCATCCGAGGAGGAGCGGCAGAAGATGCTGTATCTGTAGCCTGGAAATGCCGCTCGCCTTTATATGGAAAGCCTTATGAAGGCGGGGTCAGTTTGCTACAATCATGCATAAACCTGTTTTTTGCGTTTTAACCGCAGTTCAACCATTGATCATCATGCGACTATCGACGATTTGGCTCATTTTGGGTTGTGCAATGCCGCTGCTTGCTGCTGCGCAACAGCCTCCGAAGATGGAAAAGCTGGAAGAAGGCGAAGCCCCAGCCATTACCATCCGCAAGCCGGATAGCGAAAAGAAAATCACTGAAAAACGTGAAAAAGGCAAGGTAACCGAAGTCAAGGTCCAGTCTGGCAAAAGCACCTATTACCTGAAACCGAATGAAGGGGCCGGTAATGCAATGCCAGGCGATGCGCAAAGCAATGAGAACCGGGGTGCGCAATGGTCAGTGCATGAGTTCGACCTGGGACGCAAGAAAAAGGGCGTCAAGCAAGCGGCAGACGTGCCAGCCGAACCGATACCACCAGCGCCCCCAAGCGCGAAGTGATGCGGCTGTTCGCGTCAACTTCGCTTTTATCCTACTGATTTCGTTTTTTACTTACTTCCCTCATGGCAGTTTTCACACCGGTCAGCCTGGATGACCTTAGTAGTTGGATTACGCAATTTCCACTCGGCAAAGCACTGGCAATCAAAGGTATTTCCTCAGGTATCGAAAACAGTAATTTTTTCATCACGACCGAAGCCGGAGAGTACGTTCTCACCATTTTTGAAAACCTCAGCTTCGAGCAGTTGCCGTTTTACCTGCACCTGATGCGGCATCTGGCCGAGCGCGATGTGCTGGTGCCGGCACCGATTGCCAATCTGCAGGGGGAGATCATCAATGCGCTGCATGGCAAGCCGGCTTCGATCGTCACCAAGCTGGAAGGCACCTCGCAGTTGGCGCCGCAACCGGTGCATTGCGCCGCCGTCGGCGCAATGCTGGCGAAGCTGCATCTGGCCGCACAGGATTTTCCTATCGTGCAGCCGAATCTGCGCGGCCTGGCCTGGTGGACGGAAAATGCGCCGATCGTGCTGCCGCATTTATCCGATGCGAACCAGCAACTGCTGCGAACGGAAATGGATTTCCAGCAAGCGTTCGCTGCTTCCGATACCTACCAGCAATTGCCGCGCGGACCGATACACGCCGATCTGTTCCGCAACAATGTGATGTTCGATGGCGAACGCCTGACCGGTTTTTTTGATTTTTACTTTGCCGGCTGCGACAGCTGGCTGTTTGACGTTGCGGTGACGGTCAATGACTGGTGCATCGACCTGGCAAGCGGCGAGCTGGATCCGGCGCGGGTACGGGCGATGCTGGATGCCTACCACGCGGTACGGCCATTTACTGCGGCGGAACAGATCGGCTGGCAGCCGATGCTGCGGGCCGGCGCGTTGCGTTTCTGGTTGTCGCGCTTGTACGACTTTTATTTGCCGCGCGAAGCGGAAATGCTGACCCCGCATGATCCCGCGCCCTTTGAACGGATTTTGCGCGAACGCATCACCCGGGCTGTTCCGGCGCTGTATTGATCATGGAAAAACTTCCTGCAAATACCGGCTGGATCTGGGTCAAGGAGGGCTTCGCGCTGTTTCGCAAGCAACCGGCAGAACTGTCCACGTTGTTCATCAGTTATATGTTTCTGATGCTGGGGCTGGGCATCATTCCGGTCATCGGCCAGATCTTGCCGCTGGTATTGGTGCCGGTATTTTCGATGGCATTCATGCAAGCCTGCGTGCAGATTGAGCAAGGCAAGCGGATCTACCCGAGCTTGCTGCTGACCGGTTTCCGTTCACCCGCTTTCCCCAGCTTGTTGAAGCTGGGCGGCTTGTATCTGCTCGCCACCATGCTGGTGCTGGCAGCATCGAGCCTGGTGGACGGCGGTGTTTTCTGGAACGTGATGAGCGGTCAGGTCAAGCTCGACGAAAAAATCGTGCAGGATTCCAATATGTCGCTGGCGATGCTGTTTTCCGCCGCGCTGTATGTGCCTGTCTCGATGGCTTTCTGGTATGCCGCCCCCTTGGCGATGTGGCAGAACATGGGCGTTTTCAAGGCTGTTTTTTACAGTTTTTTTGCGGTGCGCAATGCCGGCAAGGCATTCCTGGTCTATGGGCTGTCATGGGCCGCCATCGGCGTTCTCATGCCTGCGCTAGTCAGCATCCTGATCGCTGCGCTGTTGAATCAGTCGATGGCCGTGATGCTGATCCTGATGCCTTTATCCGTCGTTCTGACCGTCATCATGTATTGTTCGTTTTATCCGACTTACGTTCATATTTTCGGCAAGCCGATATTGTCCGGGCAGGTGCCAGGCAACTGATCCGCGCCGGCTGACATCGGATGTCATGCGGTATTCCGACGCGAGTGCTCAGCCACCAGGACCTCATTGCCAGATCATATAATTTGGCAAATACAATGCATTGTCGCGCAAATGCACTAAAATCACGTTTCCACATGGGAATTAACTGGCTTCTCACCTTGTGATTCCGGTATTACCCGTTGCGGTTATATTATTGATAGCAGAAAATTTTTTCACAGATAACGCTGTCAAATCCAGCTTGAGTCCGGCGTATGCCGGAAACCAGCATTACATCCTCCCATGTTTTATAAAGGAATATTAAAGTGCCTTTCGCAAATGTAAAAATTGGTACAAGACTGGGAGTAGGCTTCACCCTTGGCATGCTGATGATGTTCTTCATGATCGCGGTAGCGATGATGCGCTTATCGGATATTGGTGACATTAACCAGAAAATCATTCATCAGGACTGGGTCAAGGCCGATGCTTCGGCGACCATCAATGCGCATACACGGGACAATGCCAGAAAGATCATGGAATTGTTCTTTGCTGCTGACAAGGAGCAGTCGGGCAAGATTTACCAGCAGATTGATGCCAACAAGAAAATCATCGCTGGCGCGCTGCAGACACTCGAAAAACTGGTCGATTCAGCGGACGGCAAAACGCAACTGGCGAAACTGGGCGTCAGTCGAGTAGCTTATGTCACTTCATTCACTCAACTGGGAAAGATGCTGGATGAGGGGCAGAAGGACGAAGCTTCAAAGCTGCTGGCCAGTGAGACTTTACCAGCGCTGGATGTGTTGCTGGCGGACGTCAAGGTATTAAATGAAATTCAGCAAAAGCAACTGGAAGCAACCGGCGCGACGGCCAAGAAAAACATCGACTTCTCCCGCAATCTGATGTTCGGCCTGGGTTTGCTGGGACTGTTGTGCAGCATCGCTTTTGGCTTCTGGCTCACCCGCAGCATTACCGTGCCTTTGAATAAGGCGGTCAGGATAGCCAAGACGGTGGCTGCAGGTAACTTCACCAGCGATATCCAAGTCCTTTCCAGTGATGAGACCGGACAGTTAATGCAGGCGCTCAAGGGAATGAACCAGGATTTGTCGCATACGGTAGGCGAAGTGCGTAACGCCACCGCGGCAATTTCCAGTGCGGCCAGGCAGATTGCTGCCGGTAATATGGACTTGTCGGGACGCACTGAGGCGCAAGCTTCCAGCCTGGAAGAAACAGCCTCATCCATGGAGCAACTCACAGCGACCGTCAAGCAGAATGCAGAGCACACCAGACGGGCGAATCAGCTTGCTACCGGCGCCAGTGATGTGGCAGTCAAGGGCGGGAAAGTCGTCTACCAGGTAGTGGAGACGATGTCTTCGATCAGCGACAGTTCAAAGAAAATCATCGACATCATCAGCGTGATTGAAGGCATTGCGTTCCAGACCAATATTCTGGCATTGAATGCAGCGGTGGAAGCTGCAAGGGCAGGGGAGCAGGGGCGCGGTTTTGCGGTGGTGGCGACAGAAGTGCGTAATCTGGCGCAAAGAAGCGCTGCCGCAGCAAAGGAAATCAAGAGCCTGATAGGTGATTCCGCAGAGAAAGTGGATGCCGGTTCAAAACTGGTGAGCGAGGCGGGCCAAACCATGGAGGAAATCGTGTCTTCGATCCAGCGCGTGACCGATATCATGGGTGAAATCGCGCGCGCCTCGATAGAGCAGAGCGCAGGGATTGAGCAAGTCAATCAGGCCGTTGCCCACATGGATCAGACCACACAACAGAATGCAGCGCTGGTAGAAGAGGCTGCTGCTGCCGCAGGCAGCCTGGAAGATCAGGCCGACGGGCTGTTGAAATTGGTTGCGGCATTTACGCTGTCCGATTCACCGCAGAGTTATGAACCTCAGTTGAGGACCTTGCAGGCCGAGCAGAATCGACAAATCGAACGGCGCAGTTCTGATCGTGCCACCAATGTCGTGCGGCTGCCAGGCGGGATGTGATACGTAGCTAATAGCTCCCCTGGTTTGCCGGCGATACGTGCAGACCAGGCAAGTTGAAGTATCTTTTTCGATTCACGCCTTCTCCACGACGCTTGCTGTTACTGGCAAGCCTGACCGGCTTGCCATGCATGCGCTATCCTCAGGTATTGCGGCCGTTCAAGAGCGCCCCACCTGATGCGCCATCCAATCCCTGAACAAGATAATTTTCTGCTGGCTGGCAACGCAGTCCGGATATGCCAGATAGTAGCTTTGGCCGGTAGATAGCATCTTGTCGAACGGGATTATCAGCCGCTTCATTGCGATATCTTCGCGTACCAGCGCACAGTCGCCAATCGCAACGCCGAAGCCATGCGCTGCCGCATTCATGGCCGAATCCAGCGTCTCGAAATTCTGTCCGCTGTCGGGATTGACCGCGCTGACTTCGGCAAATTTCAGCCACATATGCCAGTCGCGGTGGTCGCGCGTCGGGTGCAGCAGCGTGTGATGGGCCAGATCATCCGGGGTATTCAGCGGTTCCTTGCCCTGCAGAATCTCGGGCGCACAAACCGGGGTCAGCATTTCATCAAACAACAGCAATGAATGGATGTCGTCGCCGCTTGGCGTGCCGTACACGATTGCTGCGTCGAAGGCGTCGTGCCTGAAATCGACGCTGTGCTGCGTGGTTGTTGTCAGCTGGATCTGGATGTCAGGATGCTCGGCCTGAAACAGCATGATCTTCGGCAAAATCCAGCGCATTGCACAAGTGGGCACTTTCAGCGCAAGGTCGTTGCGCTGGCGCGTCAGCCTGGTCGAAATTTCCTCGATGCGCGCAAAACTCTCGGTCACTACCGGCAGCAGGATTTCTCCCTCGACCGTCAATGCCAGTCCTTTGGGCAGCCGGGTGAACAGCTGAAAGCCGTAGTGTTCCTCCAATGCCAGGATTTGCCGGCTGACAGCGCCTTGCGTCAGGCACAGGTGTTCGGCTGCGCGCGTGAAGCTGCGGTGACGCGCGACGACCAGAAATGCCTGTAGTGCGTTGAGTGGAGGCAGGCGCTGCATCGATTATCTCTGACGGTTAGGTATTAGTAAAAATCATGGCGACCATAATAGTACTTTGATTGTGAAAGATGCGCCCAACGTCAGAAATAAGAATTCAGATCAAGTGGCGCATGCGGTGCGCGGCCCAGGCGCCATGATGGCGATCAAGCTTAACAAGCCAGACAAGGATGGATCACTGATGTTGTCAGGCAGATGAGACTGCCGGCTTCGCAGAGGGGGGCAGCGCATTCCGGCCGGATCAGAACGTGCCCGGATAGGCGCCGCCATCGAGCAGGATGTTTTGCCCGCTCATGTAACTGGCCTGCTGGCTGCACAGAAACGCGCACACCGCACCGAATTCGGCAGCGGTGCCGAAACGCCGGGCCGGGATCTGCATGGCGCTCGGCTTCCAGCGCCTGCTCGGTGCTGATGCCGGCCGCAGCGGCCGAGGCGCCCAGCATTGCCAGCAGGCGATCGGTTGCAAACGAACCCGGCAGCAGGTTGTTGATGGTGACGTTGTGCTGCACGGTGCTGCGCGCCAGCCCGGCGATGAAGCCGGTCAGGCCGGCGCGTGCGCCGCTGGACAAGCCCAGCATAGCGATCGGCGCTTTCACCGTACTGGAGGTGATGTTGACGATGCGGCCGAAGCGGCGCGCGATCATGCCGTCGACGCTGGCCTTGATCAGTTCGATCGGCGTCAGCATGTTGGCGTCCAGCGCGCGCAGCCAGTCGTCCCGGTCCCAGTCGCGAAAATCGCCGGCAGGCGGCCCGCCGGCGTTGGTCACCAGGATGTCCGGCTGCGGACAGGCCGCCAGCGCCAGCGCGCGGCCTGCGGCGGTCGTGATGTCGCAGGCGACGGCTTTTATTTCGACATTGCTTGCCGCACGAATCTCTGCCGCGGTCTGTTCCAGCACCGCTTTGGTGCGCGCCACCAGCGTCACATGCACGCCTTCGGCCGCCAGTGCTTCGGCGCAACCGCGCCCCAGTCCTTTGCTGGCGCCGCATACCAGCGCATGTTTGCCGCGAATACCCAAGTCCATAGCAGTCTCCTATTTATAGTCGAATCATAGCTTCGTGCACTGATCAGTGGCATGACATTTTCACATGGCAGTCATGAGAAAGATTCGATTGCTGCGATGGGCGCTTGGCTTGCACTATGTAAAACACCAAGCCGCTTGTCGGTCACGACAATCGGTTCTGGGATGCGCAGTTGCAGCGCAGATGTGATGAAAAAAGCATTGCAACGCCAAGTAATGAATACCCCGGAAATACAATAATCTAGGAGATTGCCATGAGCGAACATGATGTCAGCAGGAGACGTTTCATCAAGACGGTAGGTGCCGCTTCAGTCGCTGCCGCGACTTTTTCGACCCCATTCATCCACGCGGCCGAGTCCAGGTTCAAGGGCAAGACGCTGCGCCTGCTGACCTGGTCCGACGACACCGGCCTGGCGGCGCTGCGCAATATCGCCGCCACCTTCGAAGCGAAGACCGGCGCCAAGGTGATCGCCGACCGCACCGGCAGCACCTCGGAAATGGTGGCCAAGCTGAAGGCCGCCGGCAACAAGCCGCAATACGATGTGATCACGCTGGCCGGCGTCGGCGCGGTCGGGCTGGCCAAGGCCGGCCTGCTGGAAAAGCCCGACTTCAATCGGATTCCGAACATCAAGGATGTGCCGGAAAAATACCGTAGCGGCGCCGATGGTCACGGCATCGGCTATCTGCTGTGGTGCAACAGCCTGATGTACAGCACCCGCACCGTCAAGGAGGTGCCGACCAGCTACGCGGCATTGTGGGACCCGAAATACGCGGGCCGTCTGTTCCTGCCGCCGCCGGGCTGGACCGAGGCGATGGATCTGATCATCGTCGCCGCCAAGCTGGCCGGCGGCAACGAGCACAATATCGAACCGGGTTTCAAGAAGCTGGCCGAATTGAAGAGCCGGGTCATGATGCTGGGCGAAAATCCGAACCAGGTGGCCGAACTGTTCCGCACCGGCTCGCTCGATATCGGCGGCCTGTATGCGCCGGCGTTCTTCCCCAAGCAGCTGAAGAACCCCGCATACAGCATGGGCTCCACCTTCGGCATGAAGGAAGGCTTCTTCGCCGATCTGATGTTCTCGGTGATGCCGAAAGCGCGCCCCGGCGACACCGACCTGACCTACGCCTTCCTCAACCATACGCTCGACCCGATCGTGCAGGGCAAGATGGCGGAAGACATTTTCAACGGCCCGGTCAATTCCAAGGCGGTGATCTCCAGCGAAGCGCGCAAGAGCCCTTACATCCTGACGCCCGAGCTGATCGCGGAAAAAGGCATTATCCACGACAACGCTTTCCTTTCCACCGTGCAGGGCGAATGGTTGCGCCGCTACACCGAAATCTTCTCTTCGTAACGGTGTCGTGACCGGCGCGCGTCTGCCGTTTCCGGCAAGGCGCGCGCGGTCTGTCGTAATCAGTCGTGTTGCAACTTGTGATAAGAGAATCGAGATGAACCCTAGTATCGTGCTGGCCGCTCAGGCCGGCGACGCTGCCTTGCGTCCCCCTAAAGAAAATCAGCGCTCGCCCACGTGCGCGCGCCTGGCTGTTCCTGCTGCCGGCGATGCTGTTTCTATTCGTGCTGGTGGTGGCCAGCCTGCTGGTGCTGCGCATGAGCGTCGGCGTCAAGGGCGAAGAATGGACTGCCTTCAGCCTGGCGTCGTATGCGCGGCTGCTGGAACCCTATTACATGAAATCCTTGCTGCTGACCATGCGCCTGGCGCTGGTCAGTTCGGTGATCGCGGTCGCGCTGGCGATCCCGGTCGGGCTGGCGATGGCGCGCCTGAAGTCGCCGCTGATGCGCCAGCTGTTCCTGGCCGCGGTGCTGCTGCCGCTGCTGGTCAACCTGCTGCTGCAAAGCTACGGCTGGCTGGTGATCCTGGGGCCGGCCGGCTTGTTGAACAAGCTGCTGCTGTCGCTCGGCGTCATCGAGCGTCCGCTGATGCTGCTGTACAACCAGACCGGCGTGCTGCTGGGGCTGGTGCAGACCGCATTTCCGCTGGCGGTGCTGCCGATTGCCAGTGCGGTGCGCGGTGTCTCGCGCAGCTATGAAGAAGCGGCCGCGATGCTCGGCGCCAGCCGGCTGCAGGTGCTGCGCCAGGTCGTGCTGCCGATGAGCATGCCCGGCATCATGACCGGCGCCACGCTGGTGTTTGCCTACAACGCCAGCAGTTTCGTGGTGCCGATGCTGTTGGGCGGACGCCGGGTGCCGATGCTGGCGGTGGTGGTGCACGACCAGATCGCGCCCTTGCTCGATTGGCCGTCGGCATCCGCCGGCGGTGTGGTCCTGATCCTGTCGACGCTGGCGGTGATGGGCTTGTCCGAATATTTTACCGGCCGCAGCCGCCGCGCCCTGGAGGTCTCATGATGACGCACCCAAACAATACTGTTGCAATGCCGTCCGGCGCCATCGCGTCGCCGCGCCGCGCCGCGCTTGCCGGCTGGAATCCGTTGCGGCGTGCGCCGACGCTGCCGGGCGAGGGCGGGCGCTTCGTGACGATCCTGGCCAGCACGATTCTGTTGCTGATCGTGCTGCCGATCCTGACCCTGATCCTGATGTCGTTCAGTGCCGGCGAGACGCTCGATTTCCCGCCTGAAGGCTATAGCCTGCGCTGGTATCAGGCAGCCTGGAATACCTTTGTCTCGCCCGACAAGAGCGACGTGCTGTCGGTCGGTCAGGCCTTCACCACCAGCTTGCTGGTGGCGTTCCAGACCATGATCCTGGCCACGCTGGCGGCGATCCCGGCCGCCTATGCGATCACCCGCTGCCGCTTTCGCGGCAAGGCGCTGGCGATCCAGCTGGTGTCGCTGCCGCTGGTGTTCCCGATGGTGGTGCTGGGGCTGTCGCTGTTGCTGGTGATGGATCATCTGCCGTTCGATCTGGGCAGCTGGCGGCTGGTGATCGCGCACGTGATCCTGGCGTTGCCGTTTGCGATCAAGAACTGCACCGCGGCGCTGACCGGGATCGGCAGCGAAATCGAGGAGGCCGCGCAGATGCTGGGCGCACGTCCTTTGCGCGCGATCGTCGACGTGGTGGTGCCGCTGATGCGCTCCGGCATCCTGGCCGGGATGCTGCTGGCGTTCATCGTCTCGTTCAACGAATTTACCGTCACCTTTTTCCTGTACACGATCGAAGTGATGACGGTGCCGATCTGGATGTTCAGCCGCACCGTGTCCTCGCTCGACCCGACCGTGTTCTCGTTCGCGGTGCTGACGGTGCTGATCGATTTCGTGCTGATCTGGGCGCTGGAGAAACTGGTCGGCGATGGCGGCGTGTCGTTTTAAATTACCAACAAATTCGGAGAGTGCTATGAGTGGATTAATTCTGGAAAATGTGGAAAAGCGCTTCGGCGCCACCTACGCGGTGCAAGGCGTCAACCTGCACCTGCCGGAAGGCAAGCTGGTGTGCTTCCTCGGGCCCGTCCGGCTGCGGCAAGACCACCTTGCTGCGGCTGATTGCCGGCCTGGAAACCCTGAGCGCCGGCTATATCCGGCATGACGGCCAGGACATCAGCGGGGTGCCCGCGTACCAGCGCAACTTCGGCATGGTGTTTCAGTCGCTGGCGCTGTTTCCGCACATGACGGTCGGTGAAAACATCGCGTATCCGCTGCGCCTGCGCGGCGTCGACCAGGATGCGCAACAACGGCGCGTGGCCGAACTGCTGCAGCTGATCCAGCTGCAGGAACTGGCCAGGCGGCCGGTCGCGCAACTGTCCGGCGGCCAGCGCCAGCGGGTGGCGATCGCCCGCGCGATCGCGGCCGACCCCAAGCTGCTGTTGCTCGACGAGCCGCTGTCGGCGCTGGACGCCAAGCTGCGCGAATCGATGCAGGTCGAGATCCGCCAGCTGCAGCAGCGCCTCGGCATCACCACCATCATGGTCACGCATGACCAGCGCGAAGCGATGACGATGGCCGACATCGTGGTGGTGATGGGGCACAACAAGGTGCAGCAGGTCGGCACGCCGATCGAGATTTACCGCAATCCGGCCAACGAGTTCGTCGCCGACTTCATCGGCATGGGCAACATCTTCCCGGCCACCGCGCTGGGCGGCGGCCGCGTCGGCCTGCAGAGCGGCGCGGCGATCCGGGTGCCGGTGCCGGACCGGGTCCACGTCGGCGCGGCGGTGAAGGTGCTGGTGCGCCCGGAAGAACTCGAACTGTCGCACGCATCGCAGCCCGACAGCCATCGCGCGCCGGTCACCTTCGTGCGCGACAACGGCAGCACGATCGAGACCACCGCCGACAATGCCGGCAGCGTGCTGTCGGCGCTGACCACGCAGCGCCAGTCGGCCGGCGTGATCCAGATTCTGGTGCATCCGGAGGCGAGCGGAACCGTGGCGGACCCGGATGCCGGCGGCAACCAGCTGCACGGCACGGTGACTTTCGTGCGCGATATCGGCGCCACGATTGAAACCACGGTCGATTGCGGCGGCGTGCTGCTGACCGCGCTGAGCACCCCGCGCCAGGGCCTGAGCCTGACGGTGGGCAACCTGGTGGCGGTCAGCATCCCTGAACATGCGTGCTGCGTACTGGCGGCCTGATTGCCGGCGGCGCTTTGCGGCTGGAAAATATACATATCGGTGTATATTTTTAATGCCCAATGAATATGTGCGGGAAGCGGCATGTTTTAAGGCATACCCCCGTATTTTTAATTTATTGCTGGTGAATTAATCCGGAAACTCAGGCCGACGCATGCGCGTCGACCAGATCATCCAGAAACGCCTGCAGCACTTCGCCGCGGCTGGCCTGGCGCCGCGTCACCATGTGCAGCTCGACCTCGTAATGCAGTTGCTGCGGATTGAGCGCCGCCAGCAGCCCCTGCTGCACCAGCGGTGCCGCATAGTGCTCCGGCAGGAATCCCAGGTGGTGGCCGGACAGGATCAGCAGCGCCACCGCTTCCATATTGTCGGCCAGCGCCGTCACCTTGTGCGCGACCACGCTGACCGCATCGGCTTCGGGCAAGGGATAGCTGCGCCAGACCCAGTCGTATGCATGCAATTGCGCCAGCGTGAGTGCGCCGCACCGTGCGAACAGCGGATGGCCGTTACCGCAATACGCGATCTGCCGCTCCGCATACAAGGGTGCATAGTCGAGGCTGGGCACCCGATGCCAGAAATAGCCGACGCCGACGTCGATCCGGCCATTGATCAATTCTTCCTCCAATTGTCCGGGCGGCAGCACCTGCAGCGACAGGGTGACCGCTTCGTCGCGCGCGCGGAAGCGGGCGATCGCCTGGCTCAGGCGCGCATTGGCGCCGCTGGCCGCATGCCCGATCAGGCCGATCTTCAGCGTGCCGACCAGCTTGCGCCCCATCTGGCGCGCATCGACGCAAAAGTGGTCGATGCTTTCCAGCAGAAGCCGGCTGGCCTGGGCGAACTGCAGCCCCTTCGGTGTCAGGCGAAAACCGGCGCGCCCGCGCTCGCACAGGCGAAAGCCGAGCCGGGTTTCCAGCGTCGCCAGCTGGGTGCTGATGGTCGATTGGCTGACGTTGAGTTCACTTTGCGCGGCCGACACGCCGCCTGCGTCGACCACCGACAGGAACACGCGTATCAGCCGCAAATCGAGATCGGACAGACTGCTTAGCATCGGATGCTCCGTTTCTGTGGGAAGGGGATGCGGCAAATGATACATCGATAAAAATCAATGCAAAGATTCCGTTATCGCTATTTTTTGGGAAGTGATTCGCCGCTACAGTGCAAGCACCCCGGGCAAGCGTTGTTCGCCGCGGCTACCACGACCGGCCTGACATAAAGGCCGGCGCATACGAAATTAAAATGATGGAGATGCCATGAGTTCGGAACAACAAGTGTTGGCGGCCGCTGCGCGGCTGGTCGAGGTCTTCGGCAACGGCGATCTGGATGCGTATTTCGCCGCGTTCGCCCCCGCAGCCAGTTTTCTTTTTTACACCCATCCAAGCCGTCTGATGTCGCGCGACGATTACCGTCTGTGCTGGCAGGAGTGGCAGCGCGAACTGGGTTTTCGCGTGCTGTCATGCGAGTCGAGCAATCAGGCGGTGCGCATGCTGGGCGACAGCGGCCTGTTCATGCACGATGTCACGACGCAGATCCGCACGCACGAGGGCGACAGCACCGTCCACGAGCGCGAATCGATCCTGTTCCGTGCCGAGCCTGACGGCCGCTGGCTGGCCTGGCACGAGCACCTGTCGCCTGCGCCCCTCGCATAGCCTGCTTTTCAGCGGCTGCTTTGCCGCACCAGAAAAACTTGCTGCCGTCATCCGATAAAAATGAAATCCGCCAACCATTGAGAGAGCGCAATCATGAGCAATCCGCATCAACCGCCACCCATTACGTCGATTGAACAACACGGGATCGACCGCATTCCCGATGCCGAACGCGATGCCACGCCGCTGGACTTGTTCCGGCTGGCCTTTGGCGGCGCCAATACCTTTTCGACCGCGGTGCTGGGCGCGTTCCCGGTCATGTTCGGCCTGTCGTTCTGGCAAGGGGCGGGCGCGATCATCGCCGGCGTCGTGATCGGCGCCATCATTCTGGCGCCGATGGCGGTCTTCGGCCAGATCAACGGCAGCAACAACGCGGTCTCGTCCGGTGCGCACTTTGGCGTGCATGGCCGCATCGTCGGCTCCTTCCTGTCGCTGCTGACGGCGATCGCGTTCTTTTCGCTGTCGGTCTGGAGTTCCGGCGACGCGCTGGTCGGCGCCGCCAAGCGGCTGGTCGGGCTGCCGCAAAACAATTTCACGCTGGGCCTGTCCTACGGCCTGTTTGCGGTGCTGGTATTGATCATCTGCATCTACGGCTTTCGTTTCATGCTGATGGTCAATCGCATCGCGGTGTGGAGCGCCAGCGTGCTGTTCGTGCTGGGCGCGTTCGCGTTTGCCGGCAGCTTCGATGCGTCCTACCCCGGCCTGTATACCGCGCAGGCGGATGCCGCGACCCGGGCGCTGTATCTGCCGTCGCTGGTGAGCGCGATGCTGCTGGCGATGAGCAATCCGATCTCGTTCGGTGCGTTCCTCGGCGACTGGACCCGCTACATTCCTGCCAATACCTCAAAACGGCGCGTGATGTTGGCCGCCTTCGGCTCGCAGATCGCGACCCTGATCCCGTTCTTTTTCGGCCTGGCCACCGCGACCATCGTCGCCGCCAAGGCGCCCGACTACATCAAGAACTACGATTACGTCGGCGGCTTGCTGGCGGTCGCGCCCGGCTGGTACTTCCTGCCCTTGTGCCTGATCGCGCTGATCGGCGGCTTTTCGACCGGCACCACCTCGCTGTATGGCACCGGGCTGGATATGTCTAGCGTGTTTACCAAACTATCGCGGGTGGCCGCGACGATCCTGATCGGCTGCGCGTCGATCGCCTTCATTTTCATCGGGCGCTTCGCCGCCAATCTGGTGCAGAGCGTATCGACCTTTGCGGTGCTGATCGTCACCTGCACCTTGCCGTGGATGATCATCATGATCATCGGCTACATCACCCGGCGCGGCTTTTACCGTGCCGATGATCTGCAGGTATTCACGCGCGGCCAGCGCGGCGGCGTGTATTGGTTCAATCACGGCTGGAACTGGCGCGGCATGGGCGCATGGATCCCGAGCGCGGCGATCGGACTGTGCTTCGTCAACATCCCGGGACAGTTCGTCGGCCCGCTGGGCAATCTGGCCGCCGGCATCGATCTCAGCATCCCGGTCACGATGCTGCTGGCGGCAGCTCTTTACCTGCTGGCGCTGCAGCTGTTCCCCGAGCCGGTTGCGGTATTCGGCGCGCAGGGGCCGCGCTGGGTCGGCGCATCGGACCAGACGACGCAGACCATCCGTGCGGCAGGGGAAATGGAAATGCAATAACTGCTGCCGGAACGCACTTTTCGCATCGCCAGCGGCCCGCAAGCGGCGCGCCGGAGGCCCGCAGCGGATTGCGGAGCCGAAAATATACACCGGTATGTATATATTCAATGCCCAATGAATATATGCGGCAAGCCATGTATTTTTAAGCATACTCCGGCATTTATTAACAAATATGGAGGCGTGCAGCGCAATTTTTCGGCCTGTGCCGGATCCGGGTCGCATCCTGCCGCCATGCATAAAACGCATGCGCAATATGAGAAATGATCACTGTCACCGGCGCCGGGAAAGTGGAAGAATGCAGTGCGACCTGATTCAAATCGCTGTTTAAACATAGAAGGAGACATCATGAAAAATATCATTACCTTATTGGTCCTGGCCGGCACGCTGGCGACGCCGCTGACGCAGGCAAAAGAGTGGAAAGAGATCACGATTGCGATGGACGCCACTTATCCGCCGTTCGAATCGCTGACGCCGGACGGGCAGCTGGTCGGTTTCGAGGTCGATCTGGCCAATGCGGTGTGCGCTGAAATGAAGCTCAAGTGCAAGGTCATCAATGCCGGCTGGGATGGCCTGATCCCCGGCCTGATGGCGAAAAAATACGATGCGCTGATGAGCTCGATGAACATCACCGATGAGCGCAAGAAAGCGGTCGATTTCTCCGATGCCTATTACCGGATGCAAAACCGTTTCGTCGCCAAAAAAGGCGCGAACATCCAGATCAGCAAGGAAGGCTTGAAGGGCAAGACGATCGCGGTGCAAAACACGACCGCGCAGGACAGCTACATCACCGAGCAATTCGGCGACGTCGCCACCATCAAGCGCTATGCGACCGCCAACGAACCGTATATGGAATTGCGCAACGGCCGCGCCGACCTGCACTTCGGCTTCATCGTGCCGATCAACGACGGCTTCCTGAGCAAGGACGGCAATGACCAGCAGTTCGAATTCATCGGCCCGAACTACACCGGCAAGGACAACAAGAAACTCGGCGAAGGCGTGGCGGTGGCGCTGCGCAAGCAGGACAAGGACTTGCGCGAAATGTTCAACAAGGGCTTGGCCGCGGTGAAGAAGAACGGCACCTTCAAGAAAATCAACGACAAGTACTTCCCGTTCGATCTTTCCGGCGATAAATAACGCCAAAGGGCATGGTGCGCACCCGATGGGTGGGGGCCTGCAATCGGGTGTGCACGTGCGCAAGTCAAACAACAAGGTTTTTATAAGAAGGGCAGTAATGGCTACCTGCGGCGAAGTACTGGTTAAATTGTTGGAGAACTACGGCGTCAAGCTGGTATTCGGGATCCCCGGCGTGCATACGGTCGAACTGTATCGCGGCCTGGCCGACATCGTCGCTGCGCCATATCACGCCGCGCCACGAGCAGGGCGCCGGCTTCATGGCCGACGGCTATGCGCGCGTCACCGGCCAGCCCGGCGTGTGCTTCATCATCACCGGACCGGGCATGACCAATATCGCGACCGCGATGGCGCAGGCGTATGCGGATTCGATCCCGATGCTGGTGATCTCCAGCGTCAATGCGCGCCACCAGCTGGGCAGCGGCAACGGCTGTTTGCATGAATTGCCTTCGCAGCGCAACCTGACGGCCGGCTTCACCGCCTTTTCGCACACCTTGATGACGCCGGATGAATTGCCGCAAATCCTGGCGCGCGCTTTCGCGGTGTTCGAGTCGGCCCGCCCGCGCCCGGTGCATATCGAGATTCCGCTGGATGTGATCACCGCGCCGGCCGACCATCTGCTGCTGGCGCGCGCCGCGCGGCTGTCGCGCCCGCTGGCGTCCGACAGCGCGATCGCGCAGGCGGCGGCGCGCCTGCTGCAAGCCCGGCGGCCGCTGATTCTGGCCGGCGGCGGCGCAGTCGATGCCGGGCCGGCATTGCAGCGCCTGGCCGAGCACCTGCAGGCGCCGGTCGCGCTGACCATCAACGCGAAGGGCATCATTGCGCCCGATCATCCGCTGTTGATCGGCTCCAGCCAGTCGACCGCGGCAACCCGCGCACTGGTGCGGGAAGCCGACGTGGTGCTGGCGATCGGCACCGAGCTGGGCGAAACCGACTACGACACCGTGTTCGACGGCGGCTTTGCGATTCCGGGCGAGCTGATCCGCATCGACATCGACGCGCAACAGCTGGCGCGCAATTACCGCGCGACGATTGCGATCGTGGCCGACGCCGGGCATGCAGCTTCGGCCTTGCTGGCGGCGGTCGCCACTGCACCGTCTGAGCGCGGCGACGCCGGACTGGGGCGCGCCGCGCGCAGCGCAAGTGCGCAGCGCGGTTGCCGCCAGTTACGACGCGCCGACCCGCGCGCAGAAAAGATTGCTGGAAGCGGTCAGGCAGGCGTTGCCGGATGTGATCATCGCCGGCGATTCGACCCAGCCGGTGTATGCCGGCAACCTGGTGTATGACGCGAGCGCGCCGCGCTCCTGGTTCAACTCCTCGACCGGCTACGGCACGCTGGGCTACGGCTTGCCGGCGGCGATCGGCGCCAAGCTGGGCGCCGGCCGAGCGCCCGGTGGTGTGCCTGATCGGCGACGGCGGCCTGCAGTTCACCCTGCCGGAACTGGCGAGCGCGGTCGAGGCGCAGGTGCCGGTGATCGTCTTGCTGTGGAATAACGCCGGTTACGGCGAGATCAAGAAATACATGACGGACCGCGCGATCACGCCGGTCGGGGTCGATATCTACACGCCCGATTTCATGACCATCGCGCGCGGCTTCGGCTGCGTCGGCGAGCGCATCCGCAGCGTCAATGCGCTGCTGGAACAACTGCCGCGCGCGGCCGGGCGCAGCGTGCCGACGGTGCTCGAAATCGACGAAAAAACTTGGATAGAAGCGCAGGGGGGATTATGAAAACCGCACCAACCCAGTTGTACATCGACGGCCGCTGGCAGGATGCGGCTTCCGGCCAAACGCTGGCGGTGATCAATCCGTGCACCGAAGAAATACTGGCGCAGGTCGCGGCCGGCGGCGCGGCCGAGGTCGATGCCGCCGCCTGCGCTGCGGCGCGCGCGTTCAAGACCTGGCGCCACACCACGGGCAGCGAGCGCGCGGCCTATCTGCGCGCGATTGCGCACGGGGTCGAACAGCAAGCAGACTTTCTGGCGCGGCTGCAGTCGCAAAACAACGGCAAGCCGCTGGCCGAGGCGCTGATCGACGTCGGCGATGTGGTCGCGACCTTTGCCTATTACGCGGACCTGGCCGGGCAACTCGATGCGCAGCAGGATGCGCGGGTCGCGATCCCCAGCGCCGAGTTTCAGGCAAAACTGCGGCGCGAACCGTGCGGCGTGGTCGGCCTGATCGTGCCGTGGAATTTCCCGATGGTGACCACCGCGTGGAAGCTGGCGCCGGCGCTGGCGGCCGGCTGCACGGTGGTGTTGAAGCCGTCCGAAGTCACGCCGTTGCCGGAACTGGCGCTGGCGGCGATCATCGCCGCCACCGGCCTGCCGCCCGGGGTGCTGAATGTGGTGAGCGGCACCGGCCAGGCGGTCGGCGCGCCGCTGGTCGCGCACCCGCTGCTGTCGAAAATATCGTTTACCGGCAGCAATGCAGTCGGCAGCACGGTGATGAAGATGGCGGCCGACGAGATCAAGGGCGTCAGCCTGGAGCTCGGCGGCAAGTCGGCGATCCTGGTGTTCGACGATGCCGATCTGGAATTGGCGGTGTCGCTGGTGATGGGCGGCATCTTCTTCAATGCGGGCCAGATGTGCTCGGCGACCTCGCGCCTGCTGGTGGCGGAGTCAATCGCGGATGAACTGCTGGCGCGCCTGAAGCAGGCGTGCGAGGCACTGGTGGTCGGCGACCCGTTCGCCGGAAAGTACCCAGATGGGGCCGCTGGTCAATCGCGCGCAATATGAACGGGTGTTGTCCTGCATCGAGCGCGGGATTGCCGATGGCGCGCAACTGGTCACCGGCGGCGGCCGCGCCGAAGGATGCAACCAAGGCTTTTTCGTCGCGCCGACGATTTTCAGTGACGTGCCGGCGGACAGCGCGCTGTGGCGCGAAGAGATCTTCGGCCCGGTGCTGTGCGTGCGCAGTTTTGCCAGCGAACAGCAGGCGATTGCGCTGGCCAATGACAGCGAATACGGGCTGGTGGCGACCGTCGTTTCCGGCAATCGCCGAGAGGCGCAGCCCGGGTTGCGGCCGAACTGGAGGCCGGCGTGGTCTGGGTCAATGCGCCGCAAGTGATCTTCCCGCAAACTTCGTGGGGCGGCATGAAAAAAAGCAGCATCGGACGCGAGCTGGGGCCGTGGGGACTGGCCGCATTCCAGGAAATCAAGCACGTTGTTACCGCGCTTATTTAACTGAAAGTCGCGTAGCGACTCACTCTGCTCCCCTCTCCCGCAAGCGGGAGAGGGGTTGGGGGTGAGGGCGCTTCATTCGTCGGATGGCATTTTCGCCATGCCTGTTACTTACTTACACAAATCATCAGGAGCACTACCATGTCGGAACGCATACTCAACCAGCCACTCGGTGGCAATCAAATGCCGCGCTTTGCCGGCCCCGCCACCATGATGCGCCTGCCCAGCGCCGCTTCCGCGCAGGGGCTGGACGCCTGTTTTGTCGGCGTGCCGTTCGATATCGGCACCTCGAACCGGGCCGGCGCCCGTTTCGGCCCGCGCGCGATCCGCGCCGAGTCGTGCCTGCTGCGCCCGTACAACATGGCGACGCGCGCCGCGCCGTTCGACTCGATGCAGATTGCCGATATCGGCGATGTCGCGATCAATACCTTCAATGCGCAAAAGAGCATGGACATCATCACCGATGCCTATGACGAAATCCTGCGGCACGACTGCACGCCGCTGACGCTGGGCGGCGACCACACCATTGCGCTGCCTATCCTGCGCGCGATGCACAAGAAATACGGCCCGGTCGGCATGGTGCATATCGATGCGCATGCGGACATCAATGACGACATGTTCGGCGAGAAAATCGCGCACGGCACGCCATTCCGGCGCGCGGTGGAAGAGGGCTTGCTCGATGGCAAGCGCGTGGCGCAGATCGGCCTGCGCGGCACCGGCTATACCGCGGAAGATTTCGACTGGCCGCGCAGCCAGGGTTTCCGCGTGGTGGCAGGCCGAGGAGTGCTGGTATAAATCGCTGGCGCCGCTGATGGCCGAAATCCGCGAGCAAGCTCGGCAGCGGCCCGGTGTATCTGAGCATCGACATCGACGGCCTCGATCCTTCGTTTGCGCCCGGCACCGGCACGCCGGAGATCGGCGGCCTGACGATCTGGCAGGCGCTGGAAATCATCCGCGGCTGCCGCGGCATGAACATCGTCGGCGGCGACCTGGTCGAAATCTCGCCGCCCTACGATCTGTCCGGCAATACCGCGCTGGTCGGCGCGAATCTGCTGTACGAGATGCTGTGCGTATTGCCGAAGGTGCAATATCGCAGCTGATGTTCAACGGCTTTGTTATCGCTGCGTAGGATGGGTGCAACCCATCATGATCGACCGCTTGATACGATGGGTTGCACCCATCCTACCGCTTTGATGCTGCCCAGCAGCTGTTATCGATGCTCAAATGCGGCTTGTGCGCATATTTAATACAGGCGGGGGTATATTTCATGTGCCCAATGAATATGTGCGGCTAATGCCATGAAAATGGCAATACTCCCTGTTTTTTTTGCAATATTATAGCAGGCTGTGAAGCGTTTCGTGATCGGTTCGTGGACAATACCTAACATCGGCAACCCCGCCGGACCTGCAATTTTGGAGTATCCATCTTGAGTTTCTACATCAATGCCACGCTGCGCGAAGTCGCAGCGCCGCCCATCGCCGACGCCCAGAGCTGGGTTGCCGGCCGCGTTTTCCCGGCCGATCGGCCGCTGCTCGACGTGTCGCAGGCGGTGCCGAGTTACGCGCCGGCGCATGAGCTGCAAGCCCATCTGGCGCAGCAGGTGATGCAGCCGCTGACCGCGCTGTACACCGGGATTGCCGGTTTGCCGGAATTGCGGCAGGAACTGGCGGCCGAACTGTCGCGCGACTACGCCGGCACGGTGACAGCCGACCACGTCGCGCTGACCGCCGGCTGCAATGAAGCGTTCGCGGTGGCGATGATGGCGCTGGCCGAAGCCGGCGATGAAGTGCTGCTGCCGCTGCCGTATTACTTCAACCAGCAGATGTGGCTGCAGACGCTGGGCATCAAGCCGGTGTATATCCCGTTCAATGCAGAGCAGCACGGCACGCCGGACATCGACGCGATTGCCGCGCGCATCACCGCGCGCACCCGCGCGCTGGTGCTGGTGACCCCGAACAACCCGACCGGCGCGATCTATTCGGCCGAGTTCATCGAGCAATGCTTCGAACTGGCCAAGGCGCACGGCTTCGCGCTGGTGCTGGATGAAACCTACAAGGATTTCCGCGCCGACACCGATGTTCCGCCGCATCGGCTGTTCGCGCGCCCGGACTGGACTGAGGCGCTGGTGCATCTGTACAGTTTTTCCAAGGCCTACGCGCTGACCGGCTACCGGGTCGGCAGCCTGACCGCGGGACCGCTGCTGCAGGCGCAGATCACCAAACTGCTCGACTGCATCACGATCTGCCCGCCGCGCATCGGCCAGCTGGCCGCGCTGTACGGTCTGCGCCATCTGGCAGACTGGCGCGACGACAAGCGCCGCATCATGCTGGCGCGCAATACGCTGATCCAGAGCATGTTCGAGCAACCGGTGAACGGCTTCCGGCTGCTGTCGTCCGGCGCCTATTTCGCCTATCTGGAACACCCGTTTGCCGGCGTCAGTTCCTACGACGTGGCGCGCCATCTGGCCGATGCGCATAACGTGCTGTGCCTGCCCGGCACCATGTTCGGCCCCGGCCAGGAGCGCTTCCTGCGGGTGGCGTTCGCCAACCTCGATAACGGACAGATCGCTGAATTCGGCCGCCGATTGCAGCGCGTCGACCTGAACGCGCTGTCCTGACAGCATTTCAGGGGTTCCGGTTTTCCGGACGCGACAGGCTCCATCCATTTTCGCCACGATTTTTTTAATCGTCGGCTACCGGAGCGTGAAAAAAATTCACGCTCCGCTGCAACGCATTCCCGCCTTAATCCTCCTACAATCCTCCTATCTGCTGACTGACCGGTTTTCACCGGCGCACCTCGTCACAAGTCGCATCTGCTATCAAAAGATCAAAAATGGTTTGCTGAAAAGCCGTATTTTGTGACTTGAATCGACGTGCTAAGGTGTCAATAGCTTTGCGAGAACAGGATTGAAACGATGAATGCACCATCCAAACTAACATTCACCCCGGCGCGGCAACGTGAAGTCGTCGCGGCGCTGCGCCAGGTGCTGCCGGAGCGCTGCGTGCTGTTCAACGGCGAGGATACGGTGCCCTACGAGTGCGACGGCCTGGCCGCGTACCGGCAGGTGCCGATGGTGGTTGCGTTGCCGGAAAACGAAGCGCAAATCGTCGAGATACTGAAGATATGCCACCACCTGAAGGTGCCGATCGTGCCGCGCGGCGCCGGCACCGGTCTGTCCGGCGGCGCGATGCCGATTGCGGACGGGGTGGTGCTGTCGACCGCAAAAATGAACAAGATCGTGAAAATGGATGCGTATTCCCGCACCGCAATAGTGCAGCCGGGGGTGCGCAATCTGGCGATATCCGATGCGGCGGGTCCGCTCGGGCTGTATTACGCGCCGGATCCTTCTTCGCAGATCGCCTGCACCATCGGCGGCAATGTGGCGGAAAACTCCGGCGGCGTGCATTGCCTGAAATATGGGCTGACCGTGCACAACGTGTTGCGGGTGCGGATGGTGACAATTGAGGGTGACATCGTCGAGCTGGGCAGCGCGGCGCTGGATGCGCCCGGACTGGATTTGCTGGCGGTGTTCATCGGCTCCGAAGGGATGCTGGGCGTGGTCACCGAAGTGACGGTCAAGCTGGTGCCGAAGCCGCAGACCGCGCGCGTGATCATGGCGTCGTTCGACGATGTGGTGAAAGGCGGCAATGCGGTTGCCAACATCATCGCCGCCGGCATCATCCCGGCCGGGCTGGAAATGATGGACAAGACTTCGTCGCGCATGGTCGAGCCCTTCGTCAACGCCGGTTATGACACCGATGCCGAGGCGATCCTGCTGTGCGAGTCGGACGGCACCGCGGAAGAGGTCGAGGAAGAGATCGCGCGCATGTCGGCGGTGCTGCAGACCGCGGGCGCCACCGCGATCGCGGTATCGGGCAGCGATGCGGAGCGGCTGAAGTTCTGGTCCGGCCGCAAGAATGCGTTCCCTGCCGCCGGCCGGATTTCGCCTGATTACTACTGCATGGACGGCACCATTCCGCGCAAGAAGCTGGCGCAGGTGCTGACCGGCATCAGCCAGATGGAAACCGTCTACGGCCTGCGCTGCGCCAACGTGTTCCATGCCGGCGACGGCAACCTGCATCCGCTGATCCTGTTCGATGCCAATAAGACCGACGAGCTGGAGCGGGCCGAATTGTTCGGCGCCGCGATCCTGGAGCTGTGCGTCGAAGTCGGCGGCACGATCACCGGCGAACACGGGGTCGGCGTCGAGAAGATCAATTCGATGTGCGTGCAGTTTTCGCAGGAGGAAATCGGCGCCTTCATCGAACTCAAGCGCGCGTTCGACAGCGCGTACCTGCTCAACCCCGACAAGGCGATCCCGACGCTGAACCGCTGTGCCGAGTACGGCAGGATGCGGGTCACGAACGGACAGCTGAAGTTCGCGGATTTGCCGCGCTTTTAACGATGACATGGATAGGCAGATGATGGAACAGGTATTGCAACAATTCAGGGAACGCATCGTGGCCGCCAGCGCCAGCAAGACCGCGTTGCGGATTCAGGGCGGCGCCACCAAGAACTGGTACGGACAGTCGCTTGCAAGGGGAGCTGCTCGACACCCGCGCCTACACTGGCATCGTCGCTTACGAGCCGACCGAGCTGGTGATTACCGCGCGTTGCGGCACGCCGCTGGCGCAGATCGAGGCCGCGCTCGATGCGCAGCATCAGATGCTGGCGTTCGAGCCGCCGCATTTCGGCCCGACTGCGACGATCGGCGGCGTGGTCGCCAGCGGGCTGTCCGGCCCGCGCCGTGCAACTGCCGGTGCGGTGCGCGACTTCATGCTGGGCGCGGTGCTGATGGATGGCAAGGGCGAGAAGCTGCGCTTCGGCGGCCAGGTGATGAAGAATGTGGCCGGTTACGACGTATCGCGCCTGCTGGCGGGATCGCTCGGCACGCTCGGACTGCTGCTGGAAATGTCCGCTGAAGGTATTGCCGAAACCGTTTGCCGAAACCACCCTGCGTTTCGAGATGACGCAGGCCGATGCGCTGCAGCGCCTGAACCAGTGGGGCGGGCAGCCGTTGCCGATTTCCGCCAGCGCCTGGCACGACGGCGTGCTGCTGCTGCGCCTGTCCGGCGCGCAAGCGGCGGTCAGTGCGGCCAGGCAGTTGCTGGGCGGTGCGAGGGCAGGTGGCGGATGCCGCGGCCATCTGGCTCGCGCTGCGCGAACAGTCGAACGCTTTCTTTACCGATATCGCGCCCGATGCCGCCGGCCTGTGGCGGCTGTCGCTGCCCTCGGTGACCGCGCCGCTGGCATTGGACGGGGAACAATTGATCGAATGGGGCGGTGCGCAACGCTGGCTGAAAACCGCTGCGGAGGCGTCCGTCATCCGTGCCGCAGCGGCGGCAGCCGGCGGCCATGCGACGCTGTTCCGGGGCGGCGACAAGCGCAGCGGCGTATTTCATCCGCTGGCGCCGGCCGTCATGGCGATCCATCGCAAGCTGAAGTCGGCGTTCGACCCGGCCGGAATTTTCAACCCGGGCCGGATGTACGACAGCCTTTAATTCGTACCCCTAAACCCACCGCAGCGCGCTGTATGCGTGCTGCGGATTTTGTGCCAGATCTTATGCAAACCAATTTAGCCGACTTCATCAAACATACCCGCGAAGGCCAGGAAGCGGAGGAAATCCTGCGCAAATGCGTGCATTGCGGCTTTTGCACCGCAACCTGCCCGACCTACCAGTTGCTGGGGGATGAGCTGGACGGTCCGCGCGGCCGCATTTATCTGATGAAGCAGGTGCTGGAAGGCAAGGAAGCGACGGCCAGGACGCAACTGCATCTGGACCGCTGCCTGACTTGCCGCAATTGCGAATCGACTTGTCCGTCCGGCGTGCAATATGGGCGGCTGGTCGATATCGGCCGCAAGATCGTCGAGGAGCAGGTGCCGCGGCCGCTGTCGCAACGACTGCTGCGTACTGCATTGCGGGAGGTATTGCCGCGCAAGTGGATCTTCACGCCGGCGATGAAGGCAGGGCAGTTGCTGCGGCCCTTGCTGCCCGGCGCGCTGCAGAACAAGGTGCCGAAGAAGCAGGATGCCGGCACTTGGCCCAGAACGCAGCATGCGCGCAAGATGCTGCTGCTGGATGGCTGCGTGCAACCGGCGATGTCGCCCAATACCAATGCCGCCACCGCGCGCGTGTTCGATGCGCTCGGCGTGCAGCTGATCGTCGCGCCGCAGGCCGGCTGCTGCGGCGCGATCCGCTATCACCTGAACGACCAGCAAGGCGGCCTGGATGATATGCGCCGCAATGTCGATGCCTGGTGGCCGTATCTGGAGGCCGGTGCCGAAGCGATCGTGATGACCGCCTCCGGTTGCGGCGCGACGGTCAAGGAATACGGCCACTTGCTCGCGCATGACCCGGCGTATGCGCAGAGAGCCGCGCGGATTTCGGCGCTGACCAAGGACCTGAGTGAAATCCTGCCGGATTTCGAGGCGGAGTTGCTGGCCAAGCTGGATGGCAAAATCAAGCAGCGGGTCGCATTCCATCCGCCCTGCACCTTGCAGCACGGCCAGCAAATCCGCGGCAAGGTCGAGGGCGTGTTGCGGGCGGTCGGGGTCGATGTGCATCTGTGCGCAGACAGCCACCTGTGCTGCGGTTCTGCCGGCACCTATTCGGTGCTGCAGCCGGAATTGTCCTACCAGTTGCGCGACAACAAGCTGGCCAATTTGCACGCGACCAAACCGGACCTGATCGTGTCGGCCAACATCGGTTGCCAGACCCATCTGCAATCAGGCACCGAGATCCCGGTGCTGCATTGGGTTGAACTGATCGACAGTGCATTGCAGACGCAGTTAAATCCGTATTTCAGAGAGCAATCCCATGGTCAGGACTTTTGCAACCTTGCTGGTGTTTCAGACGATGGGCGAAGGCTTGTCCTATGCGCTGTCGCTGCCGGTGCCGGGGCCGGTGATCGGCATGGTGCTGCTGCTGGCCTACCTGATGCTCAAGGACGATGCGATCGGCAAACTGGCGCCGACTTCGCTGGTGCTGCTCAAGCACCTGTCGCTGCTGTTCGTGCCGGCCGGCGTCGGCATCATGGTGCATGCGCAGCGCATCGCATCGGAGTGGCTGCCGATCATGTTTGCGCTGGTGGTCAGCACGGTAGTTTCGATCATTGTCACCGCAGCGGTGGTGCGCTGGCTGCGGAAATGACGCCCGGCCTCAGCGATATCTGGGTCTATCTGGCGGCGTCGCCCTTGCTGGGCCTGACCGCGACCCTGCTGGCTTACCAGTTCGCCTATGCGGTGTATGAGCGCGCCAAATTCAATCCGCTGGCCAATCCGGTCGCGATTGCGGTCGCGCTGCTGGTCATCATCCTGACGCGCGACCGGCACCCCGTATCAGACCTATTTCGACGGCGCCAAGTTCGTGCACTTCCTGCTCGGCCCCGCCACCGTCGCATTGGCGATACCGCTGTACCTGCAGATGGCGAAACTGAAGCGCGACTGGTTTGCGCTGCTGGCCGGCGTGCTGCTGGGCAGCGCGGCAGCGATTGCGGTTGCGATGGGCGTGGCCTGGGCGTTGGGCGCATCGCCTGCGACGATCCTGTCGATTGCACCCAAATCGGTGACGATGTCGATTGCGATGGGGATCGCGGAAAAGATCGGCGGCTTGCCGTCGCTGACGGCGGTGCTGGTGATGCTGACCGGCATCCTGGGCGCCACCATCGCACACTGGATCCTGGACTGGATGCACGTCACCGACGACAGCACCTGCGGTTTTGCGCTGGGCGTCACCGCGCATGGCATCGGCACCGCCCGCGCATTCCAGGTGAGCGAGGAAATGGGGGCTTTTTCGGGGCTGGCTATGGGGGTGTCGGGCCTGCTGACCGCATTGCTATTGCCGCTGGCGCTGAAACTGCTCGGCTTGTTTTAGTTCGACAGCAGCGTTTCGATATCGGGCACCAGTTGTTCGGGCTTTGTTTGCGGCGCGTAGCGCTTGAATACCGTGCCGTCTTTTCCGACCAGGAATTTGGTGAAATTCCATTTGATCGCCTTGCTGCCCAATATGCCGGGGGCTTCGGTTTTCAGATATTCGAATAATGGATGCGCATGCACGCCATTGACCTCGATTTTCGCGAACAGCGGAAATGTCACGCCATAATTCTTGTCGCAGAACGCGGCGATCTCCTCTGCAGTTCCAGGTTCCTGTGCACCGAACTGGTTGCACGGGAAACCAAGGACGACCAGTCCCCGGTCCTTGAATCGTTCATAGACGGCTTCCAGACCCTTGTACTGCGGCGTGAAGCCGCATTCGCTGGCGGTATTGACGATCAACAGCACCTTGCCGCGATATTGCGTCAAATCGCTGCTGTCGCTGCTGATGAGTGGTTGCACCCGGAAGCCGTAGAGGTCGTTCATCGTCAGACGATACCCATATGCTCGGTGCCCTGATTCATGTCGCGATTCTTTGCATCCTTGCCTTTCAATTTGATAGACAGGCGCAAATCGTTGACCGAGTCGGCATGGCGCAGTGCATTCTCGTATGAAATCTTGTCGGCTTCGTACAGATCGAACAGCGCCTGATCGAAGGTTTTCATCCCGAGTTCATTGGATTTTTTCATGATCTCCTTGATTTCATGGATATTTCCCTTGAAGATCAGGTCGGAAATCAGCGGCGAGTTGAGCAGGATTTCAACTGCTGCGCAACGGCCCTTGGTATCGCGCAACGGGATCAGGCGTTGCGAAATGATGCCTTTCAAGTTCAGCGACAGATCCATCAGCAACTGTTGGCGACGCTCTTCAGGAAAGAAGTTGATGATGCGGTCCATCGCCTGATTGGCATTGTTGGCATGCAGGGTGGCGAGGCATAGATGTCCGGTTTCGGCAAAGGCGATCGCGTAATCCATGGTTTCACGGTCGCGGATTTCGCCGATCTGGATCACGTTGGGTGCCTGGCGCAGGGTGTTTTTGAGCGCAACTGACCAGCTCTCGGTATCGACCCCGACATCGCGCTGGGTCACGATGCAGTTTCGGTGCGGGTGCACATATTCGACCGGATCTTCAATCGTGATGATGTGGCCGTAACTGTTTTCGTTGCGGTGACCGACCATCGCGGCCAGGGTGGTCGATTTGCCCGAACCTGTGCCGCCAACCACGATGACCAGGCCGCGCTGGGTCATCGAAACATCCCGCAAGGTGTCCGGCAGCCCGAGTTCTTCAAATTTAGGGATGGCGGTCGTGATGGTGCGCAATACCATGCCGACATGGCCTTGCTGCACGAAGGCCGAGACGCGGAAACGGCCGAGGCCGCCGGGACTGATTGCGAAATTGCATTCCTTGGTCGCTTCGAATGACGCTGCTTGCTTGTCGCTCATGATCGCATGTGCCAATTCAATGGTGTGCGACGCTGTCAGCGGCTGGTTGGAGACCGGTGAGATCTTGCCGTCGATCTTGAAGGCTGGCGGAAAGTCTGCGGTGATGAAAAGATCGGACCCGTTCTTGCTGACCATCAATCGCAACAATTCATACATGAATTTGGTTGCCTGCTCTCGTTCCATATCGATTCCTTAATGAGGGCTGCGCATCGTCTGTAACGACAGCTTATATTCTATTAACCGGGGAAATTGTCCGGTGTTTTGGCGGCAGCACGGGCAGTTGCGACCGAGATCACATTGCGCCGCACCAGATCGGTCAGGTTCTGATCCAGGGTCTGCATCCCGATATTGCTGCCGGTCTGGATCGCGGAATACATCTGTGCAATCTTGCTTTCGCGGATCAGGTTGCGGATCGCCGGTGTGCCCAGCATGATTTCATGCGCAGCGACGCGGCCTGAGCCATCCTTGGTTTTCAGCAGGGTTTGTGAAATCACTGCCTGCAGCGATTCGGACAGCATCGAGCGCACCATTTCCTTTTCTTCTGCGGGGAACACGTCGACGATACGGTCGATGGTCTTGGCGGCCGAGGAAGTATGCAGCGTGCCGAACACCAGATGACCGGTTTCTGCGGCAGTCAGCGCCAAACGGATGGTTTCCAGATCGCGCAATTCGCCGACCAGGATCACGTCGGGATCTTCACGCAGGGCCGAGCGCAATGCATTGTTGAAGGACAGCGTATGCGGCCCCACTTCACGCTGGTTGATCAGGCATTTCTTGGAGTCGTGCACGAATTCGATCGGATCTTCCACCGTCAGGATGTGCGCGTATTCGTTCTCGTTGACGTGGTTGACCATGGCGGCCAGTGTGGTCGATTTGCCGGAGCCGGTCGGTCCGGTCACCAGCACCAGTCCACGCGGCTTGAGCGACAGTTCGGCAAAGATCTTGGGCGTATTTAACTGTTCCAGCGACAGGACTTTTGACGGAATGGTACGCAACACCGCTGCTGCACCACGTTCCTGATTGAATACGTTGACACGGAAGCGCGCCAGGCCGGGGATCTCGAAGGAAAAATCGCATTCGAGGAATTCTTCGTAGTGCTTGCGCTGGCCGTCGTTCATGATGTCGTACAGCATGCTATGCACGTCCGAATGTATCATCGCCGGCAAATTGATGCGGCGCACGTCACCATGCACGCGTATCATCGGCGGCAGGCCTGACGACAGGTGCAAATCGGAGGCGTTATTCTTGACCGAGAACGCGAGTAGTTCTGAAATGTCCATTTATAATCCCTGAGCCTGCATGAATTGACGCGACAGGCGCCACACGAAAAAGGCAATAATGTCTTATTTCTGCAACGCATCGCTTAACCTGATTTGATTATGTCCGGAATCGCCCAAAACTTGCAAGCTGTACAAAATGGGATCGCCGCTGCAGCGTGTGCAGCAGCGCGCGATCCTGCCGCAGTGCGGCTGCTGGCCGTGTCAAAAACCTTCGGCCCGGAGGCGGTGATTGCGGCGGCGCAAGCGGGACAGACTGCGTTTGGCGAGAATTATCTGCAGGAAGCGCTGGACAAGATCGCGGCGGTGCGTGCAGAGCAGCCGGAATTGCGCCTGGAATGGCATTTCATCGGCCCGATCCAGAGCAACAAGACCCGCCCCATCGCCGAACATTTCGACTGGGTGCATTCGGTCGAGCGCGAAAAAGTCGCGCAGCGCCTGTCGCAACAGCGCCCGGCCCATCTGCCGCCGCTGAATGTCTGCCTGCAAGTCAATATCAGCGGTGAAGCCAGCAAAAGCGGCGCCACGCCCGAACAGCTGCCGGCATTGGCGCATGCGGTGGCGGCTCTGCCGCATTTGCGCCTGCGTGGATTGATGGCGATACCGGAAGCGGCAGATACGTTCGAGCAACAGCGACTGCCGTTCCGGCAGTTGCATCAACTTTTTGAGCAATTGAACACGCAAGGTCTGGCACTCGATACCCTGTCGATCGGCATGTCTGCCGATATGGCGGCGGCAATCGCCGAGGGCGCAACCATTGTGCGGGTAGGTTCGGCTGTTTTTGGAAAACGAGACTATGGAAAATAATATGAAAATCAGTTTTATCGGCGGCGGCAACATGGCCGGCGCCTTGATCAGCGGGTTGGCGGGCAAGTTCACTGCGGGTGCCAATATTCATGTAGTGGACCTCAATGCCGATGGGCTGGCTCGTCTGGCGCAGCAATTCGGGGTGACGACCTCGCAACAGATCGATACGGCGATTGCACAATCGGATGTGGTCGTGCTGGCGGTGAAGCCGCAGCAGATGAAGGACGTGGTCGCACAATTGCAGCCGCATATATCGACACAACTGGTGTTATCGATTGCCGCCGGCATTCGCGCCACCGACCTGTCGCGCTGGTTGGGCGGGCATGGCGCCATCGTGCGCACCATGCCGAATACGCCGGCGCTGATCGGCCAAGGAGTCACCGGCATGTTCGCGCTGGATGGGGTATCGGCAACACAGCGTGATGCGGCCGACGGCATCATGCGTGCGGTCGGTCCAACCGTATGGCTCAATGATGAAGCCTTGATCGATTCGGTGACTGCCGTATCCGGCAGCGGTCCGGCTTATGTGTTTTACTTTATTGAAGCGATGCAGCAGGCGGCGCTGGAAATGGGTTTGGATGCGGAGCAGGGTAAACAGCTTGCGATCGCCACCTTCGTCGGTGCGGCGCAGCTCGCAGCACAATCGACTGATCCGGTGTCGGTATTGCGCGAACGGGTCACCTCCAAAGGCGGCACCACCTATGCGGCACTGAGCAGCATGGAGCAGAGTGGGGTCAAGGACAGCATCATCCGTGCGATGAAAGCGGCTGCGGCGCGTGGCAAGGAGTTAGGGGAAGAATTCGGGCAGGACTGATTTGATGGAGTTGGGGCGCCGCCTTATTTACCGGGGCGGCGTTCCACGATGTTTTTCAGCGCCGGCGCCAGCGTACGCAAGGTCTGCCACCCAAGCAGGCCGGTTTGCAGCAAGGGTAACAGGCGGCGTGGCTTGATCACGATCAGGCCGACCACCAATCCTGCCATCCAGGCAGGATTTTTTTTGATCTTCTCGAACAAATTCAGTCCGATATCGAATATCGACAACTTTTCCAGCAGCGCCTGTCGTTGCACGGTGAGCGCATTGCGCTGCGCGGCGCAGCGCGCAATCAGCAGTTCCCGCCGGCGCGCCAGCACTTCAGATGATTTCATAATCCGATCTCGCCATGTTCAGGTTTCAAGCGTTCGATATCCCTCGACAGTTCCGTCAGCGTATGGGACAGCATCCGGGGCTTCATCCGGTAGTGCTTGCGAACGCCGAGCATGATCATCACGCTGGACAAGGCGAAGAAAGCCATCAGCGAGACCAGCACCGGCACCCTGTGGGTGTCCCAGTAAATCACGACGATCAGCAGCACGCCCAGCAACAGCGCCATGCCGATGCAGAACATTGCTGCCAGCGCAAAAAAAAAGTAGGAGAAAAACCGCAGCGATTCTTCTTCTACTTCGATTGCAATCAGTTCCAGCCGGGTTTGCAGGATTCCGATGACAGTCCCGGCAAGCCGGGACACTGACTCGACAATCGCCACGTTTATTTGCGTCCGATCAGCAAGCCGACGATCAGGCCGACGCAGGCGCCCAGTCCGACCGATTTCCACGGATGATCCTTCACGTATTCGTCGGTGGTGTGGGCTGCAATTTTTGCTTTCTCAACCACGGTTTGTTCCAGATGCAGCAGTTCGCCTTTGGCAGTTTTCAGGGTCGATTCAAATTTGGCGCGTGCCGACTTGAAGCCTTCACCTGCCTGCTGTTCGGTATTTTTCAGTAAATCTTCCGCATCTCTTGATGACGGACTTCAATTCACCCATCATTTTGTCGCCTGCATTGCTGCTCAAGTCATTGTCGCTCATAAATTACCTCATCGAAGTGGTTGAGAACTGCTTTTAGTCTAACGATTTGCCCATATGGGAACTTGTGCCATATCAAACTGAAAATGTGGCCTGATGAACATCTTTAGCGTACCGCATAGTCAAGTACAACGCCAGCAAATATCGCTGCTCCCAGCCAATTGTTATGGCGAAATGCAGCAAAACAGCGCATCCGGTCGCGCTCGCGGATCAGGGTGTAATGGTAGACGGCACAGCCGCCAGCCGCCAGCAGCCCTGCGATGAACCAGCCGCGCAAGCCGTAGTGCCAGCCCACCGCCAGCAGGATCAGCAGCGTCGCCGCATAGCACAGCATCACCGCCAGCACATCGAAGCGGCCGAAGGTGATGGCCGAAGTCCGGATGCCGATCTTCAGGTCGTCATCGCGGTCCACCATCGCGTATTCGGTATCGTAGGCGACCGCCCAGAACACATTGCCGATCAGCAGCAGCCAGGCGGCCGGCGGCACGCTGCCCTGGGTCGCGGCGAATCCCATCGGAATGCCGAAGCCGAAGGCGATGCCCAGATAGGCCTGCGGAATCGCAAAAAAACGCTTGAAGTACGGGTAGCTGGCGGCGATCAGCACTGCCGCCACCGACAATTGCCTGGTCAGCGGATTGAGCGGCAGGATCAGCGCAAACGACAGCAAGGCCAGCACCAGCGCCACCATCAGCGCTTCCCAGGCAGCGATCTGGCCGGAAGTCAGCGGCCGGTCCACGGTGCGTTTCACATGCTTGTCGATGTCGCGGTCGGCGAAATCGTTCATTGCGCAACCGGCCGAACGCATCAGCGCGGTGCCCAGCGTGAAAATCGCAAGCAGCGTCCAGTCCGGCTTGCCGTCGGCGGCGAGCCAGAGCGCAATCAGCGTCGGCCACAGCAGCAACAGGATGCCGATCGGTTTGTCCAGCCGCACCAGGCGGTAGTAGAGTGCAACACGGTTCATGGAGTCAGGCGGTTAACAGGTGAAAATGATAAGGAAACGGGCGCTGTGAATCAGGTTTCAAGTGCAGCGAGATCGGGCAGCATGGTCGCGCCATTCAGATCGCAGGCCAGCACCGCCTGCCGTACCGCATCGATGGCGGCGCTGCGGGTGAAGCTCTTGCGCCATGCGATGACGACGCGGCGCGACGGCTGCGGTTGCTCGAACCGCACATAACGCAGCATGCCGTCTTTCGCCTCCATGTCCGGCACCGAGGCTTGCGGCAGCACGGTGATGCCGATGCCGGACGCCACCATGTGGCGGATGGTTTCCAGCGACGAGCCTTCGAAGGTGCGCGCAATGCCGTCGCCGCCGGTCGAAAAGCGCGACATCTCGGGGCATACTTCCAGCACCTGATCGCGGAAACAGTGGCCGTTGCCGAGCAACAGCATGGTTTCCGATTTCAGTTCCTGCGCGCTGATGCTGCTGCGCCCGGCCCACGGGTGATGCTTGGGCAGCGCGACCACGAACGGTTCGTCATACAGCGGCTGCACCATCAGCCCCTGTTCCGGGAACGGCAGCGCCATGATGGCCGCATCCAGTTCGCCCTGGCGCAGCATTTCGATCAGGCGCACGGTGAAATTCTCTTGCAGCACCAGCGGCATTTGCGGCGTGTTTTCGATCATGTGGCGCACCAGCGGCGGCAACAGATATGGCGCAATCGTGTAGATGATGCCGAGCCGCAACGGGCCGGCCAGCGGGTCCTTGTTCTGGGTCGCGATTTCCCGGATGGCGGCGGTCTGCTGCAGCACGCGCTCGGCCTGCGCGACGATTTGCGCGCCCAGCGGCGTGACCGAGATCTCGGCCCCGCCGCGTTCGAAGATCACCACGCCCAGTTCGTCTTCGAGCTTCTTGATGGCCACCGAAAGGGTAGGCTGCGCCACGAAACAGGCCTCCGCCGCATGGCCGAAGTGTTTTTCGCGCGCAACGGCGACGATGTATTTGAGTTCTGTGAGTGTCATGCCAATATCTTCGCACAGTCCGTCCGGTGTTGCAGCGCGGACTGTGGCATATTTAATATACTAATGGGGGTATTTTAATACGGCCATATAAACTGTGCGCAAACGGCATGGTTTGCATGCATACCCCCGTAATAAACCTGCTTTTGGAACAGATGGGTCGATCGGGTGTGGCCTGTTCTGCGAGCCGGGTGTGGCGCGCTGGTTTGGTGCTGGCCAAGCTGAATGGTGTCGTGCGCAGCCGGAGCAGCCGGTCAGATATACTTGCCGCTCGGGCGGGACTAATCAGTGCCCGTTATCAACAGGATGTCATCATGCAGCTAAAAATATTCCTCTGCTGCCTCGCCTTGCTGCTGTCAGCCTGCGGCACAACGCCGGCCCGGCGCGACGGCATGCGCCTGCGGGAACGCCCGGCGGTCAGCGACAGAGGCAATGAGGTGGCGCTGTATGCGCTGGGCCTGATCGATACCGGTTACCGTTTCGGCGGCAAGAATCCGGAGGCCGGACTCGATTGCAGCGGCATGGTGTCCTATGTCTATCGTCAGGCAGCCGGACTCAGCGTGAATGGCAGTGCGGCCGATATTGCGCGCCGCGGACAGGAAGTCAAGCGACAGGGCCTGCGTCCCGGCGACCTGATTTTTTTCAATACGATGAACCGGTCGTTTTCCCACGTCGGCATTTATATCGGCGACGAGCGTTTCATCCATGCGCCTTCGACCAATGGAAAAGTGCGTATCGACCGCCTCGATAACCGTTATTATGCGCAACGCTACGAGATGGCGCGCAGCTATTTCGATTGAAACAGCGGACGCTTTCGATGTGAATGAACGGGGCTGCGCTGCCAATCGGGTCGGATTCCAATACATACAAGCCGGAACCAGGCGCTCCCGGCTTGAATCAATTTTTTTGCAAAGCCAGGCAAGGTATCGATAGTGGACGAAAAAACGCAACTGAGAAATACGCTCGCGGGCAAATTGAGCAAACTGCAGCCGCACTATCGGCACCTGTTGGCCATCCTGGCGCTCTGGTCTGGCAAGACCAGAGCCGCTTATACCCAACTGCATGCATATCTGATGCGCCAGTCGCCGCGTCGGCGCGGCATGTTGCTGCTGGCGATGGCGGCGGCTGCATTGTGCGTTTTGCTGTTGCTGTATGTGCTGGTGTTGATTCCGCTCACGCCCAGCATCAAGGATCTGAAGCAGGCGCGGGCGGCGCAGGCGACCGTGCTGTTGTCGGCCGATGGCCAGCAACTGGCCAGCTTCGATCAGGGGCAGCAGGAGCGCATCAAGCTCAAGCAGGTCTCGCGCTACGTGATCCAGGCGCTGATTTCCACCGAAGATCACCGCTTTTACCAGCATCACGGGATTGATCTCAGGCGTACCGCATCGGCTGCCGTGCACAGCCTGGGCGGCGATGCTCAGGGCGGCTCGACCATTACCCAGCAACTGGCGCGCAATATGTTCCCGGAAGAGATCGGCCGTTCGCGCAACCTGAACCGCAAACTCAAGGAACTCATCACCGCGCTGAAGATCGAAAGCACCTACTCCAAGGATGAAATCCTGGAAGCCTATCTGAATACGGTCCCTTTTCTGTACAACGCGTTCGGCATCGAGATGGCGGCGCGCACCTACTTCGACAAATCGGCTGCGCAGCTCGATATCCTGGAAAGCGCGACCCTGGTCGGGATGTTGAAAGGCACCAATTATTACAATCCGGTCAACAATCCGGAGCGTGCGCTGCAGCGCCGCAACGTGGTGCTGGGGCAGATGCGCAAGCATGAACATCTGACCGAAGCACGCTTTCAAACGCTGCGCAAGCGGCCGCTGCGCGTCCATTTCAACCGCCAGCAGGAAAAATCCACGTCCGATACCCACTTCACCGCGCATGTCCGCAAATGGCTGACCGAATGGGCTGACGAGCATGAATACAATCTCCAGCTGGATGGTCTGAAGGTGTACACCACGCTTGATTATGGCTTGCAGACGTCGGCGCTGCGCGCAGTCGAGCGTCAGGCCGACGCGCTGCAAAACATCGCCGATGTCGAGTGGGGCCAGAGCTGGTCCGGCGTGGCATCCACCTCGAGCGGCGCGTATGCCGGCATGCGTCGGCATGTCGCGCCGTTCCGCTATTTCTGGGAGTCGCGCAGCGATCTGGTCAATGCCTTCATCCGCGAGACGCCCGAGTACCGGAGAGCGGTCGAGGCCGGCGAAGCCGCCGCCAGCGTCTTGCACCGGCTCAAGGCCGACGGCAGGTTCATCGCGCAATTGCGTGCCGCCAAGACCCGGCTGGAAGCCGGTTTTGTCGCGCTGGACCCGGCCACCGGCGAGATCAGGGCCTGGGTCGGCAGCCGCGATTTTCAGCGTGAACAATTCGACCATGTGGTGCAGGCCGCGCGCCAGCCCGGATCGACCTTCAAGCCCATCGTGTACGGCGCCGCGCTGGAAAAAGGCTTGCGGCCCGACCATCCGTATCAGGACAGCGTGCTCGATATCCGCGCCGCCGATGGCAGCGTCTGGCGCCCGACCGACATGTCCGGTTCCAGCGGCAAGAGCATGACGCTGCGCGACGGCCTGGTGTATTCGAAAAACACCATCACCGCACAGGTGATGCAGGATGTCGGCCTGCCCGCCATCATCAAGCTGGCGCGCGCCGCCGGCATCAACCAGAGCAAGCTGGAAGCGGTGCCGTCGCTGGCGCTCGGCACCAGTCCGGTGACCTTGCTGGAAATGGTGTCGGCCTATTCGACCATCGCCGCGCAGGGCGAATACCGCAAGCCGGTCTTCATCAAGCGCATCACCGACAGAAACGGCAAGGTGCTGGCCGAATTCGGCGACGCTGCCGGCAGCGCATGGAGCCGTCTATTCGGCAGCCAGCGCGCGATGTCGGCCGAATCGGCAGTCGAGCTGATCGACATGATGCGCGGCGTGGTCAATCAAGGCACCGGCCAGGCGATCAGGAGCCGCTTCGGCATCAGCGCCGATATCGCCGGCAAGACCGGCACCACGCAAAACAATACCGATGGCTGGTTCATCCTGATGCACCCGAATCTGGTGGCGGGCGCCTGGGTCGGCTTCAATGATGCGCGCGTCACCATGCGCAGCAATTACTGGGGTCAGGGCGGCCACAATGCGGTCTTGCTGGTAGGCGATTTTTTCCGCGATGCATTGCATACCGGAAGAATCGATGGTGCCGCCCTGTTCCCCGGCGGCAAGCGCGCAGCGGCCCCGGTCAGGGCGGAAGTGCCGCCCGAAGAGGGTGCCGATCAGTTCAATGACACGCCGCAAGACGACGTGCCCGCAGCGGACCAGATGCTGCGCCGCGACACCGATGCCGGCAGCGTGAGCGGCGAGCAGCCGGAGGTCGATATCACAGGTCAGCAAGGCGACAGCGCACGCCCGTATGAGCCGCCACTGCAGGAACGCCAGTTTTTCCCCGCTGAGGCGGCGCCGGCGCTGCCTGATGCCGGCGTCAGGTAAGGATGCGGTTTTTCGTGAGTGATTTCGTGGAAACGGTGGGTGGCGGTCACCAATAAGAATGCATAATCCCAGATGCACTGCCGGCGGCGGCTTTCCCGGATACGCGCAGTGCAACTCTTTTTCGATGGCAGCAGGCGGGCCTTATCGGAACGGTGAGAGTGATACAAATATAAAAATCGTGTTCAAAATTTCAGGAGGATTTTATGCGGAAAATCGTGCTGTACTGCTCTACCCTGGCGTGTCTCTCGCTGCCCCTGGCTGCATCTGCGGTTGACACCCTCGCCAGAATACGCGATACAAAAACCATCACTATTGCGTATATTCCTGCCTCGGAGCCATTTGCGTATGTGGATGAAAACCAGCAGGTAAGCGGTTATGCAGTCGATTTATGTTTGAAGGCGGCCGATGCAGTCAAGCGGGAACTCAAGCTGCCGAATCTGAAGGTGCAATTCCTGGCTGTCGATACCACCTCGCGTTTTACTTCCCTCACCGAAGGAAAAGCCGATCTGGAGTGCGGCTCGACAACCAATAATGCAGAGCGCCGCAAAAAATTCGATTTCACCATACCGCATTTCTTTTCCGGCGTGCGCATGCTGGTCCGTAGCGGCGCCGGCATTAAAAATTGGCCTGATCTGAGGGATAAGGCGGTAGTCACCACGAAAAGCACAACCGCCATCAAATTGCTCAATGATCGCAGCAATGTGCGTGCATTGAATGTGAAGTTGCTTGAGGGTAACTCTGATGTGGATTCGTTCAAAATGATCGAGCAAGGCCGCGCCGATGCGTTCCCGATGGACGATGTGCTGCTGTACGGCCTGCGTGCCGGCGCCAAAGATCCGGCGGCGCTGTCGATTGTCGGCGACCCCTTATCGGTCGAACCCTATGCGATCATGCTGCGCAAGGACGATGCCGACTTTAAAAAGATCGTCGATCGTGAAATATTGCGCATCATCGCCGACGGCGAAATCTATCGTCTGTACGAGCGCTGGTTTACGCGTCCGATCGGCCCGAAAGGCACGAATATGAATATGCCGATGGGGCATTTGCTGCGCGAATCCTTGCGTTTTCCTACTGACAAGGTTACTAACTAGTGGATTAGCCCAGCGTCTCCAGCTTCGCCAGCAGCTGGCCGCAACGCTGGTCATCCAGCGCATAGCGGCGCGCAATCAGGATCAGCTTTCTGGCTTCGCTGGACATCGCGTGGTGCCAGCCGGCTTTTTCCATCTGCTTGATCAGCAGGTAGGCCAGATTCAGCAGCAGGCGCGGATTGTTAGGCATCAGGACGCGGGCTTGCTGCAACACCTCGATACCTTCTTCGATCTTGCCCTGGCTGGACAGACGCACGCCCTGGTCCATGGTTTCGATCGATTGCTTGCGCATGGCTTCGATGATGGCCGTTCCTTCGTCGCCCATGCCGGCCTTGCTGTAAATGTCCTGGGCGCGCCGGCTCAGTGCTTCATCCTCGTAGTGGTTGCGGACCACGAACTGCAGCAGCTGGCTGCCGACGTCCTTGTTGCCGATCTCCATGAAGGCTTCCGCCAGTTCCAGCGTGACCGCAGGCGGCATGTCGTGCGCGCCGCCCTGGATCTGGGCCGATAGTTCCTGCGCCAGGCGCTGGGCTTGTTCGGTATCGCCGGTCTTGTGGAAGACGCGCACCTCGGCGGCCCTGGCCTGCAGTTGCGCAGTGTCGCCCTCGACTTCGTCGGCGAGCCGGCCCAGTACCGCCAGCGCCTCCTTCTTTTGGCCTTTTTCCGTGTACACCCTGGCCAGTCCGAGATAAGGCCGGGGCGTCTTGATGTCAGAATTGGTGCCCAGGCTCAGCGCCTTGTTGTAAGCCTGTTCGGCCAGCTCCAGATGATTGTTGTGCACAGCCGCTTCGCCCAGCGCCTGCTGCCGCTGGACCGAATTGGGCGACAGTGCGGTGGCGCGCAGCAGCAGCGTTTCGGCATCTTGCCATTCGTCCAGGCAGCCCTGTGCCTTGGCCAGCCAGTCGTAGCCTTCCAGATAGTTGCGGTTGTCGTCCAGCACCTGCTGCAGCAAGTCTCTGGCCTCGGCGTACCTGCCTTCGCGAAAATGCAGCTTGGCCAGTCCTGCCTTGGCCCACGGGGAATTGCGTATCGCCAGCTGTTTTTCGTAAGCGGCTCGGGCTTCGTCAAATTTTCCGACCAGCATCAGCAGATCGCAGCGCTGTCTGACCAGGCTGGTGTCGCCGCCCTTTTCCTGCAGCAGGCGGTCGCACAAAGCGATCGCTTTCAGGTATTCCTTGTCCCGGATCGCGGCCTCGATGGTGCCCAGCGCTGCTTTCTTGGCACACAGCCTGGACAGCCGCATCTGCAGCATCGCTTCGGTCAGCGGCTTGATCAGGTAATCGTCGGGCTGATGTTCGACTGCGCCCATCACCATATCGGCGGTTTTTTCGGCAGTGATCATGGCCCAGATGGTGGATGGGCCGATCAGGTTCTTGTGGCGCGCCTCTTCCAGAATCTGTTGGCCGTTCTTGCCGACGCCCAGATAGTAGTCGCACAGAACGATGTCGTATTTGTTGCGGGTCAGCGCTGCCAGCGCTTCGTGGCCGGTGGCGGCCATATCGATCTGGTGTGCGCCGCATCTTCTGATCAGGTCGCGCAGCAAGTTACGCATGCCGTCGAAGTCGTCCACGATCAGGAAGCGCTTGTTGACGAATTCAGCCTTGTCGAACGAGGGGGATGGTTGCAGCATGATGATTATCCTAGGGCAGATTCATGATGAAGACGCCGCCGCCCAGGGCGCCGCCATTGTCCAGCCGGGTTGCTCCGATGCGGCCGCGATTGTGGTGCAGCCGGGCCACCACCGTCGAAAAATACAGGCCCAGTCCGGTGCTGCCGGTGGCAAAGCTTATTCCCTGGCTCGGGTTGGGCTGCGCTACCAGCATATGCGCCGGATAACCCGGTCCATCGTCCTCGACGCGGAATCTGAGCATGTCGTCCTCGATCATCACGCTCAGGTGTACCCGGCTGCGCGTATAGCGCAGACCGTTGCGCAGCGCCTGGACCACGGCGCCGAATATCAGTTCCCGGTCGAAATACCAGAGCAGTCCGGGCGAACAATCATGGCTGACACGCACGCCGTGCAAGCGAGCCAGCGGCGCCACCCTGGCGATGGCTTCGTCGGCGAAATCGGCGACGTCGTGTTCCAGCGCGTCGAACGGGTAGAATTTTTCATTGATCTTGTACAGCGCGACCAGCTGGATCAGGTTGTCGTTGATCCGTTCCGACTCGTAAAGAGCTTGCCCGAGCTGCTTGCCTGCCGGACTGTCCGTGTCTTCCACCAGGCCGACCGCCTCTTCGAGCATGGCATTCATCACGCTGAGTGAATTTTTCATGTCGTGGATCGAGGCGACGAGAAAAGTGGTGATGTCCAGATCAGTTCCTTGCGGCTCCATAGCTTTCCTTTACGATGCGTTACGTAAAACAAGATGGTCGTGCCATGCTCCAGGAGTCCGGTGGACTTGAGGAGTCGAAGCGAATGTCTTTGGTTTCTAATTTGCAACATATATGTTTCTTTGTCAACGCCTGCGGTGACGATCAAGGCGCTGGACCAGTGGAAACCGTGGAATATGTTGCGCTGAAGCCGCCGCTACAGTCTGTTGTGAATGAGCGCTGGCGATCAACTTCCCTGTGCTGTGCTGCGCAACTTGGTACTATTGCGCATCTCGAAAAATCGGGGGGCGATTTGCTCCTTGGATTGATTCTTGCAATATATTGAGCACCGCCTATGAAAACCCCAAAGAGAATTGAACCGCTGGTCCAGGAAGGTCTGGTGGACGAAGTGATTCGTCAGTTGATGAGCGGCAAGGAAGCCACCGTGTATGTGGTGCGCTGCGGCGAAGAAATCCGCTGCGCCAAAGTCTACAAGGACTCCAGCCAGCGCAGCTTCAAGCAGGCCGCGGTCTATCAGGAAGGGCGCAAGGTCAAGAACAGCCGGCAGGCGCGCGCGATGGAGAAGGGCACCCGCTACGGCCGCAAGATGCAGGAAGAAGTCTGGCAGAACGCCGAAGTCGATGCGCTGTACCGTCTGGCCGCCGCCGGCGTCAAGGTGCCCACGCCGTATATCTGCTTCGAAGGCGTGCTGCTGATGGACCTGGTGACCGACGCCAACGGCAATGCGGCGCCGCGCCTGAATGATGTCGAAATGGACCAGGCCACCGCGCTGCAATACCATGCGCAACTGCTGCATCAGGTGGTGCTGATGCTGTGCGCCGGCGTGATCCACGGCGATCTGTCCGAGTACAACATCCTGGTCGATCACGAAGGACCGGTGATCATCGATCTGCCGCAGGCGGTCGATGCGGCCGGCAATACCAACGCCGGGGCCATGCTGGAGCGCGATGTCGACAATTTAAGGACATATTTCGGCCAGTTTGCGCCGGCACTGAATGCCACCCATTACGGCAAGGAAATCTGGGCGCTGTATCTGGCCGGCCTGCTCACGCCGGAACTGCCGCTGACCGGCCGCTTCAAGCAGGATACCCACAAGGCCGACGTCGGCGCGGTGCTGCGCGAGATCGAGGATGCGCGGCTGGAAGCCGAGGCGCAGCAGCGCTACCGGCAGGAAATGGCAAGTTAAGCCATTGTCCTATTGCAGCAATACCTGCCGCGCCGCCTGCACCAGCGTTTCAGACATCAGCTCCAGGCGCGGCGACTGCACCTTCCAGCGGTGCCAGAACAGGCCGACATCGACCGGCAGTTCCGGCGCCAGATCGACCATCAAGCCATCCTCCCGCAGTTGGGCCATCTGCACCTCCGGAATCATGCCCCAGCCCAGCCCCAGACGCACCGCCTGCAGATAGGCTTCCGAAGCCGGAATGGTATGCGAGGGGTAGGCATCTGCCGTCAGGCCGAAGTGCTGCAGCAGGAAATCGGCCTGCAGCCGGTCCTTGCGGTCGAAGGTCAGCACCGGTGCCAGCCGTGCCGCGCTGCGGTTCATCCCCTGTGGAAACCAGCGCTGCCGGTAGCCGGGCGAAGCCATGCAGCGGTAACGCATCACGCCCAGCGGCTCCGCCACGCAGCCGCGCATCGGCAGCGGCTCGGTCGAGATGCAGCCCAGCGCCAGACCGCCTTCCAGCAGCGCATAAGTGTGGTTCTGGTCATCCACCGTCAGATCCAGCAGCACCTGCTCGCGGATCAGAAATCCTGCCAGCGCCGGCAGGAACCAGCTGGCCAGGCTGTCGGCGTTGACCGCCACCGCCAGCGTCAGCGGTGCCGACTGATTGCCGGCAAATTCTGATTGGAAGTCCTCATCCAGCAACTGCGCACGGCGCAGATACTGCAGCAGGCGCTGGCCGGCCTGCGTCGCACGGCATGGCCGGCTGCGCACCAGCAGCGGGCTGCCGAGCTGTATCTCCAGCGCCCGCACCCGTTGCGACACCGCCGACGGAGTCAGGTGCAGGCGGCTGGCGGCCTGCTCGAAACTGCCGGTCTCTATCACCGCCAGCACCGCTTCGCATTGTTTGGGATCGAGTTTCATCAGTTTTGGGTGCCGAATGGCGGCTTTATATTAAAAATTTTTAATGATTCACGAATTAAATTAATCCTGCTTCATTAATTGTGCGGCCAAAAGCAGAATGGTGTCCATCATTCAATCGTTAACAGGACGCCATCATGCTGTTCCCGTTCTATCTGAAAGGCCTCGGCCTCGGCGCCGGCCTGATCATCGCGATCGGCTCGCAAAACGCGCATGTGCTGCGCATGGGCTTGCGCCGGCAGCATGTCGGGCTGACGGTGCTGCTGTGCATCGTGTTCGACGTGCTGCTGATCTGCGTCGGCGTCGCCGGCATGGGCGCCGCGATCGAAGGCAATCCGCTGTTGCTGGGCGTGGCGCAGTGGGGCGGCGTGGTCTTTCTGAGCTGGTACGGGCTGCGGGCCTGGCGCGCGGCATGGGCCAACCATGCGCTGCAGGTGAATCAGCAGGCGGTCGTGATGAGCGCCACGCAGGCCGTCAGCGCCATCGTCGCGCTGTCGCTGCTGAACCCGCACGTCTATCTGGATACCGTGCTGCTGCTGGGCGCGGTCGGCGGCCAGCAGGCCGGTGCCGGCAAGTTGTGGTTCGCGCTGGGCGCGATCACCTCTTCAGTCGTATGGTTCGTGCTGCTGGGTTTCGGCGCGCGCCTGCTGTCGCCCTTGTTCGCCCGGCCAGTCGCATGGCGCGTGCTGGACGGCATGATCGGCACGGTGATGCTGGGCTTGGCCGGAATGCTGGCGTGGGGCAGCGCGGCTTGATGAAGGCTAACCTGATGCTGCGTATCAGCGCGGATTTTAGTTGTTTAAATTGCCACTCTGTTCATAGCGGCCGGCAGCCATAGGATGTTGCTCGGTAATCGCTTGCTGTCAACGCAGGCATTGCGCGGATAAGGCGATGTGCCTGCGGCTGCCCGCATAAGCCATGTTGATTTAGGCATTAAATAAGTGTAGGAGAATATGGCTTATGTGTGTATATTGCGCCTTGTACTTGCATCAGGTCGTTTTATTGTTGGTCCCAATTCCGCATGGCTGTATCTTCTAGTCGTTCTGTTTTATTTCCTACGGTTTCATTTCTTGGTATCAAGTGCCTTTCAGGCAATGTCGCCTATCTATTAAATCAAAGGAAATTACATGAGCACTCAAACAGGCATAGTAAAGTGGTTCAACGACGCCAAGGGCTTCGGCTTTATCACTCCTGATGCTGGCGGACAAGATTTGTTCGCCCACTTTCAAGACATCCAATCCACTGGATTCAAAAGTTTGTCAGAGAACCAACGCGTTTCTTTCGAACGCAGTGTTGGCGCAAAAGGCGACAAGGCAAGCAATATTCAAGTCATTTCTTGAGATTCCTGGTGTCGGCAAGCTAGCATTGCCGATCACTCGAAAAAGAGTTCCAGCCTCACCCGCCTCATTTTTCTGATTAATCATATCGGCCACGGGCACCTTGCAGATAGCATGGGTCTTTGGTGTGCAGTCAGAGCCGCAAGTGAGGCTAAATCACAGCTTGCAAACTAGTCACAATGTGACGTGTTTGATGCCAAATCCATTCTTACCGGCTGGAGACACCATGCAGATAGCATGGGTCTTTGGGAAATGGTTTAATGGATTTGTGAAATAAATAATTCTAGTGCGTTAGAGAGCGGCCGCAAGGACGTTTTGTTTAACGTGCCGACGACTCTGTCCGCCAGCGGCACCGTGCAGATAGCACGGGCTTCTGGCCTACACAGCGGCACCATGCAGATAGCATGGGTTGCTGTCGAGTCGTCGCAATGAATGAAGAGCCCGCCTTGGCGGGCTTTTTCCGTTGTGCGGCCGATCGTATGGGGAGGGCGCGTGGAGCGAACCCGCGCTGTTGGCCCGCATAGCGTGACGATAGCAATCTGTTCCGGCTTGGCGGTGCAATCTGCCCACCGGCGCACGCTGTGCTGTCAAGAATTCACCCGTGCGCCTGCACCCACGCGACGATGCCGGCAGCGTCCATCGCGCCGGCCTGGCGCGCCACTTCGCGCCCGTTCTTGAACAGCGCCAGGGTCGGGATGCTGCGAATCGCATACTGTGCGACGCCAGATCCTGCGCCTGTTCGGTATTGAGCTTGACGAGCCGGATTGCCGGCTCCAGCCGTTGCGCGGCCTGCGCGTAGGCCGGCGCCATCATCCGGCACGGGCCGCACCACGGCGCCCAGAAATCGACCAGCACCGGAATCTGGTTGCGCGCGATGTGCTTGGTGAAACGGGCGCTGTCGAGTTCCAGCGGTTGGGCGGTGAACAGCTGCTGCTGGCACTTGCCGCAGGTGGGCTGGGCGCCGAGTTTGGCTTGCGGAACGCGGTTGACCGCATCGCAATGCGGGCAGACGATATGCACAGAATCGGACATGGATTTCCTTTCGTCTAAGGCGTGGATAAAACGGCAGGCACGCTGTCGCAATCATTGTAAGCCCGCGCTGTTGGCTGCTGATCGTCCTGCATCAATGCCTGGCATCTTGGAAATCCCGCGCACAAGTGCTCAGGATGGGCGCTGACGGGCATGCCGCGGACTTCGTGAGAGGTGAAATTTCTGTTGCTGGCACTTGAAATATACTGGTGGCGGTATATTTCAAGTGCCAATGAATACCTGCGGGAGACAAGTGTTTTTGCATGATACTCCCGTAAAAACACCTAAAATACGGCACTTTTTGGTTCCTTGCAGGGCTGGTTCCGGGCGCTGCGGCAGCGCCTCAGGCCGCTGTACGGCGCAGGCGCGATGCCAGCCGGGTGCCGAACACATTGATCACCAGGCCGCACATCACCAGCGCCGCGCCTGCCAGTTGCAGCGGCTGCAGCGCCTCGCCCAGCAGCACCCATGCGGCGCTCAGGCCGACCACCGGCACCAGCAGGGTCAGCGGCGCGACCATGTGGGTGGGCAGGGTCGACAGCAGCCGGCCCCACAGCGTGTAGCCGATCAGGGTCGCCGCCAGCGCCAGATACAGCACCGCCAGCCCCGTCGACAGCGACAGCTGCGACAGGCTGGCGACGACCGTGGCCGCGCCGTCGAAGTACAGCGACAGCAGGAAGAACGGGATGATCGGCAGCAGCGCGCCCCAGGCCACCAGGCTGAGCACCGCGCTGGGGCCGATTTTCTTGCTGATCACGTTGCCGGTGGCCCACGACAGCGCCGCGCACAGCGTCAGCACGAAACCGGCCAGCGTGACCTGGCTGCCAGAATGGCTGATGCTGGCGACGCCCAGCAGGACCAGGCCGCCGCTGGCAACCAGCATGCCCAGCAGGTTGGATGCGCGCAGGCGATCGCCGAAGATCCAGGCCGACAGGCCGACCGTGAAGAATACCTGCGCCTGCAATACCAGCGACGCCAGGCCGGCCGGCATGCCGACCGCCATCGCCGAAAACAGGAACGCGAATTGCGCGAGGCTGATCGTGCTCGCATACGCGATCAGCCATTTCAGCGGCACCCTGGGGCGCGGCAGGAACAGGATCGCCGGGAAGGCCACCAGCAAAAAGCGCAAGGCGCCCAGCAGCAGCGGCGGCACGCCTTTCAGGCCGATCTTGATCACGACGAAATTCATTCCCCACAGAAAGATGACGGTGAATGCCATCAGGATCTGGCGCGGCTGAAAATGTGGTTTTTGGCATCGGATTGTGGTGTCGGCTGGTTCAGTGCTGCGGGATCGCCTGTTTTATCATACTTTCAGGAAATCTTCCCGCGACCCCAGCCAGCGCGCCAGATGCGCGCGCACGGTGCGCGCGCTGTCTTCCGACTTGTCCTGCAGCAGGAACTGCGCGACATCGCGCGCCTTTTCGACCAGCCACTGATCGGTTTCCAGATTCGCGAAGCGCAGCATCGCCTGGCCCGACTGGCGCGCGCCGAGGAATTCGCCGGGGCCGCGGATTTCCAGGTCCTTGCGCGCGATTTCGAAGCCGTCGGTGGTTTCGCGCATGATCAGCAGGCGCTGCTTGGCGACCGGTCCCAGCGGGCCCTGGTACAGCAGCAGGCAGGCCGAGGCCGCCGCGCCGCGCCCGACCCGGCCGCGCAACTGGTGCAGCTGCGACAGGCCGAAGCGTTCCGCGTGCTCGATCACCATCAGCGACGCATTCGGCACGTCGACCCCGACTTCGATCACGGTGGTGGCGACCAGCACCTGGGTTTCGTTGCGGATGAAGGCGTCCATCACCGCCTGCTTTTCGGCCGGCTTCATGCGGCCGTGGACCAGCCCGACGTTCAGGGTCGGCAGCGCCTCGGCCAGCGTGGCGTGGGTGTCGGTCGCGGTCTGCAGTTCCAGCGCTTCCGATTCCTCGATCAGCGGGCAGACCCAGTACACCTGCCGCCCTTCCAGCGCGGCGGCGTGGATGCGAGCGATCACTTCGTCGCGCCGGTTCTGGTCGATCGCGCGGGTCACGATCGGGGTGCGGCCGGGCGGCAGTTCGTCGATCACCGAGACTTCGAGGTCGGCGTAATACGTCATCGCCAGCGTGCGCGGGATCGGCGTGGCCGACATCATCAGCTGGTGCGGCACCGCCGGGCTGGCGCCGTCCCGCTGGCAGGTCGGCCGTGATGCTGTCGTGCCCTTATTGCGCAGTGTCAGGCGCTGGCCGACGCCGAAGCGGTGCTGTTCATCGACGATCACCAGCCCGAGATTGGAAAATTGCACGGTGTCCTGGATCAGCGCATGGGTGCCGACCACCAGTTGCGCGGCGCCCGATTCGATCAGCGCCTTGGCCTCGGCTTTCTCTTTCTTCTTCAGGCTGCCGGTCAGCCAGGCGACGGTGATGCCGAGCGGTTCCATCCAGCCGGCCAGCTTGCGGAAGTGCTGCTCGGCCAGGATTTCGGTCGGCGCCATCAGCGCGGCCTGAAAGCCGCTGTCGATCGCCTGCGCGGCGGCCAGCGCGGCGACCACGGTCTTGCCGCTGCCGACATCGCCCTGCAGCAGGCGCTGCATCGGGTATTCGGCGCGCAGATCGGTGCGGATTTCGGCCAGCACTCTTTCTTGCGCGCCGGTCAGCGCGAACGGCAGCGTCATCAGGAACGCATTCGACAAGTGCCCGACCGTATCCAGTTTGGGCGCGCCGACCGAACGGCGCGCCGCCTGCGCGCGCTTCATCGACAATTGCTGCGCCAGCAATTCATCGAACTTCATCCGTTCCCAGGCCGGATGGGTGCGTTCGGTCAGCGTGTACTGGTCGATATTGTGCGGCGGGTTGTGCAGCAGCCGGATCGCCGGTTCGAACTCCATCAGTTCCAGCCGTTGCCGCCACAGCGGCGACAGCGTGTCGCGCCACTGCACGCGATTCAGCGCTTCGTTGATCGCCTTGCGCAGAATCGCCTGCGACAGGCCTTCGCCGGCCGGATAGATCGGCGTCAGCGCCTGCGCCAGCGGCGCGCCGGCGCTGACGACCTTGAACGTCGGATGCACCATTTCCGGGCCGAAGAAGCCGTGCCGGACCTCGCCGCGGGCGCGGATGCGGCGCCCGACTTCCATCTGCTTTTGCTGGCTGCCGTAAAAATTGATGAAGCGCATCACCAGCTGGTGGCCGGACGCGTCGGCAATGGTGACGATCAGCTGCTTGCGCGGCTTGAACTGCACATCGCAGCCGGTGACGATGCCTTCGACCTGCGACGGATGGCCAAAGCGCGCGGTCGCTTCGAGAATCGGCACGATCTCGGTCTCGTCTTCGTAGCGCGCCGGCAGGTGCAGCACGAAATCCATGCCGCTGCGCAGCCCGAACTTGGCGAACCGTTCCGCCAGCTTGCCGGGCTTTTTCTGCGCCGCGGCCGGCTTTTTCTTCGCTGCGGGCGCGCTTGCGCTGCCGGCGGGCGCCGTCACAACATCAGGGTTTTGCTCGGGTGTCGGCATAGTCGGGCTTAAATCTGGCTCTAAAGCGTAAAATAGCGGGTTTTCCTCGCTTATTGTAAAGCGAACTGCGTTTTTCATCGCAATAAAGCTGTAATTTAATACAGTGCTTTGGCGTTTCGCCAGCCTCATTATTTGAAACCAGAACCAATGCAAGCCACATATTCCTTATCCGATTTCGATTTCGAGCTGCCGCCGGAGCTGATCGCGCAACTGCCGCTGCCGCAGCGCAGCGCGTCGCGCCTGCTGCATGTCGACGGCGAGACGCTGATCGACCGCCAGTTCGCCGATATCGTCGGGCAACTCTCGGCCGGCGACCTGCTGGTGTTCAACGACACCCGCGTGCTGAAAGCGCGCTTTTTCGGCGTCAAGGCGACCGGCGGCAAGGTCGAAGTGCTGGTCGAGCGCGTGATCGACCACGCGCACCGTGCATGCGCAGGTGCGCGCGTCCAAGTCGCCGCCGGCCGGCAGCACGATACGGCTGGCCGACGCGTTCGATGTGACGGTCGGCGCGCGGGTCGGCGAGTTCTACACGCTTGGTCTTTCCGGCCGACGTGTTCGAGCTGATCGAGGCGCACGGCCGGCTGCCGCTGCCGCCGTACATCGAACATACCGCCGATGAATTCGACGAAACCCGCTACCAGACCGTGTATGCGAAAGCAGCCCGGCGCGGTCGCGGCGCCGACCGCCGGCCTGCATTTCGACCAGGACTTGCTCGACCGGCTGCGCGCCAGGGGCGTGCAGTTCGCGTATGTGACGCTGCATGTCGGCGCCGGCACTTTCCAGCCGGTGCGCACCGAAAACCTGGCCGAACACAAGATGCATACCGAGTGGTACACGATACCGCAAGCCACGGTGGACGCGGTGCAGGCGGCCAGGGCCGCAGGGCGCGACGTGGTGGCGGTCGGCACCACCAGCCTGCGCGCGCTGGAGTCGGCCTCGCAGAGCGGCACCCTGCAAGCCGGCAGCGCCGATACCGCGCTGTTCATCACGCCCGGCTATACCTTCAAGACGGTGACGCCGCCTGATCACCAATTTCCACCTGCCGAAATCGACGCTGCTGATGCTGGTCTCCGCCTTCGCCGGCTATGACACGATCCGCAACACCTATTCCCACGCGATCGCGCAGCGCTACCGTTTCTTCAGCTACGGCGATGCGATGCTTCTGACGACAAAAAACCATGCTTGATTTCAAACTCCTCAAAACCGACGGCAATGCCCGTCGCGGCCGCCTGACGCTGAACCACGGCGTGATCGAAACGCCGATTTTCATGCCGGTCGGCACTTACGGCACGGTCAAGGCGATGTCGCCGCTCGAGCTGAAGGAGATCGATTCCCAGATCATCCTCGGCAACACCTTCCACCTGTGGCTGCGGCCGGGCGTCGAGGTGCTGAAGAAATTCGGCGGCCTGCACCGCTTCATGGGCTGGGACAAGCCGATCCTGACCGATTCCGGCGGCTTCCAGGTGTTTTCGCTGGGCGCGATGCGCAAGATCAGCGAGGAGGGCGTGAAGTTTGCGTCGCCGATCGACGGCAGCAAGCTGTTCCTGTCGCCGGAAATCTCGATGCAGATCCAGCGCGCACTGAATTCCGACATCGTGATGCAGTTCGACGAATGCACGCCGTATGAAATCGACGGCCGTCCGGCCACCATCGACGAGGCCGCCAAGTCGATGCGCATGTCGCTGCGCTGGGCCAAGCGCTCGAAAAACGAGTTCACCGAGGGCGAAAACCCGAATGCGCTGTTCGGCATCGTGCAGGGCGGCATGTTCGAGCATCTGCGCGACGAGTCGCTGGCCGGGCTGGAGCAGATCGATTTCCCCGGCATCGCGATCGGCGGCCTGTCGGTCGGCGAGCCGAAGGAAGACATGATGCGCATGCTGGCGCACGTCGGGCCGAAGTTGCCTGCCAACAAGCCGCATTACCTGATGGGGGTCGGCACGCCCGAGGATCTGGTGGCCGGCGTGGCCAACGGCATCGACATGTTCGACTGCGTGATGCCGACCCGCAATGCGCGCAACGGCTGGATCTTCACCCGTTTCGGCGACATCAAGATCAAGAATGCGCGCTACAAGGACGACGAGTTGCCGCTTGACGAGACCTGCGAATGTTATGCCTGCCGCAATTTCTCGCGCGCCTACCTGCACCATCTGCACCGCAGCGGCGAGATCCTGGGCGCGCGCCTCAATACCATCCACAACCTGCACTATTACCTGCAGCTGATGCGCGAGATGCGCTCGGCGATCGATGCCGGGCAGTTTTCGACATTCGTCGCGCACTTTCATGTCGAGCGGGCGCGCGGCGTGTGAGCCAGGAAACCCTTATTTATTTGAATAACCGGGAGTATGTTGATAAATGGCAGTTCTCCCGCATATATCTTGGGCATTGAAATAAATACTGGCATCAGTATATTTTCATTGCCGCAGCGCCATTTGTGGCTGGCACGGGTTTCGAACGGCACGGCCTGGTCCGTGCTCAAGAAACCCATGGCCCAATGCTAAAATGCCAGCCTGTTTACAAACTACCCATCGGAGTCCGACTTGTTCATTTCTAACGCATACGCACAATCATCCCCATTAGACGCGCTGGGCGCGGGCAACCTGACCAGCTTCCTGCCGATCATCCTGATGTTCGCAGTCATGTATTTCCTGATGATCCGTCCGCAGATGAAGCGCCAGAAAGAACAGAAAGCGATGATGGAAGCGCTCGCCAAGGGCGATGAAATCGTTACTGCCGGCGGCATTCTGGGCCGCGTCATCAAAGTCACCGACGGTTACGTGACGCTGGAAATCTCCAACGGCACCGAAGTCGTTCTGCAAAAAGTCGCTGTCACCACCCTGCTGCCAAAGGGCACGATCAAGTCGATCTAATCGCTTGTGGCGGGCGCCCGGTGTTCCGGGCACCCGCCAAGCATGGCGCAGATTGCCCGACGCCCAACCCTGAACGCTGAACCACTATGAATCGCTATCCTCTCTGGAAGTATCTCCTTATCGTCTTTGCGCTGGTGCTGGGCGTGTTGTATACATTACCGAATTTTTTTGGCGAGTCGCCCGCAGTGCAAATCAGCAGCGGCAAAGCGACCGTCAAGGTAGGCCCCGACGTCCTGACGCTGGTGGGCAAGACGCTGCAGGAAGGCAATATCAAGCCCGACAGCGTGACTTTTGAAGTCGCCGGCACGCAAGGCTCGGTACGCGCGCGCTTCGCCGATCCGGATACCCAGTTCAAGGCCAAGTCGCTGCTGGAAAAAGCGCTGAATACCGATCCGGCCGATCCGACCTATATCGTCGCGTTCAATTTGCTGCCGAATACGCCGCGCTGGCTGCAGAGCATGCATGCGCTGCCGATGTATCTGGGACTCGATTTGCGCGGCGGCGTGCATTTCCTGATGCAGGTCGACACCAAGGCGGTACTCAACAAGCGGCTGCAGGGCTTGCAGGCCAGCGTGCGCAGCATGTTGCGCGACAAGAATATCCGCCATGCCGGCCTGGGCCGCAGCGCCGATGCGCTGGAACTGCAGTTCCGCGACCAGGACACGCTGGACAAGGCGCAAGAACGTGCTGGCGGCGCAGTTGAGCGAACTGATCTTCACGCAGCAAGGCGCCGACAGCGACCTCAAGCTGGTCATGACGCTGCGCCCTGAAGCGCTGAAACAGACCATGGACGACGGCGTCAAGCAGAACATCACCACGCTGTCCAAGCGCGTCAATGAGCTGGGCGTGGCCGAACCGGTGATCCAGCGCCAGGGCGCCGACCGCATCGTGGTCCAGTTGCCCGGCGTGCAGGACGTGTCGCGCGCCAAGGACATCATCGGCCGCACTGCGACGCTGGAAGTGCGCATGGTCGACGAGTCGGTCACCCGCGGCACCGAGGAAACCGCGGCGGTGCCGTTCGGCTCCGAGCTGTTCAAGATCGGCAAGGGCGCACCGGTGGTGCTGTACAAGGAACCGATCATCACCGGCGACTATATTTCGAATGCGACCGCCAGCTTCGACCAGAACCAGCGGCCGGCGGTCGGCATCGACCTCAACGGCGACGGCGGACGCAAGATGCGTGAAGCCACGCGCGGCAAGATCGGCAAGCTGATGGCGATCGTGCTGTTTGAAAAGGGCAAGGGCGAAGTGCTGACGGTGGCGACCATCCAGGATGAACTGGGTTCGCGCTTCCAGATCACCGGCGAAGGCTCGTCCGAAGCCGCCAGCGATCTGGCCCTGCTGTTGCGCGCCGGTTCGCTGGCAGCGCCGATGGAAATCATCGAGGAACGCACCATCGGCCCGCAACTGGGCGCCGACAACATCAAGAAGGGCTTCCATTCGACCATGTACGGCTTTCGCGATCATTGCGGTCTTCATGGTGCGTCTACTACATGCTGTTCGGCATGTTCAGCGTGCTGGCGCTGTCGATCAACCTGCTGCTGCTGGTGGCGGTGCTGTCGATGCTGCAGGCTACCCTGACCCTGCCGGGCATCGCCGCGATTGCGCTGACGCTGGGGATGGCGATCGATGCCAACGTGCTGATCAACGAACGCATCCGCGAAGAATTGCGCAACGGCAATACGCCGCAAGCGGCGATCGCGATCGGCTTCGACCGCGCCTGGGCCACCATCCTGGATTCGAACGTGACCACGCTGATCGCCGGCCTGGCGCTGCTGATCTTCGGTTCCGGCGCAATCCGCGGTTTTGCGGTGGTGCACTGCCTGGGCATCCTGACCTCGATCTTCTCGGCAGTGTTCGTCTCGCGCGGACTGGCCAACCTGTGGTACGGCCGCAAGAAGAAGCTGACCAGCCTGTCGATCGGCCAGATCTGGAAGCCGGGCAATTAAGAAATACCGGGCGGGCAGTCATGCCGCCCCGGTTTTCTGTATAAGGCATTAAGCTAACCCAATCAAGAATCAGCAGTTGCGCCCGGCAACATGCTACATCGGCGGCAACTGCATCAAAAGGATGGATGATGGAACTGTTCCGCATCAAAAAAGATATTCCGTTCATGCGCCATGCGTTGATCTTCAACGTGATTTCTGCGCTGACTTTCGTGGCTGCGGTGTTTTTCCTGCTCAGCAATGGCTTGCATTATTCGATCGAATTCACCGGCGGTACCGTGATGGAAGTCGCGTATTCCAAGCCGGCCGACATCGAGGCGATCCGCAAGACGGTCGAGGGCCTGGGCTATACCGATAACCAGGTGCAGAGCTTCGGCAAGGCGCAGGACGTGATGATCCGCCTGCCGCTGAAACAGGGCGTCAATGCCGGCCAGCAAAACGAAAAAGTGATGGCGGCGCTGAAGGCCAAGGATGCCGACGTCAAGCTGCAGCGGGTCGAGTTCGTCGGGCCGCAGGTCGGCGAGGAACTCGCGCATGACGGCCTGATGGCGCTGCTGATGGTGGTCATCGGCATCATGATTTACCTGGCGTTCCGCTTCGAATGGAAGTTCGCGGTGGCGGCCATCATCGCCAACCTGCACGACGTGATCATCATTCTCGGCTTCTTCGCCTTCTTCCAGTGGGAATTCTCGCTGTCGGTGCTGGCCGGGGTGCTGGCGGTGCTCGGTTATTCGGTCAATGAATCGGTGGTCATCTTCGATCGTATCCGCGAAAACTTCCGCAAGCTGCGCAAGGCGCCGGTGATCGACGTGATCAATAACGCGATCACCAGCACCATTTCGCGCACCGTGATCACCCACGGCTGCACCCAGCTGATGGTGCTGTCGATGCTGCTGTTCGGCGGCCCGACGCTGCATTATTTCGCGGTCGCGCTGACCATCGGCATCCTGTTCGGCATCTATTCGTCGGTGTTCGTCGCGGCAGCGGTGGCGATGTGGCTGGGCGTCAAGCGCGAAGACCTGATCAAGCCGGTCAAGGAGAATGCCGAGAACGACGGCGCGGTGGTCTGAACTGCGTGTCAATAACAAAAAAGCCAGTCGTTGACTGGCTTTTTTTTCGACTGGACTTGCGTATCAGTTATTTCAGACCGCTGACGATGCGATCCAGATGCACTTTGAGCTTGCCCAGTTCCCGCTCCAGCGCGGCGAAGTCGTCCTCGCCGTAGTCGGCAAACGGCTGTTTGCAGAATTGCACGTGCGGTGCGAACAGGCGCTCGAATTCCTGCTGGCCTTTTTGCGTCAGGTGCACCGTCATGCTGCGCCGGTCTTCCAGGCTGGTCTCGCGCCTGACCAGCCCCTTGCCGACCATCCGTTCGATCACGCCGGTCAGCGTGCCCTTGGTGATCAGGGTTTTTTCGCCCAGTTCCTTGAACGACATGCCGTCGGTATTGGCCAGCGTCGCGATGATGTCGAATTGCGCCGGCGTCAGCCCGCTGCCGCGGATGTCGGCGCCGGACAGTTGTTCGAACAGGTGATAGCTTTCCGCCAGCAGGCGGATACTGCGCAGGTAGCGTTGTTTCATGTGGCGTAGTTTATAACGGCCAGCCTGCAATTGACTTGATCTGAATACGGTGCCGTTCAATTCTAAATCGAACTGCGGTCGATGCGCATGCTCAGGATGATCGAGGTGGAGGTCTGTCTGACGCCTTCCATGCCGCCGATCTGGTCCAGCAGGCGGTCCAGTTCGTTGGTGGACACGCAGCGCAGCGTCAGCATGAAGTCCAGCGTGCCGCTGATCGCGCACAGGGTTTCGACTTCCGGCATGGTTTGCAGCTGCTTGATCATGGTGGCCGTATTGCGCGGCTCGACCACGATGCCGACATAGGCCCGCACTGCGGGCTGATACAGCGCCTGATTCAGCTTGACGCCGTAGCCGGCAATCACGCCGCGCTTTTCCAGCGCGCCGATGCGGGCGATTGCGGTGGTGCGCGCAATGCCGAGCTGTTTGGCGATGGTGGAGGTCGGCAGGCGCGCGTTATCCATCAGCAGCGCGAGGATTTTGCTATCGATTTCATCCATGCTTGTTCAATCTGTATTCTTGTTTGGTCAATTTGTATGATCTTAATGCAGTTTGACGACATCTTGCTCCCTATTATCTGACATCGCTTGCCTTTACACTCTTTCTCACGGCCTGACGCTGACACAGCGGCCACGGCACAAAGAACAACGACCGGATTCGCGCCGGCGCATCACAATTCAATACGGAGAAAATCAACATGGGTGCACAAGACAACAATCTGATGAATCTGGTCGAGAAGGTGCTCGGCGCGGATGGCATGGCGTCGGTCGTCAAGCTGATGACGATTCCATCCGGTTTTGCGATCTGGGAGAGCGGCTGGGTCGCGCGCAAGGAAATGGCGCAGGCGCTGAACATGTTGCTGTTTGCCGATCTGCTGCAGCGGGTGCCGTCCGGGCGCCGCTACACCGAGGAAGTGGCGCTGCAGGGCGGCAAGGTGTTCCATGATCACGGCGCATTGCGCACCGTGCGCTGGGTCGAGAACGGCGCGCTGCCGCCGGGCGAATCCGCGTTCACCCGGATCCTGGAGCCGCTCGGTTATCGCTTGAATGGCGTGTTCCCGCTGGACCGCATCGGCATGACCGGCCGCTCTTATGCGCAGCAGGATTGCCCGGACCAGATCGCCCAGTTTTTCGTCAGCGAACTGCATCCGCAGAAATTCTCCGAGCCGTTCCAGGAGGCGGTGACCCGCGTGCTGTCGACTTCGGTCGATCCGCTGTCGCCGACAGCGCAGTTCATGCTGCATGAACTGGCGCGCGACGGCCGCATTCCGTTCGCCAGTGCAGTGAGCTTGCTGCCGCAGTTGGTGGCCTGTTTTGCGCGGCAACATGCGACACCGAGCCTGGCCGATTACGACGTCCTGCTGGCGGAGTCGGCCGAGATGGCGTGGATCGCGACCGAAGGCAATGCGTTCAATCATGTGACCGACCGCGTCGACGATGTGCAGGCGCTGGCCGAGCAGTTGAGAGCGCGCCAGTATCCGATCAAGGAGTCGGTCGAAGTGTCGCGCAGCGGACGCATCCGCCAGACCGCATTCAGGGCCGATCCGGTCGTGCGCCAGTTCCGGGACGCCGACGGCCAATTGAGCGAACGCAGGTGCCGGGCAGCTTCTACGAATTCATCTCGCGCGACAGCAGCAGCGATGCCGCCACGCAGCAGAGCAAGCTCGATCTGGGCTTCGATGCAGGCAATGCGCAGGCCATCTTCAAGATGACTGCCGCCGCATAATATTGGGGGGTATGCAGGGAAAATGGCATTGTGCCGCATGATTTCATTGGGCTACTAAAAATACATGGTGGAGTATATTTTTTAGCCCGGGATCTCTGAAAGTGGCGTTATGTACAACAAAATGGCATTCCCCCTGCATAATGATGAGCGATTTATGGGCATTGCGCCGGCAATGCCTTTTTCTTTTGATTCGAAACCGAGATGCTGATACCTGATCGCTTACGCGGCATTGCCGCCCTGTTGCTCGTCACGCTGGTGTGGGGCACGACCTTTCCTGCGATGAAGGATTTGTCCGCGCATTTTTCGGCGGCCTGGATCGTGCTGCTGCGCTTTGCGACCGCCGGTTTGCTGCTGTCGCCCTTCGTGCTGCGCGCGCAGCGCAGCGATTTCATCGGCGGCGCGCTGCTGGGCGGCATGTTGTTCATCTCTTTCATGTTCCAGACCGAGGGACTGGCGCTGACCAGCGCCAACCGCAATGCGTTCATCACCGGCATGAATGTGCTGGTGGTGCCGCTGCTGGGCGTGCTGCTGGGCAAGGTGCCCGAGCGCCGCATCATGCTGGCCATTGCGCTGGTCATCATCGGCCTGTTTGCGCTGTGCTGGGATGGCGGCGCGTGGTCCTGGGGCGATACGCTGGCCTTGCTGGGCGCGCTCTGCTTCGGTTTTTACGTGAAGCTGATGGAGTACCGCACGCGCCAGTCGCGCAACCTGATGGCGCTGACCGCGGTGCAAATCATCACGGTCGGTGCCTGCGGCGCGCTGTGGCTGCTGCTGTGGGAAATGCCGGGCAGCGCGTTTGCATGGGCGCCGCTGCAGCAGGCGTTGCAGGCAAACTGGCTCAACCTGCTGTATCTGAGCCTGATCGCGACCGCGGCCATCCTGTCGCTGCAAACCTGGGGCCAGCGCCATAGCAGCGCCAACGAGGCGGCGGTGATCTATGCGTTCGAACCGGCCTGCGCGGCAATCGCCGCCTATTTCTGGATCGGCGAGACCATGGGCTGGCGCGGCATCGTCGGCGGCCTGCTGCTGATTACCGGCATTATCGCCAGCCAGTGGAGTCCGGACAGCAAGAGCGCGCCAGTCGGGGTCGAACCTGCATTATCATAAGCAGGCGCGGTTTTTCGATCCATCGCAGTAGTAGTCAGTCAAGTTGGATTATATACCCGCCTGATTCAGCTTGACTGACTACTAGCCTGCCCTGACCCGGAGTGAACAAGTAACATCATGCCATTCGCCTCATTATCCAGCCTGGCGCAGGAAGCGCCATTGCGGTTGCTGCTGATCAATCTCGGCGACCAGCTGTCGCTCACTCTGGCGGGCCTGGTGCAGCCGCTGCGCCTGGCGGCCAGGCTGCTCGGTCCGGCGCGCTCTGCAACTGAGCGTGATGACGCCGCAACAGTTGTGGCAGCCGGATGCACAGGCGCTGCAACTCGGCCATATCAGCCTGCTGGTGGCCGATGACGAGATCGCGCCGCTGAGCGCCGAGCAAGGCCGCCTGCTGATCGCGCGCTGCCAGAATGCCAGCTACTGGGGCGCGGTCGGATCGGCCGTGTTGTGGCTGGCAAAGAGCGGTGCGATGGACGGCGTCAGGACTGCGTTGCCGTGGGACTTGTATGCGGAGGCGGGCGACATCGCGGAGCGCGCGATCCTGACCCCGAACCTGTTTGAAATCGACCGCAACCACCTGAGCTGTTGCGGCGGCGCGGCCAGCATCGATTTTGCGCTGACCCTGATCCATGCGCTGTACGGCGCAGAGTTGCAGGCGCAAATCAAGGAAGCGCTGTGCGTCGATCGCATCCGCAGTGCGACCGACCGCCAGCGGCTGGCATTGCAGGCGCGATTCGGCGTGCTGCAGCCGAAACTGTCGGAAGCGGTCACGCTGATGGAGTCGAACATCGAGGAGCCGCTGGCAACCGACGATATCGCCAATCTGGTCGGCATCTCGCGCCGTCAGCTGGAACGCCTGTTCAAGCAGTATCTGGGCTCGGTGCCGTCGCGCTACTATCTGGAACTGCGGCTGCAGCGGGCGCGGCAATTATTGCTGGAGTCGCATCATTCGATCGTCCAGATCGGCCTGATGTGCGGTTTTTCTTCCGGCTCGCATTTCTCGACCGCCTATGGCGCGTTGTACCAGATCACGCCGCGCGATGAGCGCCAGCGCAAGATGCTGCCGGCAGCCAGCCAAACCCTATAAACACACGCAATTGCAGGCGGAAAATTATGTAATTTCCTGTCGCAGAACTAAAAGAGTTATCGCCGCTATTTTTTTACAATTTGATCATCCAATCTGAAATGGGAAAAACCATGAACATGAATGAAACCACCGGTATCGACACCACTGCACAAACCCGGCCAGTCAGCCGCAAGACTTTTGACGAAGTCATTGTGCCGACCTACGCCCCCAGCGCGATGGTGCCGGTGCGTGCGTCCGGTCTGGATTTGTGGGATCAGGAAGGCAAGCAATATCTGGATTTCACGGCCGGTATCGCGGTGACCAGCCTGGGCCATGCGCATCCGGTGGTGGTCGACGCGCTGTGCCAGCAGGCAAAAACGCTGTGGCACCTGGGCAACGGCTATACCAATGAGCCGGTGCTGCGCCTGGCGCTGGCGCTGACCGAGGCGACTTTCGCTGATCGCGCCTTTTTCTGCAATTCCGGCGCCGAAGCCAATGAAGCGGCATTCAAGCTGGCGCGCAAATACGCGAACGACAAGTTCAACGGCAGCAAGAAACGCATCATTTCCTGCGTCAACTCATTCCATGGCCGCACGCTGTTTACCGTGTCGGTCGGCGGCCAGCCGAAATACACCGAAGGCTTCGGCCCGCTGCCGCAAGAACTGACCCATATCCCGTTCAACGACATCGAGGCCGCACGCGCGGCGATCGGCGACGACGTCTGCGCGGTGGTGGTCGAGCCGGTGCAGGGCGAAGGCGGCATGGTGCCGGCCAACGTCGAATACCTGCAGGCCTTGCGCGACATCTGCGACCAGACCGGCGCCTTGCTGATTTTCGATGAAGTGCAGTGCGGCATGGGACGTACCGGCACGCTGTTCGCGTACATGGGCTATGGCGTGACACCGGACATCCTGACTTCGGCCAAGGCGCTGGGCAACGGTTATCCGGTCGGCGCGATGCTGACCACCGACGCGATCGCCGCGTCATTTTCGGTCGGCACCCACGGCACCACCTACGGCGGCAACCCGCTGGCGGCATCGGTCGCGTTGAGCGTGCTGCAAACGATCAACACCCCGGCATTCCTGGCGCGCGTCAAGCAGGCATCGGAAATCCTGGCCGCCGCCCTGCAGGCGATCGTCAACGACTATCCGCAGGTGTTTACCGGTATCCGCGGCAGCGGCCTGATGCTGGGCATGTTGCTCAACGACGGGTATCGCGGTCGCGCCAAGGACATCACCAAGGCGGCCGAAACCGAAGGCTTGATGTTGTTGATCGCCGGCATGGATGTGGTACGCCTGTTGCCGGCACTGGTGGTGTCGGATGCGCAGATTCAAGAGGCCGACCGCCTGTTGCGTCGCGCACTGGATGTGTTCCTGGCGGCGCAATAAATAATAAAAACGCAGAGCGTTTACTGTTGTATTGGAGAAATTTATGTTCGTTGTCCGTCCGGTAGAAGTTGCCGATATCCCGGCACTTGAGTCGTTGGCAGCGGTAGCCACGAAAGGTGTGCATACCCTGCCTAAAACACGGGAAGCGATTACACGTGCAGTGGAGCGTTCGCTGGCGTCGTTTGCCGCGCAAATCGATATTCCGAGCGAGGAATCCTATGTGTTCGTGCTGGAATCGAGCGAGGATCATTCGATCGTCGGCATGGCGGCGATTTCCAGCGAGGCGGGCATGAACGGCACCTATTTTGCGTTCAGGAACGATGTGGTGCAGCAAGTCTCGCGCGATCTCAATATCAGCCACAGCGTGCATGCGCTGACGCTGTGTTCCGAGTTGACCGGCCATTCGCAGTTGTCCGGTTTTTACGTGAAAGAATGGCATCGGGCCGGGGTCGAAGCCGAATTGCTGTCGCGTTCGCGCCTGCTGTTTGCGGCGATTGCGCCGAACCGCTTCTCGGACCGCTTCTTCGTCGCGCTGGCCGGGATCACCGATGCGAATGCCGAATCGGCATTCTGGAACGCACTGGGACGTAAATTTTTCCAGATGGATTTCATGGAGGCCGAGCGCGTGATCGAAGGTGCGCGCAACTGCACGCTGATCGTCGAGCTGATGCCGCATTACCCGGTCTACGTGCCGCTGCTGCCGGGCGATGCGCAGGCAGTGATGGGACAGGTTCACCCGGAAGGCGAGTTGCCGTACCGGCTGCTGTCGAAAGAGGGTTTCGAGCCGGATGACTATATCGATATTTTCGACGGCGGACCGATCCTGCAGGCGCATAAGAATACGCTGCGCTCGTTTTCCTCATCGATGCGGCGCACGGTAGCGGCTCATCCGACAGCGCCGTCGGACGAGCCGAGAGTGACTTACCTGGTGAGCACCACCGGCGATAGCCATTTCCGCGCGGTTGCCATCGAATGCGCTGCGCTGGAACATGCCGACAGCGTGAGCTTGTCGGAACAGGCGATGCGCAGTCTTGGTGTGGCATCCGGTGATGCTGTTTTGTGCGTGAGATTGTGAGGTTGATATGTTAGTAGTACGTGCAATTAGGGAAAACGATCTGGATGGCCTGATGGATCTTGCCACCCAGGTCGGCACCGGGATGACCACGCTGAAACCCGATTACGGCATGCTGTCGCAGCGCGTCGAAATCGCCTGCGCCTCGTTTGCCGAGCAGATTGCACCTTCGCAGCGCGATTATATGTTCGTGATGGAAGACACCAGCAATGGCCGTCTGGCCGGCATCTGTGCGATCAAGGCGGCGGTGGGCCTGGACGAACCGTTTTACAACTACCGCATCGGCATGCTGGTCCATTCCAGCCGCGAACTGAAGGTGTATACGCAGATGGAAACGCTGTACCTGTCGAATGACCTGACCGGTGCCACCGAATTATGTTCGCTGTTTTTGCATCCGGATTATCGCGGCGGCACCAACGGCAAGCTGCTGTCGAAAAGCCGCCTGCTGTTCCTGGCGCAGTTTCCGCATCTGTTTTCCGAAAGAGTGATCGCGGAGATGCGCGGATTCCAGAATGCCGATGGCACCTCGCCATTTTTCGAGGGCCTGGGACGGCATTTCTTCAAGATGGACTTCGATCGCGTCGACGATCTGACCAGCCTGGGCAAGAAATCGTTCATCGCCGAACTGATGCCGCGCCAGCCGATGTATGTCGCCTATCTGCCGGACGACGCGCAGGAAGTGATCGGCAAGGTGCATGTCAATACCGCGCCGGCGCGCCGTTTGCTGGAGCAGGAGGGGATGCATTTTGAAGGCTATGTCGATATTTTCGATGCCGGTCCGGTGCTGCAATCGCGCATCAGCGAATTGCGCGCGCTGCGCGACAGCGCGCTGTCTACCGTCAGCCCTGGCGGACAAGCAAGTGCCGAGGATAACGAACCGATGCTGATTTCGAACACGGTGCTGAAGGATTTCCGCATGATCGTCAGCCATGCGCATCCGGGCCAGGGGCAGATTGCCTTATCCGCAGAAGAACAGGTTTTATTGGGCTGCCATGCCGGAGATCCGGTACGCACGCTGTCATTGAACGCTAGAAAGAACGCCAATGCATAATCATTTTATCAACGGTCACTGGACCGCTGGCGAAGGCCAGGAATGGAGCACAATCGATCCGGCCACCGGCCATCAGGTCTGGACCGGCGCGGCAGCTGCCGCCTCTGATGTCGAGCGCGCCTGCAACGCGGCACGCGCCGCATTCGGCCCCTGGGCCAAGACCGCGCTGACTGAGCGGATTGCGGTCTGCGTGCGCTTTCGCGATCTGCTGAAGGAAAATAATGAAGAACTGGCGCGCCTGATTTCGCTCGAAGTCGGCAAGCCGCTGTGGGAAGCGCGCACCGAAGTGGCGACCATGGCCAACAAGATCGATATCTCGGTGCAGTCCTACCATGCGCGCACCGGCCAGACGCAGTCGCAGGTGGCGGACGGCAATGCAGTGTTGCGGCATCGTCCGCACGGCGTGTTCGGCGTGTTCGGCCCGTACAATTTCCCCGGCCATCTGCCCAACGGACACATCGTTCCGGCGCTGATCGCCGGCAATACCATCGTGTTCAAGCCGAGCGAATATGCGCCGCAGACCGCGATCAAGACGGCCGAGCTATGGCAGCGCGCCGGCTTGCCGGATGGCGTACTGAATCTGGTCAATGGCGGGCGCGATACCGGGATTGCACTGGCGCAGAATCCCCAGCTGGACGGCATCCTGTTTACCGGCAGCTACAACGTCGGCGCGATCCTGCATCGCCAGTTCGCCGGCCAGCCGGGCAAGATGCTGGCGCTCGAGATGGGCGGCAACAATGCGCTGGTGGTGTGGGATGTGAAAGACCTGGATGCGGCAGTGCATCACGCGATTTTCTCCGCGTTTGTCAGCGCCGGACAGCGCTGCACCTGCGCCCGCCGCCTGATCGTCGAGGATTCGGCCCAAGGCCAGGCTTTCCTTGAGCGTCTGGTCGAGGTCGCCGCAAAAATCCGCGTCGGCGCGTCCGACGCGTCGCCGCCGCCGTTCATGGGGCCGGTGGTATCGGCGAAAATTGCGCAGAATCTGCTGCAGGCGCAAGCCGAGCTGATCGCCCTCGGCGGCAAGAGCTTGCTGGAAATGCGCCAGCTGGCGCCGGATACCGGCTTCCTGTCGCCGGGCATCGTCGATGTGACCGGCGTCAAGGGGATTCCGGATGAAGAGTGGTTCGGCCCGCTGCTGCAAGTGGTGCGCGTGCCAAGTTTCGAGCAGGCGCTGGAAGCGGCGAATGCGACATCGTATGGCCTGGCGGCCGGCCTGTTGAGCGACGATCCGGCATTGTGGGACGCAGTTCCTCAACGAGGCGCATGCCGGCATCGTCAACTGGAACCGGCCGACCACCGGCGCCGCCAGCACCGCACCGTTCGGCGGCACCGGCCGCTCCGGCAATCACCGCGCCAGCGCCTATTACGCGGCCGATTATTGCGCGTATCCGGTGGCCTCGATCGAAAACGCGGTATTGGAAATGCCGAAGCAGCTGTCGCCGGGACTGAGTTTCGAATAACAGATGCTCAAAGCACTGTCCACGCAACACACGAACCGCACAAAAAGACTCTGCAACACCAACGAAATTCGTAAAAAATAGGGAGTATCGGCATTTTTATGCCATTCGCCGCACGTATTTATTGGTGGTTTAAATATACTGCTATCAGTATGGAATATGTGCCGGAGCTGTGTTCCGGCATGTCCATTCGCCTCTTTTCGTGCCTTTCGTGTTTTTCGTGGACCATGCACTTGCCTGTTTTGGCAGTGCGTCACATCAGTTAATAAGCGACTTCCGCAATCCAGGCGGGACATCATAAAAATCCTGCGCAAGCCCTCAATCAGCGGGTTTGGCAGGATCTGCAACAGGAGACAACATGAGCACAGCACGAGAATTCAATTTTGACGGCCTGGTCGGCCCCTCCCACAATTACGCCGGCCTGTCATTCGGCAACGTGGCGTCGTCCAGCAACGTCAAGAGCGACTCCAATCCGAAACTGGCTGCGCTGCAGGGCCTGGCCAAGATGCGTGCGCTGGCCGCGCGCGGTTTCGCGCAGGCAGTGTTGCCGCCGCAAGTCAGGCCGAATTTCCGCCTGTTGCGCAGCATCGGCTTTTCCGGCACCGATGCCCAGGTGCTGGCGCGCGCGCACAAGGAGGCGCCGGTGATCCTGGCCTGCGCTTATTCCGCGTCGCCGATGTGGACCGCGAATGCGGCCACCGTCAGCCCGTCGGCCGATACCGCCGATGGCCGCACCCACTTCACCGCCGCCAACCTGAACAACAAGCTGCACCGCGCTTACGAGCACACGCAGTCGGCGCGCACGCTGCGCGCACTATTTTCTAATGAGCAGCATTTTGCGGTGCACGATGCCTTGCCTTCGACCCCGGCATTCGGCGATGAAGGCGCGGCCAACCATACCCGGCTGTGCGCGTCGCATGGCGCTGCCGCGGTAGAAATGTTCGTCTACGGCCGGGTCGAGTTCGATGTGGCGGCCAGCCGCGCCCACGCGCTTTCCGGCACGCCAGACGCTGGAAGCCTGCCAGGCGGTCGCACGGCTGCATGGGCTGGATGACAAGCGCACCGTGTACGTGCAGCAAGATCCGGCGGTGATCGACCAGGGCGTGTTCCACAACGACGTGATCGCGGTCGGCAACGGCAATGTGCTGTTCTATCACCAGCAGGCGTTCCTGGACGAAGCCGCGTCGATTGCAGCGCTGCAACAGGCGATGGCCGAGTGCCGGCGCGCAGCTGCAGCCGGTCCGGGTCGACAGCGCCGACGTGTCGGTCGCCGATGCGGTGTCCAGTTATCTGTTCAACAGCCAGCTGCTGTCCAAGGCGGACGGCAAGATGGCGCTGGTGGTGCCGCAGGAATGCCAGGAAAATCAGGCGGTCGCGCGTTACCTGCAAGGTCTGGTTGCCAGCGGCGGCGCGATCGACGAACTGATCAGTTTCGATCTGCGCCAGAGCATGCGCAACGGCGGCGGCCCGGCCTGCCTGCGCCTGCGGGTGGCGCTGACCGATGCCGAGGCGGCAGCGATGCACCAGGGCGTGATCATGACCGAGACGCTGTACGGGCAACTGGTGGCGTGGGTGGAAAAACATTATCGCGACCGCCTGTCGCCGGATGATCTGGCCGATCCGATGCTGGCAATCGAGATCCAGACCGCGATGGAAGCCTTGACCCAAATTCTGGGCTTGCCTGAGCTGTACCAGTTCTGACCGGCGCCCGGCCTCGGGGCGATTGCATGAAGGCTAGCGTTAAGCAACCTAATTGCATAACGTCCACGAAAAACACGAAAGACACGAAAAAAACACTGTTGCCTCTCTCCTGAAGTTTCCCGCGCAATAACTATTTGTGTTTTTTTGACTCTTTCGTGCTTTTCGTGTCTTTCGTGGACTGCGTAGTGGCTTCATGCAATCGCCGTTGGGGCAGTCCATCATCCTCAACATCGCTGGCGGCATCGGATAAGCCAGTTTCCACAGTTTTGCAATCGTAAGGGAGCGGGGATGAATCTCAACAACATGAAGGTCGGCACGCGTCTGGGTTTCGGCTTTGCCATCGCACTGCTGCTGTCAATTGCGATCACCGCAATCAGCATCAGCAGCATCATCAGCATCAAACGCATGCTGCACGCCGACAACGACAGCCCCAAGCTGGTCACGCTGATGGATGCGGCGCTGGCCGACCGCATGATCGCACTGCGCAATCTGGCCTTGCTGGTGGAAGACGCCGACAAGGAGGCCGAAGTCGGGATCATCAAGGCCAATGACAAGAATTTCGCGCAAGCGGCAGAGCAGATAGGCAAGCTGTTCGCCATGCCGGCGCGTGCCGCGGCAGCCGAAGAAAATGCCTTGCTGGCCAGCGTCAAAGGGGCGGAAGCCGCACTGCAGCCGCTTGTCGGTCAAGGCGATCGCACTCGGACTGGCGCGCAACCGGGCCGACCTGACCATCCTGCTGGTGGAACAAATGCGTCCGCTGCAGGTGAAAATGCGCAAGGATCTGGAGACCCTGCTGGCGCTGGAGCGCAAGTCCAGCGAGCAGGGCATGCTGGCGGCCGTGGCCGCCTCCGAGAGCGCAGTCACGCTGATCCTGATCCTGTGCGCAGCGGTGTTGCTGGTGGGCGGCGTGTCGGCCTACCTGATTACCCGCGGCTTGCTCAAGCAGCTGGGCGGCGAACCCGGCTATGCCAGCACGGTGCTGCAGCAACTGGCAGCCGGCGATCTCGCGCTGACGATCACAACCAAGGCCGACGATCAGGCCAGCCTGTTGTTCTCGGTAAAGGCGATGCACCAGAGCCTGGTCAGCATCGTGTCCCAGGTGCGCAGCGGCACCGACACCATCGCCACCGCCTCCGGCCAGATCGCCGCCGGCAACCTGGACCTGTCGAGCCGGACCGAAGCGCAGGCCAGCAGCCTTGAGCAGACTGCCGCCGCGATGGAACAACTGACCGGCACCGTCAGGCAAAACGCCGACAACGCGCGCCAGGCCAAGCAGCTGGCGGCGACCGCATCGGAAGTCGCGGTCAACAGCGGCGCGGTGGTATCCCGGGTGGTCGACACCATGGCCGCGATCGACGCGTCCGCCAGGAAGATCGTCGACATCATCGGCGTGATCGACGGCATCGCGTTCCAGACCAACATCCTGGCGCTGAATGCCGCGGTCGAAGCGGCCCGCGCCGGCGAGCAGGGCCGTGGCTTTGCGGTAGTGGCCAGTGAAGTGCGCAATCTGGCGCAGCGTTCGGCCACCGCCGCCAGGGAAATCAAGTCGCTTGATCGACGATTCGGTGCAAAAGGTGGAAACCGGCAACAAGCTGGTCGCGCAGGCCGGCAGCACGATGCAGGACGTGGTGGGCAGCGTGCGCCATGTGACCGACATCATGAGCGAAATCAGCGCCGCCAGCCACGAGCAAAGCCAGGGCATCGAACAGGTGAATCAGGCGATCGCGCAGATGGACCAGGTGACCCAGCAAAATGCCGCACTGGTCGAGCAGGCTGCCGCTGCCGCGCAATCGATGCAGGACCAGGCCGGCCAGCTGATGCAGGTGGTCGGCAGGTTCCGGCTCGACGCGATGCCGGCGGTGGCCGCATCGGCCGAGGTCATCCCGCTCGCCAAAAAGACGCCGCTGCCGGACAGTGCCGCCGGCAGCGCCCGCACTGAGAAAGTCGCCGGCAGCAAAGCAGCCACGCGCAGCGACGCCGTAGCAGCGGCTCATTCGATCACCCCCAGCTTGCCGCTGTGACTGCCCATGTACCACAGGCGTCCCTTGGCATCGACGATCATTTTGCGTATTCCTTCATTTTTTGTCGGCAGCGCAAACACGCGGAATTTTTCCTTGGCGGGATCGAACAGCGTGACGGTATCGGTGCCTATTTCATTCACCCATACCTTGCCCGCACCGTCGACCGTCACCGCATACGGATTGCCGCGCGGTCCGGCCGGCATGTCGTAGCTCTTGATGACTTTGGCGGTCTTTGCATCGATATGCGTCAGTTTGCCATCGCCGTAGCGCGCTACCCACAACGTGTTGTCGGCGGCGGCGGCAATCCGGCGCGGCATTGAGCCACGGCCCAGATCGAGCTCCGTCACCTGTCCGGTAATGGCATCAATGCGGCCGACGCGCTGACCGCTGGCCTGGCAAAACCATACGTTGCCGTCGCGATCCATCGCCAATCCGTAGGGGCCGTCGCGCGTGCTGAATTCCGTCATTTTTTTGCTCACGCGATCGAAGCGGGTGACCTTATCGGCCGACTGGTTGGTGAACCATAACGCATTGTGTCCATCGAAGATGATGGTGTGCGGGCTGCCGCCGGACGGTGTCTTGTGCGCGATCATCGGACCCGGCTGACCCTGTACGAACGGGATTTCCAGCAGTGTGCCATTGCCGTTGCCGGTCATCCAGACCGTACCCTTTTCATCGACCACCAAGCCGTGCGGCCTGGTGCCGTCGGGCAAGGCCCATTCATCGAAGGTCCGGGCGGCAGGATCGAAGCGGGCCAGTTTGTTGCCGTGCATGACGGCAATATAGATCCGGCCATCCGGCGCAGCGGCCGGGTCGCGCGCAAATTTCGGCGTCGGCACCTGCCATTCGGATATCTTGCCTGTCGGCTGCGAGGCGCCGGGTGTCACGGTGTAGTTGGAGCCGCCTGCAGCCGCCAGTGCGGGCAGCAACATCAATATAGATAGAAGGGTTCGCATCGTGCGCTCCTTTCAGGCAATGGATGGTTCTTGTGTCCGATGCCGCCAGCGCAGACGCCGAACACGCGCTTATCTCTGACTAAAGGCAAGTCTCTATTCTAGCCGGATTGGCTATTCAATCTCGATCACCAATGCCGATGCTATTCGCATCGGAAAATAGCCACTGCATATTCCGGTAAAAGTCGCCGGTGATGTTCGTGGCTCCAGATTCATAAGACGCCATATCGTGGGCGTGTCCGGATTTTTTGCCCAACTTGAAGCGGGTTTTCGCTTTTATGCAACAGTGATGTTTTTTTACTACAGTGCTGACTGGCCAATTTTTTTCATGATTGCCACCATCAAGCAGCTCTTGCCTGGCGCGATTCATTCGGTTCCCAATGACATTGCCAGCGTGGTTTCAGCATGTTGTTATGTTTTGATGAAAAAAACTAACTTAAATCCGGCATGAAATGCAAAAAACCGCTATTCATTGCGTTTTACCGACATTCTGGTCGCGCCGGACGTTGACATCCCGCCTGTCCGCCGATACCCTTCGCATCTGTTGCCGATTGCGTTAGCCCTGTGCAGTAAACAGGCGATGCTCGCTGAAACCGGTAATTTTCTTCCATTGCAGCTCTCCGTGGGTGGACTTGTACTCCAAGGCCGCCTGGTTCAACCATCACTTTGCTTACCCATGATGAACGCCACACTCCCTAGCCATCGCCCGATCCACAAGATCCTGGTCGCCAACCGCTCCGAGATCGCCATCCGCGTGTTGCGCGCCGCGGCTGAACTGGGCATCCGCACGGTCGCGATCTACGCCGACGAAGACCGCTTTGCGCTGCACCGCTTCAAGGCGGACGAGGCCTATCTGGTCGGCGAGGGCAAGAAGCCGATCGCCGCCTATCTCGACATCGACGACATCATCCGCATCGCCAAGGAAGCGAAGTCGATGCGATCCATCCCGGCTACGGCTTCCTGTCGGAAAACCCCGATTTCGCCGATGCCTGCGCCGCCGCCGGCATCACCTTCATCGGCCCCAGCCCGAAGTGATGCGCACCCTCGGCAACAAGGTCGCGGCGCGCAAGGCCGCCGTCGCGGCCGGCGTGCCGGTGATGCCGGCCACCGGCGCGCTGCCGTATGACATCGAGCGAAGCCAAGAAGCTGGCGCCGGAAGTCGGCTATCCGCTGATGCTCAAGGCCACCTGGGGCGGCGGCGGGCGCGGCATGCGCGTGATCGAAACCGAGGCCGAGCTGCCGGATCAGCTGGACATGGCGCGGCGCGAGGCGCTGGCCGCCTTCGGCAACGACGAGGTGTATCTCGAAAAGCTGGTGCGCCGCGCGCGCCACGTCGAAGTGCAGATCCTGGGCGACCGGCACGGCAATCTGGTGCACCTGTTCGAGCGCGACTGCACGGTGCAGCGCCGCAACCAGAAGGTGGTCGAGCGCGCGCCGGCGCCGTATCTCGACGACGCGAACCGCAGCCGAATTGTGCGACGCGGCGCTGCGTCTGGGCCGCGCGGTCGGCTACACCCACGCCGGCACGGTCGAGTTCCTGATGGATGCCGACACCGGCAAGTTCTACTTCATCGAAGTCAATCCGCGCATCCAGGTCGAGCACACGGTCACCGAAGCAGTCACCGGCATCGACATCGTCAAGGCGCAGATCCGCATCGCCGAAGGCGCGCGCGATCGGCGACGCCGGAGATCCGGCGTGCCGCGCGCAGGACGAGATCCGCCTCAACGGCCACGCCCTGCAGTGCCGCGTCACCACCGAAGACCCGGAGAACAATTTCATGCCCGACTACGGCCGCATCACCGCCTACCGCAGCGCGGCCGGCTTCGGCATCCGGCTCGACGGCGGCACCGCCTATTCCGGCGCGGTCATCACGCCGTTTCTACGATTCGCTGCTGGTCAAGGTCACCGCCTGGGCGCCGACGCTCGGACGAGGCGATCGCGCCGCATGGACCGCGCGCTGCGCGAGTTCCGCATCCGCGGCGTGGCGACCAACCTGCCGTTCCTCGAGAACGTGATCACCCATCCGCAGTTCCGTCGCCGGCGAGTGCACCACGCGCTTCATCGACGAGACGCCGGAGCTGTTCGAGTTCGCCAAGCGGCGCGACCGCGCGACGCAAGCTGCTGAGCTTCGTCGGCGACGTGATGGTCAACGGCCATCCGGAAATGAAGGGGCGCACCAGCCCGGCACGGCATCGCTGCCGCGATCCGATCCTGCCGGCTACCAGCCGCACTGCGCCGATCCTGCCCGGCAGCCGCGACAAGCTGCTGCGAGCTGGGCCCGGAGAAATTCTGCGCACTGGATGCTGGACCAGAAGCGCGTGCTGCTCACCGACACCACGATGCGCGACGCGCACCAGTCGCTGCTCGCCACCCGCATGCGCACGCCGACATGCTGGCGATCGCGCCGTACTATGCGCGCACGCTGCCGGAACTGTTCTCGCTCGAATGCTGGGGCGGCGCGACCTTCGACGTCGCGATGCGCTTCCTGAAGGAAGATCCGTGGGAGCGCCTGTCGCAACTGCGCGAGCGCGTGCCCAACATCCTGTTCCAGATGCTGCTGCGCGCCTCCAACGCCGTCGGCTACACCAACTATCCCGACAACGTGGTGCAGGCATTTCGTGCAGCAGGCGGCCGCAGGCGGGCATCGACGTGTTCCGCGTCTTCGACTCGCTTGAACTGGGTCGAGAACATGCGCGTCGCGATGGACGCGGTGCGTCGAGACCGGCGCGCTGTGCGAAGGCGCCATCTGCTACACCGGCGACATCCTCGACCCGAGCCGGCCCAAGTACGACCTCAAGTACTACGTCGACGCTGGCCAAGGAGCTGGAACGACGCCGGCGCCCACATCCTCGGCATCAAGGACATGGCCGGCCTGTGCAAGCCGGCGCGGCGCGCATGCTGGTCAAGGCGCTGAAGCAGGAGATCGGCCTGCCGATCCACTTCCACACCCACGACACCAGCGGCATCGCGGCCGCGTCCGTGCTGGCAGCGATCGAAGCCGGCGGCGATGCCGTCGATGCCGCGATGGACGCGATGAGCGGCCTGACCTCGCAGCCGAACCTCGGCTCGATCGTCGAGGCGCTGCAGGGCAGCGACCGCGACCCGGGCCTCGACCACGACGCGATGCTGCGCGATCTCCCAGTACTGGGAAGGCGTGCGCCGCAACTACGCGCCGTTCGAGGCCGACATCCGCGCCGGCACCGCCGACGTCTATCTCCACGAGATGCCCGGCGGCCAGTACACCAACCTGCGCGAGCAGGCGCGCGCGCTGGGCCTGACGCATCGCTGGCACGAAGTGTCGCAGGCGTATGCCGACGTCAACCAGCTGTTCGGCGACATCGTCAAGGTCACGCCGACCTCGAAGGTGGTCGGCGACATGGCGCTGTTCATGGTCGCCAACGACCTGACGCCGGACGACGTGCGCAGATCCGGACAAGCGAAATCGGCTTTCCCGGAATCGGTGATCGACCTGTTCAAGGGCGAACTCGGCCACCCGCCGGGCGGCTTCCCGAAGGAGCTGCAGCACAAGGTCTTGCAGGGCGGCCAGCCGCTGGCAGGGCGTCCGGGCGCCAGCCTGCCGCCGGTCGACTTCGACGCGGTGCGCGCCGAAGCCGAGAAGAAGGTCGGGCGCGCGATCAGCGAGCAGGAACTGGCTTCGTACCTGATGTATCCGAAAGTGTTCTGCGACTATGCGCGAACACCGCCGCCACTACGGCGACGTCAGCGTGCTGCCGACGCCGGTGTTCTTCTACGGCCTGCAGGACGGGCGAGGAGATCTCGGTCGACATCGAGCAGGGCAAGACGCTGGTGCTGCGCCTGCAGGGTCGAGCCGAGGCCGACGACGACGGCCAGAGCAAGCGTGTTCTTCGAGCTCAACGGCCAGCCGCGCCTGGTGCGCATCGACCGCGCCGGCGCCGTCAAGGCGCGTCAGCCACCCGCAGGCCGAAGACGGCAACCCGCTGCATCTCGGCGCGCCGATGCCCGGCATGGTCGTGACGGTCGCGGTCAAGGCCGGCCAGAAAGTCGCGAAAGGCGACCCGCTGCTGTCGCTCGAAGCGATGAAGATGGAAACCACGATCCACGCCGAGCGCGACGTGGTGATCAAGCACATCCACGTGAAAACCAGCGCGGTGGTCAGTTCCAAGGACTTGCTGGTTGAATTCGCCGCCTGAGATGTGTTGAGATAGCATCCTGCAGTTGGCGGGATGCAGTAACAAGAATCCGGCCACCGTGTTGTTGCGGTGGCCGGATTTTTTTTGGGCGCAGC
>CAWIOX010000026.1:0-10138 GCA_963837775.1 uncultured beta proteobacterium | reverse complement strand
CGTTCCAGGCCGCCATTCTTCGCCGGATACGGCAAGCGTTCGTAAATGCATTTAATGACGAGCAAGCAAATGTTTTTCACGCATCATCAGCTTGGGCACTTCGGACAGAGTACGATGCTTGACTTCGGTCTCGCCCAATATTTCCTTATGTTCGGCATCGATCAGCGCCATCGCAAATACCTTGATAATGTGATCGACCACCGGTGCAACAGCAATAAACGCCAGTTTTCATCGGCCAAAGGATCGAACCCGGCAACGAACAACTGTTCACGGATATACCGCTCCAGTCCGCCCGCCAACGCGGCAGTGTTGACTTGCAGAATACGGATTCGCCAGATGCGCGGCAATCTTGTTGCCCTTCGGCAACGGCTGGCTCAGTGCCTGCCTGATCGCGGCGCGTCAGGCGCGATAGAAAGTCGTTATAGCCCGATACATTCATCACCGCGCCAACCACGCGGTAATCGCCAAAGAACGTGCTGCTTTGCAAATCCTGCGACATGAACATATCGCCCTGGCCCAGCAAACCCTTAAATCGCTGCAGATTCATCGCACTGAAAAGAGCGGCAAATCGGTAATCTCCATCGCCTGATGTTCGAGCCATTCTTCGGCTTCGCGCAGGATGAACGGAATGGCGAAATCGAACTCTTCGTAGCCTTCGCGCAAGCCGACGGCGATCAAGTCGCCGATGCTGCTGGTTTTGTCACTGTCTTCGCTGGTCGTTCCCGCCAAACCCTCGCGCATCAGCTCATCAGAAAATGACTGAAATGCCGGATGCTCGACAATCGACAGAATATCGATCATGCTGTTCGGCTCTTGCCCTCCCGCGATGCGTTCGCGGTTTTCGCGCTTGATGTCGTCATATTCGTTATCGCGCCACATCAGCCGCAAGCCGCGTCCGATGGTCTGCTCCAGCAGAATCTGCGCCTGGACGGACGCAAAGGCACGATCACGCAGATATTGTTTACGTCAAAGCCCTCGCGCAACATCAACACGCTGACGATCACGCGCGGCGCCGCATGTCGGTCGACATCGAACAATCGCTCGCGCACCGCATTCCCACTCGGCCCGGTTCAGCTCCCCCTTCCTGCCGGAGTCAATCGCCATCACCTCCTCATCGGCCAAGCCTTCATCATGCATAAACTGCACCACCAGCGGCGATACCGTGGTGTCTTCGCACACCACCAGCATTTTCGGATGGCGTGTCGGGTCGATCGGGCGAAATCGGCTTCGAGCTTCCGCAGCTTCTGCAAACCGGCACGCAGCATCACGCGCTGGCCTTCGGTTAATATTGGATTGCCGTCTGCATCGCGTTCGGCCTTGAATTCGAGCGGCAATGCGCCGATCTCCTTGCGCCGGTCCAGCACCAGCGACTTCACCAGGCCAGCCCGCATTGCGCTTTTCAGGTCGAAATCGACTACGATGTGCGGGAAATACACTTTCTGCGTGTTCTTCCCGGCGCCGACATCGTTGTACGGCGTTGCCGAAAAATCCATCTGCACGAAGCGGCGGCCTTTGCTGTTCGCGATGCGCTACAGGCTCTTTTGCCACTCGACCTCGGTGGTTTCGCCTTCGCGCCTGAACTCGTGAATATGATGCGCCTCATCGTTGAACACCATCAAGTCCGGCAAGCCGGCCAGATATTCGAGCATGCCGCCACGCGCATAACGTCGGTCGAGCACGTCCAGACCATTGCCCTGGCCTTGCCCGGCATCAGCGGCAACAGGGCGTCGATCACTTGCTCGCGGATCAATGTCGCGCCGCGGGTGCCATCGATTTCCGGCTTCAATCTCTTCCTCGTCGGCATCCGACAGCATTTGCCAGTTGGTGACGGCTATCATGCCGTTGCCGGTCGCCTTCAGGCCGATATCGCTCTTGTCGCACATGTTGCCGCGCACGAAGCCGAATACCTGCTCGCGATGCTCTTCCGGGATGAACAGCTCGGCGAATTGGGCTACATCGGAGGTCGCGAATTCACGCTTGCCGTCGCGCTCCTTGCCGCAAAACGCATCGAGCAGGCGGTCGTAAACGATCAGGCCGGGTGCGACGATCAGAAATTGCTTCGTGAAGCGCGGATCGTCGCTGCCATTCGCCCGCTGCCGCCGATTTGTTCAGAATCTGCCAGATCAACAGCGCCTGCAATACCCAGGTCTTGCCGGTGCCGGTCGCCATCTTCAGGCAATACTTCGGGTGCGCGTGCTTGGCTTGCGACACCTCAGTCACCCGTGTGCCGGTCAGCAGTGCGTCCGGTGCCGCCTGTTTAATAAAAATCCAGCAAGGTGGTTGCGCCCGAGCACTTCATGCGCAACGATGGTGTTGACGATCGCCTGACGCTGGCCGTGATGGAAATTGAAGCGCGCTGGTGGCGCAGGCATCCTGCCAAACCACCAGCGCAATAATGTTACGCCGTGGTCGGTGTCACCAGATCGAGAATTTCGGCCACGCCATCTTCCAGGCCGATGCACAGTTGCCGGGTTTTAGTGTCAGCGCCGCAGCCAGCGCCAGTTGATCGTTCGCCGCCGTCATGCCGCCACCCGCAAGGCTTCCGGTTGTACATCGGACGCCGCTGCGGCCACCGTCACCACCACTTCGGCCTCGAAGCCAAACACATCGACTGCCCGTACGCAGACTGCAGCGCGCACCCGACTTGTGCGGGCAAGTCCAGCACTGCCCTGGTCACCACCCGCAGCGGATCGCCATCATTGGCGGTATTGCCGCGATAATCCTGCCACACCGAGCGGAACACCTGGCCGTCATAATCGGGATCCACTGCCCAATATTCGATCAAGGCCAGTGGCTCTTTATTCATCACCGCCATGCAGCTTGGCTGCGATTCGCTTCATCCAGGTTGATCGCTTCCGGCGATAGCAACACATAGTTCTCCAGCGCCACGGTCAGCGTTCTTCCCTCGTCCGCTGCGCTTTGCGCTCTTGATGGCGAGGGTGCGCGAATGCACCCTACCGGCGGCTGCATCGTCAAATACTGCAAGCCGGCAAAGCGCACCGTGCCCGCGCAATTTCTCGAGCGCCACCTTTCTTCTTTAGCCGGTCGAGAAGATCGGGCGGAATCACCAGCACTTCGAGCCGGCTGTCGTTGAGTGCCGCGATGCTCTCGCCGATCCACGGCTCAAAATTCCAGCCCAGCACCACCACCTTGTCCCAGCCACCCATCAGGCTGTCGCGCTGAGCATCGCTTTTTTTAGCGTCGCCGCGCCGGTCAGCTTGTTCGGCGAATCGGCCAGCACCAGCGTCTTGCTGCCGCCGGCGGTGACGCTGGCCCAGGTTGCGGTTCGGAGTTGTCTTCCGGCAACAATGGCAATGCGCCATACAGGGACAGTACGATCTGCGACAGGTCGCCGATACGGAACGCGCGCCCGAGCGACGCCTTGGCCGCTTCGACCTGATAGTCGCCGATCGCCTGATACAGGAAGGGACGTGCCATTCTGGTCGATCAGGCGTTTGCGCATGATCATGCAGGCGGGTTTGCCGAGATCGGTGGTGATCCAGCGGCGGCCAAGTTTTTCGGCAACGGCGGCGGTGGTGCCGGAACCGCCGAAGAAGTCGGCAACCAAGCCGCCCTCTGGACAAGAATGCTCAATTACTCGTTTTAGAAGTTGTTCAGGTTTTTGGGTTGCATAATCCAACTCTCTCAATAGCTGCGGGATTGATAATGGAAATATTCCATACATCTGCGTCCCAAACATCAGCCAATGGTGCCCCAGTAGTTTCTTCTTCGATACTCGTTGCTGTGCGTTTACCTCGACTCATCAAAAACAGCCTGCTGTTTCTTCCCCTTCCATCGTTTCAAAGTTCCTTCAGACTGCTCTTGAAATTCGGCGACGTTAAAATGTCGTGTATCTGAGCTTTTTTCGTACCAGAAAATAGTATCGTGATTGCGCTGAAAGTTATTAGATTTGGTAGACCATTTCTCGGTAGTGCCATATGATTTCGTTAATGAAGATTCTGTTTTCCAAAAATCTCATCCAAAACCAACTTCACGTAATGCCCGACATGCCAATCCAGATGCACGTAAATCGAGCCGCTATCGCTCAACAACTCGCGCATTAAAATCAAGCGCGGCGTGATCATTGCCAGATATGACGCGGTGCCGTCGGCCCAGGTATCGGAATACGCGAACTGTTCGATTACGGTCGGTTTCTGTTCCAGTTCTGCCACGCCCTCGGGCAGATACCCTACCTTGGTGCGGTAATCGGCCTTCGAATCGAACGGCGGGTCGATATAGATCAGGTCGATCTGGCCGCGCATGCTCGACGTGTCTGTCATCGCCGGCCAGCAGCGCCGCCATCGCCAGCAGGTTGTCACCGTAGATCAGGCGGTTGCGGTTGTCGCACTGGTCTTGCGCCGCTCCCGCCGCGAGATGCGCACCGTGCCGCGCCATCGTGCCTGTAATCCAGTCGCTGATCGCGCTGTCTTTTGCCGGCAGTACCCATTCGCGGGTTTGCAGCGCGACGCGGTGGCGGCTTTCCAGGCTTTCGAGGATGCGCTCGGCTCTCTTGCCGTCCACGGGCGACGATTTCAGGGAGTTGTTCGAGCAGGCTTTTGGGCATGGTGATGATGCGGCGCGTTGTGCGCCGCTCTATGGAGGAGAAATCGAAGAAATCCGATTAAACTTCACAATTGATTTAAATGTCAATTTTTATTGATTTTTAAGTCATTCTTAAGTGCGCGACAGAGACAGACCATGCAAACCACTTAGACAGGTGGCGTATGGCGAGAACTAAACAAAAAAATCAAGACTTGGCGTTGCAAATAGGAAGGGTGATCCGTACTCATCGCGACGCGACAGGCATGACACAAGCCACGTTGGCGGAAGCGATAGGACTGGAAATTGAAACTATTTCACGAATGGAAACCGGAAAAAGACTACCTACCATAGAAAAATTACTTGAGATTGCAGATGTGTTCCGTATCCCTGTCGCAAGCTTTTTCGAGACGGTTAATGCAATAACGCAACAGCCGGCAGCCGATTTGTATGCGCAGAAAATCAGCGCAGCCATGAATGGCATTCCCAAATCCGGGAAAAACTTCGTGCTTGAAATGGCGCAAGACTATGCGCGCTACCATCCAGGCAAGACTGCAGCGTAGGGAGAGAAAACGCATGCCGGATGTTGTCCTATAATGCGCATAGTATATGTGCATCACAGGAGGCCACACCATGACGATCACAGCCAATCCCGCCAAGAAAGCCACCAACATCACGCTGTCTGCCGACGTGTTGGCCGATGCCCGGCGTCTGGGTATCAATATCTCGCAAGCCTGCGATAGCTATTTGCGCGAATTGGTGAGGCGCGAGCAGGAGCGCCGCTGGGCCGAGCAGCATGCCGATTTCATCGTTGCATATAACCGGACGGTGGAGACCGAAGGTTTGCCGCTGGAACAGTGGCGCGGGTTCTGACATGGCGCGTTTCGATGTGTTTCAGAACAGCGGTGCGCATGCGGCGACCACGCCTTATCTGCTGGATGTGCAAAGCGACCTGTTGCAAGGTTTGGATACGCGGGTTGTGGTGCCGTTGCGTCTTCGCACCAGTTTGCCTGGCATGCAGTTGCCGGGCAACCTGATGCCGATGTTCGTGGTCGAAGGGCGCGAATGCGTGATGGAGACGCCGAAACTGGCGGCGGTTCCGGGTCGCTTGCTGCGCACGCCTGTCGCAAATTTATCCGGGATGCAACTGGAAATCGGTTCGGCGCTGGATTTTCTGTTCCACGGATTTTAATGTCGGCTGATTTGATGCCGGCACAAGCCGTTTCAGGCATCGAAATATACTGCCCCATGTATTTTTAAAAACCCAGCAAAACATAAGCGGGAACAGACAATTTCTAGGCTGTATTCAGATTGCATGTTGATAGCCGCGACCTATATTGAAATAACACTTCAACCAGGGGGCGGCTATGGATGCGGAATCGTTTCAACGGCTGGAAATTGAGCTCGAAGCACTGACCCCAGCACAGCGGGAAGCCGTGCTGGCCCGTATGCACGATATGGCGCAGTGTGACAATAACCAACGAGTGATAGAAGAACGGCTCGGCAAACAGGTGCATTGCCCCCACTGCAGCACGGATAAGGTGGTCAAGTTTGGTCAAACCACCGGCCAGCAGCGCTATCGTTGCAAAAGCTGCCGGCGCACCTTCATCGCGTTGACGGGAACGCCGTTCGTGTATTTGCACGACAAGGACAAGTTGCTCGCGCATGCGGGCTGTATGGCAGAAGGACTCACCATTCGTAAATCAGCACAACGCGTGGGCTTGACCGTGGATCGGGCATTTCGCTGGCGGCACACCTTCCTGGCCTATTTGCAGCAGCAAAAGCCGACCGGGTTGACCGGTGTGGTGGAGGCCGATGAAACCTTCTTCCGGCGCAGCTTCAAGGGACAGCGCAAAGCGCTGCCGCGTACCGCGAAGAAACGCGGTGGCGCGGCCAAAGATGCCAAGGAGGGGGAGAAGATTCCAGTCCTGGTGGCGCTGCAGCGCGGCTCAAGGATGGCGCATGATGTGGTGCTCGATGGCCTGTCAAAAAAGAAGATCACGCAAGCGCTGCGACAGACCCTGAGTGCGGATGTCGTCTTGAGTACCGATGGCAATGCCAGTTACCGCTACGCTGCCCGCAAGCTGGGTATTCAGGCCGGCTACTTTGTCGCCGGCGAGCATGGCCATGGTGGCAGAGGGATGTGGCATGTGCAGAATGTCAACGCCTACGATGCGCGCCTGAAGAACTGGATGCACCGATTTCACGGCATAGCGACCAAATATTTAGCCAGTTATCTCGGCTGGCGCCGTTTGCTGGATCGCTGCAAAGATCTGGTTACTCCGCAGCAATTCCTGTTTCACGCCTTACGAACTGAATATCAACATGTAGTCTGAATACAGCCTATTTATAGTGATACTCCCCGTATTTCATTGGCTTGCAAGGCGGATCGGCACGCTGTGACGCCCTCAAAGCCGCCAGGCACTTTCTCGGTCGCCGATGGAGATGTTCCATCACTCGATGAACGCGCCCGCTTGCTGCCCGAACTTGGCTATTTCCGCCAGCAGCCAGCTGCGGAATGCCGCGACCTGCGGTTTGCGCAAGGCTTCCGGGGTACAGGCGACGTAGTAATTGTCCGGGCATTTCACTGCGACATCGAACAGGCGCACCAGTTCTCCCGACGCGATTTCCTGCATCGCGACCACATGCCGCACCAGCGCGATGCCGTCGCCGTCGACCGCCGAGCGAATCAGCATCGACAAATCCTGAAACCGCACGCCGCCGCTCGGCTCCGGCAACGCCAGGCCGGCCGCCTGAAACCATGGCAGCCACGGCTCTTCCGAGCGCAGCAGGCTGGCAGTGCGCGAGGTGCTGCGGCGACGCCGGCAAACGGCCGCCGTTATACGCGGGACTGGCCACCGGATAATAAAAATCCCCCATCAGTTTCTCGACCGTCAGGCCCGGATAGCGGCCGCTGCCAAAGCGGATCCCGACATCGATCGAATCGCGCGCCAGGTCCTGCAACTGGCCGCTCGATTGCAGCATCACTTCGATATCCGGATGCAGGTCGATGAATTTGCCCAGGCGCGGCGCCAGCCAGCGCGCGGCAAACGACGGTATCGAGGAAACCGTCAGCCGCCGTTGCCGGGTGCCGGCGCGCAGCGCATCGGCCGCGCCGGCGATTTCCTGCAGGGATGTGCGCACCGTCAGCGCGAAGCGCTGGCCCTCCGGCGTGATCGCGATCCGCTTGCCGTTGCGGGTGAACAACGCGACCCCCAGGTCTTGCTCCAGCGCCCGCACCTGATGGCTGATCGCGCCGTGGGTGACATGAATTTCTTCCGCCGCACGCGAAAAATTCTGATGCCTGGCCGCCGCTTCGAAGGCGCGCAGGGCAGCCAGATTCGGCAATTGTCGAAAATCGGTCATCGTTCCCGGTCCTGACTCTATGTGAAATAAATTAGCAAGCGAGTCGAAAATATATCGTTTTGTCTTGCGCCGCGCAATCCATACACTCTGTCGGCAAGATAAAATTTTTGGCAGGCGCCTTATGCAACAGCAGCAGCCTGCGTTGTGTGTCGACCGGCTGTGTATTAACCCGTTAACCATCAAGGAATGTCATGATCACCTGTTACCTGCGCTATGTGATTGACCCGTTCAAGCTCAAGGAATTCGAGCGCTACGGGAAAATCTGGATCCCTCTGGTGGAGAAATTCGGCGGCCAACACCATGGCTATTTTCTGCCTTCCGAGGGCGCAAGCAACATTGCGCTGGCGATGTTCAGTTTTCCCTCGCTGGCCTTGTACGAGCAGTACCGCGAGCAATCATTGCAGGACCCGGAATGCATCGCCGCATTCCACTATGCGGAAGAAACGCGCTGCATCATCAGCTATGAGCGTTCATTCTTCCGGCCGGTTTTTGCCTAGATGATGAGCCCGTCGGGCGTTCAGCGCGGACGGCCAGGCAGACTGGCGCCGCCGTCGGTCTTGCGTGCGCCGATTGACTGAACACCGCTGCGGTCTGAATCAGAGTCCAAGCCTGTAACGAAAGAGCGGCTCAAGCAGCTCGCCGCCATTGCAAATTGCGATAGGAATCGGACAATGAACGACTACACCATTTTCTTGCTGGCCTTTGCCGCCTCCGCCGCCGCGCCGGGGCCGGAAATCGCCGCGCTGCTGTCGCGCTCGCTCGCGGGCGGCCTGTTGTCCAGTTGCCGCTGGCGATCGGGATCATCTTGGGCAAGCTGCTGATGCTGAGCGCTGCACTGGTTGGCCTCGGCGCGCTGGTGGCAACGCTCGGCCCGATGCTGCTTGGCTTGAAATTCATTGGCGCCGCCTATCTGCTGTGGCTCGGCATCAAAAAATGGCGCAATGCAGGGCGCATGCTGGCGGCCGGCGATACAGCGAAGCCGGCCAGTTTTCTGGTTGAAACCGGCCTGGGTCTGGCGATGACGCTATCGAATCCGCTGGCGCTGGTTTTTTACGTCGCGCTGCTGCCGGGCGTGATCGATGTCTCCGGCATCTCGCTCGGCAGTTATGCGATCTTGTGTTCGATCGTTGTCGCTGTAATGGCTGCGATCGTGGCCGCCTATGGCGTGATGGCTGAACTGGCAAGAAAACAGTTCGCGTCATCCAGCTCCAAGGCGCGCATCGACCGCACGTCGGGCGCGATGATGGCCGGCGCCGCGCTGCTGATCGCCACGCGCTGACAGCGTCTGTCGGCGTCGGCCACGCAGCCGCCATCAATTATTTTCTGAGGACGCAGCGACATGGAATATCTGTCTTTGATCTTGTTTTGCATCTCCACCTGCGTCACGCCCGGCCCGAATAACACCATGATCATGGCGTCCGGCGTCAATCACGGCTTCAGGAAAAGCCTGCCGCACATGCTCGGCATCAATGTCGGCTTTCCGCTGATGCTGGTGATTGTCGGCTTGGGCGCCGGCAATCTGTTCCAGCAGGTGCCGCTGCTGCAAACGGTTCTGAAGGCGGCAGGCGCGGCTTACCTGAGCTATATGGCGTATAAGATTGCGACGACGCCGGCCGGCCAACTGGAAGCCGGGAACGCCAAGCCCTTTTCATTCATCCAGGCCGCGCTGTTTCAATGGGTCAATCCCAAGGCCTGGATCATGGCAGTGGGCGCGGTCGTCACCTATTCGGCTGCCGGCGGCAACTACTTTCTTGGGGTGCTGCAGATCGGCCTGATCTTCTTTTTGTTCGGCGCGCCATGCACCGGCATCTGGCTCTGGTTTGGCGCTGCATTGCGCGACGTGCTGTCAACGCCGCCCTATCGGCGGGTGTTCAACAGCGCGATGGCATTGCTGCTGCTGAGCTCTTTGATCCCTGTGTTCCGGGACTTATATGCCAGCTATGCCGCTTGAGCAGCGTTGCATTTTGCTGCGCACGGCGTTTTGATGCCGCCAGCAGCCGTTTCAGGCACTGAAATATACTGCCGTGTGTATTATTGGAAGGCCAATGAATACGTGCGGGAAGTGCACTATTTTTGATGATACCCCCGTTATTTGATTGATTTGCAAGGCGGATTCAGGCCCGTTGCCTCGCTTAAAAACCTGCCGCAACACAGCGACGCTGCGCCTGATTTCAGCAACCGGAATCGACGCAAAGCCCAGCAGCAATCCTTGTGACTGGCTGTAGGCGGGCAT
>CAWIOX010000025.1:0-22330 GCA_963837775.1 uncultured beta proteobacterium | reverse complement strand
AAGTTTTTCGAGTAGTCGCGATTTAAAAGACGGGCAGTGCCCGTCTTTTTTTATTTTGAGGAACTGATATTGCGCATCTCGCTGATCGGAGACGCGCTGACGGTGACAGGCCCGAAAATCGTAGAATGGGAACCGGTGTCCGGGCTGAAGTGCGGTTTGAGTGCCTGCTATATACGGATGGGGGTATATTTTATATCCCCAATAAATATGTGCGGGAAGTGCCATGAAAATGACGATACTCCCTATTTTTTACAAAATTATCGGGCTGTGAAGCGGTTTCGAATGGAATCGGCGGTAGGTCGCTTCAGCCATTGAAAAAGCCGCATCAACCGGCCTGCAGCTCCCGGTCCCAGTAAGGATTGTCGCCGAACTGTTCGACCAGATAGTCGACGAAGGTGCGCACTTTGGCCGACAGGTGCTGGCGGCTCGGATAGACCGCATACATATGCGTCATCGCAGCCGTATAGCCTGGCAGCAGCGGAATCAGTTTCTTGCTGCGCAGATCGTCACCGACGATAAATGACGGTTGCAGGATGATGCCCATCCCGGCCAGTGCCGCTGCGCGCAACAGGTCGCCGTTATTCGCATGCATCGGCCCCTTGATGCGCACCGCATGAGTTTTCCCTTCATGCTCGAATTGCCATTCGTCCGGTGTCGCCGCATAACTGTAGCTCAGGCAATGGTGCTGTTTCAGGTCGTCCGGCACCACGGGCGTGCCGTGCCGCTCCAGATAGGCCGGTGCCGCGCACAGCACAATCCTGATCGGTGCGATCTTGCGCGCCACCAGGCTGGAGTCCTGGATGCGCCCGATGCGGATTGCCAGGTCGTAACCCTCTTCCACCAGATTCACCACCCGGTCCGACAGCGACACGTCCAGGCTGATCTTCGGATAGCGCTCGGAATAATGCGGCAGCACGCGGGCCAGATGGCTGACCGCAAACGAGATCGGCGCGTTGATCCTTAAGATGCCGCCCGGACTGGCAGTGCTGGAGTTGGCGGCCGACGTCGCCTCTTCCAGATCGGACAGCAGCTGCTTGCTGCGTTCCAGAAACACGGCGCCGGTTTCCGTCAGGCTCAGGCGCCGCGTGCTGCGATTGAACAGGCGCGCTCCCAGATGGCCTTCCAGGTCGGCCAGATGGCGGGTTACCGACGGGTTCGAGATGTCCAGCGCGACGGCGGCGGCCGTCAGGCTGCCGCTTTCCGCGACCTTGACGAAGACGCTGATCGCTTTGAATAAGTCCATGCCAGCACACAATCTGTTTGAAATTCGGAACAATCATTTTCCCACTCTTGTATTTTTCTTTCAAACGGAATTATTCATGATTGATCCGTAGCCAATCATTTGACGGAGCGGCACCCACTTCAACGGTTTCAATGTCAGTTTGGCGTATTGATCAGTCCTTGCCGCAATCAGCCTCCCGGGTGGGACGGCTTTTATCGTATGCACATGCGTTGCCTCGCCAATGCCGGCATAACGATTACAATACGTTTTTCGTCTATCGCTAGAGTGATCACAACATGGCCGTCAATTCTCCTCTCCCTGTCGCCGCACAACTCAAGCCCGTCGCGGGCATCCAGCTAGGCCATGCCGAAGCGGGCATCAAAAAACCGAATCGCAAGGATTTGCTGGTGCTGCGTCTGGCTGACAGCGCCACCGTGGCCGGCGTGTTCACCACCAACCGTTTTTGCGCGGCGCCGGTGCAGGTGTCGAAGGCGCATCTGGCCGCAGTGCAACAATCCGGCAAGGGCATCCGTGCGCTGGTCGTCAATACAGGCAATGCCAACGCCGGTACCGGCGAGTCCGGTCTGGCCGACGCCAATGCGACCTGCGCTGCGCTGGCTGACTTGCTCGGCTGCGATGCGGAGCAGATCCTGCCGTTCTCTACCGGCGTGATCCTGGAGCCGTTGCCGCTCGACCGCGTCGTCGCCGGACTGCCGCAGGCGATCGCGAACCTGACCGAAGACAACTGGTTCAATGCGGCCGAAGCCATCATGACCACCGACACCCAGCCCAAGGCGGCGTCGCGCAGCGTCGTCATCAACGGCGTCAGCATCACCCTGACCGGCATCAGCAAGGGCGCCGGCATGATCAAGCCGAACATGGCGACCATGCTGGGCTTTCTGGCCTTCGATGCGAAAGTCTCGCAGGCAGTGCTCGATCATCTGGTCAAGGTCACTGCGAACAAGTCCTTCAATTGCATCACCATCGACGGCGATACCTCGACCAACGATTCCTTCATCCTGATCGCCACCGGCACTGCCGCGCTGGAGATCAGCGATATCGGCTCGGCCGACTATGCGGCGCTGGAAGCGGCGGTGATCGCCCACGCGCAGCAGCTGGCGCAGATGATCATCCGCGATGGCGAGGGCGCGACCAAGTTCATGACGATCACGGTGGAGCAGGGCAAGAGCGAAGAGGAATGCCGCAAGATCGCGTATTCGATCGCCCATTCGCCGCTGGTGAAAACCGCTTTCTTCGCTTCCGACCCGAACCTGGGCCGGATTCTGGCCGCGATCGGTTATGCCGGGGTCGACGATCTCGACGTCAGCAAACTGAACCTGTATCTGGACGATGTCTGGGTCGCCAAGAACGGCGGGCGCAATCCGGATTACCGCGAACAGGACGGCCAGCGCGTGATGCAGCAAAGCGAAATCACCACCCGCGTGACGCTGGCGCGCGGGACTGCAGCCGCCACCGTCTGGACCTGCGATCTGTCGCATGAGTATGTGACCATCAACGCCGACTACCGCTCTTAAGCCGTCGCTGCACCGCCCTTGATGCACCTGCATCAGGGGTCTGCTTGAATTTTTCCCCTTCGCCATGACACAACTCGATCAATTTCTCCTCCGTGCCGAAGCGCTGCTGGCGCGCCTCGAATCCATCCTGCCGCCGCCGGTCCATGCAACCGACTGGCAGCGCGCCACCGCTTTCCGCTGGCGCAAGCGCGGCGCTCAAAACACCGGATTCCTGCAGCCGGTGGCACATATCGCGCACATCCGTCTGGATGATTTGCACAATATCAGCGAGCAAAAGAGACAGATAGAGCTGAATACGCAGCAGTTCGTGCGAGGACGGCCGGCCAACAATGTGCTGCTGACCGGCGCCCGCGGCACCGGCAAGTCTTCGCTGATCAAGGCTTGCCTGAACCAGTATGCGGCGCAAGGCCTGCGCCTGATCGAGGTCGACAAGGGCGACCTGGCCGACTTGTCCGATATCGTCGACCTGGTCGCCGGGCGGCCGGAGCGCTTCATCATCTTTTGCGATGACCTGAGTTTCGAGGAGGGCGAGGGTGGCTACAAGGCGCTGAAAGTCGCGCTCGACGGCAGCATCGCCGCGCAATCGGACAATGTGCTGATTTACGCCACCTCCAACCGCCGCCACCTGTTGCCGGAGAGATTGTCCGACAACGAGAGCTACAAGCGCAGCGACGATGGCGACCTGCATCCGGGCGAGACGGTCGAGGAAAAAATCTCCCTGTCCGAACGTTTCGGATTGTGGGTGTCGTTTTATCCGTTCAGGCAAGACGATTATCTGGATATCGTCGCGCACTGGCTGGGCTCGTTCGGTTGCGATGCCGGGCAAATCGATGCGGCCCGCGCCGATGCACTGCGCTGGGCCTTGCAGCGCGGTTCGCGCTCCGGCCGCGTGGCCTGGCAGTTCGCCAAGGATCACGCCGGCAAGATGCAGGATTAATGGGGAGTATGCTGAAAAACATAGGCTGTTCCCGCAATGATTCATTGCGGTCAATTTTAATACTGGCGGCAGTATTTATTTGCCCCTGAAACCCCGTTGGAAGCCCTTGTGATGCCAGATTCGAACAACACACCGATCGCAGTCGCCGTCGGCATTTTGATGCAGCCGAACGGCGATGTGCTGCTGGCGCAACGTCCGGCGGGCAAGCCTTATGCCGGTTATTGGGAATTCCCGGGCGGCAAGGTGGAGCCGGGTGAGGCGATCCTGGATGCATTGAAGCGCGAGTTCGTTGAAGAGCTGGGGGTCGAAATCGTCAGCGCCGAGCCGTGGTGCGGCGTCGAGCATGTCTATCCGCACGCGCATGTGCGGCTGCATTTCTACATCAGCCGCGACTGGCGTGGCGAACCGCAGAGCCTGGAAGGGCAGGCGTTCGCCTGGCAGGGCAGTGTCGGTGTCGCACCGCTGCTGCCGGCAACCATTCCGTTGCTGGAATGGCTGGATCGGCTGCGCTACCCGGCCTAGCCCGGGTTCATATCAGATACGGGATCAGCGCCTTGGTTCGCAAGCGATAAGCGGCGTAGTCTTCGAAGCGCGCCAGCAGCAATCTTTCTTCCCGCCGGATCTTCGCCATCAGCACGCCCGCCAGCAATGCCAGCAGGCCCCATTTGAGCGCGGATGCATAAGCCAGGCAGGCAGCCAATCCGCACAGCAGCAGCGCCAGGTACATCGGGTGGCGGATATGGCGGTAAACGCCGCGCGTCACCAACTCACATTCGCTGGTCGGCTCCGGCATCACGCTGAAGCTGCGTGCAGGCATCGCCGTGATCGCGGCAACGCCGACCAGCACGCCGAAGGCGAACAGGCCAACATTCAGTATGCTCAATTGCGCAGCATGGAACGGGAATGCGATCAGGGCAATGAGCAACAGCTGTGCCGACACCAGCATGCGTGACATGCGGACTCCTAATATGAGGGGCTTATCCAGTGCTTATGCGATCAGGATGGCAACTGTCCGTCATCATCGCTATCCTCGGCCGGATTGACGGCGGGAATCGTGTATTTTTCTTCGGCCCACGCGCCCAGATCGATTTGTTTGCATCGTTCGGAGCAAAACGGACGGAACTTGTTTTCTTCCTTCCATTCGACCTTGCGGCGGCAGGTCGGGCAATCGACAAAAGTGGCCATGATGTGACTATTCAGAAATTACAGAGGGTGAGATCAAACGGCACATCGCCCTCAAAGGTTTTTGGCTTCATATTGCCGTCCTGCGAGGTGAAACGTACCCAGAGCATGTATTTGTTGGCCGATATTTCGGGAATGTAGCCGAGCGTCTCATCGATTTTGAGGCGCAACATCAGATAAGTTTTTCCTTGCAGCATCTGCTGGTAACTGCCGGACTGCGCAATGATCTTGGAAGTGCTGCCGGACTCCCTGAGCAGGCGTAACACCAGGCTGAGCGCCTCGAAGAGCGGCGTCAGCGGCGCAAACCAGCTGGAAATGTCGTCAAAGCGTTGCCGGGCCGGGCGCTGCTGCCATGCATAGTAAGAGGGCAGGTCGAATTCGCAAGCGCCGCCCGGGATGATGGTGCGGCCGCGGATGCTCATCAGCCACTCGTTATCGCGGACATTCTGGCCGGTCTTGCCTTGCGCTGCGATCAATGCGCTGCTGACATGGTCCAGTTCGCGCAGAATTTCATCCAGGCGTTCGGCCTGCACATTCGGATTCGCTTTAAAGCCGAGCAAAGTCTGTTTCTGGCGCTCAAGCTCTTGCAAAAGATCGGATTTCAGATCGGCCCGACCGGCCACCTCAAGCATTTCGAAAATGGTGGCAAGTGCGACATGATGTTGCAGCGCATGTTCCTGATGTAAAAAGAAGGTGAACTTTTCATACAGGTCTTCCAACCGCAACAACGTGCGAATACGCTCGTTGAAAGGGTATTCGTAGACAATCAAAGTAGGATCCCGGTAATAGGCATGATGGTGTGATTCTGAACGATGCTGCGTCAAATTACAAATGTTGCAAGGGTTTGCTGGCGGCCAGGCCGCAATACAAATTGTGCAAACGATCCACTTGAGGCGCTAGTGACGCGGCATCATTGTCATTGTTAATGACATCATCGGCGGCGGCCAATCGGGCAGCACGTGATGCCTGCTGCAACATGATGGCACGCACTTGGGTTTCGGCCAAGCCATTGCGCACCATCACGCGTTCGATCTGGAGCGATTCGGGGCAATCGACTACCAACACCCGGGATACGCGCTGTGCCCAGTTGCCCGATTCAACCAGCAGCGGCACCACGAATATTGTGTAAACACCCTGTGCCTGCCGTGCAGCGCGCTCGGTTTCGGCACGTATCAGCGGATGCAGGATGGATTCCAGCCGTTTTTTTTCAGAAGGGATCGGTAAATACATGTTCCCGCATCTTGGCCCGGTCCATCGCTCCGTCAGGCGCGATGAAGGCAGCACCGAATTGGACGCGAATATCCGGGATTGCCGCACCATCGGATGCGCACAGTTGATGGGCGATCAGATCCGTATCGATGATGGCCGCTCCACGCGCTGCAAACATATTGGCTACCGTGGACTTGCCGCTGCCGATGCCGCCGGTCAAGCCTACAGAAAATAGTTCAGCGGAAATCATCCGGACTCACATTAAAAAATTCAGCGCATCATGCGCAATCTGTTTGCCATACAGCAGTGCGATCATGCCGGCAGCTGCCAGGTAGGGACCGAAAGGGATCGGGTTGTCGCGTCCATGCTTATTAAAGACAATCAGGCTAATTCCGACGATGGCACCGACTACCGACGACAGCAACAGGATAATGGGCAGCATGCTCCAGCCCAGCCATGCACCCAAGGCTGCCAATAGCTTGAAATCACCGTAACCCATTCCTTCCTTGCCCGTGACAAGCTTGAAGAGCCAGTAAATCGACCATAAGGATAAGTAGCCGGCCGCGGCACCAATGACGGCGTCCGATAACGGCACGAAAGTGGCCTGCAGATTGATCAATAGACCGACCCATAATAGCGGCAAGGTCAGATCGTCAGGCAGCAGTTGTGTGTCTGCGTCGATGAAAGTCATCGCGATCAGCAGATAGGCAAATAGCAAGGTGGCGAGACCTACCAGTCCACTGCCGAAACGCCATATCAGAAAAGCGGACAAAATTCCCGTCAGTAATTCAATGGCCGGGTAACGCGCTGAAATCGGCGTTTTGCATCCGGAGCATTTGCCGCGTAAGAAAAGATAACTGATAACCGGAATGTTCTCCAGCGCGGTGATCCGATGCCCGCATTGCGGGCAGGCGGAACGTGGCAGCATCAGGTTGAAGCGCTCGGTATGGGGCAGTGGCTTGCCGCTTTCATGGGCGACATAATTGTCTGATTCGCGCTGCATCATCTTGGGTACACGATGAATGACTACGTTCAGAAAACTGCCGATCAACAGACCAAATACGCCTGCTAATGCAGCACACTGCAGGCTGCCGGGTGCTGCAAAAAAGAAAATATCCAGCATCAGACAACAGCCCCCAATTTGAAGATAGGCAGGTACATGGCAATTACCAGGCCGCCAATCAGTACACCCAAAATGACCATGATCAGCGGCTCCATCAGGCTCGACATGGCATCCACAGCATCATCGACTTCCGCTTCATAAAAATCAGCAACCTTGCCCAGCATTTGATCCAGCGCACCGGACTCTTCGCCGATGGACACCATCTGGGTCACCATATTCGGGAAAATATTGGCATTCTGCATCGCGACGGTCAGGCTAGTACCGGTACTGACTTCAGTCTGGATTTTCCTGGTGGCGTCGAGATAGACGAAATTGCCGGCGGCTCCGCCGACCGAATCGAGTGATTCAACCAGCGGCACGCCGGCTGCAAACATGGTTGCCAGCGTTCTGGTCCAGCGGGCGATGGTTGCCTTGCGTATCACTTCACCGAAAATGGGCGCCTTGAGCAGGGCGGTGTCCATGAAGCGCTGAACTTTTGCTGAACGCGCCAAGCCTGGAAGAAGAAATACAGACCGAAAAATATGACGCCGAAAATGATATACCAATTTTTAACGAAAAAATCTGAAATCGCCATTACGAACAAAGTCGGCGCCGGCAAATCGGCACCAAAGCTCTTGAATACATCCTTGAAGGCGGGTACGACCCAGATCATGATCACGGCCGTAACGACAAAGGCGACGACCAGAATTGAAACTGGATAAAACATTGCAGATTTGATCTTGCCCTTGATGGCGATGGTTTTTTCTTTATAGACGGCCAGACGCGTCAGCAAGTCTTCCAGAATACCCGCCTGTTCGCCGGCGCCTACCAGGTTGCAGAACAGAGGATCGAAATACAGCGGAAATTTGCGGAAGGCTTGATTCAGGCTGGTACCTGTTTCAACATCGGCACGGATATCCTGCACCAGTTTTGATACGGATGGGTTGGCATGACCTTTCGCAACGATGTCGAATGATTGCAGCAGAGGAACGCCAGCTTTCATCATGGTTGCCAACTGACGGGTGAACAGCGTGATGTCCTTCTCGGATATTTTTTTGCCGCTGCGGAAGGTTTTCTTCTTGATTTTAGTGACAAGGATACCCTGACGTCGCAATGTCACGTTGACGATCGCCTCGCCGCCGGCACGAATTTCGCCACGGATAATTTTTCCCGTCTTGTCTTTGCCTTCCCAGGCAAAGATCGACTCTTTTACCTGGCGCGCGCTTGCGGTATTGCGTGATGCGGTTGCCATCCCTTGTCTCCTTGATTATTCATTGGTGCAGCCGAGAATTTCTTCCAGGCTGGTCAGCCCCTGCCTGACTTTCATCAGGCCCGACTCGCGCAAAGATCTTACCCCTTCTTTTTGGGCTTGCTGTTCAATATCCGGTGCGCTGCCATGGGCCAGAATGATACGTTCAATTTCTTGTGTAATCGGCATGATCTGATATATGCCGACGCGACCTTTGTAACCGCTGCCATTGCAGCGCTCGCATCCAACCGGCTTGTAGGGTTGCCAGCTGCCGTCCAGCTGATCTTCCTTGAAGCCTGCCTGAATCAATACGGCATCGAGAATTTCGGTGGGCTGTTTGCAGTTGCAGAGGCGGCGCGCCAGTCGCTGCGCAGTAATCAGGATGACGGAAGATGCGATGTTGAATGGCGCGACACCCATGTTCATCAAACGCGTCAATGTCGACGGTGCGTCGTTGGTGTGCAGGGTGGAAAACACCATGTGACCCGTTTGCGCCGCCTTGATGGCGATGTCAGCGGTTTCCAGGTCACGGATCTCGCCGACCATGATGACATCCGGATCCTGGCGCAGGAATGATTTCAATGCAGCGGCAAAGGTCAGGCCGGCTTTGTCATTGACATTCACCTGGTTCACACCCGGTAAATTGATCTCGGCCGGATCTTCTGCTGTCGAAATATTGATGCCGGGTTTGTTGATGACATTCAGGCAGGTATACAGTGAAACGGTCTTGCCCGAACCGGTCGGGCCAGTGACCAGCACCATCCCATACGGACGCTGGATGGCGTTCATCAGAATTTCTTTTTGATCAGGGTCGTAGCCCAGTGCATCGATGCCCATCTGTGCTTGCGTTGCATCCAGAATACGCATGACGATTTTTTCGCCAAACAAAGTTGGCAGGGTGCTGACCCGAAAATCAATCGCACGGGTTTTCGATAGCACCAATTTCATGCGACCATCCTGCGGTACGCGCTTCTCGGAAATATCCAGTCTGGAGATGACCTTGATACGGGATGCCAGTTTTTCCTTGATTGCCAGCGGCGGCTGGGCTATTTCGCGCAATATGCCGTCGACACGGAAACGGATGCGGTAAAACTTCTCAAACGGTTCAAAATGAACGTCTGAGGCACCCAAATTGATGGCGTCAAGTAAGATTTTCTGAAGGAATTTAACGACAGGTGCATCATCGATGTCAGTAATGGCAGCGTCGACTGGCGCAGCGATATCGCTTTCCATGAAATCGATATCGAGATCGTCGCCGATTAATTCATTCAGATTTTGCTCGGCGCTTTGCCCTATTTTTTCGAGTAACTGCAGGAGCAGATCATGCTGGACAATAACCGGTTCGACTGTGAGCTGAGTCTGAAACTTGATCTGGTCCAGTGCCTGAATATTGGTCGGGTCCGAGATGGCGATCGATACTTTGTTGCCTCTCTTTGCCAAGGCAACTACGCGCTGCCCCTGCATGAGCTTGCTGTCTACTACTTTTTCAGGCAAGAGATTGGTGTTGAACGCCGTCAGATCCATCATCGGATAACCGAAAGCCTCAGAGCAGAAGGCAGCCAGAGTGCGGGTGTCGATACAGCCACTTTGCAGTAGCGCATCGATAAAGGGAGATTTTTCGCTCGCCGATTTTTTATTTAGTGTTTCCGCTTGTGTTGTCGACAGGCGGCCAGCTTGTAAGAGTGCGCGCGCCAGTCCTGACATGGGCGTACTTGAAGCCGGAGTTGGGGCGGGAGGCATCATAGATAGTCAAGCAGCAAGCAACGCTAATTGGATTAGGGAAGTGGCTTTAGATCATGCCTCTAAGCATCTGATTTGTAAAGCTATTGTGTCTGTAGTTCTGAATAGCCTGTTGGCAGGCTTCATATTTTGCAAAACTTCATTTTTCAACGCTGTTGTTTTGTTGACCCGCTGGACGAATCAGCTTCACTACCTTGATTGCCTGATGCTGAACTTGCACGATCTCGATGATGCAATCGGCAACTCTCAAACTCACATTTGATTCGGGGATGTCCTGCAATAGTTCCAGCAGGAGGCCGTTCAAAGTTTTGGGGCCATTAACGGGCAGGTGTAATCCGAGGCGTTTGTTTATGTCGCGTAATGCAGTGGTGCCTTCAAGCATGCATTCATACTGAGCATTCCAGCTGAAACTGTCTGATCGGGCTGCGCCAGGTGTCGATGTCGTAAATTCACCGATCATTTCCTCGATGATGTCTTCTAGTGTCACCAGTCCCTGGACTTCACCGTATTCATCAACGATGATGCCCAACCGCTCACGATTTTCCTGGAAATACTGAAGCTGAGTGAATACACCGGTATCTTGCGGAATGAAGTAAGGTACTGTCAGCAATGTGCGGAAATGTTCGGTAGTCAGTTCCTCCTCTTGACTGATCAAGGCGACAGCCTTGCGCATATGTAGAATGCCGATAATTTTATTGATTTCCCCTTCGTATACCGGTAGCTTGTTGTGATAGCAAGTTGCGAGTTGGTGTTTGATTTCTTCCACTGGCATGGACAGATTCAGCGCCTCGACCTGCGAGCGGGGAGTCATTACATCTTCGACGGAAATAGTTTCCAGGTCAAACAGATTGAGCAAGATGCTCTTGTGCTTTTGTGGAATGAAATTGCCGCCCTCCAACACAATTGAGCGTAACTCTTCCGGCGATAGTCGCTGTTCCTCGATGTGGTTGCCAGTCTTGATGTGAAAAACCTTTAATAGTGCTGAAATGAACAGGTTGACAAACCAGATGGCAGGTTTCGCTAGTGTCATCAAAGGTTTCAGTACAAAACTTGCAGGCAATATGATCCGTTCAGGGTAGGTTGCGCCGATCACCTTAGGAAAAATTTCCGCGAATACAATCAGCAGAAAGGCGACGGTGCCGGTTGCGATCGTGAGGACTTTTTCGTCATTGCCAAAAGCAGAGATTGCCATGGCGGTGACCAGTGCTGTGACCAGCGCATTGATCAGAGTATTCCCGATCAGGATCAGTGATAATACCTTGTCAATATGTTCTATTAGCCACAGTGTAATGGTGGCAAGCTTGCTGCCACGTTTTGCCATGTGACGCAAACGATGGCGGTTGGCGGCCATCAGAGCCGTCTCGGAAATCGAAAAGAAGGCGGAGCAGAGTATTAAAACACAGAGCGCAAGCAGTTGCGCCCATAGTGGGATCGTATCCAAGGGTGGAGGTCAGCGTAAAATATGTTGCATAAGCAGAATTGGTCGGGGTGAGAGGATTCGAACCTCCGGCCTCTACGTCCCGAACGTAGCGCTCTACCGGACTAAGCTACACCCCGATGTGGGACATGAAACAAAGAAAATCATGCATGGTCAGTGATTTCTCTTGACCGCGAATGCAGATAATTGTAGCAAGGAATCTTTAAACGGGCTATCTGTCAGCGACGATATTGCTGCCGAGGCACGTTGCGCTGATTTTTCAGCTTCCTGTCTAGTGTAGTCTAGTGCGCCAGAAGTGGTGATTGCGGCAAGGATATCGTCGAAATGCTGCTCATCACCATTTTCGATGCAGGCACGCACCAGTTCGCGTTGCTGCGACGTGCCGTTCTGCATCAGGAAAATAAGTGGTAGTGTCGCTTTGCCTTCTCGCAGGTCATCGCCAACATTCTTTCCAATTTCCGCAGCATTGCCCGAGTAGTCCAGTACGTCGTCAATCAACTGGAAGGCAGTTCCTAGCGAGCGGCCATATTCAGCTGCTGCTTCGATATCGTCGTCCGATGCGCCGGCCACCAATGCCCCGAGTTGAGCTGCGGCCTCAAATAGTTTCGCGGTTTTGGAGCGGATGACTTGCAGATAACGCTCTTCTGTAATGTCGGGATCATGCATATTCAGTAGTTGCAATACTTCGCCTTCGGCAATTACGTTGGTCGCATCGGCCAGGATGCGCATTACGCGAATGTCGTTAACCGCAACCATCATCTGGAAAGCACGTGAATACAGAAAATCGCCGACCAGCACCGAGGCTGCGTTGCCGAACAGTGCATTAGCGGTCTGCCGACCGCGGCGCAATGATGATTCGTCCACTACGTCGTCATGCAGTAAAGTTGCGGTATGAATAAATTCAACCACTGCTGCCAATTCATGGTGATGGTTGCCTTGGTATTGATGCGCGTTGGCAATCAGTAATACCAGTTGCGGTCTGATGCGTTTTCCGCCCGCATTGATTATATATTCGGCAATTTGATTCACAAGCGGGACGTCAGAATGCAAGCGTATGCGAATCACCTCATTGACAGCCTGCATATCGGCATTAATCAATTGCGTGTTATTGTTTTTGAGCGAGTGGTCGGTTGCGATGGACAAGGTGAAACCCGTTAAAAATCATCAATTATTGGGATTATACGATGACAATACGGTTCAATAGCGAGTCGAGATGCATGGTGGTTTTCCTAGGCTTGTATTGTCGGTTTTTTTTTGCGATGAAAATTCATTGCAATTGATGTCATTTTGATTATTGAACTGATTGAAATAACGATTGGGCACCACATTATTTTTTCGTTTTTTTGGGGAAATGTTTTTCGGCGGCAGCTATCAGTTCGTTTGAAATAGTGGCCGGTATGTTGTTGGGATGGGGTATTTTCAGTCTACTTTGGGTTTTGCCTTGCATTTCTTTGACTGTGGGGTTAGGTATATGTATAATTGGAGGTTTTCCCGATTCAATGCGATTTTTCTGTGGTGGGCGGGTAAAAAATTCATAAATTTTTTTGATGAGGTTTCACATGTACGCGGTCATAAAAACCGGTGGCAAACAATATAAAGTTGTCGCTGGCGAAAAATTCAAAATAGAACAGATACCTGCAGACATTGGCTCCGAAATCACTATCGATCAAGTGCTCGCAGTGGGCGCTGGTGACACCATCAAGTTTGGTGCGCCATTGGTTGAGGGTGCTACGGTGCTGGTTACGGTATTGGCACAAGGTCGCCACGATAAGGTCAAGATTTTCAAGATGCGTCGTCGTAAGCACTACCAGAAGCATCAAGGCCATCGCCAAAATTATACTGAAGTCCAAGTCGTTTCCATCAACGCTTAATTTTTTTAGCGTCGGTCAATCCAACCAGATACCAAGGAGTCTTAAATGGCACATAAAAAAGGCGGCGGCACCACGCGCAACGGTCGCGATTCCGAGTCGAAGCGACTTGGCGTTAAAGTGTATGGCGGTCAAGCCATCAACGCAGGCGGCATCATCATTCGTCAACGCGGCACACCGGTACGTGCAGGCGAAAACGTAGGCATGGGCAAAGATCACACTTTGTTTGCTCTTGTCGATGGTAAAGTAAAATTCTTGGTTCAAGGACCACAGCAGAAGCAGTTTGTGACTGTAGTACCTGCCTGATACATTCTTAATACGTATTCAGCACGCAGTGTAAGGCGCAAGCCTTCAATCGAAAGGCTCTGCCCAAGGTAGAGCCTTTTTAGTTTTATGGCGGCAATAAATGAAGTTTATCGACGAAGCAAAAATCGAAGTCATCGCTGGCAATGGCGGTAACGGCTGCGCATCTTTTTGCCGTGAGAAATTCAGGCCATTTGGTGGCCCGGATGGCGGTGATGGCGGCAAAGGCGGCAGTATCTATGCTGTCGCGGACCGTAATATAAATACCCTGGTGGACTTTCGGTTTTCCAAGTTGCACAAGGCACGTGACGGTGAAAGTGGCCGTGGTGCAGATTGCTACGGTAAGGGCGCAGACGATATCATGCTGCGCATGCCAGTCGGTACATTGATTGCGGACCATAACACTGGCGAAGCGATTGCAGATCTGACTGAGCATGGTCAGGTAGTCCTGTTGGCAAAAGGTGGCGAGGGTGGCTGGGGTAATATTCATTTTAAGACCTCTACCAATCGTGCCCCACGTCAAAAAGGCGATGGTAAAGAGGGTGAGCGGCGCGAATTGCGGCTGGAGCTGAAGGTGCTCGCCGACGTCGGTTTGCTGGGGATGCCGAATGCGGGTAAATCGACCTTCATTACCGCAGTGTCCAATGCGCGACCAAAAATTGCCAATTATCCGTTTACTACGCTGCACCCGAATTTGGGCGTAGTGCGCGTTAGTCATGAAAAAAGCTTCGTCATTGCAGACATTCCAGGTTTGATCGAGGGTGCTGCTGAAGGCGCAGGTCTGGGACATCAGTTCTTGCGGCATCTGCAGCGCACCGGATTGTTGCTGCATATCGTTGATCTGGCGCCATTTGATGAGGCGGTTGATCCGGTCAAGGAGGCCAAGGCGCTGGTCAAGGAATTGAAAATCTACGATGAAACATTGGTTGATAAGCCCCGCTGGCTGGTGCTGAACAAGCTGGATGTTGTTCCCGAGGATGAGCGTAAGAAACGCGTGAAAGACTTCATCAAGCGCTTTGCCTGGAAAGGACCGGTATTTGAAATTTCGGCGCTCAATCGCGAGGGTTGTGAAGAGTTGGTCAATGCGATTTACATGCACTTGGAAGAGAAGCGTCGGCAAGAGTACCGTGCCGAAGAGACTCAGATGACCGAGGAAGCGCGTGGGATCGCCTCGATTGATCCTGATGACCCACGCTTCAAAGTCATCGATTAATATTCTGGCGGGAATTACGGTGGTGACGTATGTGCCGCAGTCGCTGTTATTCCTGTTATTTGACGCTAGGAGATTCTCCCCTAGCTCTTAGAAACATATATTGCACTGGCCATCACCAATACAAGCATGCATTCTGCCATTCAAAAAGCCAAACGGCTCATCATTAAAGTCGGCTCATCCCTGGTAACCAATGATGGCAAAGGTCTTGATAACCTCGCTATTGCCAAATGGGCTGCTGAAATTGCTCAATTGCGCACACTTGGAAAAGAAGTCGTTCTGGTGAGTTCCGGTGCCATTGCAGAGGGGATGCAGCGATTAGGGTTTGAGAAGCGGCCTACCGGGATTCATGAGCTGCAGGCCTGCGCTGCTGTTGGGCAGATGGGGCTGGCACAGATTTACGAAACCAGCTTTCGTACACATGGCTTGCGTACAGCGCAAGTATTGCTGACGCATGCCGACTTGGCTGACCGTGAGCGTTACCTGAATGCACGTTCAACTCTGTTTACCTTGTTACGCTTCGGTGTGGTGCCGATTATCAATGAAAATGATACGGTCGTAACCGATGAGATTAAATTTGGCGATAACGATACTCTGGGCGCTCTAGTGGCAAATCTGATCGAGGCTGATGCGCTCATCATACTTACTGACCAGAAGGGTTTGTACACGGCTGACCCGCGCCAGGATCCGAATGCGCTGTTCGTACATGAAGCAAAAGCCGGTGATCTGTCGCTGGAGGCCATGGCCGGTGGCGCGGGCAGCAGTATCGGGCGTGGCGGGATGCTGACCAAGATACTGGCGGCGAAACGTGCAGCAAGTTCCGGTGCGCATACGATCATTGCCTGGGGGCGCGAAGAAAGTGTTCTGGTTCGATTGGCCTCCGGAGAGGCAATCGGTACCCAGCTTACTGCCCAGACCGGGCAGCTGACGGCCCGCAAGCAGTGGATGGCCGATCATTTGCAGACCGCTGGTCATGTCATGCTGGATGCTGGTGCGGTGCAGAAGCTGACGACAGAAGGTAAATCACTGTTACCAATTGGCGTGTTGCAGGTTTCGGGCGAATTTGGTCGCGGTGAGGTGATTACCTGTAGCGATGAAGCAGGACGTGCAATTGCGCGCGGGATAACCAATTACGGCAGTTCTGAGGCACGCCGCATCATACGCCGCTCGTCCTCAGAAATTGAGTCTATTCTGGGCTTTGTCGAGGGTCCTGAGCTGATTCACCGCGACAATATGGTGTTGCTCTAATTTTTCTGATTGTTTGCAATGGCGCAATGCAGAAAGTATTGTGCAGTCCTGTGCGATGTCGAGTTGCTCCTGATGTTTTATCCCAGCGGCAGGACTCCGAGTCCGTTTCATGTGTTTGAAAACTGTCGTCTGCTGTTCATTGTGTCAGCGGACGTTTCCTTTTGATCCGATCCAGGATGGCCGCAGCATCACCTGCGCTGGTTTTGTTTTGGCAAAAATAATCTTGCGCTAATGCCACATGGGCCCGATTGATGACGCTCCCCGTGATTGGCTCCCACTGGTCACGCCGTGAAAGTGACCAGCTGCCATCTTTGTGTCCGAACGAATACAATTTCTTTTCAAATGTCTGGCAGCGTATACCTTCATAGCTGGTACTTTTCGCACCGGACTGGCTCTGTGCTACCAGTGTGTAACGGATCACGCCATCAGCGTTGATGGTGAGCGATTTCGCATCGATCGCAAAGACTTGTGTCACTGTGGTGGCAACTTCAAATGGCAGCAGGTCTGTCATCTGAGGTGCTGCCGGTAGTAATATGGCAGTTTCCTGCCAGGTTTTTTTCTGATTTTCAGTTTCTTCTTCAAGGCTTGATTGCGCCTGTATCGTCGTTGCGAAACTGGAAAGCAACAGCAGACCGGCAGTGATCCGTGCTATTTTTTGTGGTTTCTTATATCTCACGATGTTTGTGCAGTATGAACGCATGTGTGTATTTACTTGTCTTTTGGTTTTGCTTCAATAAGAGCATGATTGTCTTCCTGCTCCCTTGGCGGATGAGACTGGCGTAAATAGCGCGAAACATGACGGTGAGGTACATGCTGTTCCGGCCGGACCAGAAAGCGCGACAACTCGTGCAGCGCCCGCTGATACACGTCGCGTTTGAACTCTATGACGACGTCTAGCGGTACCCAGTAGTCATGCCAGCGCCAAGCATCAAATTCAGGGTGTTCGGTCAGGCGCAGGTTGACATCGCAGTCGCGACCAACCATGCGCAGCAAGAACCAGATTTGCTTTTGCCCACGATAATGCCCGCGAATTTCGCGTTTGATGAAATGGTCAGGCACCTCGTAGCGCAGCCAGTCACGGGTGCGGCCTATGACCCTGACGTGTTCACGCCGCAAGCCGATTTCTTCTTCCAACTCCCTGAACATGGCTTGCTCCGGCGTCTCGCCGTATTTGATTCCGCCTTGCGGAAACTGCCAGGAGTGCTCGCGCACCCGTTTTCCCCACCACACCTCATTCTGGGTGTTAAGCAGGATGATGCCGACGTTGGGGCGGAACCCTTCACGGTCTAGCATGTTGTACCTCGAAACTTTCTGTTGCTAGGTGCGTCTCAACACGGATTCTGCACACTTTAAGTGTGGTCCAACACAAGTCAGCGACAGGTCGCGGGCCGGTTCGTGAATCAATTGTGTGAAGAGGTGGTGCATCAGGCAGCGAATACTTTAAAATTGAGTTGATTATAACTCTCTCTTATAAAGAATCTATCGCATGCGTGCTTCCCGTTTTTTCATATCTACTCTTAAAGAAGCCCCGTCAGACGCGGAAATCATCAGTCATAAGCTGATGATGCGTGCGGGCATGATCAAACGCCTCGGTTCCGGTATTTATTCTTATATGCCGATGGGCTTGCGGGTGATCCGCAAGGTGGAGGCGATTGTGCGCGAAGAGATGAACCGTTCCGGCGCGGTCGAATTGCTTATGCCCCTGGTGCAGCCGGCAGAACTGTGGCAGGAAACCGGTCGCTGGGACAAGATGGGTGCGGAATTGATGCGCGTCAAGGATCGTCATGGCCGCGACTATGCGATCCAGCCGACCTCGGAAGAGGTGATTACCGATATCGTGCGCAGCGATATCAAGTCTTACCGCCAGTTGCCGATCAATTTTTACCATATCCAGACCAAATTCCGCGATGAACGCCGGCCGCGTTTCGGCCTGATGCGTGGTCGTGAATTCACGATGAAGGATGCTTACTCTTTCGATCGCGACCTGGATGGGATGAAGCAGTCGTACCAGCTGATGTACGACGCTTATGTCCGTATCTTCAATCGCTTTGGCTTGCAGTTCCGCGCGGTGGCAGCCGATAACGGCGCGATTGGCGGTTCCGGCTCACATGAATTCCATGTGATCGCCGATACCGGCGAAGACGCCATCGTGTATTGCCCGACGTCCGATTATGCGGCCAATATGGAGGCGGCCGAGGCTTTGCCGCTGACGGCGGTGCGCGGCACTGCCAGCGAAGCGCTGCAGATGACTGCGACGCCGGGCAAGGCGAAATGCGAGCATGTGGCCGAATTTCTGGCTATCCCGCTCGAGAAAACCATCAAGTCGATTGTATTGACGGTCGAAAAGCCGGAAGGCAAGGAAGTCTGGTTGCTGATGTTGCGTGGCGACCATAGCCTGAATGAAGTCAAAACCAACAAAATCCCCGGCATTGCCGGCTATCGTTTTTCGACCGAAGAAGAAATCGTCGAATGGTTCGGTACCAAACCCGGCTACCTAGGGCCGATCAATACCAGGAAGCCGGTCAAGGTCGTGGCCGACCGCACGGTCGCCAATATGAGCGACTTCGTGTGCGGTGCAAATCAGGAAGATTTCCACTTTACCGGCGCCAATTGGGGGCGTGATCTGCCGGAGCCGCTGGTTCTGGATCTGCGCAATGTGGTCGAAGGCGATCCTTCACCGGACGGCAAGGGTGTGCTGGCAATTCAGCGCGGCATTGAGATTGGCCATGTGTTCCAGTTGGGAACCAATTATTCTGAATCGATGAAGGCGACTTTCCTGGACGAAAATGGAAAACCGCAGTTGCTGCAGATGGGTTGTTATGGCATCGGCATTACCCGCATCCTGGGTGCGGCGATTGAGCAGAATTTCGACGACAGGGGCATCATCTGGCCCGCATCGCTGGCGCCGTTCGAGGTCGTGCTGTGTCCTATGGGCTACGATCGCAGCGAAAGTGTGAAGTTTGAGACCGATAAGCTCTACAGTGCACTGCAAGAAGCGGGTGTGGACGTGGTGCTGGATGACCGCGGTGAACGTCCGGGCGCGATGTTTGCAGATTGGGAGCTGATCGGTGTGCCGCATCGCATCGTGATCGGCGACCGCGGCTTGAAAGACGGCAATCTGGAATATCAGGGGCGCCGCGACGCTGCGGCGACCGTGGTAGCCATGACGGAGATGCTGGCCTTTATTCAGGCCCGATTGGCAGCCTGATATCTTGTATATGGGAACCGGGAGTATATTTAAAGCCACGCTGAAATATTGCGGATACTGTATTAATAATCGATATACTCCCTGTTTTTCTTGCATGTCACCAGCGCAGTTGCCGATGTTTTTCCATTGTTTGTTGATGGCGCTGCTGCTGTCTATAATTGCTCCAGCCAAAGCGGGTAATCAAAAGGAGGAGGCACTGGCCAATTCGGTGCGCCTGGCCTTGTCCAATGCCATCGCAGACACGCGGCCCCCCAAGCCGCAGATTGCTGACATCAGTGAGAGGATCAAATATCTGCATTGGCTGGGGGAAATGTCGACCCGGCTCAGGAAAAAAATCCCTGACGATCAATTGCGGCGCGAGTTCCTGGAGGCAACATGGTATGAGGCGACGCGTGCCGGTTTGAATCCATCCATGGTGCTGGGACTGATTCAGGTCGAATCCGCTTTTCGCAAATATGCGATGTCCATCGTCGGTGCGCGCGGTTACATGCAAGTGATGCCGTTCTGGACCCGTGTTATCGGCGATAACGACCGCAGCAAATTATTCCATATGCAATCTAATTTGCGTTATGGTTGTTCGATCTTGCGGATGTATATCGATATGGAGGGCGGTAACCTATATCTGGCGCTTGGTCGTTATAACGGTAGCCGGGGCCGGCCGGAATATCCGAATTCTGTTTTGGCAGCATGGAAGCGTTGGGAGTATTGATCGCCTAATGCAGCTCACTGAAACAAAAACGCCCACATGGCACTGCCGTGTGGGCGTTTTTGTTTAACACCCGGAGGCGTTAAAGCAGAAATCGATTATTTCAAGTGACCGGAGATCAGTTTGGTCATTTCGAACATCGATACTTGTTCCTTGCCGTCGAATACTGCCTTCAGATTGGCATCTGCATTAATCATGCGTTTGTTGGCAGGATCCTGCAGGTCGAGTTTTTTGATGTATTCCCATACCTTTTTGGTTACTTCGGTACGTGGCAGAGGTGCTGCACCGACGACTTTGGCCAGAACGGCGGAAGGCGTCATAGGTTTCATGAATGCCGCGTTGGGCTTGCGCGTTGCTGCCTCTGCCGTTTTTTCTGGAGCAGCTTTCTTGGTCGGCGCTACTTTGGTTGCCGCAGGCTTCTTGGCTTCGGGTTTTTTCGCTGTTGCCATATTCAGGCCTCCTTCATAAAACTGTTGATAAATTGCGCTTTCTTACGCAGCGTTAATATTGGTGCGGTTTGTAGAGTGACGCAAGTGTTTTCTGTCCATTTTCCTGCGAATCTCCGTTCTGGCTGCCGGTAATGGGGACTCAGTGGGCTTTTTGCTGGTTTTTACGGTTTATAGGTAGCCGTCAGCGTCAGCGCATGCCGGGCATCATGCCCTTCATGCTGCGCATCATTTTCATCATGCCGCCGCCTTTGAGTTTCTTCATCATCGATTGCATTTGCTCGAATTGCGCCAGCATGCGATTGACTTCCTGCACCTGCACACCGGCACCGGTGGCGATGCGACGTTTGCGCGAGGCTTTGATCAATTCGGGTTTGGCACGTTCCAGCGGCGTCATCGAATTGATGATGCCTTCCATGCGTTTTACTTGTTTCTCGGCCTGATCCATGTTGGCGCCATTGGCGGCTTGCTGTAGTTGTGCCGGCAGTTTGTCCATCAGGTTCGACAGTCCGCCCATTTTCTTCATTTGCGCTAGTTGCGCCTTGAAGTCATTGAGGTCGAATTTGCCGCCGACCTTGAGTTTTTGCGCCAGATCTTGCGCAGCCTTGACGTCTACGCCTTTTTTGGCTTCTTCGACCAGCGCCAGAATGTCGCCCATGCCCAGAATGCGGTTCGCCATCCGGGTCGGATCGAAAGCTTCCAGACCGTCGAGTTTTTCGGACACGCCGGCAAACTTGATTGGCTTGCCGGTGATGTGACGTACCGAGAGTGCTGCGCCGCCGCGCGAATCGCCGTCAAGTTTGGTTAGAATGATGCCGGTCAACGGCAGCGCGTCATTAAAGGCTTTTGCGGTGTTGATTGCATCCTGTCCCAACATCGCATCGACCACGAACAGCGTCTCGATCGGTTTGACGGCGGCATGCAGTGCTGCAATCTCCTGCATCATCGCTTCATCGATACCCAGTCGGCCGGCAGTATCGATGATCAGTACGTCATGGTAGTGCCGTTTGGCAAAATCCTGTGCCGCCAGTACGATATCGACCGGCTTGTCTGAAGCCTGGGATGGAAAGAAGTCAGCGCCGACCTGGTTCGTGACTGCTTGCAACTGTGCAATCGCTGCCGGACGGTAAACGTCGGCCGAGACAGTCAGTACTTTCTTCTTTTTCTCTTCAATCAGGTATTTGGCCAACTTGCCGACGGTAGTGGTCTTGCCGACGCCTTGCAGACCGGCCATCAGAATGATCGCAGGCGGCTGGGTTGCGAAACTCAGTTGGGATGCTTCCGGCCCCAGATCGGCGCCGATCAGGGAGGCCAGTTCACGCTGCACCACGCCGACCAGTGCCTGGCCGGGCGTGAGCGAGGAGATGACTTCTTCGCCCATGGCTTTTTCTTTGACGCGAGCGATGAACTCGCGCACCGCAGGCAAGGCGACGTCGGCCTCAAGCAAGGCCATGCGTACTTCGCGCAGCATTTCGGCCGTATTGGATTCGGTCAGGCGCGCCTCGCCGCGCATGGTTTTAACGACTTTGGCGAGACGTTGGGTAAGGTTATCGAGCATGGCTATGGCATTTCAGGTGTGGACGACAAGTCGATGTGCGCTAGAAAACAATCATGTCTGCGCGCATTGGGATCATTGGGATATAACTGTCCATTTTAACCGATGCAGTATTAGTCTACCGATGAGATTGCCGGTACTGATGTATGCATGGAGGGGACGCAGTTGTATA
>CAWIOX010000024.1:0-6504 GCA_963837775.1 uncultured beta proteobacterium | reverse complement strand
TTGCCGGGATGAATTGAGTCCTTAATACATTTCCCGCATGTAAATAAACTCATTGGCATTCTTATACACACCAAAAGTCGCGCGCGCACCAGGATCACGATCCTGGTTGGCGCCACACCACTTGCCACGTAAATAAGCCATGCTCGCCCCGGTACTTGCCGGCGTGGACGGGCTCCAGCTCAGGCACGATTGATCCGGGCTCGCGGTGCCGAGGTTGAGCGCGATATCGACGCTGCCGCCGGCTGCTGGTGCCGGTTTGCTCAAGCTCAGGCTACCCTTGCCATTTAATAATGCCGCGCCGGGAATAATATGCGACGTTCCCATACTGGTGGCGCTCAAGTTCTTGCGGTAGTTGCCCAGCGCGACATTGCTTGCGCTTAAAACGGTGCAATTGTCCTGCGTATTGGTTACGAAAGCCGTGCCGCTCCAGTACTGGGCTTGCAGCGGGATCGGCAGATTCAGCAATTCCGAACCCAGCGCATTGGACAGCTTCAAGCGGCCGAAACGCATCTCGCTGCCCGCATCGAAACCGATGGTGCTGAACGTCACAGGCGCCGCCGCCGTGATGTTGCCGTTGCCAGCCACAACGTTTTCGCTGCTGTCCTGCACTGTAATGCTCAGGCTGATCGCCGCATTGAACGGCGCCACCGGCGTGCTGCGGACAAACGCCAACTTGTCCGCAACATTCACCGCAAAACTCCCAACCACAGGACTGTCGTTGCCATTGGTGTAATTGGCATTGAGCGTCGGGGTCGGGGTTTGCAGCGCCAGCGCGGTATCGAGCGTGCCGCTCGCCGCGCTATAGCTTTGCGTGACAGCCAGCTTCGTCAGCGTCGGATAATTGCTGATCGGGTTATCGCCGGCATCCATCGCCTTGAGCGTGAACTGCGGCACGCTGACATAGCCGAAGGGCTGGCCGATGTAAGTGAAGGCGCGCTTCGGCGCCGCTGCGGCGGCATTGCAGGCGGCATCGGCCAGGTTAAAGGTGCGAAATTGCGGCGCTGCCAGCGGTAGCCAGGTATCGACCGCGGTATCGACCAGCGGATCGTCCGCCGACGCATCGACCAGCTCGAAGTGATCCGGCACGAAGCGCCCGACGTTCACAACGGACGAGCAGACATACTGGCCGCTGCAGTCGGCCGGCGTGCCATCGCCGCCGTCGACTGCAGCAAAGGTCGAATCGACCAGCTGCATGGTAAAGCTGCCGGCATCGTCATAGCTGGCGGTCGCGCTGTAAAAACTGCCGGTGCTGGCGCCGGTATTCCATGCACTGGCGGTGCCGAGTTCGTCCAGCGTGCCCGGCGCGCAGCTGGCAGGCAATACACAGCTGATCAGTTGCGCCTGCGGCAGGCCGTTATAGTTGCCTGCGGCCGCACCATAGGCGATGCCGGTTGGGGTACGGCCGCATTCTGCGCCACCGCGTCGATCCGGAACGGGCGCCCAGCCTTGTGCACCACGCCGCCACTGGCACCGACATTGCTCAGTACCCGCGCAGTGCCGGCGCTCTGCCAGTCGGCATCGCGCAGCATCAGGCCGCTGAAGCTGGCCGGGCGCAGCGCAAAATTGTCGCTGGAACAGCCGATCTTGCTCGGCGTGCCGCTGGCCGGATAAGTGACGCGGACCCGCACATCGCGATAGACATTGTTTTCAGTCAACGATACCGTCAGCCGCCCGTTGTTGGCCGCGACAAAGGCCGCCGGATTCGGCGCTACGGTCGTGGTCGTGATCGTGCTCCAGCTGCTGCGGCAACCGTTGCCATCCAACGCGGCACTAATGTCGGCGCCATTGAGCAGCTCGACCTTGACGGCGCCGGTGAAACTGGTCAGGATCGCCGACTTGGCGGCATTCAGTGCGACGATATCCAGCGTAAACGGCCCTGCCACCTTGGTCTTGATCACGCCATCGGTCGCCGTCGCCGGCGTGGTCGAGGTATCGAAAATATTGAAATCGCCCGGCGTGGCCACCACGGCCAGTGCTTTCAGTGCAATCGCATGGCTCGCGCCGCGATCCTTGTTCTTGGCCGGAGTCACGGTCGCGATGTGTGCTCCGGTAGCCCCGGCAGCGGGCCGACTCTCATAGTTCAATTCCATCGACACGCCGGAACCGCCGGCGGTCGCCTTAGAATAGACATCGGACGCTTCCGTCATGCCGGCCGGCGGCGTCCAATTGTGGGAACTGGCATATTCATGCACGGTCACCAGCATGTCGCCGGCCACCGTGGTGGTCACCGATGGCGCAGTATGGGTGAAAGCACTGGCGGTGGGCTGCTCAATCGTGGCATCGATCGGCGATGCGGTATCCACCCCGCTGAAGCTGGCGATTGCCGCCACTGCGCCTTTATTGTTGGCACCGGTAAAAGTCCAGGCATAAGTGCCGGGCTCGCTGCCACCGGCCACCCGATAGTAGGTATACAGTCGACTCGTACTGCTGCCGGTCTGATTGCTGCTCTGCACCGGCGTCCAGCCGGCCAGGGGGGCCACCGTCGAGGTATTCGACACCACGGCGATCGAAGCCAGCAGCACATCGCCGCTGAGCGTGCCGGCCGGCTTGCTCACGCTAATGGTGCCGCCGGATGCGGTGGAAGCCTGCTTGTTTGAGGCCACGGCGCGAAACGTCACCGCCGCCTGCGCGGCTGTCATTGCGCACAGCAGCAGAACAGCCATTACGGAGCAGGCCCATTTTCCCTTGTTCATCATCCTGACGCAGATTCCATTCATTCCATATACTGTATGGTGTATTTATAACTTACCAATGAATACGTGCGAAAACATGGGTAAATCACAGCATACTCCCATAAAAATAGACTTCCACATCAGCAACTCGGCCCGTTTACCGCCGCGCGGCAAGTGCTGAGCGCTGCCGTCAACTGCCGTTGCACATAATTACTGCTGCCGACCGTCCCGAGTGTGGCGGTGGAAGTGAGCTGATAGATACCAATCTTATTACTGCCTTCGTCATAGGTCGTCTTCACGCAGAGCACTTGCACGCTAAAGCCTGCCATGGAACCGGCCAGAGTATTGATCGTTGTCGCAGCCGGGCAGGGATACTGCGCCTGCCCCGCCGGCGGGTTGGTATTTTCCGGTGTCAGCACCTGATACGCACCCCACTCGATCCCGGCCCGCGCTGCCTGATAGGCGCGTGCGCCCTGCAGATCCTGGGTCGAAGTGATGTTCTGTACGGTGGAGAGTGTCACCATAAATGCCCCCAAAGCGCCAATACCACCAGCAGAAAAATAGCCGACACGATGGCAAAGCCATGCTGCGCGTGCATGCCGATGCTGCTGCCGCTGACGGGGCTGCTCAGGGCACATTGCTGACATGCACTTCATGGTACAGACTGGCCGTTTCATTGTTTTTGGTGATCGCAATCCGCATCGACGACCAGGCCGTTGCGCTCGTTCACGCCGCCGTCATAGGTGAAATTGCAGTCGCTGACATTCTGCGCCAGCACCGGCGTGCCAGCCGGTATCGCAGGACAGGTCACCGGCGCTGTGGCATTGATCCCGTAGTGCGATAAGCGATACAAGGCGCCATTGCCATTGCCGGCGGCTATCGATCCCGCTGCCGCTATTGGTACATACGTAAAAAACCGCTTGCTCGGCAGCCGGTATCACCTGAAAGCGGTTGCCGGGAGAAGCAAACGGAAACTGCATGGCCGGACTCAACGTGATGCTGTTCGCAGTGGCGGCGGAAATGCTGGCGCGGTTCACGCCGGAATACGCATCCGCGCCCGGAATGCCCAGGTTATAGACCACCAGCTGGTCGCCGGCAGCCGGCACCGGATTCAAGCTTCCCAGCACGTCAAACTGGCATCCGGCCGCGGTGAAAAATCCAGAACATCCTCGGTCCCAAGGCACCGATATCCGCACGATAACGTCCGCCGGCTCGACGTCGGCAGGTATTCCAGGCACAGCGGCGAAGCGGCCACTGTGCGCACGCTGTTCGGCAATGCCAGGCGCAGGTCGCGCGCGATGCGGCGCACGCGGTATCGGCGGTGTCGGTCATTTCTACGCGCCGTTCGAGATCGAAATAGCCCTGTATCGGGGTGCGGATGAAGATCGCCACCATCGCCGCAACGATGCCGGTGATGGCAATCACCATGACCGCCTCGATCAGGGTAAAGCCGCGCTGGCGCTGGGTCATGACAGTCTGCATCGCATCAGGGGACGGCATTGGGCGCATAACGGAAGCGGTAGCCGGTGACGGTAATATCGGTATTGCCCGAGACCGACCCGCACGTCGATTTGCAATGCATCATTTTTTGGAATGCCGGAACAATGGTATCACCGACCTGCTGATGGCGACGGAAGCGCGTATATGCGCTCCAGGCCGGCAATCGCATTATTGCCGATGTCCCGTATCGGCAGCCATCGAAAAATCGTTGTAATCGTCGACATTGTCAGAATTGCGCTGCGCCACATAGCGGTCTTCGCCGGCCGCCGGCAGTGAACTTCTGCTCGGTGGCAGCACGGTGAACCCGAACGGTACACGCGGCAGCACTCGCCGTGCGCTCGATGTCGCAGTTGCTGCAGCCGGATCATCCGGATCGCAATAAGTAAACGGCTGCAACGTCAATTTCCTCCAGCAGCGATTCGGCGATCGCCAGCGCCTGCTTGCGCAGCAGCGGGTCGGCGCTGGCTTTGGTGGTCACGTTCATCACCGACAGGATGCCGGCAATGCCGACGCTGACGATGACGATGAACATGATCAGTTCGATCAGCGAGATGCCTTTTTGCCGGTACTCAGTGGACATAGCCGGTCTCGCGCTCCACGGTGATGCTGCGCGTAATCCCATCGCCGGTGATCGACAAGGTAACCGCCCCGTCCGGATTCGGTTTGCCTAGCGCGGAGAAAGAAAATGGGGAAACGGACGCTGCGATGCTGATGCCGGTTGCTGCAGTTTTACTGAATCTCTGCTGATCGGCCGGATTAAGAACGATTTGCAGCGGAGCGGTATTGGTGCAAGTGCTGTCTGCGACATAAGTCAGACATACAGTTCTGGCAGCGCCATTCACATTGACGAACACATTGGTCCGCTGCGCTATCGCGACTTTCTGCGCATAACGCAGCATGGATAATGTTTGGTCATAAAAACCACGGGCCTCGAAGGTCTGGCGATCCATGAAACGCGGGATCGCCGCAATCGCCAGCACGCCGATGATGACCATCACCATGATGAGCTCGATCAGGGTGAAGCCCTTGATTTTCGTTGGAGTCGTCATGCGTTAACCAGCCGGGAAATATTGACTGCGACCAGAAGACCGCATGACGTTTAAGCGGATAGAGGATTCTTGCCCACGGGTTTGAATGCCGCGTGGGCACCGTGCCCACCCTAGTTGACTATTATTACAATGTCCGCGATAACTTCTAGCCAGCTGCCGGTAGATTACCCCAGTTTGGGTAATTGTGCAGTCAGCTGTTATCGCTCACTGCGGCAATCGTCGTGGTGCTTGCCACTGCATGCCGGTAGGTCAGCGCGCCCTGACAATAAGGCCGCCAGCGTCGGCACACTTTGCAACTTGCACTCCTTATCAGCGGCATCGATGCACTTACGCGGACGTCCAGCGTAGTTGATTGCGATGCAGAGTTGATCGCCCCAACGACGCCCTGCATTGCTGCGGTTTCAGCATCAGTTTTCAAATCAACAAACTTCGGCAACGCCGTCGCCGCCAGAATGCCCAGAATCACAATGACCATCACCAATTCGATCAGGGTAAAACCAGATTGCTGCTTGTTCATCTTCATATCCAACTCCGTTATCAAATAATTAATTAAAGTACCGGCATCACACCGGCGAGGGTTTGCTGCATTCGAGTAATACGGCTTGCACTACTCTTTACCGCATCAATCAGTTTCGATTCAACGCCTGGATGCTACTGGCAATTCGCTAGCGTCAAGCCGGCATTGCTGTAGGTCGGCGCAAATCCGGCCGCAGGCACCGTATAGGTGATGGCGCAGGCAGCGTGCGTTGCATCGGGCGTCACGGTGAAAACGGTGGCGCTGGTGGCGACCGGCACAAAACCGGCGATCGCCGCACCGGCCGCATCCGCCAGTCCGGCCGCAGTGCCGATCGAAGCCAGCGCGCTGGTCGGATAGCCATTGGCCATCGCGATGATGGAGCCTTCCATCGTGATCGAGGTGGCGGGCGTCAATTGCTGCGTCAACTGTACCGAATGGGACATGGCTGCCGCCGCCTTGATCGAACCGAGCGCACCGTTCATTTTGGCGATGCGCGCGTCGGTTTGAAGCGCCGAGAATCTTGGCAGCGCCAGCGCAGCCAGGATGCCCAGGATGGTGATGACCACGACCAATTCGATGAGCGTGAAACCGGACTGTATTCTTCGCATGTTGTATGTCCCTGAAACTGCATTCTTTTGTCAAATTGCTGCAAAAATGACACTTAAAAACAAAAAAATGCGTCAGCAATTTTTCTGCCTCGCAATATTACATCTGAAGAGATCGTGTTTAACATATTGAATACGGAAAACAACAGTATTTTGAATGA
>CAWIOX010000023.1:0-7965 GCA_963837775.1 uncultured beta proteobacterium | reverse complement strand
ATCCGCAGCAGGCGTCACCAACAGCAAATTTCCTGTTGGTACGAACGCCCGCTGTATCTGCCAACCCTGAGCGGGTTGGCAGCCTATCCCCCCCAATCCCCAACTCGCCAACCGGCAGCAGTCTCCCGTCAAACCAGGGATGCTTATGGTCCCGCCGCCTGAACGCGTGCGCTGAACAGTCGTTTCAAGCTTTAACAGAACCGGATCGGGCATTGCGCGGCCCGGGGCGGATAGCCAGGCGCTGAATATACTCGGGATGGGTATTTTTCAAGAGCCAATGAAATCGTGCGGGAAGTGGTCATTTATTGATGATACCCCCAATATTCTGCAAATATGGCGGCAGTTGCATGAGCGCCCGATGGCGCCGGCACTGGCGAGCGTCGGCGCCATTCTGCTGCGTGTTCATTCTTTTATTGCGCCGTGTCCTATACTGAAAGCGACGATATTGGCATCGGCTTGATACCGTCGACACAGCCAATGGAGGCTATCATGAAATTATCTATCCGAATTCTCATCGCTGTTGGCGGCTTGGTGGCCGCTGTTTCAACCCCGCTGGCGCTGGCTGAAAGCGGGTCCGATCATTTGTTCAATGCAGAAGTGGCACAGGTGCAGCAACGCATCGCCATGCGCAACCAGCTCGATGATGACCTGGTCCAGTCGCAACTGGCGCTGGGCTACAGCGTGCCGGAGGCGCTCGACCCGCAGACCAAGACCATGCAGGCACGCGCGGATGACAGCGCATTCAGCCGCGCCATGCGGAATCTGCAACGCACGATGGTGATGTATGCGATGGCTGACGTGGAGCATTGAGCACGCTGCGCATCTTGATCTGTAGCAACCGTCCGGGCTGAGAGTCCGAACGGAAATACCGCGGCGGGGTCTTGAGTGTCCTCGCTGCGTGTCCGATTTGTCGGGGAGTATGGTTTAAAACCATGCTTGTGCCGCATGGTTTTATTGCGGCATGAAAATATACCCCCTCTCTCTGCGGCAAACCCTGTCGGCCGGTCGGCCTGCATCGCTGGCAGTGCGATCGCGCCCAGCCGCAAGCCAGCTTGTCATCAGCGCGACATATTCATCAAATATGCTGCATGGCAACAAAGCATGGCTATCACGTCGGCAAATTTCACTTTACCGGACAGGGAAAAACAAAAAATGAAAATGACTCTTAAAGCACGCCTGAGCGCCGTCATCGGTTTTCTGTCGCTGCTGTCAGTCGGCATCGGGCTGTTGGGACTCAGCGGAATGGATCAGGCCAATGACGGCCTCAAGGCGGTCTATCAGGATCGCACCATGGCCTTGGAACAGGTTTCGCGCGTGGATCGCCTGCTGGTGCAGAACCAGCTTGCTCTGGCCGAGGCTTTGCAGGATTCGATGGCTGCCACCATCAAGATCAAGTCCGATCTGATCGAGAAAAATGACGCCGAGATCAAGCGGACCTGGGGTGAGTACATCGCCACGCATTTGACGCCGCAAGAGAAACTGCTGGCAGACAAGTTTGCCGCAGACCGTGACAAAATGGCCAGGGAAGGCCTGTCGCCCGCAGTTGCCGCGATGCGCGAAGGCAAGCTGGCCGATGCCAGCCAGCTGCAGGAGCAGGTTCAGGCGCTGGTTCCTGCGGTCAGTGCCAGCATCGCTGCGCTGCGCAAGCTGCAGGTCGATGAAGCCAGAAAGCAATACGAGCAATCGGGCGCCAGTTTCGTTGCGCTGCGCGGCGGCATGATCGCCGCGATTGCGCTGGGCGTCCTGCTGGCATCCTTGTCCGGTTATGTGCTGATCCGCAATCTCTATCGCCAGCTGGGCGGCGAGCCGGAATATGCCGCGCAGATCGTGCACAGTATCGCTGGCGGCGACTTGACGGTGGCGGTCGCCACCAGGAAGGGCGATACCCAAAGCCTGTTGTTCGCGATGCAAACCATGCAGCAGAATCTGGCCAGCACGGTAGGCGATATCAGGCATGCGACCGATTCCATCGCCACCGCCTCCAGCCAGATCGCTGCCGGCAATCTGGACCTTTCCTCGCGCACCGAACAGCAGGCCGGTTCGCTGGAAGAAACCGCGTCCTCGATGGAAGAGCTGACCGGCACCGTCAAACAGAATGCCGACAATGCGCGCCAGGCCAACCAGCTGGCGCAATCGGCTTCCGCAGTTGCGCTCGAGGGTGGCGCGGTGGTCGCGCAGGTGGTCGAGACCATGGGCTCGATCAACGAATCGGCGAAGAAGATCGCCGATATCATCGGCGTGATCGACGGCATCGCATTCCAGACCAATATCCTGGCCTTGAATGCGGCAGTCGAGGCGGCGCGCGCCGGCGAACAGGGCCGCGGCTTTGCGGTGGTCGCGACCGAAGTGCGCAATCTGGCGCAGCGCTCGGCGGGCGCCGCCAGGGAGATCAAGCAATTGATCGGCGCCTCGGTGGACAAGGTCGATGCCGGCAGCAAGCTGGTCGGGCAGGCCGGCGCCACCATGCAGGAGATCGTTGCCAGCGTCAGGCGCGTGACCGACATCATGAGCGAGATCACGGCCGCCAGCCAGGAACAGCACGCCGGCATCGAACAAGTCAATCAGGCGATCGGCCAGATGGATCAGGTCACCCAGCAAAATGCGGCGCTGGTGGAAGAAGCGGCGGCGGCAGCCGACTCGCTGCAGAGCCAGGCCGGCAATCTGGCGCAGGTGGTCAGCGTATTCAAGCTCGATGGCAGGCCGGTTGATGCAGAGCGCGCCGCCGCCATCGACGCAGCGCCAGTCACGGCCAGCGTGACGCAGCTTGCCGAGCGGCGACGCCCTGCAGCAGCGAAGACGGCCGTCAAGCTCGTTGAGCGCAAGCGCGTCGCCAACGCCGGCAGTGGCGATGAATGGGAATGCTTTTAGGATTGTGCGCGCAAGGCACGAAAAGGCTTCAATGCCGCCAGCAACACGTCAAGTTAGGAGCCGTGAAGAAATAAGTGTTACGTTTGGGCGGTTCTGGCGGGATGCGATGCAAGGCGAGAGGAGGAGTCATAGCGAGCTATGGCGACAACGAGCAACGCAGCAGCGCGCCTGTCAGGGCCGATCCAAATGTGACAGTTATTTTTGAACGACTCCTTAGCGGCTAGCTGCAGGAGCGGGCGGGAGCGCAGTCAAATCAGCCCTCGGACAGCGCGCCGAAGCGGCCATGAATTGTCAAAATCATGGGGGTATCATCAAAAATACCCAGTCTGCCGCACGGTTTCATTGGGGCTTGAAATATACCCCCGCCACTATCTGTGGCGGCAAAAAACCTCGGCAGCAACCGCTTCGGCGCGTTGGACGGCCCGGCTTCGCGCTTGAACCGGCCGCATCATGTTGCCGTGCAGCCGATCTCCGTCTGGATATGCATGATCGACTGCGCGGCAAACTGCTCGAACTCCGGCAGCGGCAGCGGGCGGCTGAACAGATAGCCCTGATACGCATGGCAGCCGTGGTGCGCGAGGAAGTCTTTCTGCGCTTCTGTTTCCACCCCTTCCGCGATGACCGCCAGTCCCAGGCTGTCGGCCAGCGCGATGACCATCTTTGCAATGGCGGCATCGTTGGGGTCGAGCAGGATGTCCCTGACGAAACTCTGGTCGATTTTCAGCTGATCCAGCGGCAGTCGCTTCAGGTAGGACAGCGACGAATACCCGGTGCCGAAATCGTCCAGCGAGAAACCAACGCCCCGTTCCTTCAGTACGCCCATCTTGGCGATGATGTCTTCCACGTTCGATACCAGCAAGCTCTCGGTCAGTTCCAGCTTCAGCCGGTGCGGGTTGGCGCCGCTGCGTGCCAGTGTCGCCAGCACCTGCTCGGTGAAATTGCGCTGGTAAAACTGGCGGGCGCTGACATTCACGGCGATCGTCAGATGGGCCATTTCCGGCCGGCTGGCCCACAGCGCCAACTGGCTGCAGGCAGCTTCCAGCACCCAGCTGCCCAAAGGCAGGATCAGCCCGCTGTCCTCGGCCAGCGGAATGAATTCGGCCGGCGACACCATGCCGCGCACGGGGTGCTGCCAGCGTACCAGTGCTTCGACGCCGGTGAGTTGCTGCTGGTCCGTCACCTGGGGCTGGTAGTACAGCAGGAACTGCTTTTTCAGCAGCGCCTCACGCAAGGCCGCTTCCAGCGCCACCCGCGCCGCGACCAGCGCCTGCGTCTGCGGATCGAAGAAGCGCAGGGTGTTGCGGCCTGCGGCCTTGGCCTGGTACATGGCCTGGTCGGCCCGCTTCAGCGGCTCGTCGATGCTTTCCGGCTGTTCGCCGAACAGGGTCACGCCGATGCTGGGGGTGCTGTGATGCTCGTATCCGGCGAGCTGGTAGGCCAGGTTGAGGCTGTCGAGTATCTTTTCGCCCACCGCTTCGGCCCGGGTCGCGGCTTCCATTGCGCTCTCGCTCAGATCTTCCAGCATCACCACGAATTCGTCGCCGCCCAGCCGGGCCACGGTGTCGCCTTCGCGGGTGCAGCTGCTCAGGCGCTGGGCGACCTGCTGCAGCAGCAGATCGCCCTTGTCATGACCAAGGGTGTCGTTGAGGGTCTTGAAGTTATCCAGGTCGACAAACAGCAGCGCCCCTTTGCGATGGTGACGCGATACGTCCGCCAGCGCTTTTTGCAGCCGGTCCATCAGCAGCCGGCGGTTGGGCAGGCCGGTCAGCGGGTCGTAGAAGGCCAGATTCCTGATCTCGTCCTCGGCCGTCTTGAGCGAGGTGATGTCGGTGAAAATGCCAACGTAATGGCTTGTCACTCCGGCGTCGTCCCGGACCGCGGAAATGGTCAGCCATTCGGGATAGATCTCGCCGTTCTTGCGCCGGTTCCAGATTTCGCCGTGCCATGACCCGGCATGCACGATGCTGTCCCACATGGCGCCAAAAAAGGCGGCATCGTGGTGGCCTGAGCTGAGCAGGCGCGGATTGCCGCCCACGGCTTCTTGCGCTGTGTAGCCGGTGATCTCGGTGAAGGCCTGGTTGACCCGCAGGATCAGGTTGGCGGCATCGGTGACGAACATGCCTTCCTGTGACTCGAAGGTGGCGGCGGCGATGCGCAGCTCCGCTTCGGCATGCTTGCGCTCGGTGATGTCTTCCGCCGAGGACAGCGTCCCGATCACGGCGCCGGCGTCATTGTGCAGCAGGGTGTTGTTCCAGGCCATGATGCGTTTCTGGCCAGCCGCATTGATGATGTGGTTCTCGTAATACGCCAGCGAGGCTATTTCCCCGGACATCAGGCCGTTGAATATCCGGCGCACGGCATTGCGCTCTTCGGCCGGGACGTAATTGTCGAACCAGTCGCTGCCGATCAGCGCAGTTTCGGGCTGGCCAAGCAGTTCCGCCCCTTTCCGGTTGATCATCGCAATCCGGCCATCGCGGTCGAGGGCCATCAGCATGATGCCCGCAATGTCGAGATAGCCTTGCGCCCGGTCGCGTTCCCTGGCCAGTTCGGCGGTGCGCTCCAGCACCTTGGCTTCCAGCGTATTGCGGGCTTTCTGGATGCTTTGGGCCATCCCGTTGAATGCGCCCGACAGGGCCGTGATCTCGCTGCTTTCTGCCGGGCCGAGCAGCGCCCGCACCGACAGATCGCCGCTACCCAGCTGGCTGGCGGTTTCCGACAGCGCTTGCAGCGGCCGGGTCAGGCGGCGCGCAGCCAGGCTGATCAGTATCAGCGCAAGCAGCGTGAGCAAGAGGCCGGCGATAGCCAGCGTGCTGGCGCGTCCCTGCAGTTCGCCCAGTGCGTCGTCCTTGCGCGAATAGTGCATCAGGGCCCAGCCCTGGCTGCCGCTGAGCTGCAGATGGCGGTAAACCACCAGCAAGGCTTCGCCGTTGGCATCGGTTTCCAGCAGTGTCCCTTCAAATCCTGCGGCCACCTGAGGGTTCCGCTTGAAGCTCTCCTGTTCCGGGCTGATGCTCGGAAAGCGCGCCAGAACTTGTCCCTCAGGATCAAGCAGCAGAGTGGTGCCATGCTTGTTGGCCGTTGGCGTTTCCTCCAGAAAGCCTTCGTTAATAAACTGTTGCAGATCAACGTAGGCGATCAGAATCCCGACCAGTTTGCCATTCGGGTAGCCGTCGTCATCGAGTGCGTGTATTTGCCGCGTGATGGCCAACGCCGCAGTGCCGTCCGGGCCGCTCAATTGCTCGATCATCTCGGCGGCGCCCGGTTGCGCGGCACGCTTGATCAGGGCGGGATCATGAAATGTGCGTCCCGGCTCGCCTGCCACGCTGCTGGCCCGTATCAGGCTGCTGGCCGGGTCCGCGATAAGCAGGTGCTGGTAACGATCCGGGTAGGCGCGCTGCAGGCGTTCGACGATCCGGTCAAAGTCATGTTGAACAGATCGGGCCGGATTTTCCAGTTGGTGCGAGAGTGACTTGTTTTCAGAAAACACCAGAACGTCGCCGCGCCGCTCCTTGATGCCTTTGGCGATCAGCGTGTACTGCAGGTCGGCCTTGACTTCAAGGATGCGCATCGCTTCGGCCAGACGCTGATCGCTGGCGCCGATCAGGCCGAACTGGGGCAGGCCAAAGTACCAGAGCGAAAACAGGATGCCGATGGCGACCAGGAACAGTGCGCCGAAATACGCGCTAATCCGGTTCGAGAAGGAGGAATTCATCACGGGTGTGGGGCCTATTCTTCGTAGTCGAAACTGCCGACCTGAAATGAGCGTGCCTCGGCCATGACCCGTGTCAGGCCGTCATAGGCAAATGCCGCCTCGACGTTTTTCCATTTTCCGCCTGCAGGCAGTTTCCCCAGCCCGCTCAGGAACTGGTACGCGTTATTCAGCGGGTGAGCGCCGGGGCTGTGCAGGATGACCGGGGCCGATGGAATATCGAGAATTTCACGGTGGGTGATGGCGCCAATCTGGGCCGCCGCAAGCGCTGCAGGTTTTCCGGAAAAGGCTGCGCTGTCGGCCATCGCCCAGCGCGCGGCCAAGTCGACATTGCGCTGGGAGCCGCGCATCCATCGGATCGCGCGCAAGAAACCGGCCACGACATGGCGCGCGGCCTGCGGCGAGCGTCTTTCAAAGTCCCGCTCGATCACGAAGTAATCGGTACTCAAGCCACGGAACACGATATGGTTCTTGTTGCTGTTTTTCAGCGCGATCGAGGGCGCCGGTTCCCATGCGGCAAAGGCATCGATGTCGCCACGCTCCAGCGCATCCGGCATGTCATCGATGCGCAGTGCAACCAGCTTGACCCGGGTTTCGTCCAGGCCGGCCGAGGCCAGCCCCTGCAGCAGCGTGTGATGGGCGCTGGATGCCTCGACATAGCCGATACGCTTGCCGGCCAGGCCGCGCGCCTGGGTATCGCCCTTGGTGACGATGGCGGTCGAGGTTTGCTTGACCAGTCCGGCGATCCAGACATTGCCGCCGGCGGCGGCCAGGATGGTCGGCATGTCGCCCAGCAGGCCCGCCTCGAGGCGCCGCTCGGCCAACAGGCCGACCATGTCGGCGCCGCGCCGGAACGGGTGCGTTTTCAGCGGCTGTCCGCTGTCTGCCAGTGCTTTTTTCAGGATGCGGTCGCGCTGCATGACCGCACTGATGACGCCGGACGGGTAGCCCAGCGGCTGGACGCCAAGATCGACTGCCGGCGAGCCGGGCGCCAGTCCGTAGCGATCGAAGTATTCCTCGGCGCCTGATGTTGCGGGAACGCTCAGCGCCAGCACGCCGGCGGCAAGAAGATGGCGCGTGATGCATCGGGCGGCTCCGGTTTTGAGCCAGCGCGTGGCTGTGGCCAGCGCGGTCCGGATGATCCCGGTCTTGACGGAATCCTGCGCAAGGATGGGTGAAGCCATGTGGTGTATTCCTTGGAAAGGATCTCAGGTCTGGTGTTGCCCAGATACTACTATTTTTCGGGGGCTAATGGTACTCATCCGGCCCCGCTGGATGCCTGTTTATTCCATTTCACGCAGGCTGGAATCCGTACTGCGCCGGGGCGACCGGCTATTCAGCGCGTGTTGACCAATGTTTTCCAGCGCGGACAGAACAACGATGTGGCA
>CAWIOX010000022.1:0-13068 GCA_963837775.1 uncultured beta proteobacterium | reverse complement strand
TATTTACAAAATTTAAGGAAGTTTTATTTCAAAACAAACAGTTAATCGATGGATTAATTTTTTTATTTGATCAAATTCAATGAATGGCTGCTAGGCGGCGATAGGTGGGCCAGGTCCGACGATGATGAGTGCCATGTCCACGCTATAGCACTCTGACTGCGGGAAATTTAGCCCTTCAGCGGATCGCCGCGCAGGTATCCAGAACGAGGCCGCGCAACCAGCGATGCGCTGGATCGGCATGCAGCCGCGGATGCCAGAGCAACGAAACCGTGATCTCGGGCGTGGCGACCGGAAGCGGAAAACTATGCATTCCGGCGCGCAGGTTGGCGGTGTGTCGCTCGGGAACACTGGCGATCAGGTCGGAGGCCCGAGCCAAAGCCAGTGCGCTCGAAAAGCCACCGACGATCGTGACGATCTCCCGTTCCAGCCCGAACGGCTTCAAGGCTTCATCAATCGGTCCGTTGGCGAGACCTCGGCGCGAGACGCAGATGTGCCTGCCGGTCGCATAACGGGCGGGAGTGATCTCGCCCTGGCTCAGCGCGTGCCCGATTCGCACGACGCCAATGAAACGATCCCGGAACAAGGCCTGCGCCCGCACCTCCGGGCCCATCGCGCTCCCCACCACGCCGGTTTCCAGATCGACGGCCCCATCGCGAAGTGACGTACTGTCTTTGTTTGGCTTCTGCACGAAACAGAGCCGCACGCCGGGAGCCTCCGCGCCGACGCGGGCAATGAGCTCCGGCCCGAAGTTCTCCACAAAGCCTTCATCGCAGTTGGCACTTACCGCCGCACATTGCGCAATCGGGCACCTGCCCCGGAGCACGCTGCGTGAATGCCGGCAGATGAGGGCTGATCCCGACCTTCGACCGGCTGCCTTGCGCATGCCGGCCGGGATGATTCCCGGAAACTGACATGGTATATTCCACGTCGTTTACGGGGATGCTGGAGCAGAAGATATGCCGCAAGATTTTTCAGACAAATTTTCGCCCGCAGAGCGTGAAAACGGCATCGATCTCAAACGCCATTTATTACTGCGGATAACACTGTTTGCGCTTGCCATTGGTATTTTCGCCGCCGGGGTTGTGCTCTATCAGGCCCGGGAACGCATACGCGTTCATATCGACCATACCGGCAGCACAGTGGCGCGCCTGATTGCCGGCGAAGCAGTCCAGCCGCGGGGGACGTTCCGGCATAGTCTGGAAGGACTGGAACTAGCGTCGCTGGATGGTATCGGGCAACTGCTCGGCATCTGCGTAGAGGTGAGCGATATCTACAAGCAACCCATTGTTCAGCGCTGCTTCGGAGAGAAGTCCGATCCTCCGGCGGCGGTGCGCTGGGTCCTTGGCCACCTGATCGGGCCGGAGATTCATTACCGGGGCGCGATTGGTCAGTATCCGGGGTTTAAGGTAGGCGAGTTCGTCGTTACGCCCGACCTGGACAGCGAGGCCTTGGCGGTGTGGCATCAGATACGCACCGTGCTCGGAATGGCTATCGGCATTCTCGCCCTCAATCTGCTCATTTATCTGCCGGTGCGCCGCGCCCTGCAGCCGACAGACCAGATATTGGCAGTGCTGGAGCGCATGGAGGCGGGAGATCTTTCTGCCCGCATGCCGCGCCCCAGCCTCATCGAGCTGCACCGCATTGCCGCCGGTTTCGACCACCTGACCGAGCGCCTGCAAAAGACCATGGCTGACCAGCGTCACTTGGCCCAGCGCCTGCTCGCCGTGCGGGAGGAGGAGCGCCGCCACCTGGCGCGGGAGCTGCACGACGAATTTGGCCAATGCCTGACTTCCATCGGCGCCGAGGCGGCGTTCATCACCGGGCGGGCGCAGGAACATCAGCCCGAACTGCTGCCCGCCGCCCAGTCCATTGCAGCGGTGACTGCCCACATGATGGAGTCGCTGCAAGGCATCCTGTGCCAGTTGCGGCCGGTGGGATTAGAGGAGTTCGGCCTGCGCGCCGGGCTGGAGCAACTGGTGGGCGGCTGGCAGCGCCGCCTGACAGGCTGCAGCTTCGACCTGCTGATCGAAGGGGAGATCGACGATCTGCCGGATGACCTCACCGTGAGCCTGTACCGAATCGCGCAGGAGAGCCTGACCAATGCCTTGCGCCACGGCGCACCCCGCAAGGTGACGGTGCGCCTGGGCCGGGCGGCGATCCGCTGCACCCTCAGCGTGGAAGACGATGGCGCAGAGCGCAAGCCAAGCACCGCCGGCAGCGGACTGGGCGTGCTGGGGATGAATGAGCGGGTCGCCGCTCTCGGTGGTCGCTTTGCCATCGCAGCGCTGTCTCCGCAGGGAATGCGGGTGCAGGCGGAGTTTCCAGCCGAAGCAATGAGTACACAAAGGAACAATAATGCTTAACAAGACACGCTTGCTGCTGGTGGATGATCATGCGGTGGTGCGCGAGGGCTACCGCCGCCTGCTGGAATCCCGGCCGGACCTGACGATCGTCGGTGAGGCGGCCACCGCCCGCGAGGCTTTCGACCAGTATCGGCTGCTTGCGCCGGATGTTCTGGTGCTCGACCTCGGCTTGCCGGACATGGGTGGCGTGGAGCTGATCCGCCGCCTGGTTCAACGCGATGCGGGGGTGCGCATTCTGGTCTTCACGATGCACCGGGAGCCTATTTTTGCCACGCAGTCGCTGCGTGCGGGCGCTCTCGGCTATGTGACCAAGAGCAGCCCGCCGGATGTGCTGGTGGGCGCGGTGTACCAAGTGGCGGCACGACGCCAGGTGATCAGCCCGGACATCGCGCCCGAGCTGGCGCTTGCGCTGCTCGATCGGTCCAGTGAACCACTCGCCGAGTTATCACCGCGCGAGTTCGAGATACTGCGCCTGCTGCTGGACGGCTGCAGCTCGGACGATATCGGCACACGCCTGTCAATCACTGCCAAGACGGTGCAGAACTGTCACTACCAGATCAAGGCCAAGCTCGGGGTGCGCAGCGACATTGAATTAACCCGGGTCGCCCTCAAGCTCGGACTGATCTGAGATCGGTCTGCGCAACGATTGTCAGCCTGGCGCGCTCGCCCGTTGTGCCTGATAAAGCTCCACCAGCGTCTGGAAGGTGATCGTCCCGAGCGGATTGAGTGCATCATCGAGCAGCTCGTAGAGCACTTCATCGTTGCCAGGCCGGATGCTGAAGAAGACGATGGCGTCCTGCTCTCCGCCCCCTTCCCGGTGCGGCTGCTCGCTGGCTGGCGAGACGGTGTAGCTGCCCGTCAATCGGGCTTCGCGCAGGCTGCCATCGGTTTCATATAGCCGGTGCTGTCCCTGCACGACGAAGGTGTGGTTGAGCGCTCGATGACGATGCAGAACGATTTGTTCGTTGGCGGGCAACTTGAACAGCACGTCGACGATCCGACTTTTCTCATTCACATCAAGGATGGTGTAGTGAAAGGCAGGAACAAAGTCGCCAAAGCGGTTCCAGTGAATCGCATGATCATCGAAATGGGTGGGTGTCATCTGAAATATCTCCTTCGAATTGCGTTATTGGCCAATTGCCTTCGTCATTAAACGTGTGGCCGGACTATTTTTATACGGAATTCTGCCCGCAAGAATCCGGGTGTTTTGCCCGCAATGCATTTTTCGGGACGGAATCGAAAGCCGGGCAAATTGCCTATGCAGTTCGAGGCAATTATCTGTTTTCATGGCTGTGATTCGCTTTCTAGAATGTCGACTGATGAAGTGCAATATGGCACGTCACGACAACTGGGAACGGATACAAACTCATGAAAAAAGTCATTCAGCTTGGCCTGCTGGCCTTGGGCCTTGCCGCTGCTTATGCGCACGCCGGAGATAATCGCTTTTGCGGCGGCCCCGCCCCCCAGACCGGCGTGGCCGCCGATCTGGCGCACGTCGTCGGGGATCAGACTGTGGAACATGCACTTGAACAAGCTGCCAGTCCCGGGGTGTGCAGCGCGGGCTATGAGTTGGCAAAATGTGGCGATTACGAGTCCGCTTACAAGATTTTTGACAAGTGCATCGCGGCTGGTTATGTGGGGGCGATGATCTGGAAAGCGTCGGCGCTGGAGGATGGCGCCGGTGGCCGGCCGCCAGACCTGGCCGCCGCCGCCGAGTTGGTGCGTCGGGCTGCCATGAGTGGCGATTCCCCTTATGCGACGCTCGGCAAATTTCACTATGCCCGCGCCTTGCACCAAGGCAGGGGCGTGTCCAAGAATGAGATAGAGGCAGTCAAGTGGTTTGAGGCGGCGGCAAGGGACGGCAACCCGGACGCCATCGAGTTCTTGCGCATTGGCCATCAGTGAACGTGATGGGCCAGGGAGAGGCGTCGGCGCCTTGACGGGAGTGCTTAGGCTTGCCGGCGTCAATACCCACATTCAAAAAACAATTGAATGCATTCAGTTTTTAACCGGACACTGCCGTTCCGGAATATCAACTGTGGATTGAAGCTATACGAAGGCGCAGGATGCGGTGCGCAACGGGAGAAATGTCGAGGATTTCAGCATCACTCGATCAGCGATGCCTGTCTTGGGTTTTCGGTGACGGATTTGACTTTGGCTGGCCGCACATGCCCGGCCTTGCGCATTGCCTTGACCAGATCGCCCATCGCGGCCCAGACCTCTGCCGCCTGTTCGGCAGTCATCGGCACGTCGCCATTGAGGGCGTCGCTAGCGCCGCGCAGATTAGCGGCCACGGAGTTGATGTAATGCTTGCGGTTCAGGCCCAGTGCAATCTGTCGTCTTTTGTCGCACTCCGCCTGCAATTCATCCCTTTGCTCGACTGTCAGCTTGTCGAGCAAGCCTGCAGAAGGCTTGTAAGTGTACTTGTCAAACGACCCGACCATCTTCACGATGGCACGGCATTTGACCTTGTCGTACCCAACATATACCAATACCTGGACCTTGCCGCCCTGCTCTTTGAATTGCACGTCTTGAATCCCTTTGAATATCTGCGACACCCTCCGCAACGCTTGCCGGCTGAAAAAATATGCCGGCAAGCGTTGCGGTGAAACGGCCGACATCATCAAGCCAGACGGCAATTCTGTCAATCGTGCGCCGCTTAATTTTTTCCCGGCCGGCGACGCTGCCGCACGAAGATCAGGAATTAAACGTTTTTCCCTGCGCTGCCAGGGTTGCCAGCAACGGCGCCGGCGTCCATGCATCGCCGTGACGCCCTTTCGCATAGTGCGCGATTGCCGTCACCACGTTTTGCAGCCCGACCGTGTCGGCATAAAACATCGGGCCGCCCCGAAACAGCGGGAAACCGTAACCGCTCAGGTAGACGACATCGATATCCGAAGCGCGCAGCGCAATGCCCTCGTTGCAGGATGCGCGCCCCTTCATTGACCAGGGCATACACCAGGCGCTCGACGATTTCCTGATCGCTGATCTGGCGGCGCTCGATGCCGAGTTCGGTGGAGTGCCGGACTATCATGTCATTGACCAGCTGCGACGCGCGCGGCTGGCGTTCTCCCGCTGTGTAGTCGTACCAGCCGGCCTGCGTTTTTTGACCGTAGCGTCCCAGTTCGCACAAACGATCCGCGATTGCGGAATAGCTGATCTCCGGCCGCTCCGAAGAGCGGCGCTTGCGGATGGCCCAGCCGATATCGTTGCCGGCCATGTCGCTCATGCGGAACGGCCCCATTGCGAAGCCGAACTTTTCGGCGGCCTGATCGACCTGCTGCGGCAGGCAACCCTCTTCCAGCAGGAAACCGGCCTGGCGGCTGTACTGTTCGATCATCCGGTTGCCGATGAAGCCATCGCAGACACCGGAAACCACCGCAGTTTTCTTGATTTTTTTTGACAACGCCATCACGGTCGCCAGCACATCCTTGCCGGTTTGCGCGCCGCGCACCACTTCCAGCAGCTTCATCACGTTGGCGGGACTGAAGAAATGGGTGCCGATCACGTCTTGCGGACGCCGGGTGCAGCCGGCGATTTTATCCAGGTCCAGGGTCGAGGTATTGGAAGCCAGGATCGCGCCCGGCTTCATCACCGCATCGAGTTGCCTGAAGACGGCTTGTTTGACGCCCATGTCCTCGAACACTGCCTCGATCACGATATCGGCCCCGGCAATCTCCGCATAGGACAGGGTGCCGGTGATCAGATTGACGCGCTGCTCGCACTGTTCCGGCGTCAGCCTGCCCTTCTTCAGCGTGTTTTCGTAATTCTTGCGTATCGTGGACAGCCCTGTTGCCAGCGCTTCCGGCGTCATTTCAAGCAGCGTGACCGGGATGCCGGCATTCGCGAAATTCATCGCAATCCCGCCGCCCATCGTGCCGGCGCCAACGATCGCAACCGAGCGGATCGGGCGCAGCGGCGTATCGGCCGGCACGTCGGGAATCTTGCCGGCGGCGCGCTCGCTGAAAAATGCATGGCGCAATGCCTTCGATTCCGTGGTTTGCAGCAGCGCCATGAACAGCTCGCGTTCAAACTTCAGGCCGTCGTCGAACGCCATGCCGACCGCTGCCGCCACCGCCTCCACGCACTGCAACGGCGCCGGAAACGGCCCGGCCGCTGCTTTGACGCGGCTGCGTGCGGACGCGAAGAATGCTTCGTGACCGGGAAAATCGATCACGATGTCGCGCACTTTCGGCAGCGGCCGCAGATCGGCGACCTTGTTCGCAAACGCCAGCGCGCCCGGCATCAGATCGCCGTCGATGATTTCATCGAACAGGCCGCTGTTACGCAGTTTTTCGGATGCAACCGGCTTGCCGCGACACAATCATGTCCAGCGCCATTTCGACGCCCAGCACGCGCGGCAGGCGCTGCGTGCCGCCGGCACCGGGCAGCACGCCGATTTTCACTTCCGGCAGCGCAATCTGCGCGCCGGGCGACGCCACGCGATAATTGCAGCCCAGCGCCAGTTCCAGCCCGCCGCCCATGCAAATGCCGTGAATCGCCGCGATGACCGGCTTGCCGGACCCCTCGACCAGATCGATCAGCGTATGCAAGTTCGGTTCCGCCAATGCCTTGGGCGAATCAAACTCCTTGATATCGGCGCCGCCGGAAAACACCTTGCCAGCCCCGGCAATCACGATGGCTTTGATCGCAGGATCATTTTGCGCGACCAGAATCGCTTCGGCCAGTGCGCGGCGGGTGGCCAGGCCCATCCCATTGACCGGCGGATTGTTCAGCGTAATGATGGCAACGGAGCCGTTGGCTTGGTATTCGGCGGTCATGTATCTTCCTCTGCAAAAATGATGGCTAGTTCTTGTTGGCTGCGACTGCCCACTATAGCGCAACAAAAGCACGATCGTATTATTTAAGATTCAAAAAAAATGCCGGCAGCCCACCGGCATCCCGGGCAGTTTCTTATTTGAGCTTTTTGCGCACCAGGCCGCTGCGCCGCTCATCTTCGGTGTACGCATAATCAATTCGCCCGGACGCCACCTTCCCCATGATCAGCATATTGGCGCTAATCGCATCGTGGTCTTCCCTGGAAAAAGGCTTGTCGTAATTGGTGATCACGCCCTGATAGCGGCTGTTCAAATGCTCAAGCGCTTCCTTGATCTTGGCGCCATCGGTCGATTTGGCTTGCCGTAACGCCAGATACAGCAGGTGCATGCCGTCATAGCCTTGCGCCGCGCTCATCGGCGAGGGGATGGCATCCGACTTGGAAAGGCGCTGATAGGCCAGCAGAAAACCGTTCTTGCTGGTCGAGCCGAAATCCCGGACGAAAGTTTGCGGCATCAGCACCCCATCCCCGGCCTTGCCTGCCGCTTCGATGAAATTGAGCATCGAGAATGTCCAGCTGCCCAGCATCGGCACGCGCCAGCCCTGCGCCTCCTTGTTTTTGGCGATCACCGCCAGTTCCGGCCCAATGCCGAAGACCACCACGGCTTGCGCACCGCTGCTCTTGCTGTGCTGCAGTTGCGCATGCATGTCCTTGTCGCCGATGTTGAATCGTTCTTCGGTCGCGATGACCAGGCCGCCCAGCTTGCCCAATTCCCTGAAGGCCTTCAGACTCGCATCGCCGTAGGCCGTACTGTCGGCCAGCACCGCAACCTTGAGCAAGCCGCGCCGGCTCAAATCGGCAACCAGTGCCTGCACCTCCAGATCGGCGGTAGGCGAGATCCGGAAAATGTAATTCTCAGCAGCGGCAGGCGGCGCATATTTGTGTGTCAGGACGGTGCCGGTGGACACTGCGATCAACAGCGGGATCTTGGCTTGCTGGTATACATCGATCGACGCCAGGCCGACACCCGTGTTGACGATGCCGATGGTGGCCACCACTTTTTGACGGGTCAAATCCTGTGCAATTTTCTTCCCGATCTCACTGCTGGATTGATCGTCGATTTCAAGCAGCTCCACTTTTTTCCCGTTGACGCCGCCAATCGCATTGATTTCTTCGGCTGCGATCCGTATCCCATTGCGCATGCTCTCACCCATCGGACTGGAGCCGCCGCTGAAAGGCCCGGTAACACCGATCTTGAGCGTGCTGTCCGCACCGGCTTGCGCCAGCGCGAATGCGGCACTGAAAGACAGCACGCCAAACAGCATCGAAGAAAGCAGTCGCTGCGGCCCCATTTGCAGCCGCAGACGGCGTAGCCTGGCGAGCCGCGCGGCAAGGTCGGGCGCTGGCGCCATGCACTGCGCCAGCTTGCGGTGTGTGAGACGATTCATTGTCCTGCTCCAAAGAGAGAAGTAATACTGCGCCGGAATTGGGTTTCTGTAGCGCATGATTATCACTGCTTCAAGCCCGCTGCGGCACATTTGCCGTCAAAAATTTGGCAATCGGGTTTAGCGCTGGCAGAAAATTCAGATAGCATGCTGCCTGCCTGTGTGGCTGCGCCGGCTTGCGAAGCATCAAACGGTGAAAGTATTTGCACTCAAATAGCCTAATGATTTCAAGCACTTATCACTACAAACAAGCGGCCAATCGATTTTTCTGGGTTAAAGTAACGCCATGAAATTACGGCAAAAAATCATCTTGCTTGCAATTACGCCATTAATCCTGGCGTTATGCGCGATCGCGCTCGCGGTGCGGCATCAGGCCACCCTGCTCGGGCAGCAGCAACGCGCGACGATACAAACGGCTTATCTGGCCAGCAAGGAAACGGAATTAAAGCATTATGTCGCGCTGGCGAGCGAATCGATTGCCCACCTTTACCAATCGGGCCGCAACGACAGTGCGGCATTGGACGAAGCCAAAACCATCCTGTCCAAGCTCGATTACGGTACGGATGGCTACTTCTTCGTCTACGACCTGCAGGGAAACAACCTGATGCATCCGCGCCAGCCTGAATTGGTCGGCCAGAACCTGTGGAATTTAAAGGATGTCAATGGCACGCTGATCATCCAGCGCCTGATTGGGCTGGCGAAAGACGGTGGCGGATTCGAGCGCTACCTGTGGGAAAAACCGTCCACCCATCAGCTCGTGTCGAAACTCAGCTATGTGGTGACGCTGCCAAAATGGGGCTGGATGCTGGGAACCGGCATCTATCTGGACGATGTCGAGGATGCGCTGGCTAAAATCGACGACCAGGTTTCCGGCAACATCCGCAACACGATGCTATGGATCGCGGCAGCGGCGATCCTCGGCGCATTGCTGGTTGCGTTCTCCGGCCTGGTATTGAATATCAGCGAGCAACGCCTAGCCGACGCCAAGCTCAAAACCTTGGCGCAGCGCGTGGTGCGTTCGCAGGAAGAAGAGCGGGCCAGGCTGTCGCGCGATCTGCACGATGGCATCAGCCAGTGGCTGGTCTCGATCAAGCTGCAGATCGAGGCCGGCATTATCAAACTGGCCGGCACGCCGGCACAGGCCGCCACCGCCGGCGCCACCTTCGAGCGCACCGCAGCGCAACTCAATGAGGTACTGGGTGAGGTGCGGCGCATTTCGCACGATTTGCGACCGGCCATACTGGATGATCTCGGGCTGGCCGCAGCGCTGGAGCATCTGGCGCAGGAATTCAGTGCGCATGTGGGCATCCCGACCCGGTTCAGCGCGCACGAGGCCGGGTCCGACCTGTCCGATGTCGGCAACACCGTGCTGTTTCGCATTGCACAGGAAGCACTGACCAATATCGAACGCCATGCCGCCGCCAGCCACGTCACGCTGCGGCTTGAGGGCAATGCAGTATCGGTGACACTCACCATCTGCGACGATGGCGCCGGTTTCAATCTGGAGCAGATCAACGACAACCCGACATGCGGCATCGGCTTGCGCAACATGACTGAGCGCATGGAGGCAGTCAATGGCAGGCTGCACCTTGCTTCATCAACGGCCGGCACGACCGTCCAGGCCAGCATCCCACGAACTTGAGCCAATGACATCCCTGATGGAATCAACACCACTTATCAATATTCTTTTGATCGATGACCATCCGCTGGTGCGCGACGGCTTGCGCGCACGGCTGGAAGCGGTGCCCCACTTCCGGATTGCGGCCGAAGCCAGCAACACGCAAGAAGCATTGCAGCATGCAAAAACCTGCGAAATTGACCTGGCGCTGATGGATATCAACCTGCGCGACAGCAGCGGCATCGACCTGACCGCGCAATTTCATGCCATTTTTCCCGCACATTGCGGTCCTGATCCTGAGCATGCACGACAAGATGGAATACGTGATGCAATCGATGCAAGCCGGTGCGCGCGGCTATGTATTGAAAGATGCGCCGGGACGAGACATCGTGCTGGCGATCGATACCGTCATTGCCGGCGGCATCTATTACAGCCCCGGCCTGGCCATCCAGCTGGCGCAACCGATGGCGCCGGACATGTTGCTGACCCTGCGCGAGCGGCAGGTACTGCAGCATATTGCCGCCGGCAAGGCCAACAAGCAGATCGCGCAAGTGCTCGACATCAGCGTGCGCACCGTCGAAACCCACCGCCTGAACATCAAGCGCAAGCTGAACATTGACGGCCAGGCCGAGCTGATCAAGTTCGCTGTCCAGAAGATGGATTTGACTTGATCAGCTGCCGTGCTGCAGCGTCAATGGCGATTCCGGGTCACGCCAGCGTGAAAGTGCCAACCACCTCGTTCAACTTGATGGACATGTCCCGCAAGCTTTCGGCCGCGGCGGCAGACTGCTCGACCAGCGCAGAATTCTGCTGCGTCATCTCGTCCATATGCCCGATCGCCTTATTGACCTCTTCAATCCCGGCGCGCTGTTCCTGACTGGCGCCGGTAATCTCGGCCATGATGTCGGCCACGCGCTTGATCGAATTGACGACCTCATCCATGGTCCGGCCTGCATCATCGACCAGCGCGCTGCCGGCATCGACCTTCACCACCGAATCATCGATCAGCAATTTGATTTCCTTCGCAGCGCTGGCGGAACGCTGGGCCAGACTGCGCACTTCCGATGCGACGACGGCAAAGCCGCGTCCCTGCTCGCCGGCGCGGGCCGCTTCCACGGCCGCATTCAATGCCAGAATATTGGTTTGAAATGCGATGCCGTCAATCACGCCGATGATATCGACGATCTTGCCTGAACTTTCCTTGATCGAGCCCATGGTATCGACCACCTGCAATACAACCTGCCCGCCTTTCATCGCCACCGTAGAGGCGGACGCCGCCAGTTGATTGGCCTGGCTCGCATTGTCCGCATTCTGCTTGACGGCGGAGGTCAATTCCTCCATCGAACTGGCAGTCTGTTCCAGCGCACCCGCCTGCGCTTCAGTGCGGGCAGACAGATCGGCATTGCCGGCAGCGATTTCTCCCGATGCGACTCTGACCGACTCGCTGCTGCTGCTGATATCGCCCAGCACATGGGCAATCTTGTCGACGAAGCGATTGAAGGCGCGCGCAATCTGCGCCAGTTCATCCGTACCATCGGCATCCAGGCGGCGGGTCAGATTACCGTCACCCGATCCGATTTCATCCATCGCATCGCGCACCAGCGCCAGTTGCCTGAGTGCTTTGGCAATCAGCATAGTCAGCATCAACGCAGCCAATACGCTGACCAGCACCGCAGTGACGCCAGATGTCGCAAGCATCGCACTCAATGTTTTGGTCGCCTCGGCGCGATCCAGCACGACCGCCAATATCCAGTCAGTCCCGGCGATCTTGCTTGCATACAGCATTCCAGCGCGGCCATTGACGACAAGATCGTCACTCTGCTTGCTTTGCTCAAGCGCCAGCAATCCCTGGATCGAAAGGCCGGTGCCCAGTTCCGACAAGGGCTTCATCGCCATCTTCTGGTCCGGGTGGACCACCATCGTCCCGCTGCCATCGACCAGGAAAGCGAAACTGTTCGGTGTCGGCTTGATCGACGCGACATTGGCCACCACATGATCGAGCAGAACGTCTGCCGCCACTACCGCGGTGACGGAGCCCGATGCGCCTACCGGCTCGGCGAAAGTCACCACCAGCTTACCGGTGCCCGCATCGACATAAGGTGTGGTGAGAATCGGCCCGCCGACAGCAAGCGCCTTGGTGTACCAGGGGCGCAGGGTCGGATCATAATCGGCAGGAACCCCATTCGGACGTGAAAAAATGGCGTGCTTATCGGCATAGCCGATATAAGCATTGTCGAATGCGCCAGCCTTATCGGCAGACGCCAGGAATGGCAGCGGATCAGGCACGCCGGCGGCCAGGGCAATCGACGATACGACGGACTGCTTGGAACGCACCCACTCGGCAATCCCGGCAGAGTGGCTCTGCGAAAGCTGCAGCATCTGCTCATTCAATGACTCCAGCGTACGCCACTTGGTCGTAATGAAATTGGCACCCACCACGAGCAGCATGGCCAGCACTACGATGGACACGCAAATGGCAATCAGCCTTGTACGAAGTGTTGAAAACATATTGAAGCCCCCTGTTAAAGCTTATTCCGGCACCGTACCGCCGGGGTGCTTATTTATAAAAGGGGGCGATTATACTGGCGCATCTCGAGATTGGTGTCGTTGCTTGCATGCATCAAAAAATATATAAATATCAAATATTTATCTTTTTTCTGGATGACTGCAAAAGAGTTGCCAATGATGAAAGCAATCGGGAATGTTTAAATTGCCAGTTGTGCAACGCAAGCACGCCAGTGCCACAGGGTTTCGGCCAGAGCGCAGCGCATCCTGCGCAGATCAAGGGGCGGGAATGACGCCTTCCCGCCCCGCTGCCTTTAGTTTCCCGGCATCTGAAAAATCCTTGCACTTTTCACGTTTAAT
>CAWIOX010000021.1:0-12597 GCA_963837775.1 uncultured beta proteobacterium | reverse complement strand
CGGCACGCTGACCAAATTCTCTAGGGGTAAGCATGAACCGTATCGCTGACATTGTGTGGCACCGACTGACCGGCCTGATGCCGGGAGAACTGAAACATGCGGAACTGAGCTGGCTGGCATCACCGCATCAGCATCTGAGCTTGCTGACGCGACGCCGGGCCACCATGATCGTCAACCGGGTCCGCCTGTTCGCCTTTCTGTTCGCGGTGCTGACGCCGCTCTGGAGCGTGGTCGACCTGCTGGTCTTTCCGTTCCCGCTGTGGTTGAATCTGGCCCTGATGCGGCTGCTGGCATGCGCTGCGTTCACCAGCCTGCTGATATATTACCGGCCGAACGGCAACCTGTTCGACGCCTATCGGGCGATGGCGCTGCTGTTTGCTATCCCGACCGCTTTCTATGTCGCCTCGTACACGCTGCTCGGCCATTACCAGCTCTCCGGACTCTCGGCGGCGATCGGTGCCGGCTATGCGTTCCTGCCTTTCGTGCTGCTGGCCGGGCTGGCGATCTTCCCGCTGACGCTGATCGAGAACCTGGTGATCGCCAGCCCGATCCTGATCGTCCAGGGCGTCGCCGGTTTGCTGCGCTGGGCCACGCTGGACTGGCCGTCGTTCGCCGGCGCTTTCTGCCTGCTGGTGCTGATCACCGGCGTCTCGACGCTGGCCGGCATGAGCCAGCTGGCATTCATGATCGCGCTGGTGCGGCAGGCGATCCGCGATCCGCTGACCGGGGTTTTTTTGCGCAGCAGCGGCGAGGAAGTGCTGGAGCTGCAATTCACCATCGCCAGCCGCAGCGGTGCTGCGCTGTCGGTCGCCTTCATCGACCTGGACCACTTCAAGCATATCAATGACCGCTACGGCCATGAAGCGGGTGACAAGGCATTGATCGACATGACCGGCATCGTCGGCCGCAATCTGCGCCGCGGCGACATGCTCACGCGCTGGGGCGGCGAGGAGTTTCTGCTGATCATGCCCAACACCGATCTGGCGCAGGCGGAAGCGGCGCTGGCGCGGCTGCGCGCCATCGGTTTCGGCCTGAAGCCCGACCGGGCGCCGATTACCGCCAGCATCGGGATTGCCGAACGGGCGGCGGATCAGGCCGGCGACTGGAAGACGCTGGTCGAGAGCGCCGACCGGCGCATGTATCAGGCCAAGCAAAACGGCCGCGACCGGGTCTGCAGCCGGGACCAGTTGGCGCTACAGGCTTAGACGATCGCTTAAAACTGATTGTGATCAGACGACGACAAACGGAGAAAAAGTAGGGTGCGCCATGCGCACCAGTGCAGCCACGGACGGTCATGGTGCGCATGGCGCACCCTACTGGCTCTGGTAAACCACGTCGCCATCGACGAACACGATCAGTTCGCCGGACTTGCATTGGGTCCAGTGTTCGTTGGTGGTCAGCGGTTCGGTGACGATGATCGCGACCCGGTCCTTGGGTGTGGTGACTTTGGCGAAATCGATGCTGACATCTTCATCCGACAGCTTGGCGGTGGTAAACGGGTATTGGCGCACGATGTAGTGCAATTTGGTCGAGCAATGCACGAACAGCGCGCGGCCGTCCGACAGCATCATGTTGAAAGTGCCGTGGGCGGCAATCTCGCGCGCCAGTTCCTGCAGCGCCGCGGTCAGTGCCGCCAGCTCCGGCGCCTGGTCGCCGAAGCGGCGCCGCAGTTCCTGCAGCAGATAGCAGAACGCCAGTTCGCTGTCGGTGCTGCCGACCGGATGGTAGGCGCCGGCCAGCGCCGGCGCGAAGCCCTTCAGGTCGCCATTGTGCGCGAAGACCCAGTAGCGGCCCCACATCTCGCGCATGAACGGATGGCAATTCTCCAGCGCGACCGGGCCATGCGTGGCCTTGCGGATATGGGCGATCACGTTGGTCGACTTGATCGGATAGCGCTTGATCAGCTCGGCAATCGGCGAATCGATCGCGGCCTGATGATCGACGAAATGCCGCACCCCGGCCCCTTCGAAAAAAGCGATGCCCCAGCCGTCCCGATGCTCATCGGTGCGGCCGCCGCGGGTGGCGAAGCCGGTAAAACTGAAGACGATATCGGTGGGGACGTTGCAGTTCATCCCGAGTAGCTGGCACATGGCGTTGGGCAGGGAGAGTTGGGTCGGTAAATACGGTAGCACGCGCCCGTCCGGCGGCCAAGCAGAAATGCACGAATAGCCGCCAGCGCTGCGCCGAACAGGTATTTCCCATGCAAATATACAGCCCGGTGTATTTTTACAGGCCCAATGAAATCATGCGGAAGATGCCTGTATTTAACTCATACCCCCTATATTTGAGCGGAAATTGGGCTGCGCCGCGGGCGCTTGCCGGCGCCTGCTGCACGCTCAGCTGGAATGGATTCTGGGTGTGTTCGGCCCGATCGCGGTCGCTTCCGGCGGCAACGCGGCGCCGGTGCGGATCTGGTATTTTTCGATCAGCCGGTACAGCGTCACCCGCGATATACCGAGCAGGCTGGCGGCGCGGGAAATCTGGTTGCGGGTTTGCACCAGCGCGCGCTGGATGGTTTCGCGCTCGGCGCTGGCGCGCGCATCTTCCAGCGACATCAGGCCCGGCAGCGCGTCCGGATGATCAAAGCCGAGGTCTTCCGGCGTGATCCAGCGGCTCTCGGTCATGATCACCGCGCGCTGGATGCGGTTGATCAGTTCGCGCACATTGCCTGGCCAGTGATGCAGCAGCATGGTTTCGATCGCGCTCTTGGAGAAGCCGCGCAGGCCTTTGTTGTGGCTGTTGGCGAACTGCCTGAAATAATGCATAGCGATATCTTCGATGTCCTCGGTGCAGTCGGCCAGCCTGGGCGTGGCGATGCAGATCACGTTGATGCGGTAATACAGATCCTCGCGGAAGCGGCCTTGCCGGACCGCTTCTTCCAGGTCGACATGGGTGGCGGCGATGACGCGCACATCGATGGCGATGGTGTCGGTGCCGCCGACCCGTTCGATGGTTTTTCCCTGCAGAAAACGCAGCATGTTGACCTGCATGTCGAACGGCATGTCGCCGATTTCATCCAGGAACAGGGTGCCGCCCTGCGCCGCCTCGATGCGGCCGATCTTGCGCTGGCTGGCACCGGTGAACGCCCCTTTTTCATAGCCGAACAATTCGGACTGGAACAAGGTGGCCGGGATCGCACCGCAATTGACTGCCACGAACGGCGCCGCCTTGCGCGTGGATTGATGGTGGATTGACAGCGCGGTGAGTTCCTTGCCGGTGCCGGACGGACCATTGATCAGGACCGCCGCATCGGTGCGCGCCACCTTCTTGATCTGTCTGGCGAGGCGCTGCATGTGGGCAGTCCGGCCCACCATGGTGGCACTGAGGTTGACCGCTGAGACATCATCGACCGACACCTTGCGTGCGTCATGCACGAAAGCCATGCCCCATGCATGGCGCAGGGTCAGCACGATGTGTTCGATGTCGGCCGGCATGGTGAGGAAATTGAACAGGTGTTCGCTGATGAATTCGCGCACCCGCGGCAGCGAAATCAGCTCCTGGGCGATCAACCCGACCCAGGCAATCTGGTGGATTTTGAGGAATTTCTCGTAGGCATCAAGCTGGAACAGGTCCTGTTCCAGCCGGATCACCATCAGCCCGACACGGCAGCCGTCCTGCACCGCACGATAGGCGGTGTCCAGCGACGGCTGCTCGATCAGGCGGATATGGTGCTCTTGCAGCGCCGCTGCATAGGGGCAAACCTGTTCGATCTGACTGGAGGGGCGCAACACCAGTGCCGACTGGTATGGCGGTGCGGAAGTTGAGGCATATAGCATTTCCCTATCCTTTTTTATTCTTGCCGACCGCCGTTACGGCGATCGGACATGCTTCCCCTCCCGCTTGGTGGCGCCACACCTTGCTATTGAAGGCTTGATTGAAACCTGCTGCTTACTGCAGTTGATGGATATGTTATTAAAAAAATAACTGCATCATCAGGTTATAACCTTTACCCTGTTTTAACAATCCAAAATTTGTTACAAACGGGCTATAAGTTATTGATTAAATTGGTTTAATTGACTTTAATCAATGATGCGGAAGGGTAATGATTCAGATGGGAAATGAAGCTGCCTGTGCCTGCGCCGGGTGGTTCAGCCAAGCAGCGCCTGGCAGCGCCACAGGCGATGGCCGGAGGCCAGGTACTTGCGCTCGAACGGCGTGATCGGGGCGTCAGTTGAATATTGCGAGAACGTAATGTTCTGTTGCGCTGCCGGCGCCAGCTGGGCCAGCGCCGCGGCCATTTCCTCGACATAGATGCGCCAGTTGCTGCGGCATTCGAGGATGCCGCCCAGCGCGACGATGGTCGGAAACACCGCATGGCCGTGCCAGCGCCGCGCCAGGTGGGCGCTTTTCGGCCACGGGTTCGGATACAGCAGGTAGTGGCGGGCCGGGCGGATGCCGGCATCTTGCAGCATCCGCCAGTAATCGACCAGGTCGGCGCGCACCAGCGTGAAGTTGGCCGGCAGCGGACCTTCCCACTGGGTATTGCGCGCCAGGCGGTCGGCCGACTGGTCGATGCCGATCACGAAGTGGTCGGGAAATTGCGTGGCCAGGTGCAGCGTCGACAAGCCGACCCCGCAGCCGGTATCGAGGATCAGCGGCATCGCAGCGGTGTCGCCGCCGGCTGCCAGCCGCCATGCGGCCATGCTGGCATCGAACGCGCTGCGGTTATAGGCGGTAAACGGTTTGCGGAAAGTGCTGGCCGCATGCCTGGCGACCAGGCTCGCCAGTTGCTCGTGAATACCGGTCTGGGTGCTGGTGATGGGGGAAGAGTTCGCTTGCATGGCAGGAGTATACATGCGTACTGCCGGCGCCTGATTTTCACATGCATGGTGGATGGGAAATGGTTTACCATGCCTGCGGGAGTGTCCATCGAGGCCGCAGTGCAGGCGCCGGAATCAAGAGCACAAACAGGGACGCATGGGAATGAGCATCATGCGCAGATCAGTCTATCCGGGAGGGGAAATGAATCGATTAACGCGTTTGGCCTGCATGCTGGCAGCCATCGGACTGATGACTGCATGCAGCCGTCAGGTGACGGTAAAAATTGGGGTCGCGGCACCGATGAGCGGTTCGCTGGCGCAGTACGGCAACGACATGGCGCATGGCGCGCAGGTCGCAGTCGATGAGTTGAACCGCGACCTGTTTACGATCGACGGCAAGCGCGCCCATTTCGAACTGGTGGTCGAAGACGACAAGGGTTCGCCGGAAGAAGGCAAGGCGGCCGCCAAACGGCTGGTCGATGCCGGCGTCGCCGCGGTGTTCGGGCATTTCAATTCGGGCGTGTCGATCGCCGCAGCGCCGCTCTATGCCGCCGCCAACATCCCGCAAATGACGGTCTCGACCAACCCGAAATACACCCGCATGGGGTTCAAGACGACGTTCCGGATTGCCGCCGATGACATCCAGCAAGGGGCGGCGCTGGGCCATCTGATCCATCAGAAGCTGCACGCAAAATCGGTATTGATGATCGACGACCGCACCACCTTCGGCGTCGGCCTGGCCGATGAAGTGGCCAAGGCGCTGCTGCAGGGCAAGGTCGCCGCGACCCGCGAAAGCGTTGAGGAAAAGGCCGTTGATTATGCGCAGCTGACGCAGAAAATCAAGGCCGCCAATCCTGACGTGGTGTTTTTCGGCGGCGATGCCGCAGTCGGGCTGCCGCTGCTGAAAGCCATGCGCAAGGCCGAAGTGAGCGCGAAATTCATTGCCGGCGACGCGATGTGCGACGCCACCACCGTCAAGCAGGCCGACGGCAGCGCGGATCGCGATTACTACTGCTCCGACACCGGCGTGCCGCCGTCCTGGCTATCGGCCGGCATCGAATTCAAGCAAATGTACAAGGCCAAATACGGCGAGCCGGGTTCCAGCGGCTCGATGTCCTACGATGGCATCCATGTTTTTGCGCAGGCGATGCAGCGCGCCAATTCGGTCGAGCCGAAAAATTATTTGCCGGAAATGACGAAGGAATCGTTCGACGGCAAGATCCAGGGCTCGATCCAGTTCGACGCCAAGGGCGACATCAAGGACGGCACCATCGTGATCTATGAAGCGATCAAGGGCCAGCTGACTGAAAAGCGCAACCTGCTGTAAGCCGGAACCGACGTAAAAAAGCCCGGCCGCGGAGTGCGCGGCCGGGCTTTTTGCATGTTGGTCAGCTGCACTGGCGCAGGTCCTGCGCCGGGAATCTGGTCTTGATCGCGTCCAGGCGGGCCTTGCTCGCCGCATCCAGGTCGTGCAGCTGGAACGCCATCTTGCTGCTGGTGATGCTGCGCGCGCCGATGCGGGCGCTGCGCACGCCCTGCCGGTTCAGATTGGCCAGATGGGTCTTGGCCGCATCTTCGGTCTTGAACACGCCCAGTGAAATGCCCCAGCGCAGGTTGGAGTTGTCCTGGATGATGAAGTAATTCGTGATGCCGATGCGTTTCAGTTCGGCCGCCTTATTGTCGGCCGCTTCCTTGTCGCCCAGCGGCGGGATGTAGACCATGTGGCTGGCGACTTCCTTGACGTTGCGGCGCGCCTGGCGGTCGCCCAGCGCCAGCACCGCCAGTTGCTCTTCAAAGCGTTTCGCCTCCGCCGGCTCGAAATTGCCGATTTCGGTGCAGGCGATCAGGGCCGGCCTGGCCGCCGCGAGCGGCGCGGGTTCCGGTGCCGCCAGCGCTGCGGCCGCCGGCGTGGCCAGGGCGGCCGCGGCGCTGGCCGACAGCAATTTCACTTGGTCCGGGTGCAGCTGGTTCGTCATCCGTTGCGGCTCGCGGCCATCGTCGATCAGGCTGCCCAGATAGCCCCGGTGCAGCGCAAACAGGCCGCCATTGACGATCAGAAAAAGCCAGAACAGGGTTTTCAGCATGGTGGACTTAGATGGAAGGTTGTTGCCGCAGCGCGACGGTTTGCAAGCCGATCAGCACCAGATTATCGACGATTTGATGCGGTACAGAAAGATGCGGCGCGATATAGCCGGCCGCGCCGCCGGCCACCACGCACTGCACCGGCTGCTGCGGATGGGCGGCGACCGCGCGTTCGATGGCGCCGGCCTGCGCCATCAGGCAGCCGCTGACGATGGCCGCATCGGTATGGTCGGCAAACGGCTGCGCGACCGCAATGTGCGCGGCCACCTGCGGCAATTGCGCGGTATTGCTGGCCAGCGCGGACGCCATCAGGCCCAGCCCCGGCAGGATCATGCCGCCCAGGAACAGGCCGTCGCGATCGACCGCATCGACCGTGGTCGCGGTGCCGCAGGTGGCGACGATCAGCGCCTGCTGCGGCAACAGCGCGTGCGCGCCTATCATCGACGCGAAGCGGTCGCAGCCCAGTTGCGCCGGAGTGCGGTAGCCGTTGCGGATCCCGGCCAGTTCGGCCACCGACGCGAACCAGTCGATGACCGGCGTATGTTGATGAAAACCCTGCGCCAAAGCCTGTTCCAGCAGCGCGCGCACCGCGGCCCCGGCTACATTCGACAGCAGTACGCGCGCCGCCGGCAGCGCCTGCCAGGCCTGCGCCAGCGTGCCGGCCTCGGCGTGGCTGACCGAGCCGAACGCTTTCCAGCGGCCCAGCGCCGCGACATCCCGGGCATCGGCCGCAGCGTCATCGACCAGCGCCCATTTGATCCGGGTATTGCCGGCATCGACCAGTAACAGCATATTTAATGTTCCTTGAGCCGCAGCGAGACATCGCCGGCGACGATAGTGATGCGGCCCGCCGCGGTGTCCAGCAGCAGGCAGCCGTTTGCATCGGCGCCGGCCGCACGCCCTTCGTGCAACAGCTGGCCGTGATCGAGGATGCGCACCATTTGCCCGTCGTACGCATGCAGCCGGTTCCAGCGCGGCATGAAGGCCTTGAAGCCGCCGGCCTCGAACTGCGTCAGCACCTCGGCCAGCGCATTGAGCAAGGCCGCCAGCAACTGGCTGCGGTCCATCCGCGCCAGCCACGGCGCATCGGCCACCGCGTGCCCGATGGTCGTTTCCAGCTGATCCGGCACCGCCAGGTTCAGGCCGATCCCGATCACGGTCCACACCGCCGGCGGCGCGGCATCCCTGGCGGGCGCGCTCTCGATCAGGATGCCGGCCAGTTTCTTGCCGTCTTTCAATACGTCGTTCGGCCATTTCAGCTCGACATGGACATCGAGCGCCGCCAGCGCCTCCGCCAGCGCGACCCCGACCGCCAGCGGCAGCCCGAGCAGCGACTGCAGCGGCCGCTCGAAGCGCCATGCCAGCGAAAAAGTCAGGGTCGCGCCGGGCGCGGAATGCCAGTTGCGTCCGGCCCGGCCGCGGCCGGCGGTCTGGGTTTCGGCCGCCAGCAGCAGCGGCGACGACAGGTTATCCAGCCGCGCCAGCAGGTCGGCATTGGTCGAGCCGGTCTCGGCCACCACCTCGACCGCGACCTGTTGCGCACTGGCCTCGCGCAAGGCGGCAATCCGTGATTGTGAAAGCGAAATAGTCATGCCGCGCATTGTAGCGGGAGTGGCGGCTTGCGGGTAGTTGATGCCACCCGCAATCCGCAACCGCAATCCGTAGGATGGGTGCAACCCATCACAGTAAGCGCTTGATCGTGATGGGTTGCACCCATCCTACTGCATCAGTCGATGAACGCGCCCGCTTGCTGGCTGAACTTGGCTATTTCCGCCAGCAGCCAGCTGCGGAATGCCGCGACCTGCGGTTTGCGCAAGGCTTCCGGGGTACAGGCGACGTAATAATTGTCCGGGCATTTCACTGCGACATCGAACAGGCGCACCAGTTCTCCCGACGCGATTTCCTGCATCGCGACCACATGCCGCACCAGCGCGATGCCGTCGCCGTCGACCGCCGAGCGAATCAGCATCGACAAATCCTGAAACCGCACACCGCCGCTCGGCTCCGGCAACGCCAGGCCGGCAGCCTGAAACCAGGGCAGCCACGGCTCTTCCGAACGCAACAGGCTGGCGGGCGCGAGTTGCTGCGGCGACGCCGGCAAACGGCCGCCGTTATACGCGGGACTGGCCACCGGATAATAAAAATCCCCCATCAGTTTCTCGACCGTCAGGCCCGGATAGCGGCCGCTGCCAAAGCGGATCCCGACATCGATCGAATCGCGCGCCAGGTCCTGCAACTGGCCGCTCGATTGCAGCATCACTTCGATATCCGGATGCAGTTCGATGAATTTGCCCAGGCGCGGCGCCAGCCAGCGCGCGGCAAACGACGGTATCGAGGAAACCGTCAGCCGCCGTTGCCGGGTGCCGGCGCGCAGCGCATCGGCCGCGCCGGCGATTTCTTGCAAGGATGTGCGCACCGTCAGCGCGAAGCGCTGGCCCTCCGGCGTGATCGCGATCCGCTTGCCGTTGCGGGTAAACAACGCGACCCCCAGGTCTTGTTCCAGCGCCCGCACCTGATGGCTGATCGCGCCGTGGGTGACATGAATTTCTTCCGCCGCACGCGAAAAATTCTGATGCCTGGCCGCCGCTTCGAAGGCGCGCAGGGCTGCCAGATTCGGCAATTGTCGAAAATCGGTCATCGTTCCCGGTCCTGACTCTATGTGAAATAAATTAGCAAGCGAGTCGAAAATATATCGTTTTGTCTTGCGCCGCGCAATCCATACACTCTGTCGGCAAGATAAAATTTTTGGCAGGCGCCTTATGCAACAGCAGCAGCCTGCGTTGTGTGTCGACCGGCTGTGTATTAACCCGTTAACCATCAAGGAATGTCATGATCACCTGTTACCTGCGCTATGTGATTGACCCGTTCAAGCTCAAGGAATTCGAGCGCTACGGGAAAATCTGGATCCCTCTGGTCGAGAAATTCGGCGGCCAACACCATGGCTATTTTCTGCCTTCCGAGGGCGCAAGCAACATTGCGCTGGCGATGTTCAGTTTTCCTTCGCTGGCCTTGTACGAGCAGTACCGCGAGCAATCATTGCAGGACCCGGAATGCATCGCCGCATTCAACTATGCGGAAGAAACGCGCTGCATCATCAGCTACGAGCGTTCGTTCTTCCGGCCGGTTTTCGCATAAATAAATGGTGAAAGTATTGCCCGGCACGTAAGGCGGCACGGCGCGGTGGTGTTGCTTTTTTTTTGCGCTTTGCGCCTTCCGTCCAACCTGAATCTGGCGCTGCTCAAATGAAATCTGGTAGTGGGCGCTAGTCACTGAAGAGGTTTTTAAAAATGAACATTCAAGTCCAGATCGTCAGCGCATTAATCGATGGCGACGCCGGCGGCAATGCTGCCGGTGTCGTGCTCGATGCGGACCGCTTGACGCAAGAGCAGAAACTGTCCATCGCCGCACAAGTCGGGCTATCGGAAACTGCTTTCGTCTCCAACTCCAGCGTGGCTGATTTCAAGCTGGAATTTTTTACGCCGAGCAGCCAAATCGCGCACTGCGGCCATGCGACGGTTGCGACATTTTCATTTCTTCGGGAAACCGGAAAAATCACCTCGGCAATCAGCTCTAAAGAGACGATCGACGGCATTCGCGAGATTCATATCGAGGGCGAGAGGATCTTTATGGAACAACGCGCGCCCAAGTTCAGCGAGTTAACAACATCGGCATCAGGCATCGATGTCGATACAGTACTGTCCTCATTGGACTTGTCTCGCAGCGATCTGTTGGAAGGCATGTCTCCATCGATCGTCAGCACAGGCAATCCGTTCATGATGATCCCGGTAAGGAACGAGGCTATTGTCCTCAGTGCAGAGCCGCAATTCGACGCCATCACAGCGGTGAGCGACGCGCTCGACCTGTGTGGCTATTACCTGTTTTCTGTTGATGCGAAAGTGCCGGGCCGGGATGCCGGCACCCGCATGTTTGCGCCGCGTTATGGCATTGACGAAGAATCGGCTACAGGAATGGCAGCCGGGCCTTTAGCCTGTTTTTTGCATGACAAGTTGAACATCAGAAAAAATGTTTTTCAAATTGAGCAGGGACATTTGATGTCGCCAGTGTCGCCCAGCCTCATCGACGTTCAGCTATCTGTCGCGCATGGACAGATTCAAAAACTGATGGCTGGCGGCAAAGGCAAAGTCATTCGATCATTATTGGTTAAGATTTAACTGGCATGAGAATCGGACTATGAGCGACTACACCATTTTCTTGCTGGCCTTTGCCGCCTCCGCCGCCGCGCCGGGGCCGGAAATCGCCGCGCTGCTGTCGCGCTCGCTCGCGGGCGGCCTGTTCGCCAGCGTGCCTCTCGCGATCGGGATCGTGCTGGGCAAGCTGCTGATGCTGACTGCTGCGCTGGTTGGCCTCGGCGCGCTGGTGGCAACGCTCGGCCCGATGCTGCTTGGCTTGAAATTCATTGGCGCCGCCTATCTGCTGTGGCTCGGCATCAAAAAATGGCGCAATGCTGGGCGCATGCTGGCGGCCGGCGATACAGCGAAACCGGCCAGTTTTCTGGTTGAAACTGGCTTGGGGTCTGGCGATGACGCTATCGAATCCGCTGGCGCTGGTTTTTTACGTGGCGCTGCTGCCGGGCGTGATCGATGTCTCCGGCATCTCGCTCGGCAGTTATGCGATCTTGTGTTCGATCGTTGTCGGCGCAATGGCTGCGATCGTGGTCGCCTACGGCGCGATGGCTGAACTGGCAAGAAAACAGTTTGCGTCATCCAGCTCCAAGGCGCGCATCGATCGCACGTCGGGCGCGATGATGGCCGGCGCCGCGCTGCTGATCGCCACGCGCTGACAGCGTCTGTCGGCGTCGGCCACGCAGCCGCCATCAATTATTTTCCGAGGACGCAGCGACATGGAATATCTGTCTTTGATCTTGTTTTGCATCTCCACCTGCGTCACGCCCGGCCCGAATAACACCATGATCATGGCGTCCGGCGTCAATCACGGCTTCAGGAAAAGCCTGCCGCACATGCTCGGCATCAATGTCGGCTTTCCGCTGATGCTGGTGATTGTCGGCTTGGGCGCCGGCAATGTGTTCCAGCAGGTGCCGCTGCTGCAAACGGTTCTGAAGGCGGCAGGCGCGGCTTACCTGAGCTATATGGCGTATAAGATTGCGACGACGCCGGCCGGCCAACTGGAAGCCGGGAACGCCAAGCCCTTTTCATTCATCCAGGCCGCGCTGTTTCAATGGGTCAATCCCAAGGCCTGGATCATGGCGGTGGGCGCGGTCGTCACCTATTCGGCTGCCGGCGGCAACTACTTTCTTGGGGTGCTGCAGATCGGCCTGATCTTCTTTTTGTTCGGCGCGCCATGCACCGGCATCTGGCTCTGGTTTGGCGCTGCATTGCGCGACGTGTTGTCAACGCCGCCCTATCGGCGGGTGTTCAACAGCGCAATGGCGTTGCTGCTGCTGAGCTCTTTGATCCCTGTGTTCCGGGACTTATATGCCAGCTATGCCGCTTGATTTTTGAGCCCGCCTTGCATTGCATTTTGCTGCGCACGCCGCCACAAGCGGTTTCAGGCACTGAAATATACTGCCGTGTGTATTATTTGAAGGCCAATGAAACCGTGCGCGAAGTGCACTGTTTTTGATGATACCCCTGTTATTTCATTGATTTACAAGGCGGATTCAGGCCCGTTGCCTCGGTGAAAACCTGCCGCAACACAGCGACGCTGCGCCTGATCTCCGCAACTGGAATCGACGCAAAGCCCAGCAGCAAGCCGCGTGACTGGCTGTAGGCGGGCA
>CAWIOX010000020.1:0-31154 GCA_963837775.1 uncultured beta proteobacterium | reverse complement strand
GCGCGGCCAAGGTGGTGAAGTGTCCGGACTTCAAGTCGATGATCGGTTTGAAGGCGACGCCGGTAATCAACTGGCGCATGCCGCCGTGGCCGAGGATCAATATCGCATGTTCGATGCTGGTAATCGACTTGCTCACGTGGTGGCAGGCACTGTTGGCCAGGCGCAGCACCTCGGCCACCAGCACCACGTCATGTGAAATCTTGTGCGCCAGATCGGCGCCGGAAAATGCCTCGGTGCGCAAGCTTTGCAGCAATTGCGGGATCACGCCCGGCATTCTGCGCACCAGATTCGCGCCTGACTGGTTTGATCTGACGATCTTTTCCAGCGCCGCCAGAATCTCGCTTTCACTCTGGCTGGCGAAAATCTCCGCATTGTCATTGGCGCCGAACAGGCAATTGCTGAAATTCGCATTGAGCTCGTCGCGCTGCATGCGGGAAATCCCGCTCACCGCGGGCGGTGCTGCCGGTGCTGCGGTGGGCGTCGCAGCTTCGGCCAATTTCGGCGCAGTCACGTCAGCGGCATTCTTTTGCGCCGGCTTGAAGATACGTTGAAGCCAATCGTACATAAGAGGGTGTGAGTGAGAAGTGAAGGTTAACCATCAACGGAATCTGCATCACGCCGACGCCAGGAGCATGAGGTGAAGCAACACGATAGCTTATCGCGATCCGCTTCAGGCCGCCAGATGCCGCGCCTGCCTTTGCGGCGCCGCATGTTCAGTCGCATTGGCCGCTTTTTTCTCCTTGGCGGCCTTGGATTTGACATGCGGCTGGTTGACTTGTCCGGCGTAGTCGCTGGCCACCAGTGCGTCGGCTGCGGCGGCATCGATGCCCTGGGTTTGCAGCCATTGCGCCACCAGCGCCGCCAGCCGTTCCAGCGCGATGCGGTGGGTGGCGTCGGTTTTGGCGTAGATCCAGTCGGACAGGTCCATGAAGCGGGCGAATGGGCTGTCGGCCAGAATCAGCGGCAGCGTGTGGGCGAAGCGGCCGGAATTGGCGATCATGTCCCAGTAGCGGGCGAAGCGCACCAGCCGTTGCATGGTGGCGAAGTCGATGTGCTCATTGGCCAGGATGGTGTAAGGCGGGTTGGCGTCGAACACCAGCTTGAATTTTTCGGTATGGCGGATGATCGGCGTGCCGCGCAGGCGCTTCAGGATGCCGAACTGGATTTCGTGCGGTTTGAGTGCATACAGCTGGTCGAAACCGGCGGCGAAGCTGGCCATGTCTTCGCCCGGCAGGCCGGCGATCAGGTCGACGTGCATGTGCGCGTGAGAATTTTCGACCAGCCAGCGGATATTCTCGGCCGCTTTCTCATTGTTCTGCTTGCGGCTGACCAGCGTTTGCACGGCCGGATTGAAGCTCTGGATGCCGATCTCGAACTGCAGCGCGCCGGGCGGGAATTGCCGGATGCCGTCCTTGAGCGCATCCGGCAGATGATCCGGCACCACCTCGAAATGGGCGTAGACCGGATCGTCCGGATGGGCCGCCAGCTTGTCGAGGAAGAACTGCATGATGCGCAGGCTGGACTTGATGTTCAGGTTGAAGGTGCGGTCGACGAACTTGAACAGCCGCGCGCCGCGCGCATGCAGCGCTTCCAGTTCGCCCAGGAAGCGGTCGAGCGCAAACGGCCACGCAGTCTTGTCCAGCGAGGACAGGCAGAATTCGCATTTGAACGGGCAGCCGCGCGAGGCTTCCACGTACAGGATGCGGTGCCTGAGGTCGTCTTCGGTGTACAGCGCGTACGGCAGCTTGATGTCATCGATCGGCGGCTGCAGCCCGGCGTGGATCTTCATGATCGGCTTCGGACCGTGCAGGATGTCGCGGCACAGCTTGGGGAAGCTGGCATCGCCCCAGCCGGTGATCAGGTAATCGGCCGCCTGCACGATCGCCTGCTGCTCCGGCTCATACGACACTTCCGGCCCGCCCAGCACGATGACGATCTGCGGCGCGACCTGTTTCAGCATCGCCACCACCCGCGTGGTTTCCTCGACATTCCAGATGTACACGCCGAAACCGATGATGCGCGGCTGCTGCGCCAGCAGCTTCTCGACGATGTCGGTGGTTTTGGCGCCGATCACGAATTCCTGCAGCCGGGTCTGATCCTGCAGTTCTCCCATGTTCGCAAGCAGATAGCGCAGGCCCAGTGATGCATGGGCAAAGCGGGCGTTGAGGGTGGACAGGATGATCATGGTGGCAGCTGCGGTCGGAAAAACGTCATTTTACGCCCCATCGCCGATTTCAAATTGCGCGGGCCGCCGCGATTGATCCGCGCTGGCAATTTTTTCAGAGATAGAGGTACAATAAAATGTCACAGCAGCAATAGTCAGCCGATTGCCCGGCACGACTATGACGGTAGCGGATGCTCGCCCATCAATCGCGGCCATCTTTCCATCACCGAAGACAGGGGCGGCGATATGAGTACTGACATTTTTCTGGCGCACGACAACACCAAGAAAAAAACAGCCCGGAACGCATTCCCGGGCAGCCGATGGAAATAGCCGATCTGCTGCTGGCCTATCTGGAGCAGATGGAAATCGAATACGTGTTCGGGGTTCCCGGCGGCGCCATCGAACCGCTGTTCAATGCGATCGCCCGCAGCAGCCGCAGGGGCGGGGTGCGCCACATGCTGGCGCGGCACGAGGCGGGAGCCGCCTTCATGGCCGACGGTTATGCGCGCGAAACCGGCAAGATCGGGGTCTGCTGCTCGACCTCCGGCCCCGGCATCACCAATCTGATCACCGGCGTCGCCTGCGCCTACGACAACAATATTCCGCTGCTGGTCATCACCGGACAGCCGGCCTTGCCTACCTTCGGCAAGCATCCGCTGCAGGAATCGGCCTGCACCGGCATCAATACTCTGGGCATGCTGCAGCACTGCACCCGCTACAACTCGCTGGTATCCCATCCGCAGCAGTTTGAACACAAACTCGTTACCGCATTGCAACTAGCGACCCGTGCTCCGATGGGGCCGGCCCACCTGAGCATTCCGGTCGATGTATTTCGCAGTCCGAATCCACTGCCCTACCCCTCCTACGACTTGGGCTCGCTTCTGAAGCCATCCGCGCTGGTGGACGACGATGCGCTTGAAACGCTGCGTCAGATGCTGGATGAGGCTGAAAATGTGGTGTTCCTGATCGGCGTGGATTGCGGCGAGGCGATCGGTTCGATACTCCAGTTCGCCGAACTGAGCGGCGCGATGGTGGTCACCACGCCGGATGGCAAAGGCCTGGTCAACCCGCATCACCCGCTGTTTCGCGGCGTTTTCGGTTTCGGCGGCCATGCGTCGGCAGAGGCCGTGCTGCGCGACAAGTCGGTGGATCTGATCATTGCGGTCGGCACCGGCATGGGAGAGTGGAACAGCGGCGGCTGGAGCGACAGCCTGCTCAATGCCCGGCTGGTGCATATCGACGAGTCGGAAGAGCACCTGACCCGCACGCCGATGGCGCGTTTTCACATGCGCGGGCGCATCCTGTCGATCTTCACCCGGCTGGTCCAGCAGTTGTACGAAAACGAAGCGCGCCAGAGCGGTTACATCGAGCAGCAACAACATGGCACCCAGCGCAAACCGGACAATATGCTGGCCGCCCCCGACAAGGCCGAGAGCAACGCCACGCCGATCCTGCCGCAACGGCTGATGCATGAACTGGGGCGGCTATTTCCCCCCACCACCCGCTTCCTGGCCGATACCGGCAACAGCACCACCTGGGCCATCCACTATTTGCAGCCCAATATCGACCGACGCACCAGCGAAAGACGGCACACCGGCGGCAGCAAGCGGGCGCCCGGCCGCCGCAAGACCGAGGGCGGCTGGCTGCGGGTCACGATGAACTTTGCCCCGATGGGATGGGCCATCGGCGGCGCCGTCGGTACCGCTGCCGCCAATCCGAAGGTGCCGGTGGTCTGCATTACCGGTGACGGCAGCTTTCTGATGAATGGCCAGGAAATCTCGGTGGCGGTGGCCGAAAGGCAAACCGTCATCTTCGTGGTGCTCAACAATCAGTCGCTGGGCATGGTCAAGCACGGCCAGCGCATGGCGCATGCAGAGCAGATCGGCTGCGATCTGCCGCCCACCGATTTCGCCGCCCTGGCCCGCGCCATGGGTGCGGTAGCCCACACCATCCATGCGCCGGCAGATCTGCTCAATCTGGATATTGGCGCTATCTGCGCGCGCCGCGGACCGACGCTGCTGGACGTATTCATCGATCCCGACGAAGTGCCGCCGATGAATGTGCGGATGCGGGTATTGGCCGGCGGTCTTTGAGCCGTCAGGCAGGATATACAGGCGGTTGACAATGTTGATGCAGCAAAAAACATCTGGAAAAATAATAAATTTACATTTCTATTTCGCAATTAATTGCAAAATAGACATAAAATGAAGCAGGAGCAAGGCCGGCAGCGCAGGGAGTATTCAATGCAAAAAAATCGGCGGAAGAAACGCATGTCAGCTCATTTGATTTGCACAGGCGCCTCACAGTAGCAGCATCCATCGCCTCAGGAAATAACACGATGAGCGACACAGAAAATCCGAATGCCATACACAGCCGTATCTGGCGCGAAGAGCCGGAACCGGACAATCCTTATGCTGCCAGGGTTGCCTATTGCCGCGGCTACGATGTCTATGGCGAGATGCTGGGGCAGGCGCGCTGGGTCGATATGCTGTATCTGCTGTTCCATGACGAGGCTCCCAGTGCGGCGCAAGCAGATTTGCTGGAAGCATTGGCGCTGGCGCTGGCCAACCCCGGACCCAGAGATGCCTCGGTCCATGCGGCCATGTGCGGCGGCGTTTGCGGCTCGACCGCCGCCTCCAGCCTGATGGCTGCGCTGGCAGTTGGCGCCGGGCAACTGGCCGGAGGGCGCGAAGTATTGCTGGCAATGGAAAATTGGGCTGCCTGCGGCACCGATCTCCAGGCCTGGCAAGATCAACTCATCAGGCGTAGCGCCAGCCCCGGCAGTATCTGGCCGACACCGGAACATGCGCCGGGTTTCGATCCGCATGGCATCAGCACCGCCACCCCCGTCAGGCAGACCCTGACTTGTCTGGCGCGCCTGAGTACCGGATCTTATTTGCGCTGGCTGGAACAGAACCGGCCCGCGCTGGAAGCCGCCGCAGCATGCCCGCTGGCGCTGTCCGGTGTCGCTGCCGCTGCGCTGGCCGACCTCGGCTTCTCGCCTGAGCAGGGTGAAATGCTGCATCTGCTGCTGCGCCTGCCGGGTGCGGCGGCCCATGCTGTCGAACAGCGCCAGTACGGCTACAAGAAATTTCCCTTCGGTAGCATGGAGCTGGAAACCGATCCTGCTCAGGAGCCTGTATGAATGCCCATCCCGATCCGCAGCCGGAAAATGCCGGTGGTTTGAAGAGCCGCATGGGCGCTTTCTTTCCCGGCAGTCATGTGATTTTCCGTGGCCATGATCTGCATGCGGAACTCAAGGACATGGACTGGCTTGAATTGTATGTGTTCGGGATCACAGGGCGTCGCTTCTCTCCCCAACAATTGCGCCTGCTGCAGGCGATCTGGACCTATACCAGCTACCCGGATGTGCGCCTGTGGAACAATCGGGTCGCCGCTTTGGCCGGCAGCACGCGCAGTACCGGCACCCTGGGTGTCGCAGCTGCACTGGCGGTATCGGAAGCATCGATCTATGGCGGCGGCATCCTCGCTCGTGCGATAGATTTTTTTATTCGTACCCGGCAGCGCCTAGAAAGTGGCAACGACTTGACTACTTGTCTGCGTGAGGAGTTTGATACGCATCGCAGCATAGGTGGCTACGGTCGTCCGCTGATCAATGGCGACGAGCGCATTCAGCCGATGCTGACTCTGGCCCGGAGCCTGGATCTGGATCAAGGCCCATACTTCCGTCTGGCATTTGCTGTGGAGGACGCACTGCTGTCCGGGCGCTGGCGGATGAAAATGAATTACGCTGCGCTAGTTGCCGCGCTGGGGGCGGATCTCGGGTTGACACAGCAGGAGTTTTCCCTGTTCATGTTCCCGGTGTTTCTGGCAGGCATGCAGCCGTGCTTCATTGAAGCCTCCGAACGCCCTGAAGGCATGCTGTACCGGATTTCCTGTACGGATATTGCGTACGAAGGGCGAGCGCAGCGCCCCTGGCGCCAGCCAAACAGAATTTAAGGGAATAACCATTCATGCAAGTATTGCAACGTCAAGCGCTGTGCGCATTGTCAGCGCTGATCTGGGCCGGCTCCGCTGCCGCCCAATCTTCCGAAGAGGAAGAGCTGGCGCTGGCCTACGGCGACAAGTCATCGGTCAGCATCGCCACCGGCAGCCAGCAGGCAATTGCCCGCGCACCGGCTGTCGCCACCGTCATCACCGCGCACGACATCGAGGCGATGGGCGCGACCGATCTGGATCAGGTACTGGAAAGCGTGCCGGGCCTGCATGTATCCGTGTCGTCGCTGGCATCCAATCCGATCTACAGTTTTCGCGGCATACACACCGGCTACAATCCGCAAGTCCTGATGCTGGTCAATGGCATCCCGATCACCAGTGTATTTCTCGGTAATCGCAGCCTGGCATGGGGCGGCATGCCACTGGAAAATATTGCGCGGATCGAAGTAATCCGCGGCCCGGGGTCGGCGCTGTACGGTGCCGATGCGGTCTCCGGGGTGATCAATGTGATTACCAAGACGGCGGCCGACATCCGGGGCACCGAATTCGGTGTGCGGGCCGGCAGCTTCAATAGCCGCGATGCCTGGATCCAGCATGGCGGCGAACTGGGCCCGCTGGAAGCCGCGTTCTACCTGCGTGTCGGTCACACCGATGGCCAAAAAGGCATTGTTCGGCAGGATTTCCAGTCTTCTTTGGACCAACTCTTCGGCACCAATGCTTCGCTTGCCCCCGGCCCGATCAACGCGCTGCGCAATGCCTTGGATGCGCGTGCCGATCTGTCGTTTGAGCAGTGGCGTTTCCGGGCCGGTGTCCAGCAGCGCGAAGTGGGCATCGGTGCCGGGTTGGCCGAGAGCCTGGACCCGAATAGCCGTGTCCCTGAATCCAGGCTGTACCTGGACCTGACTTACCAGAATGCCAACTGGGCGCCGAACTGGGATGTGTCCGGTGTCATCGGGTATTACGACCTCAAGGAAAAACCCGGCGATCCGGCCTTTATGCTGTTTCCTGCCGGCGCGTTCGGCGGTGCTTTCCCCAACGGCGTGATCGGCAATCCCGGCCATTCCGAACGGCATAGCCACGGCAGCATTTCAGCCTTCTATAGCGGCTTTGAACAGCATCGGCTACGCCTGGGCACCGGATTCAGGGTCGAGGATTTGTATGAGACCAGTGAAACCAAGAATTACAAGATCATCACCATTCCAGGAATTGGCCCCGCCTTCATTCCGCTGGGCAGCATCATCGATGTCAGCGGCACGCCGGACGTCTACCTGACGCCGCACAAGCGCAATCTGGCGTATGTGTTTGCCCAGGATGAATGGACCCTTGCCAAGGATTGGACCCTGACGGCGGGCGTGCGGCACGACCGCTATTCGGACTTCGGCGCGACCACCAATCCGCGCCTGGCGCTGGTGTGGGACGCAGCCTATAACGTCGTCATCAAGGCATTGCACGGGCGGGCTTTCCGCGCGCCCTCTTTTGCCGAGCAGTACAACATCAACAACCCGGTATCCGTTGGCAATCCCAGCCTGCGGCCGGAAACCATCGCGACCAATGAGCTGGCACTTTCCTGGCAGCCCGCCCCCACGCTGCAAACCAATCTGAGCCTGTTCCATTATCGTATGCGCGATATGATCCGTTTCGTGCCGGATGCCAGCGGCTTCACCGCGCAGAATTCGGGCGGCCAGAGCGGCCGCGGGCTGGAGCTGGAAGCGACCTGGGATGCGACGCGCAATTTGCGGCTTTCGGGCAGTTTTTCGCTGCAGCATTCGATCGATGAAGCCAGCGGCCAGGACGCCGGTCTGGCGCCTCATCGACGCTTGTTTGCCCGGGCCGACTGGCGTTTCGCGCCGCAATGGCAGCTTGGCACGACGCTCAACCATGTTGCCGACCGCAAGCGGCAACCGGGTGACATCCGGCCCCAGATCGCCGATTACACGACGCTGGATCTGAGCCTGAGGCGCGAGCAACTGGCCGATGGCTGGACCGCGAGCGTCATGCTGCTGAATCTGTTCAACCAGGATGCCAGGGAACCGAGCCTGGCTCCGGGTTATATTCCGTTCGACTTGCCGCTTCCAGGCCGGACCCTGTATGTCCAGTTCCAGCACAAGCTCTGAGACAGTGACAGGAGCATGCCCTTCTGCAAGGGCGTACTCTGCGCTGTTGCGACGCGCAATCAGCTTGTTTCTGGCGCTGGCCTGTGCGCTGGCTCACGCAGCTCAGGCCAATGATGGCTCTGCCATCGCGGTTATTTACCCGGATTTGGGCGAGCCTTTTCGCAGCGTTTTTAACAAGATCATCGAAGGCATTGAGGAGCAGGCCAGAATGCGTGTCAACAGCTATCCGCTCGGACCGAACAGCAATGCGGCCGAGCTGAACGGGCAGTTGAAACGCAACGGCACCAGGGTCGTGATTGCTCTCGGACGGCAGGGAGTCAAGATTGCAAGCGGACTGGAGCGCGACATTGCCGTGGTGGTGGGCGGTGTGCTGTCGGTCCCGGAGGCAGAAAATCGCAATTTGACCGGGATCAGTCTGACGCCGGACCCGGGCCTGCTGTTTGCGTTCCTGAAAAAATTGTTGCCCAATACAAAAAGAGTCACCGTGATCTACGATCCGCAGAACAATGCATGGCTGCTGAAGCTGGCGCAGGCGGCAGCCAAGGCGCAGGGCCTGGAACTGGTGGCCCATGAAGCGCCGGACCTGGCAAGCGCAGCACGTCTGTATGAAGCCGCTTTCGCCGCAGCCGATAGCCGGCTGGATGCGATCTGGCTGCCGCATGATGCGACCACGGTGGATGAGGCCACGATTTTGCCTCTGGTCCTGAAGGAATCCTGGAACCGTGGCGTACCGATCTTTTCCAGCAGTTTCCTGCACGTCAAGAAGGGCGCGCTGTTCGCGCTGTATCCGAACAATATGGAACTGGGACGCGATTTGGCCATTGCCGCATTCGGCGTACTGGCGGGAGAACCCCGCAAGCGCGGCATCTCACCGCTGCGCGAGGTATACACGGCAGTCAATCTGCGCTCTGCCAGTCACATCGGCTTGACCATCGATCATCAGCAACAACGCAGTTTCAATGCCATTTTCCCGGAGCCATGATGAAGATACTTAATTATCGCCAGCAACGCAGCGCATCATCGGTCATGGATACAATAAGGGCCATGCAATATACGACGCCTACCTTTCCCCCAACCTGACGGGCACATCATGTTGCACGACTATTTTCGCCGTACCGGCTTTCGCAGCCAGCTGACAGTCATTGTCACGAGCGCCATCCTGGTTCTGGCGCTGTTTTCATCCCTGATCAACTCCTGGGAAAGCAGCCGGCGCATGCGCGCGTATCTGATCGAGCAGGGCCAGCAGATCGCCGAGAATCTGGCGCGCCAGAGCATACTGGCCCTGCTTTATCATTCGCCCGACAATGCGCGCGAGGTAGTCGCGACTACCCTGGCCTTTCCTGATGTATTGCAGGTCGAGATTACTGACGCCGCCAATAAAGTCCTGCTGTCTGAAACCAGAGCCGCCACGCAAATCGAAGCGATGCAGCGACCCCGGCCCGATGCCAGCCTGAGCAAGGCCAGACTGGTGCAGGAAACCGATGATGCATGGCGCTTCGATGCTGCGGTCCATAATGGCGAGGCGGCGGCCTCGCCATATGAGCTTGCCGAGCGCAAACCCAAGCTGCTCGGGTATGTGCATATCGTACTGAGCAAAGACACCATGAAGCGCATGGTGATTTCATTGCTTGATAGGAAATCTCGCAATCACGCTCTCGTTCGCCATCATCCTGCTGGGCGTCATGCGCCTTCTGACGCGGCACTTGATCCGCCCATTAAATAATCTGTCTGGCCTGATGGGGCGCGCCGAGGCCGGCGAATCCGGCATGCGTGCGACTCCGGAAGGCCCGCGCGACATTGTTGAGATGGCGCTCGCCTTCAACCAGATGATGAGCGTGCTGGAGCAGCGCGAAGCAGAATTGAAGCAATCCCGGGATCAGGCGCTGCACATGGCGCTGATGAAGGCGCAATTCGCCGCCACCGTCAGCCACGAAGTGCGCACCCCATTGAATGGGGTGATCGGCATGCTTGACGTGCTCAAGGAAATGCCGCTCACACCGCCGCAGCATGAATGCGTCGAGGTGGCCTGCGGTTCGGCCCACACCTTGCTGGATCTGATCAATAACATCCTCGATTTCTCCAAGATGGAAGCCAGCAAGGTGGTGCTGGAAGAGATCGATTTCGACTTGCGCAAGTTGCTCGATGAGGTGGTCGAACTGCTTGCCGACCAGGTGCAGCAAAAAGGTCTGGAACTCGGTTATCTGCTGGCCCCCGGCGTGCCCGACCGGATCAAGGGTGACTCACACCGCTTGCGGCAGGTGCTGCTCAATCTGATTGGCAACGCGGTGAAATTCACCGAGCATGGCGAAGTGGCGCTGCGCATCTCTTGCGTGGCAGACGGCCTTGACCATCTCAGGCTGCGCTTCGAGGTGAGCGACACCGGCATCGGCATGGACCAGGACACGGCGCTCCATGTGTTTGAATCCTTCACGCAGGCCGACCGCTCCACCACCCGCAGATACGGCGGCACCGGCCTCGGCCTGACGATCAGCAAGCAACTGGTGGAACTGATGGGCGGCGAGATCGGGGTCGTCAGCCAGCACGGAAGCGGCACAACTTTCTGGCTCACCATCCTGTGCAAACCAGGCGAGTTGAGTTCACCCGCGCCCGAACGGCAAGACTTTCCCGGGCTGCGGGTGCTGGTCATGGCCGAAAGCGAAATTGTGCGCAGTTTCCTGACGCAAAGCCTGACGCACCAGGGCATGTCTTGTCATGCAGCAAGCAGCGGCGCCGAGGCGCTGTTGGCGCTGGGGCGCGCCGAACAGAGCCACGCACCCTATTTCCTGGTGATCATGGACCTCAGCGCCAGTGACGCGCAGGGCGCAGACCTGGCACATCATATTCATTCCGATCCGGCGCTAGCGGCGACCCGTTTATTGCTGCTGGATCGCTATGGCGCACCGCAGAGCGAATTGCCGGCGGGCGCCGATGGTTACCTGGGCAAACCGCTGCGCATGAATCGCCTGCTCGATGCGATCCGGCGCCTGCTCTCGGACGGCGCACCTCGCGCCCTGGCAGCAACACCTGCCACTGTGCCGGAAGATCCGGCCGCTGCAGTCAATATGTATCGGGTGCTGGTAGTGGAAGACAACCGTACCAATCAGGCGGTGGCGGCCGGCATGCTTGCCATGAGCGGCTGCAGTTGCGAATTTGCTTCCAATGGCTGGGAGGCAATTGATGCGATCCGCCGCAGTTGTTTTGACCTGATCCTGATGGATTGCAACATGCCCGAGATGGACGGGTATGAGGTCACCGCGCACATCCGCAATATCGAAGAACCGCAGGGAAGACGCACGCCGATCATCGCGATGACAGCCAACGCCCAGCCCGGAGATGTGGAAAAATGCCTGGCAGCAGGCATGGACGATTATCTGGCAAAACCCATCACGCTGGTTACGCTGCGCGCCAAACTGGCGTGCTGGCTCACCAAGCCGATGCGGTCCGAACCGCGCGCGGAAAACATGCCGGAGCCGGTCGCGCCTGAAGGCGGCCCGCTGGATCGGGTCGTGTTCGACAAGCTGCGTGAAATCCTCGGCCCCGCGCTGCAGCATGCGGTGATGCCCTTCCTGGAAGACATGCCGACCTATCTGGAACAACTGGAGCAAGCCGTCAGCCAGGGTGATGCTGAAGCCGCTCATGCCGCCGCGCACACCATCAAGGGCTGCAGCAGCAACCTGGGCGCCACCAGCCTGACCCTGTACGCCAGGGAGGTGGAAGAACTGGCCCTGAAGCAACAGGTTGATGCGATACACCCGCTGCTGGCACAACTGCGCTCAGCCTTCGACGAGGTGGCAGTGCTGCTCGGCAGCGAGGTATTTCTCGAAAACCAGCGGCCGGCCAAGCCGGAAGAGGAAAGCATTCTGGTGCTGGTGGTGGACGATGACCGCAGCACGCGCAGCGCCTTGCGCCATACTTTAGCCAGGGACGGTTTCCGGGTGGAAGAGGCCGAGAATGGCGCCCATGCGCTGCTGCTGCTCAAGCGCATCCAGCCCGATGTGATCCTGATGGATGCGCTGATGCCGGTCATGGATGGCTTTACCACCTGCGCCCGGCTGCAGGAGTTGCCCAACGGACACGCCATCCCGGTGCTGATGATTACCGCACTGGACGACAATCTGTCGGTAGAGCGGGCATTTGCCGCCGGCGCCAGCGACTACATCCCGAAACCGATCCATTTTGCCGTGCTGTCGCAGCGCGTGCGACGCATCGTCGATGCCAACCGGACCGAACAGCGCATCCGCCACCTGGCCTATAACGACCCGCTGACCGATCTGCCGAACCGTGCGCTGTTTTTCAGGCAACTGGAACGCTGTATCGAACAGGCACGGCAAAACGGCGAAGTGGCTGCGGTGTTGTTCCTGGATCTGGACCGTTTCAAGAATGTCAACGACACCTTCGGCCATGAAGCCGGTGACCGGCTGCTGGCAGCGGTCGCGCAGCGGATCCGGCGCAGCGTGCGCAACGTGGACTGCGTGGCCCGCCTCGGGGGGGACGAATTTACCGTGGTGCTGGCCGACATGCCAAGCCCGGATACGGCGGCCACTGCGGCCCAGAACATCTGCCGTTCGCTGTCCACGCCATTCAAGATCGACGGGCATGATATTTTTGTCAGCACCAGCATCGGCATCTCGCTGTATCCGCACGACGGCATCGACGCCGGCACGTTGCTGAAGCACGCCGATACCGCGATGTACCGGGCCAAGAAGAGCCGCACCGGCTTCAAGTTCTTCGAGGCGGCGATGGAGTTCGCGGTGTCCGAACACATGCGCCTGGAAAGCGATCTGCGCGAGGCCTTGAACCGGCAGGAACTGGAAGTCTATTACCAGCCCCAGGCACGGCTCGACAACGGGCAAGTGATCGGGATGGAGGCGCTGCTGCGCTGGCACCACCCGATCCGTGGCCCGATCTCTCCTGCCGAGTTCATTCCGGTGGCGGAGGAAACCGGCCTGATCAACCCGATAGGCGAATGGGTGCTGCGCACCGCCTGTGCCCAGCTCCAGAGCTGGATCAAGTCCGGCATGCCGGCCATGAGGATGGCGGTCAACCTGTCGGTGCGCCAGCTGTTGCAGGGCAATTTCAGCACCACGGTGGAGCAGGTTCTGGCCGACACCGGGCTGGCGCCGCAACTGCTGGAGCTGGAAATTACCGAGAGCACCCTGATGGAAAACGCCCAGGATACCTTGCAGGCGCTGCAGCGTCTGCGCAGTCTGGATGTGCGGCTGTCGATTGACGATTTCGGCACCGGCTATTCCTCGCTGGCCTACCTGAAACGCTTCCCGGTCAATACCATCAAGATCGACCAATCCTTCGTGCGCGACGTGCCGCAGGATGCCGATGACGCAGCCATCATCAAAGGCATCATCGCATTGGCCCACAGCCTGCGTCTGGAAGTGGTGGCCGAAGGGGTGGAAACAGAAGCCCAGTTGCGTTTCCTGCGGGATCAATCCTGCGACCTGATGCAGGGCTATTTGCTGAGCAAGCCGGTGCCGGCACAGCAGTTCGCCAGTTTCATCACGGCCCAGACCCGTCTCAAGCCGGAAGATATCCCCAACCCGGATATTTCATGACCCTGAAATAAGGTGAAAACAGGGGGTATAACCATTTTCATGGCATTTGCCGCATGTATTTATTGCCATATAAAATATACACGGGTCAGTATATGGAAGGCGCGGAGAGCGCCTTGGCAGGCTGAATTTTTTCATAATCGGCAATAATCATTTCCGCAAAAACGGATTTTTCTTTGTGCCGGAAATGCCTATGATGACTTATCCGGCCAACAGATAAGGAAACATTCGATGCCCAATGCCCCCCAGCAGCGCATGCCGGCCATTTTTTTCGGCCATGGCAATCCGATGAATGCGCTGGAAGACAATCGCTATACCCAAAGCTGGCAGCAGCTGGGCGCCAGCTTGCCGCGCCCCAGGGGGATTCTGGCCATTTCTGCGCACTGGCTGACGCGCGGCACGGCGGTTACCGCGATGGCGCACCCGCCCACCATCCACGACTTCGGCGGCTTTCCGCAGGCGCTGTTCGAGGTCCGCTATCCGGCGCCCGGCGATCCGGCACTGGCGGCCCGCGTGCGGGATTTGCTGGCGCCGGATATCGAGGTGCAGATGGATCAGGCATGGGGGCTGGATCACGGCATCTGGTCGGTACTGCTCAAGGCCTACCCGGAGGCCGACATCCCGGTGGTGCAACTCAGCATCGACGCCACCCAGCCGGCCGCCTTCCATCTTGCGCTGGGAGCGAAACTGGCCGCCTTGCGCGACGAAGGCATCCTGATCATCGGCAGCGGCAACGTGGTGCACAACCTGCGCATGTACGCCTGGAACGGCAGTGCGCCCGCCTACGATTGGGCCATCCGCTTCAACGACAAGGTGCGCCAGCTTCTGACGGAGGGCGACGTGACCCAGCTGGCAGACTATGCGCAATGGGGGCAGGATGCCCGCTTGTCGGTACCGACTGCGGAACACTTCCTGCCGCTGCTGTATGTGGTCGGCAGCCGGCAGGAGCGCGAACCGCTGTCAATTGCCGTCGATGGCATTGAAGGCGGCGCGCTCAGCATGCTCAGCGCGGTGCTGGGCATGACGCCGCCGACCGCAGCCGGGCGCTGATGCAGGCTGGCTTTGCCGTTCAGCGTCAGGCCGGCGGCCTACAGATTGACCTGGATCACCTTTCTGGGGCGCGCACGGGACGATGGCACTTTGCGCAAGTTCTCCAGCGCTGCCTGATCCTTGATTTCGATGCTGCGCTGATGCACGCTGATCCAGCCGAGTTCATTGAAGACGGACAAGGTGCGGCTGACGGTTTCCAGCGTCAGTCCGAGATAGCTGCCGATCTCGTGACGGGTCATCCGCAAGTTGAACAGCTTGCCTGAATAACCCATGCATTCGAACCGGCCTGCCATCGTCAGCAGGAAACGGGCAACCCGTGCCTCGGCGCCCATCGCGCTGAGCATGCCGGCCATCCCCTGCTCCCGTACCAGTTCCTGGCTCAGCACATCATAGATGGTGTTTTCCAGCTCAGGATGGGTTTTCCCGAGTGCCATCAATTTCTTGAAGGGAAGCAAGATCAGATTGCATTCGGATAAGGCCACTACCTCCGATGCATAATGCCGCGCATGGATGCCGTCGACGCCCAGCAAGTCGCCCTTCATCGGGAAATGCAGCACTTGCTCGCCACCGGACTCATCGATCAGGACCGTCTTGAGGAAGCCGGAATGGACCAGATACAGCACCTCGAAAGCCTGCCCTATGGTATGGATGCGCTGTCCGGTCTTGAATTGCACATGCTGGAACAGCAGTTCTTCATCCCCGCACAAATGCGCAGACGGCACATGCAGCAAATCGCATATCTCCTTCAGGCTTGACCACAAGCGGCCGTGGCATTGCCGGCCTGCTTCGACAGGATCGTTCTGCCATGGCGCACAGAGCGCAGCTGAGTCAGGCAGATTGTCATGCGTATGTGTCGTAAACATGTGGGGCTCCCAATTGTTAGAAATTCTCAAGCACGGATCCGCTGACCACGGCATCGGATGACTTCAGCTTGGCCAGGGTGGCCAGGGTGTGGTGTATTGCATCTAACTCATTTTTATCGTGAAAGGCATAGGCGCCTGCATTGGCGCAAAACCTGCGGTAGACGTCATCTTGCTCACTGCTTACCACGACGACTCTGGCATCAGGTTGCTCCGCTGCCAGCACGCGCAATACATCGATCCCGCTGCCTTCATCGAGCTGTATATCCAGCAAGACAATATCTGGCGGCATGCTGCGCACTGCGGCAATCGCCGCCGTCGCACCGCTGTAGATGCCGGTCAGCGTCAGAGCAGCGATGCGGTCGATCATGTCGCGCCATACCTGCTGCATCACGCGGGAATTTTCTACCATCATGACTGTCATCGCGTTCTCATCCTGTGCATGCTTGCTGGTTCGGACCGGACTCGCTGCCGCTCGCAGGATCTGATTGCCGGTCCGCGCTGTCGGTGATGGCGCGGCTTGCATCGGTCTCGCCTGCGATGGCAGACACCTGCGGTGCTTCGTGGCTGTTCCAGAAATAATAGCCATTGCCGCCATCATGCTTGGCTTGATACATCGCCATATCGGCATGCTTGAGCAGCGCATGGACATCTTCGCCGGCCTCGGAATACAGGCAGACACCGATGCTGACTGAAATTTGCAGCTTGTATTCTTCAATCGGCAGCGGATGCTCGAATACGGCGAGCACCTTGTCGAGCACCCGGGCCACGGCGACATCGCTGTCGATGTCCACCAGAAGCAGCACAAACTCATCGCCGCCCCAGCGCGCAACGGTATCTTCGGCCCGTACGCAACTGGTCAGGCGCGCAGCGACCGTTTGCAACACGGCATCCCCGGCGGCATGGCCCAGGGTGTCGTTAATCGGTTTGAAGTGATCGACATCGATGATGACGACCGCGAACTGCTGCTCGCGCCGGGCCGCATAGGCCTGCACCTGATGCAGGCGGTCCAGCAGCAGGCTGCGGTTAGGCAGGCAGGTCAGGCTGTCGTGGTTGGCCAGATGCTTGAGGCGTGCAATCTCCTGCATGCGCTCACTGACATCGCGTCCGATCGAAACCAGATGCGTAATGCGGCCGCCGGCATCCACAAAGGGCCGGATCACGGTGTCCTGATAAATGACTTCACCATTTTTCTTGCTGTTGGCAAAAATGCCGCTGCATGTTCCACCGCAACGGATCATCTCCAGCAGCCCATGATAGACATCGTCGTCGCGCATTTCCGGCTTCAGGATGGCCGGCGTGCAACCGCACACCTCGTCGCTGCAAAAACCGGTCAATGCTTCAAATGCCGGGTTGACATAAATGATCACGCCATCGATGTCGGTAATGAGCACGGTTTCGGTGCTCAAAGCGGCTTTGCGCTCGAACGCATGCAACTCATTGAACAGAATGGTGGACTGCAGGTGATGACGCAATTCGACGCAGAACAGGTGTTCTTCATTGACCCTGAACGAACTGAGCGCGGCATCGACCGTCATCTGGCTGCCATCCGCTCTGGATAGCAGCAAGGAATGCGCAACATCGGCAGTCGCTGAAAACATCGCAAATGCGACGTTGTAGCCAGGCGTGCCATGATTGAACGGCAGTTGCGGCAGCAATTGCCTGACCGGGCGCCCGAGCAGGCCGGCAGCGGTGGTGCCGGCGAGCCGTGCCACCGCCGTGCTGCAAAAACGGATGGCGCCGTTTTTATCCAGAACCAGAGCGCCTACCGCTGCCATCGCATCAGTTGCCGTCGCCGCCATATCGTGATGCGAGGCAAACGGAAACGCCTGTCGCGGCGCCGGTTCCGGCGGATCTTCAGTCAGGCTGTCGATAACGTGCGCTGGCATGGTCGGGCCTATCGTTGCATGAACTTAGCTACCAGATTTTCATCAACGGCCGCATTGCGGCCACCTGAAAAAAGATGTCTTTTTACTCATATTCAACATTGACTGTCAGTATCCATCGATGTAATGGAGGCCGCTATCGGTGATAGCGGCATGCTGCTGTAGTGGAACCCTTGATACGCATATGTAGGGGATTCCCTACAGCAGCCCGGCCCGTCAGGCGCTGTGCCAAACGGCCCGTGGGCTTGAGTGCCGGGGGGAGAGAAGCAGCACCGGATGGGCCTGTGCTGCGGACCACCAGCTAGCCAGGCAATGCGCTGTGCCGGCGCCAATGAGGGCCCCAAGCATTTCACATAGAGGCGGGGGTATATTTTGGCGGGCAATAAAAATATGCGGGAAACAGCATGAAAATGGTGATACTCCCCGTTTTTACGAAGCCGACGGGAAGCTCGGCAGGGGCTGGCTGAAAACGGCGGCTACATCAGCAGCCCGTTTTCCATCGCGTAGCGGGTCAGTTGCGCATTGCTCTTCATCCCAGTCTTTTCCAGGATGCGGGCGCGGTAAGTGGTCACCGTGCTCGGGCTTAAATGCAGGGTTTCGGCGATGTGGACCAGGCTCTCGCCGACGGCCAGCAGGCGCAATACCTCCAGTTCACGGTCCGACAGCGCCTCATGCGGCACCATATTGCCGCCGCTGAGCATGCCGGCCAGTTTTTCCAGCAGCGCCGGGCTGAGATGCTTGCCGCCCGCCGCCACCTTGCGCACCGCCGCCACCATGGTGGCGACCTGGCTGTTCTTGGTCAGATACCCGGCGGCGCCGTGTTTCAGCGCCCGCACCGCGTAGATGTCTTCTGCATACATGCTCAGGATCAGCACCGCCAGTTTCGGCTTGTCGTTATGCAGCAGCTTGAGCAGTTCCAGGCCGTTTTTGCCGGGCAAGGCGATATCGACCAGCGCTACATCAAAATCCTGTTCCCGCACCAGATGCAAGGCATCCTGCGCGTTCTCCGCCTCGCCCGTCACCTCGATATCGTCCACCGTGCCCAGCATCAGCCGGATGCCGTTGCGCACGACCGCATGGTCATCCACCAGCAGCACCCTGATTTTCTTGTCAGTCATTCCGGTTCTCCAGCGGCAGGCGCAACACCACCAGCGTGCCGTGCGAGGTATCGGCTATCCTGATATCGCCGCCGAAATAGCGGGCGCGTTCGACCATGCCGGCGATACCCCAGGACTTGCGGTTGGGCATCTGGCCGGCATCGATGCCCTTGCCGTTATCTTCGATTTCCATCCGGATCGACCCCGCGTCATGCGACACCCGAATCTCGACCTCCGATGCATCGGCATGGCGCGTCACGTTGTTGAGCGTTTCCTGCAAGATGCGAAACAGTGCGGTGCTGCGTTCGGGCTCGAGCACCGACTCGGCCGCAGATGCGTCGATGCTGACGCGGCAACTGAAGCCGCTGCGGGCTTCGGTCTGTTCGGCATACCATTCGAGCGCGGTCCAGACGCCGAGTTGATCCAGCACGCTGGGGCGCAGATCGGTGATCACCCTGCGCACCGTATCTACCGCCGCATCCAGCAGCGCACAGGCATCCAGCAGATGCTGATTGGGAATGCTGCCGGCGCGTTCATCCTGATTCATCGCGACCGACAGATTGGCCCGGATGCCGGTCAGAACGCTGCCCAGTTCGTCATGGATCTCGCGCGCGATGCGGATGCGCTCGTTTTCCTTGATGCGTTCCTGATGCGCGATCAGTTCGCGCAATTTCTCCTGCGCCAGCTGCAATGCGGTTTCGGCCTGCTTGCGCTCGGTGATATCCTCGACCATGCCGACGCAGTGCAGCGGCCGGCCCTGCGCATCGCGCACCAGGGTGACGCTCACGAATGCCCAGACGCAATGGCCATCGCTGTGGATATACCGTTTCTTCAGATGGTAATAACTCAGTTCGCCGCTGAGCAGCCGCCGCAATTGGGCCTTGCTGTCCTGGACGTCATCCGGATGGGTGATATCCAGAAATCCTTTCGACAACAGCTGCTGCTCGGTATACCCCAGCATCTTGCACAGCGAGTGATTGACCTTGGTCCAGCGGCCTTCCAGATCGACCAGGTCCATCCCGATCGAGGCGTTCTGAAACGTGCTGCGGAAACGTTCTTCGCTCATGCGCAGCGCCATCTGCGTCTTTTCACTTTCGGTAATGTCCTCGATCAGGGCCACAAAATGCAGCGGCAGTCCTTGCGCATTCCTGACCAGGGTGAGGCTCAGCCGCCCCCACACGGTATGGCCGTCCTTGTGGATGCAGCGCTTATTGACATGGCAGAAGCCGATCTCTCCCGACAGCAGCTGTTGCTTGGCCCTGTGTTCCGACTCGCGATCCTCCGGATAGGTCAGCGACTGGTAATTCTGAGGCAGCAAGTCCTGGCTGGCATAACCCAGCATCCGGCACAAGGCATCATTGACCTTGAGCCAGCATCCGTCCGGTGCGATCAGCGCCATGCCGATCGGTGCATTCTCGAATGCACCGCGAAAGCGTTCTTCGCTGGCGCGCAGCTCCTCTTGCATCCGTTCTCGCTCGCTGATGTCTATCAGGGTGGCGCAGGTCATGAGCAGGCTGCCGCTGGCGTCCTGCAATGGGCTGACGCTGGCTATCACGCTGAACGTCTCGCCGTTCTTGCGGCGCATGACAAATTTCTGGTCGTGAATCGCTTTGCCGGCCAACAGACCGGCAAAGTCCTGCGCCAACGCAGCATGGCTTTCGGGCGCGACCAGATCGCCGATCGATAGTTTGCCGACCACTTCCGCGCGCTGATAACCGAGCCACTTCAATTCCGTGTCGTTGATTTTGACTATCAGCCGATTGCGGTCCACCGAATGGAAGCCGCAAGGCGCGTTCTGGTACAGATCTTCCATTTCCTGCAAGGCTGCCGTCAGTGTTTCCAGCTCATTGCGCTTGGCGCTGGCTTGATCGCTGGTCATGGATTGCACCGGCACGTCGGGTTGCTGCTGAATCATCACTCTCCCACTGGGCTCTGTATGCATGCAAGCCTGCCATGACATCACGGCGGATCAGGCATTCACGGAAAACGGCTGCACCGCACCTTCGCCACGACTATATGCAGACAAAAACACTGGCCCGGAGCCTGCACATCAGTATGACGATCACTGTATTTTAATCATCTGCCTATTTTTTGTGGCGCCGATGCAGTTCAGCACCGCTGTACCTATTTGGAACCATCAATTAAAAACATCATTGGGACGGCATCCGAACTCGGCAGCGGCGCCGTTGTTTGCCCATTTCAAACAAAAAAATAGGGGAGTATCAGCAATAAATCATGGTCTGCCGCATATATTCATTGGGTAAATAAAAATACACGGTACAGTATATTATCCGGCCGCAGATCCTCACAGGCTTGCACGATACGGCTAAAACCAGCCTCATGAAAACATTTTATTGCCATTGCTGTTGCATGCAAGTAATAAGTGACGGCCCGTCCCGCTATACCAGTGCCCGCTCGGTCAATTCCTTCTTCAGATACGCATACATGACGGGCGCCGCGACCACGCCGGGCAGGCCGAAAATCGATTCCATCACCAGCATCGCGGTCAGCAATTCCCAGGTGCGGGCATTGATGTGCGAGCCGATGATCTTGGCGTTCAGGAAATATTCAAGCTTGTGGATCGTAATCAGGAACAACAGCGAGCCCAGCGCGGTATTGAGCGAATGCGACAGCGCGACAATCACCAGCACGGAATTGGAAATCAGATTGCCGACCACCGGCAGCAAGCCGGCAAAAAACGTGACCGCGATCATGCTCTTGGTCAAAGGCAGATGGATGCCCATCAGCGGCAGCACGATCAGCAGATAGGTGGCGGTCAGCGCGGCATTGATCGCGGCGATGCGCACTTGCGCAAAAACGATGCGCTGGAATGCGTCCTGCATGTTCAGCACGCGCGCATGCAGCGCGGCCGCCAGCGGCAGGTAATTGTGCTTGCTGGTGGTGTCGTACAGCGCGGCCATCGCGCCGATGATCATGCCGATCAGCGCATGGGCGATGGTGCGTCCGGCTTCCTGGCCGATGATTTTGGCTTCGATCGCGTGTTCGCGCAGCCAGACGCTGATCACTTCGCTCAGCGCATCCGTGCCTTCCGGCAAGCGCCCCTTGAGCCAGACCGGCATCTGGTCGCGCGACGCGTCCAGGATTTCCGCCATCTTCTTCAGCAGCACATGGACGCTGCCGGCATCGCTCCTGAAAAATGAAATCGCGCCCCAGATCGCCGCCGACAGCAAGCCGACGATCAGCACGCCCAGCAGTGCCACCGCAATCATCCTGGCGCGCTCGCTGCTGAGTTTATTGCCCAGGCACGGGGTCAGCAGATGGACCAGCGAATACACCAGCAAGCCCGAAAATAATGCCGCCAGCAAACCGTAATGCAAGGCAGCATACAGCGCCGCAGCGCACAGGATGTAGGAAGCGATGACGGGCGATGCGAGCTTGTTGTGGTCAGGCATGATGATTTTTCGGCGGGTGGATGATTGCGAGCGGAGTGATGCGCGCCAACGTGCATCGGCCGCAGTGTTTCAATGCGGCCTGATCAATGCAACAGGCTGTGCGCTGGCGTCACCGGTCAGGCCGGGCAGACGCTACTCCTGAGCATCAGGCGTGGCGCCATCTTCCTCCGCTTGGTCCTCTTCCGGCGGCAGATTCTGGTCCTTGGTTTCTGCCTTGCGCTGCAATTTTTCCTCCTTCTTTTTCTTCTTCGCTAGTTCTTTCTGCCGTTTTTCGTACTGAAAGTTAGGTTTAGCCAATTTGATATCCTATCTGTTGTGTTTAAAGCAATATGTATGACAGCTAAAATGCATCACACCAGAACGATACCAGCTAAACGGCGCAAAGGGCCGGATTTTGCCCTGCTCTGCAGCGGCCGGGAAGGCGCGCGGCATTGGCACGCTATGCAGAATTCGTCATGCTAGCGCTGATTTTCCGGCAAGACGGCAAGCTGCCGCGGCGCTAATCTGGCGTCATGAAAAAAATTTCCATCATCGATTCCCACACCGGCGGTGAACCCACCCGTCTGGTGCTGGCAGGCGGCCCCGAGCTGGGTGCCGGTCCCTTGTCCGAACGTCTGGCGCGCTTCCAGCGCGAGCATGACCGGCTGCGCTCGGCCGTGGTGTGCGAGCCGCGCGGCTCGGACGTGCTGGTCGGCGCCTTGCTGTGCGAGCCGCACGACCGCAGCTGCACGGCGGGGGTGATCTTCTTCAACAACGTCGGCTATCTCGGCATGTGCGGGCACGGCATGATCGGCTTCATCGTGTCGCTCGCGCATCTGGGCCGCATCCAGCCCGGCAGCCACCGGATCGACACCCCGGTCGGCATCGTCAATGCCGAATTGCACAGCGACGGCAGCGTCACCGTGCATAACGTCCCCGCCTACCGTGCGCAGCAAGCAGTCGCGATCGAGGTCGCAGGGCACGGCCGCATCGTTGGCGACGTGGCCTGGGGCGGCAACTGGTTTTTCCTGGTCAGCGAACACGGCCTGCAACTGGCGCCGCAGAATATCGAAGCGCTGACCGATTTTGCCTGGCAAGTGCGCCAGGCCTTGGAGCGCGCCGGCATCACCGGCGCTGACGGCGCGGCGATCGACCACATCGAGCTGTTCGCGCCGTCGGCCACGCCCGGCATCGACAGCCGCAACTTCGTGCTGTGCCCGGGCAAGGCCTACGACCGCTCGCCGTGCGGCACCGGCACCAGCGCCAAGGTGGCCTGCCTGGCGGCCGACGGCAAACTGGCGGCCGGCGAGATCTGGCATCAGGAAAGCATCATCGGCAGCGTGTTCGATGCGTGTTACCGGATCGAAGACGGGCAAATTCTGCCCAGCATCCGCGGCCGCGCGTATGTGAATGCGGAAGCCACGCTGCTGCTGGACGACAGCGATCCTTTCGTCTGGGGCATCCGTTGAATGTGATGAGCGGCAAGCCGGATGCCATCGTGATCGGCGCCGGCATCGTCGGCGCCGCCTGCGCGCAGGAGCTGACGGCTTGCGGGCATGACGGTCGCGATCATCGAACGGGATACGGTCGGCGGCGGCGCCACCGCGGCCGGCATGGGGCATCTGGTGGTGATGGACGACAATCCGGCCGAACTGGCGCTGACTGCGTATTCGCTCGAACTGTGGCGCGAATTCGTCGACGGCCGCCAGCCGCAGAATGAATTCAGCCCTTGCGGCACGCTCTGGATCGCCGCCGACGACGAGGAAATGGCGGCCGCCGCCGCCAAGCAGGCGACCATGAGCGCGCACGGGATAGCCTGCGAACTGCTGGATGCGGCGGCGCTGTACCGCCATGAGCCGCGCCTGCGCCCGGGTCTGGCCGGCGGTCTGCGGGTGGCGGGCGACGCGATCGTGTATCCGCCCAAGAGCGCCGCGCTGCTGCTGGCGCAGGCCCGGCAACGCGGCGCGCAGCTGCTGAGCGATGAAGTGCTGGCGATCGATGGCCGCGGCGTGACGCTGGCCAAGGGCGGGCGCCTCGATGCCGGGCTGGTGGTGGTCGCCAACGGCGTGGCCTGTGCGCAGTTGCTGCCGGAACTGCCGGTCCGTCCGAAGAAAGGCCATGTCGTCGTCACCGAGCGCTATCCGGACTTCATCCGGCACCAGCTGGTCGAGCTGGGCTACATCAAGAGCGCCCATGCGGCCAGCGGCGATTCGGTCGCGTTCAATCTGCAGCCGCGCCCGACCGGACAGCTGCTGATCGGCTCCTCGCGCCAGTTCGAGCGCAGCGACAAGGAGGTCGATATCGCGCTGGTTGCGCGCATGCTGGCGCACGCGGCGCAGTTCGTGCCGCAACTGGCGCAACTGAAGGCGATCCGCTGCTGGACCGGCTTGCGCGCCGCCAGCCCGGACGGTTTGCCGCTGATCGGGCCGCACCCCGGGTTGCAGCCGAATCGTAGCAATGTCTGGCTGGCTGCCGGCCACGAAGGCCTCGGCATCACGACTGCGCTGGCGACCGCCAAACTGCTGGCGGCGCAAATCACGGCGCAAGCGGCGGCGATCGACAGCGCGCCCTATCTGCCGGCACGCTTTCAGCAAATGAGCAAAACGGCTTCCCATGTCTGAATCAATCACCGTATTCATCAACGATTGCCCGATCACGGTCGATGACGGCACCAGCGTGGCCGCCGCGGTTGCGCTGGCCGGCATGCCGGTGACACGGTTATCGGTCACCGGCATGCTGCGCGCACCGCTGTGCGGCATGGGCATCTGCCACGAATGCCGCGTCACCATCGATGGCCAGCCGCACCAGCTGGCGTGCCAGACTCAGTGCGCGCCGCAGATGCGGGTGCGCACAGCACTCGGCAAGGAGTCCGCATGAAGCTGCAGTTCGACATCGTGATCGTCGGCGCCGGCCCGGCCGGTCTGGCCGCCGCGCAGGCTGCCGCCAGCGCCGGCGGCTCGGTTGCGGTGCTTGACGACAATCCGCAAGCCGGCGGCCAGATCTGGCGCGGCGGCCCGCAGCACAGCGGCGATGCGCGCGCCGCGCAACTGTGGACTCGCCCTGAGCCAGGCGCAAACGAGAGGGAGCGTGCGTTTTTTCAGCAGCGCGCGGGTGCTGCTGCCATCGGCCCCCGGCGAGTTGCTGGTCGAAACCCCGGACGCCGCATTCACGCTGCATTACCGGCAAGCTGATCCTGGCCACCGGCGCGCGCGAACGCCTGCTGCCGTTTCCCGGCTGGACCCTGCCCGGCGTCTTTGGTGCCGGCGGCATGCAGGCGCTGGCCAAGGGCGGCTTCCCGGTCGCCGGCAAGCGCATCGTGGTGGCCGGCTCCGGCCCCTTGCTGCTGGCCGTCGCGGCGACCCTGACAGCGCGCGGCGCACAGGTGCTCGCGATCGTGGAGCAGGCGCCCCGGCATCGTGTAGCACGCTTCGCGCTGTCGCTGGCGGCCACGCCGGCCAAGCTGCTGCAGGCGCTGCGCCTGCGCCGCCAGCTGGCCGGCATTCCATATCATCTGAACAGCCATGTGCTGCGCGCCGAAGGCGAACAACATCTGACAGCAGGTGTCGTTGCAGATCGGCAGCCGGCAACAGACCATCGCCTGCGATTACCTGGCCTGCGGTTTCGGCCTGATCCCGAATACCGAGACCGCTAATGCGTTCGGCTGCAGCGTCGCCGACGGCGCGGTGCAGGTCGACCGCTGGCAGCAGACTTCGGTGGCCGATGTGTATTGCGCCGGCGAAAGCACCGGCATCGGCGGCGTCGATCTGGCGCTGGCCGAAGGCCAGATCGCCGGTCTGGCGGCCAGCGGCGCTCTGACGCAGGCCGCGCAACTGGTCGCCGAACGCCGGCGCTGGCAGAGGTTCGCCGCCAGGCTGGCCAAGGCCTTCGCGCTGCGCGACGAACTGCGGCAATTGGCCGATCTTGATACCATCGTCTGCCGCTGCGAAGACGTCAGACACGGCGACTTGCAGCAGCATGCGAGTTGGCGCAGCGCCAAGCTGCACACGCGCTGCGGCATGGGACCGTGCCAGGGCCGCGTCTGCGGCGGCGCGACCGATTTCCTGTACGGCTGGAGCCAGGACTCGGTGCGGGTCCCGCTCACCCCGGCACGCATCGGCAGCCTGCTTGTCGCATTCAAGGATGATGATTAGGCGCTGTTGCCGTTCCTGATCATCGTGCGGTATTCGCTCGGCGTCATCCCTACCGTGGCCTTGAACTGGCGCGTGAATGCGCTGTGATCGTGGTAGCCGCAGGCCAGCGCGATCTCGGTCACGCTGCGTTCTTCGGCCAGCATTTTTGACGCGGCATCCAGCCGCGCCTTGATGATCATCTGGCGCGGCGTCAGGCTGAAAATCCTGTGGAAATAACGTTCGATCTGGGATGCCGACAGGCCGGTGATGCGCTCCAGATCCGCCAACTGGATAGGCTGGTCGTAATGCTGATGGATGAAGTGTGCGGCCGCCGCGATCCGGCCATACACCGGATGCGCATTGTCCGGCATCGCCAGGTCGCGCGAGATGCCGGCCAGGCCGACGATGTGGCCCGCCTTGTCGCGCAGCGCGACCTTGTGCGTCAGGCACCAGCCCGGATCGCGGTCCGGATACAGATGCAGCTCCAGCTGATCGCGGATCTCGCTGGCGCCGGCCAGCACCTGCTGGTCCTGCTCCTGATACCGGCTGCCGAATGCGCTCGGGAAGACCTGCGCCGCATTGCGGCCGAGCAGCGCCGATTTCTGTTTCAGCCCGCAGCGCCGCACCAGCGTCTGGTTCACCACCACATAGCGGCCCTGCGCATCCTTGACGAAAAAAACCACATCCGGCAGCGCATCGAACAACACTTCGGAAAAAAATACATTGTCGATCAGCGCGGCCAGCAAACGCCGGTTTTCATCCGCGCCGGGCTGCGCTGCAATCGGGTGTTCGGCGTGCTCGTTCATCGGCATTTTTTCAGTGTCAGGTGGGTCAATTTACGCTTCTGCGATCCGGGAGCCGGCGCTGATTTGCTGGGCGTTGGCGCAGTTCCGACTCTAGCAGAACTGCGGATCGCAACAGAGTGTGAACGCTGTGCCGATGCCGGTCTTGTCGTTTTCAGCCCTGATTGATGCGGCTTTCCGCACAGTCGTTCCAGCCTGCATTTTTACTTTGAAAATCGCCATATAAATATATTGTAAATATATTAGACCTGCATTAACATGAATTTTCTTGATGATGAATCTCTACCAAAGGAGCAGTGCAATGACTTCAAACAAATGGGCAGGCGTCTTTCCGGCAGTCACTACCAAGTTCAAGCCGAACGAAGATCTGGATCATGCGGAGATGGAAAAACACTTCGCGTTCCAGATCGACAGCGGCGTGCACGGCCTGTTGACCTGCGGTTCGCTGGGCGAAGCCAGCACCCTGTCGTTCGACGAAAAACTGGCGGTCACCAAGACCGCGCTGCAAGTCGCCGACAAGCGGGTGCCGGTGCTGGTCAACGTGTCCGAAACCCGCACCGCGAATGCCTGCCGCTTCGTCGAGCAGGCGGCGGCGATGGGCGTGCAGGGCTTCATGGTGATGCCGTCGGTGCTGTATGCGGCCGATGCGCGCGAGGCCAAGGACAATCTGCGCACCATCGCGCAGGCCGCGCAATTGCCGATCATGGTCTACAACAATCCGGTGTCGTACAAGGTCGACCTGACCCCGGAAGACTTCCAGGATTTGTCCGATTGCGAATGGATCGTCGCGATCAAGGAATCGACCGACAACGTGCGCCGCATTACCGACCTGCGCAATGCGGTCGGCACCCGCTACCAGCTGTTCATGGGGGTCGACGATTTGTCGTATGAAGGTCTGGCGGTCGGCGCCGATGGCTTGCTGGCCGGTCTGGTGGTCGCGTTCCCGAAAGAAACGGTCACGCTCTACAACTTGATGAAAGCCAAGCGCTGGGATGAGGCGCTGAAGCTGTACCAGTGGTTCATGCCGCTGATGCATCTGGACGTGTCCAACAAGCTGGTGCAAAACCTGAAACTGGTCGAAACCATGGCCGGCGTCGGCAATGAAAACGTGCGCCGTCCGCGCCAGCCGCTGGTCGGCGCCGAGCGCGAACGCGTGATGCGCATCGTGCAGAAGGCGCTCGACACCCGCCCCGACCTCGCACCGTTACAGTAAAACAGGAGACGCCGTGTCATCCCATCCATTATTCATCGGCGGCGAGTGGATTGCCACTTCCACCCAACGCCGCAACATCAACCCATCCGACATCGAAGACGTGGTCGGTGAATACGATGATGCGGCGGCATCGCATGTGGCGCTCGCGGTCGATGCCGCGCGTGCCGCGCTGCCGGCCTGGAGCCGCTCGACCCCGCAGCAGCGCTTCGACGCGCTCGATTTCATCGGTTCCGAACTGTTGGCGCGCAAGGACGAGCTGGGTGCGCTGCTGGCGCGCGAAGAAGGCAAGATCCTGCCGGAAGCGATCGGCGAAGTGAGCCGCGCCGGCTATGTCTTCAAGTTTTTTGCCGGCGAAGCGTTGCGCATCGGCGGCCAGGCGATCGCCTCGGTGCGTCCCGGGATCGAAGTCATCACCTCCCGGGAAGCGCTCGGCGTGGTCGGCCTGATCACGCCGTGGAACTTCCCGATCGCGATTCCGGCCTGGAAAACCGCGCCGGCACTGGCCTGCGGCAATTGCGTGATCCTCAAGCCGGCGGAACTGACGCCCGGCTGCGCGTGGGCGCTGGCGGAGATCATCAGCCGCTGCGGCCTGCCGCCAGGCGTGTTCAGCCTGCTGACCGGCGATGGCGCAGTCGGCAGCGCGCTGGTCGAGCACCCCGGCGTGTCGGCGATCAGCTTCACCGGCTCGGTCGGGGTCGGCACGCAGATCGCGCAACGCTGCGCGGCGTCGATGAAAAAATTCCAGCTGGAAATGGGCGGCAAGAATCCGCTGGTGGTGCTGGACGACGCCGACCTGCCGGTGGCGGTCGAAGCGATCGTCAACGGCTCGTTTTATTCGACCGGACAACGCTGCACCGCGTCCAGCCGCATCCTTGCCACCGAGGGCATTTATCCGAAGCTGGTCGAGGCATTGGTGGACCGCACGCGCGCGCTGCGCGTCGGCCATGCGCTGGAAGCGGGCAGCCAGATCGGCCCGGTGGTGGATGCGCGCCAGCTGGCCAAGGATCTGGATTACATGCAGATCGCCAGCGACGAAGGCGGCCGCGTGCTGTGCGGCGGCGCACGGGTCAGCGCGGCGCGCCCCGGCTATTACTTCAGCCCGGCGCTGATCGCCAATGACGACCCGCAGGCCAGGCTGAACCGCGAAGAAGTGTTCGGCCCGGTCGCGACCGTCATGCGGGTCAGCGATTATGCGCAGGCCATCGATCTCGCCAACGATACCAAGCTCGGCTTGTCGGCCGGCATCTGCACCACTTCACTGAAATACGCGACCCAGTTCCGGCGCGACATCCAGGCCGGGATGGTGATGGTCAATGCGCCGACGGCCGGGGTCGATTACCACGTGCCGTTCGGCGGCATCAAGGGATCGAGCTACGGGCCGCGCGAGCAGGGCGGGATGGCGCTGGAATTCTATACCCGGGTCAAGACGCATTACGTCGCGAGTTGATGATGCCACTTCCAAATCAGCCGGCTTCCGGTTCATGATTGATTTAGGAAAGCAATAAGGCGTGCAATTTTCAGGATCAGTGTCAAACTGAAGCAGGCGGCGCAGATCGCCGGCAATACCGGTAACGATGATGGAACTTATTATTTCTTTTCTCAGGAGGAAGTCGATATGCGATTCACACCAACAATGATTCCGCTGGCTGGCGCGATTGCGCTGGCGCTGTCTGGCAGCGCGTATGCAGAGGAGCAGGTGGTCAAGATCGGGCACAGCGGCCCGCTGTCGGGCGCCAATGCGTTTGCCGGGAAAGACAATGAAAACGGGGTGCGGCTGGCGGTCGAGGAACTGAATGCCAAGAAAATCGTGGTGGCCGGCAAGACGCTCAAGTTCGAACTGCTGTCCGAGGACGATCAGTGCGATCCGAAAGCCGGCGTCAACGTCGCGCAGAAATTTGTCGACAGCGGCGTCAAATACGTGATGGGCCCGTATTGCTCGGGCGTCGCGATCCCGGCCTCGCGCGTGTACAGCGAGGCCGGCCTGATGCTGTCGACCGTCGGCTCCAACCCGAAAGTCACGCAGAGCGGCTACAAGAACCTGTACCGCATCATCGCCAGCGATTCGCAAGTCGGCGCCAGCATGGCGACCTATGCGGCCAAGGTGCTCAAGGTCAAGACGGTCGGCGTGATCGACGACCGCACCGCTTTCGGCCAGGGCGTGGCGGAAGAATTCGCCAAGGTCGCGAAGAATTCCGGCCTCAAGGTGGTCGGGCAGGAATACACCAACGACAAGGCGACCGACTTTGCCACCATCCTGACCAGCCTGAAATCCAAGAAGGCCGATGTGATCTTCTTCGGCGGCTATGCGCCGCAAGGCGCGCCGATGGCGCGCCAGATGAAGCAGCTCGGCATCAGCGCCAAATTGCTGGGCGGCGATACGCTGTGCAGCGCTGAAATGGGCAAACTGGGCGGCGATGCGGTCGGCGACAACGTGCTGTGCGCGCAGGGCGGCGCGATCCTGGACAAGGTCGCCAACGGCCCCGCGTTCAAGGAAAAATACAAGAAGCGCTTCAACCAGGACCCCGATGTGTATGCGGCATCGTTCTACGACCAGGTGCAGTTCATTGCGGAGGCGATGCAGAAAGCCGGCGCCACCGATGTCGCCAAGGTCGGCGCCGAGATGTACAAGCTTACGCATAAAGGCGTGGCCGGCACCTACTCGTATGACGACAAGGGCAACATGAAGCAGTCGCCGGTCACCGTGTATACGTTCAAGGGCGGCCTGCCGGTGCCGCTGGCAAGTTATTGATTCAGTGCGCAAGCCGGCAAGCTGAAGGAATAGGGCAGGTGACTGCCCTATTCCTTTTTGCATTGGCCAGCGCTTTCCACCCTGATTCGGACGATGAGGAAAAACACGGTCCACGAAAAGCATGAAAGCAAGGAAAAGAAAAGCCCAGCAAGGATGAAATGCGGAAGTTTTTTCG
>CAWIOX010000019.1:0-98501 GCA_963837775.1 uncultured beta proteobacterium | reverse complement strand
CACCGGATAAAAATTCCGCCAGCCGGCCGCGCCGCTGCCCGATGTCATCAGCGCGTCATCGGCGGCGTTTATGTTGGCAATTTTGTCGAAAGAGAACCCGCCATGCTTGCACGCCTTGCCGCCGCCACCGCCCTTGCCTTCAGCCTGCACGCTGCGCAGGCGCAGCCTTTTTCCTTCGGCCTGTGGGGCGACATGCCGTACCAGAAGGCTGGCGACACGCCGAAGATACCGGCGCTGCTCGACAGCATCAACCGCTCCGACATCGCCTTTTCGCTGTACGACGGCGACATCAAGGACGGCAGCTCCAAATGCAGCGACGACATCTACAGCGATGCGCTGCAGATGTTCGGCCAGATGAAGAAACCGGTGGTCTACATCCCCGGCGACAACGAATGGACCGACTGCCACCGCAACAATAACGGCGGCTACGACAACCTGGAACGTCTGGCGCATATCCGCAAGGTGATGTATCCGAACATGCACAGCCTCGGCCAGAAGCAGATGGCGCTCACGCATCAGGGCCAAGCCGGGCGAGAAATTCGTCGAGAACATCCGCTTCAGCCACCGCGGCATCGTGTTTGCCGGCCTGAACGTACCGGGCAGCAATAACAACCGGGTGCTCGACGATAAAGACTGCAGCAAGAAGAGCGCGCGCACGCCCGAGCAGTGCGCCGCCGACAACGCCGAATACCTGGAACGCGACGCCGCCAACGTGAGCTGGATGCAACAGGCATTCAAGCTGGCCAAGCAGCAAAAGGCCGCCGGCATCGTGCTGGTGATCCAGGCCGACGTCGGCTTTGACCTGCCGGAAACCGAAGAGCTCGACGAGAGCCTTGAGCCCAAGTTCAGCGGCTACCGCAACTTCATCGGCCAGCTGGTGGCCGAGACCGAGCAGTATCGCGGGCCAGGTGCTGCTGGTGCATGGCGACACCCACTTCTACAAGGTCGACAAGCCGCTCTACAGCCCGACCAGGCTGCTGGCGAACCTGACCCGCCTGCAAACTTTCGGCAGCCCCGCGATCCACTGGGTGCGGGTCGTCGCCGATCCGCGCAGCGCCACCGTGTTCACCATCCATCCGGTGATCGTCAAGCAACAATAGGCCGCGCCGCAAGCGGCCACAGTGCAGCATGCACAGCCCAACAGCCGCCCGCAACGGCCCGCCCCGGGCTGTGCGGCGCTGTCCAGCGTAAAAACATACTGGCCATGGTATTTTTAAAAGGCCAATGAATACCTGCGGCAGGCACTGTATTTAACCGCATACCCCCTGTTTTTTGCATATTTACAGGCAGCACAAGGCTGTCAAGCGAGCGCGAGCCAGCGTCACGCTGCAGCTCCGGCCTTCAGATTCTTGTCAAAACCGCCACCATCCGGCTTACAATCCCGTCAGTTGCCGCCTGGAATGGCGGCGCAGTCCAAGCTCGCCCACCAATTTCGACGATCAGACCGGAGTCCATCTTGCGCATTTTTCCATTGTTACTGGCAGCAGCCAGCCTGACCCTCGCCGCCTGTTCTTCGCAGCAGCTCTACGCCACCGGCCAGGACATGCAGCGCCAGGAATGCGACAAGCTCAATGCGATGCAGGACCGGCAGCGCTGCATCGCGCAGGCCAACCGGCCTTACGACGACTACCAGCGTCAGGCGGACAAGGCAAAGGGGACGCAGTAAGGGCCGCATATGACGGAGCTTCAGAGCACGGTTGCATGACTGGAAACAGCAGCAAACCGTGGCCCCCATGATTGCGATCAAACGCCTCTGGTCACCGCGCCGATACTGTAACAGCGTGTAAATTCGCAGAACCGCTGGAACATGCGGTTCATCTAACGAACATGAGTCCGCCTATGGAAGATGGTCATGAACTGGTCTATGAGCAGCGCAGCGAAACGCCTGACATTTTCGCTACTGGTCGCATCCGCTGTTGGGGGATGCGCGGTCTATGAGCCGTTTGACCCGAACGGCGGCACTTTTGCCGGCGACGCCTACCCGTATTACCCGTATGGGCAGCCGGTCTATTCAGACGCGCCGTATTATGTGGCGCCGTCAACCTCCTTCGGCCTTCGGTTCGAGGCAGATCGTGATCGCCATCATGGGTTCCGGGGTGGCGATGGATTCCGTGGTGATCGTCCCGGAATCCGGCGCGATGGAATCCGGGATAGGCGTGATGGATTGCAAGGTGCAGAACCCCGGCGCCATCAAGAACCCAGAGCCGGGGAGCGCGACAGCGGGCGCAATCGCGCTGAAGCGGCGGCCCCGCAGCGCTTATCAGAGCAGCGCAGCAGCGAGATTTTGAAGGAACTAAAAGAGCGCCGAAACCGTTAGGGAGGCGTTACAAAGCCCCTCGGGGCGGGCTGTACGGAACGGTGCAGAAGTGCCAGCACACGCTGCACAGCGTCAATCAGAGCGGGCGAGCGAGCGCACCTGCTCCATCCATGCGTCGCGTTGCGCCGGCTTTGAGCCGATGACGGGGCCAAAGGCCACGCTCCTGACCGGCTTGATCCCGCAGAATTCCAGCGTGTCTTGCGCATCTGCTGCAGGCCCGGCATCCGGTAGACCCATTTGAAATACCATGGCGGGGTATCCATCGTCACCAGCAGATGCGCGCTCCGGCCCTTCAGAAGCTGGTCCGGAAACGCCGCGCCGACCCGGTACTTGAAGGCAAAACCGGGCAACAGCACGCGATCCAGAAAACCCTTCAACAACGCGGGCACGCCGCCCCACCAGATCGGAAAGACGAAGGTCAGATGCTCGGCCCATTGGATTGCTGCCTGCGCCTGCACCAGATCGGGCTCCAGTTCCTGAATTTGCCGGTAGCCCTCGCGCAGGATCGGATCGAACGCCAGCGCATCCAGCCGCAGCAGCCTGACGTCATGTCCTGCGCTGCTGGCGACCTCGACATAGGCATCGGCCAGCGCGCCGCAAAAACTATCGCCCGAAGGATGGCCGAGAATCACCAGCATGCGTTTGCCCATCGTCACGTACTCCTGAAAGATCGAAGCCGCCAGCATAAGTCTGCCCCTGAGGGCAGAGTCAAGCCACTGCATCCCCGATCGCGTCAAGCGCCGGATCGCATTGCATCGCGGCCCGCTTCGGCGTCGCCCGGCACGCGCAAGACAGCTGAACGGATCTCGACGTTGATCTGACCCAGGCGCAGCATCAAGGCTGCGCAACCGCTCGATTTCGTCCTGAACGCTGGTCCGCTTACGCTCGATCTGGCCGGCCAGACCCAGCCAGTCCGGTTCCGGCAAGCGCCCGTCCAGCACGGAGCGCAGCTCGGACAGGCGAAAACCCAGCGCCTGTGCCTGCCGGATCAGCCTGATCTGCCCGACGTCTTGCTCCGAGTACACCCGATATGCGCCGACGCGCGCAACCCGCCCCAGCAAGCCGAGCGATTCATAGTGACGAATCGCCTTCGGCGAAGCATCCGTCAATTTCGCTATCTGTCCGATGTACATCCGCACTCCTTCTATACAAACAGCAATTTAAAAGTAAACAGGGGCAGAGCACGGCGTGAATGCCGGAAACCGTGGTCTGGCCTATATTACCGGTCGTTCCGGCCGCCGGAACTGGCCTGCTACGCGCCGTGCTCGCTGCCGCGTGAGCCACAGAACGGACAATTCTGCGCCGGCGGCGGCTGTCCAATGCTGTAACGCGCATTTATATACTGGCCGTTGTATTTTTTAAGCACCAATGAATACGTGCGGCAAGTGCTGTATTTAACGGCATACCCCATGTTTTTTTATGTGTGTAATGGCTGTGCAGGGGTGCAAACCGTATGTCATAGGGCTGCATTGTCATTTCGACCAAAGGGAGAAATCCTAGCTGTCTTCGATGAAGAGTATCCGAATTGTCAGGCGTAGCCATGCAGTACGCAACTTACGATCCTTCAATTTATGAATTGTGATATTGACAGCTAACCAACCTTCATTGCAATAAAGAAACTTGATAAAATTGCAAAGCAATCGTAATGACGGATTTCACAAATCATTTCATGCAGTACAAAATTCCCGTATCAGTCACACGCCCGACTACGCCTCATGGTTGTTCGGAAATAGCTATTAAGCTTTACACAAAGGAAAACTGAAGATGCAAGAACAAGAGTTGGAATACGCGGGATTCTGGATTCGATCGTGGGCGGCCATTATCGACACCATCCTGATAATGCTGATTACCTATCCTCTACTGATATCGATTTACGGATGGGGCTACTTTGCTGAACACGCAACTGATCTAATGGCAGGCCCAGCTGACTTCCTCCTCTCATGGATTCTGCCTGCAATTGCAGTCATTGTGTTCTGGGCTAGCAAGCAGGCTACGCCTGGGAAGATGGCTATCTCAGCAAAAATTGTTGATGCGGTTTCGGGGGAGGCACCAAGTACCGGACAATTGGTAGGTCGTTATTTCGCTTATTTCGTGGCCATTCTTCCTCTTGGCTTAGGCATCCTATGGGTGGCATTTGACAGGAAAAAACAAGGTTGGCACGACAAGCTCGCTGGCACAGTAGTTGTTCGGCAAACACGGCGCGGCCCAGAACCAGTGAGGTTTAACCAAGCCTGATTGGCAGCCAAACGGGACATCCCTCATTTCTGCATTAACCATCACTCAACTAAAGCGTGTAGACGGTGAACCACAATACACAGTGGCATTTACGAGGATAAGCACATGGACGAAAAGACCTATTTTGAATACGAGGATGTCAAGGTAACAAACGCTCGCTTCATCACCGGAAGCCAGACATTTGCTATGAGCAACGTAACGTCAGTTAAGGCCTCTGAGGAGAAGCCGAAACGCCTAAGCGGAATCCTGATATTGATTGTAGGACTTGCTATTGCCAACCAGTCACCAATCGTCGGTATCGCCATTGCAGCTGCAGCAGCGTTCTATTTGTATAAGCAAAAGACGATGTACCACGTGATGCTCTCAACTGCTGGCGGCGAAACCAGCGCACTAAAAACGCACCAGCGTGAATACTTAGACGAGGTTGTCGGTGCGCTCAATCAAGCCATCGTGTATCGAGGTTAGTTGGCTGAGCCAGCGAAGTGACGGCTAACCTAAGAGTGACAGGGGCAGGTCTAGGAATATTGATTGCGATAGCAAAAAACTTGAGGATAAATTGTGTCAAATAAAGGAACGTATTATGCAGGCCGGGTACTAAAATTGGGCGTACTAGATCAGCAAATGTTGCTGGCTGCACTCCGCAACCCAGCATCGATATTGAGAAGAGGCAACGCCTGGACATTCATTAATATTGAGGAATACAACGAGTCTGGGCATCACTACATATTCGGCCGCCTAAGCAAATATGCGCCAAATGGTGAGGTTGGCGTGGTTGATGAATCGACTCGCTTGGAAAAAAAACAAGAGGAGCCGAACCTGTTAGTGGCTTCCAGTCCATTCGTCTATATTCCAGAGCATTCAGGCATCGCATTTCTTAACGTTTCAAACCAGATAGAGGTTTCGACGTTCATCCGCCGCTTTTGTGAAATTATAGAATCCACTCACAATGGATTTTTCGTAGATTGCGATATCGAACTGGTTTCTGATCTGAAAACATTCGCAGCCAAACTCGCCTCTTTGGACGGAATATTCCGAATCGAGGCAAGAATATCGCCACCCAACCCTCTATTTAGCCCACTCTGGAAGTACTTGGAAACTTATTTACGTGCGCGAAACACTGATCGAATGACAATAATAGAGGATGCACCAACATCTGAAGTACTCAATACAGACCTACCAAAAATTGTAGAAAAAGCATCAAAGCAAACCGAAGAGGAGCCATTCAACCCTGGCGGGACCCTCGAAATTGGGGACGCCGCGATTTTAATGGCAGCCGACGGATATGGTAGTGGCATCATTAGAGGGCGCAGAGATGATGACATCGTTACTATTAAGACATCTGAAACAGCCATAAATTTCTCGTTCAATAAAACACCTGCCCCACACGAGCTATATCTTAGAGCGCTCCAAATATTTACAAAAATCCAAGAACAAAGACACATGGAGCATGGTAAGTGAATAGGTTTAAGAATTTTATGGCTACACTACTCATCTCACCGGAAGTTGTTGTAGTTCTCATTGTTCTTGTTTGCCTCCAATTCTTCCCCGCTCCTTTCATGGAACTTGGCAAAAGCATCCGTTCAGATGCCGAAATCTGGAAGTATCTTCCCGGCTTAATATTTATTTTTTCAACAACAGCATTCAATTTTTCGTCAAAACTTAGAGCTCCCCTAGAGAATTTTTCAAATAAAAGTCTCTATGAATGGCCGCTTTACCATTTATTGGTTGACAGAGTTTATGTCAGTTTATTGTATGCAATAGCAGCAGGATTCGCAGGATTATGGCTTTGGTTCTTTGGGCAATCACTAACAGAACCGATAGTTGGTGCTGTATTCCTCGCGTCAGTAGGTTCTTCCGGAACTACGGCGCTAACAATGTTGCTAGCACACCAAAAATTGCGTGAGCTTATTGAAAAGTATGCCTGATCTTTCTGCAATGGCTCATACATCCACAAGCCTAACTAGCAGTTGTAAAGGCAGTAAGACACACACCGTAGGCCTTGTTCAACGCCCCGAAGCACAAAAACATACTGCCCACGGTATTTTTAAAACACCAATGAATACCTGCGGCAAACACTGTATTTAACTGCATACCCCCTGTATTTCATATATGCACAGGGGTTGTGCAACCCTGCAAACCAGCGTCCAAAAACCAAGCAGCCCTGCACAGCGTCGCTGTGCAGGGCTGCTTGCGTTTCAGGCTGACTGCGCCTTACTGGTTGCTGGGGAAGGTGAACTGTGCGGTTTCGCGCACGCCGCCGGCGGGCCAGCGCTGGGTGACGGTTTTGCGGCGGGTGAAGAAGTTCACGCTGTCGGGGCCGTACATGCCGTTGTCGCCGAAGGCGGAGCGCTTCCAGCCGCAGAAGCTGTGGTAGGCGACCGGCACCGGCAGCGGCACGTTGATGCCGACCATGCCGACCTTGATGTTGTCGCTGAAGTAGCGCGCCGCTTCGCCGTCGCGGGTGAAGATGCAGGTGCCGTTGCCGTATTCGTGGTCGTCGATCAGTTGCATCGCTTCTGCCATCGAGCCGACCCGCACCACGCACAGCACCGGCCCGAAGATTTCTTCCTCGTAGGCTTTCATGCCCGGCTGCATGTGGTCGAGCAGCGTGCCGCCGACGAAATAGCCGTTTTCAAAGCCGGGCACGCTCAGCTGGCGGCCGTCGACCGCGACGGTGGCGCCCTGCTCTTCGGCGCTGTTGATGTAGCCGATCACCTTGGCGCGGTGCTGCGCGGTGATCAGCGGGCCCATGTCGTTGCCGTTGTCGGTGCCGACCCCGACCTTCAGCGCGGCCAGCCGCCCCTTGAGATTGGCGACCAGTTCGTCGGCCACCGCATCGCCGACCGCGACCGCGACCGAGATCGCCATGCAGCGTTCGCCGCAGGAGCCGAACGCGGCGCCCATCAGTGCGCTGGCCGCGTTGTCGATGTCGGCGTCCGGCATGATGATCGCGTGGTTCTTCGCGCCGCCCAGCGCCTTGACGCGCTTGCCGTGCGCGCAGCCGGTGGCGTAGATGTATTCGGCAATCGGGGTCGAGCCGACGAAGCCGATGGCCTGGATGCGCGGGTCGGTCAGCAGCGTGTCGACCGCTTCCTTGTCGCCGTTGACCACGTTCAGCACGCCGTCCGGCAGCCCGGCCTGTTGCGCCAGCTGCGCGATCAAAATCATGCAGCTGGGGTCGCGTTCGGACGGTTTGAGCACGATGGTGTTGCCGCAGGCAATCGCCGGGATCGAAATCCACAGCGGCACCATCGCCGGGAAGTTGAACGGCGTGATGCCGGCCACCACGCCCAGCGCCTGGCGCTCGGACCAGGAATCGATCGCCGGGCCGACGTTCTTGCTGTGCTCGCCTTTCAGCAGGTCGGGCACGCCGCACATGTATTCGACCACTTCGATGCCGCGCTGCAGCTCGCCGGCCGCGTCATTCAACACCTTGCCGTGCTCGTCGGTGATCAGCGCGCAGATCGCGTCGGCGTGTTGATCCAGCAATTGCTTGAGTTTGAACATGATTTGCGCGCGCTTGGCGGGCGGGGTGTTGCGCCAGGCGGGGAACGCGGCTTGCGCCTTGGCGATCGCTTCCTCCACCATCGCCTTCGACGCCAGCGCGACCTGCTTGCTGCTTGCGCCGGTGGCGGGGTTGAAAACGGCCTGCGTGCGCGCGGTGTCGGCGACCAGTTCGCCGTTGATCCAGTGTCCAATGACAGTCATGCTGCTTCCTTGTTGGGTGGCGGGACTCCGTGTATTGGAGTCCCGCCGATTCTTAATGTCTGATGAGAAGTGCTGGTCCATGAAAAACCGGCAGGAAGTAGGGTGCGCCATGCGCACCAATGCGCGTTTGCGGCTGTGCTGGTGCGCATGGCGCCCTTGCAGGGCGCACACAGGCTTGCAAGCCTGTGTCGTTTCGTAGGCGAATGGCGTGCCATTCGAAACCCCTACTACACCCCTACGTATTTGCCTTTTTCGTGTCTTTCGTGCTTTTCGTGACCAGTCCTTTAGCGTTTATGTTAGGGTAGTTCAGATCGCCGGCACCGCGTTTGCCACACGGCCCAGCGTTTCCGCCATCTGGCGCAGTTCGTCCGGGGTCGAGATGAACGGCGGGCCGACCGCGACGGTGTCGCCGCTGACGCGGTACAGCATGCCCTGGTTGATCCCTTCTTCCAGCACGCGCATGCCGCGCAGGCCGGGCTTGCCGGGGATCGGCTCCAGGTCGATCGCGGCGGCCAGGCCGAAGTTGCGGATGTCGGTGATGCCGCCCTGGCCTTTGAGCGCGTGGAACGCTTCCTGCAGCACCGGTTCCAGCGCGCGCGAACGCTCGATCAAGCCTTCTTCGGCAATGATGTCGAGCACGGTGTTGCCGACTGCCGCCGCCAGCGGGTGGCCGGAATAGGTGTAGCCGTGGAAGAATTCGATCGCATGCTCCGGGCCGTTCATGAAGGTCTGGTAAATCTGCTCGCGCGCGACCACGCCGCCCATCGGCACGATGCCGTTGGTGATCTGCTTGGCGAAGGTCATCAGGTCGGGCGTGACGCCCAGGCGCTGGCAGCTGAAATTTTCGCCGAAACGGCCGAAACCGCCGATCACTTCGTCGAAAATCAGCAAAATCCCGTGCTTGGTGCAAATCTCGCGCAGGCGCTGCAGGTAGCCGACTGGCGGCACCAGCACGCCGGTCGAACCGGCGACCGGTTCGACGATCACGGCGGCGATGTTCGACGCGTCGTGCAGCGCGACCATGCGTTCCAGCTCGTCGGCCAGATGCGCGCCCCAGGCCGGCTGGCCCTGGCTGAACGCCATTTCCTTCAGGTTGTGGGTGTGCGGCAGGTGATCGACGCCGGGCAGCATCAGCGAAGAAAACATCTTGCGGTTGCCGACCATGCCGCCGACCGAGATCCCGCCGAAGCCGACGCCGTGATAGCCGCGCTCGCGGCCGATGATGCGGGTGCGGCCGGCTTCGCCGCGGCTGCGGTGGTAGGCCAGCGCGATCTTCATCGCGGTGTCGACCGCTTCCGAGCCGGAGTTGGTGAAGAACACGCGGTTCAGGTCTTCCGGCGCCATCTCGGCGATCCGGTTCGCCAGCTTGTGCGCCCACGGGTTCGCCAGCTGGAACGGCGGGCTGAAATCCATCGTGTCGGCCTGATTGCGCAGCGTCTCGCTGATCTTCGGATGGCCGTGGCCGAGGCCGGTGGTCCACAGCGCGGACAGGCAATCGAACACGCGGCGGCCGTCCGACAGCGTGAAATACGCGCCCTTGGCCGAGGTCACCATTTTCGGGTGCTGCTGGAAATAGCGGTTGGCCGTAAACGGCATCCAGTAATGATCCATCGCAACGTCGGTGATCGGCGCGTGTCGTTGGCGGCATGTCGGGTGTGCGCATCGGGGTGTCTCCAGTGAGGGGCAATGCCCGTACTGTATGCCAGTCTGCAGTAATTATATATATACAGTTTGCGCGATTGCCTCTATCACTGTATCTATCCGGCGCTGGATACAATTCCTGCGCAAGCATCAAGCTAGCGCATTTTCGCCTGGCCGCCCAGATTGGCGATGATTTCGCTGGCCAGATACTCGACCGCCGGCGAGTTGCTGTTGCCGCCCTTGACCAGCACGATGTCGAGCGGCGCCAGCGGCGGCAAGCCCTGCGCCTGAGCCGAGCCGGGTCAGGTGGCGCGGCGCGCTGCATTCGGCCAGCGCGGCCACCGCCAGCCCGGCTTCGACCATCGCCAGGATGCCCAGCAGGCTGGGGCTGCTGTAAGTGGCGCGGTAAGGCTTGGGGCTGTTTGCCAGTGCGGCCAGCGTGTTGGCGCGGGCGACGCAGCCCGGTTCATACAGTGCGACCGGCAGCGGCGACTTGTCCCACGCGCGGTGTTTTTCCGAGCCGACCCAGATCATCGGTTCGCGCCGGATGAAGGTGCCGTCGAGCTCCTCGCTGCGGGTGACGAAGGCCAGATCGACGCTGCCCTTGCGCAGCAGCGGCGCCAGCAGCGTGCTCTGCACGCAGACCAGTTCGATCTCGACCTGCTGGAACATCTTGCGCGAAGCGTTCCAGCACCGGCGGCAGCAGGGATGACATGTAGTCGTCCGGCGCGCCCAGCACCACGCGCCCCTTGATTTCCTGGGTCAGCAGCGCGGCCACCGCCTCGCTCTCGAGCTGCAGCATGCGCCGCGCATAGGGCAGCAGCGTTTCGCCGGCCAGCGTCAGCGCAATCCGTCGCGTATGGCGGACGAACAGCGGCTGGCCGATGCACTGTTCCAGTTTCATGATCTGCATGCTGACCGCCGCCTGCGAACGGTGCACCGCATCGGCGGCGCCGATGAAGCTCGCCTGTTCGGCCGCGGCGACAAAGGTGCGCAGCTGCGCCAGATTGAGTTGGGGCAAGTTCATGATTCATGATGTTCAGTTAATCGAATGAATAACATCAATTTTATTCGATTGTTCGAATCCATGGCAGGGCCGATGATGGCACCATTCCCCCATTTCCCTGCCCCGGAGCCGCGATGACGAGTCGATCCACTGCCAGCCATGCCCAGGAACGCGGCGCGATGACCGCCTTCATCGCTGCGATGCTGATGCTGGGCACGCTGGGCATCTTCGTGAACGAGGCGCGGCTCGACAGCGTGACGATCGTGTTTTTCCGCTGCGCATTCGGCGCGGCCGCGCTGTTTGCGTATTGCCTGTGGCAACGCATGTTCCGGCGCGCCAATTTCCAGCTGAAGAACGTCGGGCTGGCGCTGGCCAGCGGGGTGCTGCTGGTGCGTCAACTGGGTGGCGTTTTTTGAAGCGATCCAGCGGGTCGGGATCTCGGTGGCGACCGTCGTCTTTCATGTGCAGCCGTTCCTGGTATTGCTGATCGGCGCGCGTCATCTTCCGCGAACGGATCACGCTCGACAAGCTCGGCTGGATCGGCACCGGCTTCGCCGGCCTGTTGCTGGCGACCGGGCTGCAGCTGGGCGGCGCGGCGCCGGACGCCGGCTATGCATTCGGCATCGGCTGCACGCTGGTCGCTGCGCTGGCGTACTCCGGCGTGGCCCTGATCACCAAGGCGATGAGCGGCATGCCGGCGCCCCTGATTGCGCTGATCCATTGCGCGGTCGGCGTGCTGCTGCTGTCGTTCCGGATCGACTGGCCGGCGCTGGCGGTCGGCCCCGCGCAATGGGGCTGGCTGGTCGGGCTGGGGGTGGTGCATACCGCGCTGGTGTACGTGCTGGTGTACGGCGCATTGCCGCAACTCAGGAATGCGTCGATTGCGGTGCTGACCTTCATCTATCCGGCCGCCGCAGTCGGCTTCGACTTCGTGGTCTACGGCCATGCGCTCAGCCGGTGGCAAGTCGCGGGCCTGGTCCTGATCGTGCTGGCCGGCGCAGGCGTGAATCTGAACTGGCACTGGCGCCGGATTTACGTGCGGCGGATGGGTTAGGCCTGAATGTGTTTTTCCATGAACACGCTCGACGGACCAGCCACGTAGGCGCCGAAGGGTTCCCGATCGTGGTAACCCAGGTTGCGGTAGAGAGCGAGGGCCTCAGGCTGCTTCGCTCCGGTCACCAGCCGTGCGAATTTGACCCCGGCCTGCCGCAGATGCTGCTCCAGGTTCTGCATGATGAGCCTGGAGTAACCCTTTCCGCGATGCGCCTCTTGAACAAAGACGCGCTTGATCTCTCCGTACGTCCCGTCGTCGCGCAGTACCCTCACCGCCCCACACGCAACCAGACGATCATCGATCTGGACGCCGACAAAATAAACGTTCGGCTCCTTTAACGATTGCACGCTTTCAAGGTGAATGCTCTCGGATGGATAGAGTGCTGCCACATATTGGTCTGACAGCTCGATCAGCCGGCGCGCGGCTGGAGATTCTGGGTCAAGATTTTGCAGGATCATGAAAGTACCGGTTGGCTGTGGTTCGGCTTGATTGATCGCGCCGGCGCTACGGTTTGAGGCATGACGTGATCCGATTTTGCCAATATAGCCAAGCAGATTCAAATCGGCAATTTGTTTCAAGGGCCTTGAAATTCCTGTGGCGATTGCAGGGGTTCCGAATGCGGATGCAGAAACTGTGCGAACTTGCATATACCGCCCCGCCGCTAATGCAGGCCGGTCTTGCGCGCCTGCAAGAATTTGACGACATCGGGATGGCCGTTTTCATTCGCCATCTGCAGCACGGTCTTGCCGCGGTTATCGACCAGGCCGGGGTCGGCGCCGTGATCCAGCAGCGTTTGCGCGGTAGCGAGGTGGCCATAGGCGCCGGCCCACATCAGCGCGGTGAGCCCGTTCTGGTACAGCGTATTGGGACCGACGCCCTTGCTGAGCAACATGGCGACGATGTCGGTCTGGCCGGTGCCGGCCGCATACACCATCGCCGTCTTGTGCACCTGATCGAGCGCGCCGAGGTCGGCATGCCTGTCGACCAGAATCCGCGCCATCTCGGCGCGCCCGAAGTAGGCGGCCGCCATCAGCGGCGTCACGCCGGACACGTTGGCCAGGTTGACGTCGGCTCCGCGCTCGAGCAGCATCAGCATGACGTCCATCTGCCCGTTCTTGATCGCGGACATCAGCAAGGAATCGCCGAAACGGTTGCGGCTGTCGGGCGCTGCGCCCTGCTCGATGAAGGATTTGAAGCTGTTCACATTGCCGCTGCGGGCGGCGGCCAGCGCCTGGCGATTCAGTTCGGCCTGATCTTCGGCAGCGCGCGCGACGCCGCAAGCGATCGTGCCGCACACTGAAAAAAATACTGCCAGGAAAATTGGACGCACTGCTTTCATATTCGCTCCTTGCTTATTTTCCGGCGAACGCTGCGGCGGCAAGCGCAGCATCCCGCCCGAGTTCCGCTTCATCGTCATTTTGCAGTTTGAAATGGGAACTACCTTGTTTTGCAACAAAATAATAAGAGACGGAACGCATATTCTTTTAGGGAGAAGATAGGTCAACACGTCCTGAGCGCCAGCGCGCCGCTTTTGAGAATTTTCCAAGCCTGAACAAGAAATCAATGACTTGTTGCGTGGAGCAACTTAACGAGAGGAAAGATCATGGGCATAGGACGCTATAAGATCACGGGGCGCTGCGCTCTGGCGGCAAGCATGCTGCTGGCCGCCGGCGCAAGCGATGCGCAGGAAATCCAGGGCGGGGCCGGCATCAAGACGCCGCCGATGTCGAAGGCGCTGGTCCCGGTCAGTCAGGCGATGCTGGACGGCGCGGCCAAGGACGGCAAGAACTGGCTGCACTCGAACGGCGACTACGCGCAGACCCGCTATTATCCGGCGGCGCAGATCAACGCCAAGAACGTCGCCAAACTGACGCCCAAGTTCATGTTCCAGACCGCCGTGGTGGAGTCGATGGAAACCGCGCCGATCGTCGTCAACGGCGTGATGTTCCTCACCACCTCGTATAACCACGTGTATGCGGTCGACGCGGTGAGCGGCCAGCAATTCTGGCACTACAAGCACAAGATGGGGCCGGTCACGACCTTCTGCTGCGGGCCGAACAACCGCGGCGTCGCGGTGTCCGGCGGCAAGCTCTACATGGGCACGCTGGATGCGAAGCTGGTCGCGCTCGATGCGCAGAGCGGCAAGCTGCTGTGGGAAACCGTGATCGCCGATCCTGAAAAAGGCTACAGCGAAACCATGGCGCCGACCGTGGTCGACGGCAAGGTGCTGATCGGCACCAACGGCGGCGAATACGGGATCCGCGGCTTCGTCAAGGCCTTCGATGCCGAGAGCGGCAAGCTGGTCTGGACCTTCGACACCATTCCGGAAAAAGGGCATGAAGGGGTGTGGGCGAAAAACGATGCGACCGGGCGCGACATGCACCGCGACATCGCCGCCGAAAAGGCCGCATTCGCGAAGAAATCCGACTTCCACCAGACCCTGGGCGGCGGCGTCTGGATGACGCCGGCCATCGATCGCGCCAGCAAGACCGTGTTCTTCGTGGTCGGCAACCCGTCTCCCGATCTGTATGGCGCCGAGCGTCCGGGCGACAACCTGTACACCGATTCGCTGGTCGCGATCGACCTCGACAGCGGCAAATACAAGTGGCACTTCCAGTATGTCGCGCACGACGTGTGGGATCTGGATGCGGTCAGCCCGCCGATCCTGGTCGACGTCAAGGACAAGAGCGGCAAGATGATTCCGGGCGTGATCCACGGCGGCAAGACCGGCCATGTGTATGTGCATGACCGGCGCGACGGCAGCCTGATCCGCTTCTCCGATGCGATGGTGCCGCAGGAAAACATGTGGGTGCTGCCGACCGCAAGCGGCGCGCGCATGCTGCCGGGCGCCAACGGCGGCGTCGAGTGGTCGCCGATGGCGTATAACGCGGGCGCCCGCCTGACTTATGCAGTGAACCTGCACCAGCCGATGACTTACCATGTCGAAGCATCGAACTACCCGAACGGCAAATTGTGGCTCGGCGGCGCATTCAAGAACGTGCCGGGCGAGGAGCAATGGGGCAATGTGACCGCGGTCAACATCGACACCGGCAAGATCGCCTGGCAGGCCAAAACCGATCAGCCGATGATCGGCGGCGCGCTGGCCACCGCCGGCAACCTGCTGTTCGCGGGCGAGGGCAACGGCTGGTTCAAGGCCTACGATGCAAAGAGCGGAAAGGTGCTGTGGAAATTCCAGTGCGGCGCCGGCGTCAATGCGCCGCCGGTGTCGTACTCGGTCGATGGCAAGCAGTACATCGCGGTCGCGGTCGGCGGCAATACGCAACTCGACTTCAAGCGCGGCAACAGCGTGTTTGTGTTCGGCCTGTAAGCGCCGGCGCCACGCTGATTGCAATTGAAAGAGGCCGCCGCGATGCGCGCGGCCTCTTTTTTGACCACTCCGGATATTGGATGGGCAACGACATGAAACCTGCCTGCATTCTTTTTGCGGTCCTGGCCGCGCTGTCATTCCAGAGCCGCGCGGCCGATCTCGACGCCGGCCGGAAAAAAGCGCAGGCCTGCACCGCCTGTCATGGCGCGAACGGCAATTCGGCGTTGCCGATGTTTCCGGTGCTGGCGGGACAAAACGCGCGCTACCTGTATCTGCAGCTGAAAGATTTCAAGGAAGGCGCGCGCAAGGACCCGGCGATGACGCCGATGGCAGCCAGCCTGTCGGCCGCAGAGATGCAGGACCTGGCCGCCTACTTTGCCGCTCAAACGCCGCTCGGCATCAAATTCGACGCCGACCCGGCGCGCGTGAAACTGGGATTCGCGAAGGCGGAAGAAGTGCTGTGCACGATGTGCCACCTGGGCGGGATGAAGGGGCAAAATGAGATTCCGAAGCTGGCCGGTCAGCATTACGCGTACATTGTCAAGCAGCTCACGGATTTCAAGGCGCGCAAGCGCACCAATGATGCGGGCAACATGACGTCGGTGGCGCAGACCCTGAGCGACGAAGACATCATCAATATCGCGCACTACATCGCCAGCCTCAACTGAGCGCGGCGGCGTTGCAGCGCAGTGCCGATGAAGCAGGGTAGCGCTCATGCATGTTCGATTACCCGCAATCGGCGTCAATTTTCCAGGCCGCTGCAGCCCAGCATACAGCCCCTGGTATTTTTAAAGATGCAATGAATATGTGCGGCAACACCCATGTTTTGGCATATACCCCCGCAATTTCGTTAAGAACAGCAAGATCGACTAGCTGCTGCGGCGTCCCGCCCGCATCAGCAGCAGCGCCAGCAGGCCGGCCAGCAAACCCCAGAATGCCGAACCGATGCCCTGCAGGCTCACGCCGGAGGCGGTGACCAGAAACGTGATCAGCGCCGGTTCGCGCTCGCCTTCCTTGCCGAGCGCCGCGGCCAGCCCGTTGCCGATGGTGCCGAACAGCGCGAGTCCGGCGATCACCAGCACCAGCTCCTTCGGAAATGCGGCAAACACCGCGCCGACCGTGGCCCCGAACAGGCCGATCACGATATAGAACACGCCCGCCATCACGGCCGCCACATAGCGCCGCGCCGGGTCATCGTGCGCCTCGCGTCCCAGGCAGATGGCGGCGGTGATCGCCGCCAGATTCAACGCATACGCGCCGAACGGCGCCAGCAGGAATGTGGCGCTGCCGGTCCAGCCGATCAGCGGCGAAATCGGCACCGTATAGCCGGACGCGCGGATCACCGCCACGCCCGGCATGTTTTGCGACGCCATGGTGACGATGAACAGCGGCAGCGCGACGCCGATGATGGCGCTGAGCGAGAATTGCGGCATGGTGAACACCGGCTGCGCCAGTTCCAGCCGGACCGCGCCCAGATGCAGCAAGCCCTGGGTGGCGGTGATCGCCAGCCCCAGCGCCAGCGCGATGATCACCGCGTAACGCGGCAGCAGCCGGCGCGCGATCAGGTAGGCGCAAAACATCGCAAAGGCCAGCGTGAATTGGGTTTTCATCGCAACGAACACATCCAGCCCGAACCGCAGCAGCACCCCGGCCAGCATGCCGGACGCCAGCGACATCGGGATGCGCTGCATCGCGCGCTCGAACCAGCCGGTGAAGCCGAACAGGATGATCAGCAGCGCCGACACCATGAAAGCGCCGATCGCCTGCGCCATCGGCACCCCGGCCGCCGCCGTGATCAGCATCGCCGCACCCGGCGTCGACCAGGCGGTGACAATCGGCACCTTGAAGCGCAAGGACAGGATGATGCAGGTCAGCCCCATGCCCAGCCCCAGCGCCCACATCCACGACGCAATCTCGGCCGGGCTGGCGCCGAACGCATGCGCGGCCTGGAACACGATCACCGCGGAACTGGTGAAACCGACCAGCACGGTGACGAAGCCGGCAATCAGCGCGGAAGCGGAGAAGTCTTTAAAGAAAGTCATGGGCAAACCGGAGAGTGAAAAGCATGGCTGGAATAAGCGGCCCTTATCTTGCCATAGCCGCAAGAATTCCGTCAGGCTACATCATGCTTTGCGCTGCCAACACCTGGATTAACGATGTGCAAGGTTTCAGTTCGATCTCCACAATATCGGGGTCCACAGATCGGAGTCAGCGTCAATTGATGACTATATCGTTCACCATGCTCGGGCGCGCCATGGCAATCTGGCGCAACGCGCGATGCCGGATACCGCACTACAATGGATCCCCGGGCGGGCCATCGCCTGCCGATGCATTGCCGGTGCACGCCCCAACTCCACGCCCTTGATACGAACTCCGATGCGACAGATAGTCAATGACATTGCACGCAGCTGGCGCACCCCGCTGTTGCCGGGCGGCGAGCTGCTGAACGCCGAATATTACGCACAGGAATTTGCGCCGCACTGGCACGAAGGCTTTTCGATTCCGGTGATTCAGTTCGGCGTGCAAAGCTACCGCTATCGGCGCAGCACGCATTTCGCCGGCGTCGGCAATATTGCGGCGATCAATCCGGGCGAGGTACATACCGGCGCGCGGGCGGTCGACACCGGCTGGGCCTATCGCGCCTTTTATCCGTCGGCTGAATGGATGCAACAGCTGGCCAGCGACATCGCCGGGCGCGCAGTCGGCGTGCCGTGGCTGCCGGATCACGTGATTGCCGACCCCGAACTGGCGGCCGCGCTGGCGCACGCGCACCGGATGCTGGAAGCCGACGTCGACCGGCTGGCGGCCGAAACCGCGCTGACCGCGAGTTTCGCGCTGCTGCTGACGCGCCATGCGGGCACCCGGCCGCCGGACCTCGCGCGCCCCGACGCGCTCCGCGTAGCGCTGATGCAAGCCCGGCTTGGCGCACGACTTGTGCGAAACGCTGAGCCTGGGCGAGCTGGCCGCGGTGGTCGGCTTGTCGACCTTCCACGCGGCACGCCTGTTTTCCCGCAGCGTCGGGATGCCGCCGCACGCGTGGCGCAACCAGTTGCGCCTGCAGCACGCGCAGTCGCTGCTGCGGCAGGGCAAATCGGTGACCGAGGTCGCCAGCGCCACCGGTTTTGCCGATCAGAGCCATTTCACCCGCCACTTCAAGCGCGCGTACGGCGTCGCCCCCGGCCGCTGGCAAACCGTGTAGATAATCCGTCATCCTGCGCAAGAACGTACAAGCGCGCTGCGCAGCGCGCCGCTACACTGGGCCGCAAAGGAGAACGCCATGTCTGCACCCAACCGTTGGTCGCATTTTGCCGCCGGAGCGCGCGATACGATCCCGATGCTGGTCGGCGCCGCGCCGTTCGGCATGATTTTCGGCGCGCTGGTCGGCGCCAACCTGCTGGCCGCGTGGCAGGGCCAGCTGATGTCGCTCAGCGTATTTGCCGGCTCCAGCCAGTTCATCGCTCTGGGCATGGTCGCCGCGCACGCCGCTTTGCCGGTGATCTGGCTGGCGACCCTGATCGTCAACCTGCGCCACATGCTGTACGCGGCGACCCTGTTGCCGCAGGTCGCGCCACTGCCCTTGCGCTGGCGCGCCGGCCTGGGATTCCTGCTGACCGACGAAACCTTTGCGGTGATGAACCGCTATTACCTGCTGCACCCGCAGGCGCCGCTCGGCCATTGGTATTTCCTCGGTTCGGGTTGCGCGATGTACGGCAACTGGCAGTTCTGGACCCTGATCGGCCTGCTGTTCGGCGCGGCATTTCCGCAGCTGCAGGCGCTCGGCCTGGACTTTGCGATGGTCGCGACCTTCATTGCGATCCTGGTGCCGCAACTCAAGCGCGTGCCGCATCTGGGCGCGGCGCTGGCGGCCGGCAGCGCCGCGTATGCGTTGCAGCATCTGCCCTACAAGCTCGGCCTGGTGTCGGCGATCCTGATCGGCGTTGCGGTCGGGCTGGCGCTGTCGCGCCGCAAAACACGCTGCGGCCGGGCCGGAAAAATCTGCACGGAAAACCTGAACGGAGAAAACACGCGATGAACTACACGCTGATGATAGGCGGGATGGCGCTGGTGACGGTGTTCATCAAGGCGGCGATTTTCGTGCTGGGCGAGCGCGTGGTGCTGCCGCCGCTATTGAAGGATGCGCTGGAATTCGTGCCGGTCACGGTGCTGACCGCGATCATCGTGCCGATGATCCTGGCGCCGCACGGCGCCGGGCTGGAACTGTCCTGGCGCAATCCGCAACTGGTCGCCGCCAGCGCCGCCGTCATCGTGTGCGCGGCCACGCACAAGCAGTTGTTGACGATCATGGTCGGCCTGCTGGTGTTTTTCGGCTGGCAGTTCGGCGTATTGTCCTGATCCGGCACTACAGCCACGTGTATTTCTAAACACCCAATGAATACCTGCGGCAAACACCATGTTTGATCGCATACCCCCATGATTCATGCGCAATTGAGGCGGATCCCTGCATCCCAGGCGCAGCCAAATTGCCGGTGCCGCATCGAATACGCAGCAAGCAAATAGCATCCCTATTTTGATGTGCGTTAAGCCGTTCCTGGTGCCGCGTCATATAGTGAAATTCCGCTGGTGTCGATGCCTGGCCGATAGCGTGGGTCCGCCAAGGGCGGCTAGCTTGAAATCGTCTAGCCGCATTCCCGTCGCTGCCGGCGGCCGCTGTCTCTGCCCCGCTGGCGCTGGCTGACGTGGCGCGTTGAACACGCGCAGCTTGAAGCTGCATCTGTCCCGAGCTGCTTCAAGATGCCCGTGGCCTGAGAAAAGACGCCGTTTTCCGGAAGGGGGATCATCGTGCGGTTTTTGCTGGCGCTCCTTGCATGCTGTTTTTTCTCGACCGCTCAGGCAGAATTCCCGGCGACCAGCGACGATGATGTCGTGGCCGGCAACATGGTGTTCCACGGCGATGTCCCGATCCATATCAGCGGGCATGCGCGCGACCTGCGCGATCTTTTTGCGTTCGTAAGTGAACTTTCCGGGGTGCCCGATCAGGGCTCGATGATCCATATCTACATGGTCGTTTTCGGAGAGGAGGAAGAACATTATCCGGAACTCCTCGCGCTGCAGCGTGCGTGGCTAAGGAAAACCGGCCACGGGGAAGACCGGCTGCGGCCTAATGTGCCGGGTTTCCACTACGACGGGACCGCGGTGATCCAGATCAACCCGCTGCTGTTCCGCATGCAAACGAGCGATGCATGGGGACGTAGCGGCGGTGTGCTCGGAGTCGGTTTTTATGTCCTCGGGCATGAATTGCTCCACATCATGCACGACTGGAAGGGCGTGCCGGCAGATGAGCAGCACTGTCTTTTCCTGCATGAACATTACGAGGAACGGCTTGCGAATTTCCTTTGGGAACGCCGCATGGCCCCGAAGTGGTTTCTCAATTCGGCCATGTCCGAAGCGGAGCAAGCGCAGTGGGACTGCCGGAAATCCGGAGCATGAATCCTCAGCGCTGCGGCGTTTGTCGCGCGCTTGGTCAAGGTACGCATTATTCTGCGCACGCCTTCGTGTCGCCGCCCGCCGTTCCGATCCCCCTTCACACCGCCATGTAGCGCCCCGGCCGGTGGTTCAGCATGATCACCAGATTGAGCGCGACCGCGCCCAGCATCGAGGCCAGCAGCGCAGTCAGATTGACCACCAGCAGCGAGGCCAGCACGATCGCGACGTCGACCGCCATTTGCAGCTTGCCGGCGCGGATCCCGTATTTATCCTGCAGGTAGAGCGACAGGATGTTGACGCCGCCCAGGCTGGCCTGATGGCGGAACAGCACGATGAAGCCGGTGCCCATCAGGAAGCCGCCGATCAGCGCGATATAGAACGGGGTCAGGCTGCTGAACTGGACGAACTTCGGATGCAGGCCGGAAAACACCGACACCAGCGCCACCGCGCAAAAGGTCTTGACGGTGAAGCGCAGGCCCATGCGCCTGAAGGCCAGGATGTAGAACGGCAGGTTGATGATGAAAAACGCGGTGCCGAACGAGACCTTGGTCGCGTAGTGCAGCAGGAACGCGAGGCCGGCGGTGCCGCCGGTGAGCAGGCCGGCCTGGTTGAACATCGAAATGCCGAACGACACGAACAGGGTGCCGATCAGGAGCGCGAGGATATCTTCATACCAGCGGTGGGTGGGAGCGGAAATGGCGGCAGTGTTCATAAACGTAGTGATCAGTGGGAGGCAAAAGCTGTCTGGAAGGAGATATTGCGCCGCTGTGGCGCGCATCCGCAAGCGGCAAGATTACCGCATCGGGCGCCCCGTGCGCTATCAGTCAATATGATTAGGATCGATGATAAGAATAAGGTGCTGACGGCTCGATACCGTCTACGCTCGGTTATCCGGTTGTCAAATGGCGTGCTCTAACGCCTCAGCTTTTTCTGGCTGCAAGTGCTCCGCCAGTCCTTGGAACCACATCACTTCAACAAAGTCACCGCTGATAACCAGACCGTAATACTCAGCCATCAGCGCATTGGGCGTGTTGGCCTCCACAGCCCGGCTGCGCGTCATCGGTGCCATGACGATGCGGTTGCCGAGCTGCAAGGAGGATGGCGGGAGAGTTGTGAATAATATGCTTGTCTTTCCGGTTGCGTGAATCAGATGTTCCGGGCTCAGTTGGCTTGGGGAAGGTAGACCGGGCGCGGCGCCGTCAGTGCTTGCCTGACTTGCTGGGTCAGCGCATCGGCCAACACTTCATCGGCGCCCGCCTCAAGCCCGTCGAGAGCGCGCTGGACGATCTCCTCGGCGCTGCTCTTCTGGACGTCGAAGCCCCGCGTCAGATCGGTGTCAACGTAGGCCATGTGCAAGCCCAGTACCTGTGTCTTCTGCCCCGCCAGCTCGTGACGCAGTGCGTTGGTCAGCGACCACGCGGCCGACTTGCTGGCCGAATAGGCGGCCAACTCACCGCCGTTGACCCACGACGCGACCGACAGCACATTAAGCAGTGCGCCTCCGCCGTTGGCTTTCAGCACCGGCGCGAAGGCCTTGCTCATGTTCAGCATGCCAAAGAAGTTAGTCTCGAAAATGCGGCGCGCAACCGCTTCGCTGTCCTGCGCGAGGAACCCGCCGGCTTGGGCAATGCCAGCGTTATTGATCACCATCGTCACGTCCGCAGCCTGCCCGGCGGCGGCATTGACCTCCTCGGGGTTGGTCACGTCGAGCCGCAAAGACTGAACACCCGACAAAGTAAGCGCAGCAGGATTTCGCGCGGCAGCGTAGACCTTGCGGGCACCACGAGCGAGTAACTCGCGTGCAAACGCCAAGCCGATTCCGCGGTTGGCACCAGTGACGAGGACGACAGCATTTTCAATTTTCATTTGAGGCTCCAGGGGTTAAATAGCGATCAAAATATGATGATCGTCATATGAATTGACGTGCAATTGCGTTGAAGACAATGAATCATCGGACCTTGATGACAACCTTTCCTTTAGCGCGCCCGCTTTCGACGTAGGCCAATGCGTCGTTGGTTGATGCGAATGGAAAGACCTTATCGACCACCGGGCGTATGGCACCGGATTCGATGAGAGGCGTGATCTGCCGCAACTGGCTGCCGCTGGCTTTCATGAAGAGGAATGAAAAGCCGACATTGCGGCGTTTCGCTTTTCTCCTGGTTCCAAAGCTCAGAACGCGCATCACCTGTTTTACCAACCATGGGGCCTTGATTGCTTCAGCAAACTCGGGATCGGGCGGCCCGGAGATGGAGATGAGTTTCCCGCCGGGCTTGAGCACATTCAGGGACTTCTCCAGCGTCTTGCCATCCTGGCTATGCAGAACCACGTCGTAGTCACGCAGGATCTTTTCGAAATCGTCTTGTCTGTAGTCGATGACGACATCAGCACCGAGGCCCTTGACCCAGGCAACGTTTCCGGTGCCGGTGGTGGTGGCCACAGTCGCCCCCAGATGCTTGGCCAATTGGATGGCAAATGTGCCCACGCCACCGGAGCCGGCCTGGATGAAGACCTTCTGCCCTTTTTTCAGCTGCGCCTTTTCGACCAGTGCCTGCCAGACCGTCAAGCCAACCAGAGGAATCGAGGCTGCTTCTTCCATGGTGATGTTGTTGGGCTTGAGCGCCACAGAGTCCTCTTTGACGGCGACGAATTCCGCAAACGTGCCGATCCGGAAATCATCGGGCCTGGAATAGACCTCGTCACCGGGTTTGAATTGCCGCACGCGAGGTCCGACGCGCACCACGACCCCGGCCACATCGTGCCCCAGAACGAACGGCGCGCGATAAGGCAGGATGAGCTTGAATTCCCCGCTCCGGATCTTGGAATCCAACAGGTTCACACCGGCGGCGTGAACCTGGACCAGTACCTCGTCCTCGCGCAACGCCGGTTCCGGCACTTCGCCTGCCCGCAAACTTTCTTTTTTTCCATAACGATCAACGATGAATGCTTTCATGGCTTTTTCCTCTTTTCAAAAAGTGTGGGGGTGGAACTCAATTGCTGGGGTCATTAGAAAATTTGGCATGATGATCATCATATTTTTTGGCGAGCGAAAAAATTTACAGATGGACTCACGCTCCGGCAGGAGCCAGGCTCTTCAATGTTGCGCCGCACAGCGCGTCAGACAACGCAGGCTCGTCGACCGCGCGGGCCAGCATCAATGTGCCAACCATCGTGGCCACGATCACCAGCGCGCGCTCGTGCGCACTGGGTTGCCCCCAGTCCGGCAACTGACGGGCGACAAGATCGATCATCTCCTTGATGCGGCGCGTGGCTGCACGGCGCACCTCGGGCGATTGGCGTGGCATTTCAGAACCCAGAGCTGAAACCGGGCAACCTGTTTCGATGCCTTCAAGGTGCGCCTTTGAGAGATAGACCTGCATCAGAGCCTGTAAGGCCTGGTCCGGTGGCGCTGCGGCGATGACACTCGCCGCAACGGCGTTGGATTCTGCGCCAGCACGGTCTGCCGCTTCGGCCAGCATGGCTTCGCGGGATGCGAAATGGGCGTAAAAGGCGCCATGCGTCAGACCTGCTTCCTTCATGATATCGGCCACGCCCGTACCGTCATAGCCGCTACGCCGGATAGCGCGTGCGGCGGCATCGACGATGCGTTCGTGTGACGCTTCTTTGGCCGCAGTTCGGATATTGGATGATGATTTTCGCATGATGTTCATCATACGTGAATTTGACCCAACGCGCAACGTGCTGCTTAAGGCATGGAGGCATGCCGCATTCTGAGTGCGTCAGACGGCTTGGTGCTCATAGCAAAGTTGAAGCCGCTGGCAGCAAATGGCTTAACAGGTCAGCCTGGCCATCACCCTGATAGACGACGTTATCCAGAAGAACGCCGAACGCACAGCGCGCAACACACAGCAATTTCCACACTTCCCGGCGGACCTGAAGCGCAGCGCAAGCATGGCGCTTCAGGTTTTGAGCAGCGACTGCGCGCCGCTCCTGCCGCCCGGGAACCACAGCGCGGCGCTGCGCCAGTTGCGGCAGGCCGGGCGGCGGCAACAGCGCGTCGCCGCTGTATGGCTGCAGGCCCTGGCGCACCGGCATCGCATTCAGTGCGCGGGCCGGCTGCGCGGGCGCGCCGGCGGCGGTTTCGCGGCCGAAGCTGTAGCCGTAGTCGGGCAGCAGCGCGTCGCACATCGCGGCGAACCATGCAGTATGGTCTTCGTCGCGCCCGAGCGCCTGGGCCAGCCCTTCGGGATCGAATCTTGCTAATGCCTGTATCAATTCCTCGGTCGAGGCGCCCGGCGCATCGCCCCAGCCCAGCACCGGATTGAAGTTGTAGTCGGCGCCGGAGCCGTACCAGCCGGCGCGGCGCGGCCGGTTGCTCCAGTGGCGCGGGCCGGCGAACAGATGCCAGTGCCAGTGCAGGCCGGACGGCTTGGGCCAGGAATACAGGTACAGGCGCTGGTAGCCGGCAGCGTGCAGCGCCCGCACCACAGCCATCAGGCGTGCATGCGGCATGCGCTCCGGTGGTGCACGGCGAAACAGGATGGGCTCGCCGTCGGCGTGCAGCAGCTCGTCGGACGACAGGCACAGGTCGAGCGTGCGCGATTCGCTGCCGAAACGGGCCGCGACCCAGCCGGTCAGCAGGTTGACGGCCGTCAGCACCCCATAGCCGCGGTGGCGATGGAAAATGACGGTGCCGGGCGCAATCGGTTTCATGGCGGAATCAAAATAGAATCAGGAGAAAAACCATAGTGTACGCATTTTGCTCGGTTTATTTTGGATTGGGCGTGCTTAATACGGCATGCCGTACAATGCAGGATCGGAGTAAACTATGCCTTTTATGCATAACATCATGCGTACAAAGCATTTGATTTGCTGGACCGGGTTCATCTACGATGCCTGTCCCTTGCAAAGATAGACATGATAAATATGCGGTTTGCACAGGGATGAACCAGATGCAGCATGGCCGGCCCGTCTTGGGGCGTTTGGGATCACAGGCGAAGTTGTTGTGCCGTCTTGCAGGCGGCAGACGAAGGAGAATTCTTTGTGAATGTGAATAATTACATCTTGGGCAATGCTTCCGTGCATGACCGTTTCCGGACCATGACCGACATCCTGGGGAAACTGGTTTCCTCGGCGCCGAAAGCCGTCAGCATCACGCAACTGGAACACCATACCGGCCGTCCCGCGGTGGAACTGCTCAAGCTGTGCCGCAGCCTGTGGCGCGCCGACCTGCTGCTGCCGCATGACACGATGCCGGCCACCTGGCAGCTGGCCTGTGCGCCGAACGCGGTGACGCTGGAAGACGTGTTTCGCTGCGTGCTGGCCGATCCGGCGCCGCGCGGCAAGCAGGACAGCAAGCCGGACGCCGATGACCGCGCGCACCAGCAGCTCGATTTGCTGCTGATGCAGGCCACGATGAGCATCAATCAGAGCATCTCCACACATTTGCGCCAATTTTCACTCGACCGGCTGCATAATTGCAGCAGCGGCATGCACCCGTTTACCGCCTATTCGATGCGCAACGCGCGCCGTGAAAATGCCGCTGACATCGCCACTATTTCCTGAATCTTTCTGAATCGAACCGACATGAAACTGCGCATCCTCGCCACCGGCGGCACCTTTGACAAACATTACGATGAACTCGCCGGCAAACTGGGTTTCGGCACCAGCCATTTGCCGGAGGTGATTGCACGCAGCCGGATCACGGTGCCGGTCGCGCTGCAGGAACTGGCGCTGCTCGACTCGCTCGAGATGCAGGACGACGACCGCCAGTGCGTGCTCGACGCCTGCCGCCAGGCCGCCGAACGGGCGCTGATCATCATCCACGGCACCGACACCATGCGCGAAACGGCCGAGGTGCTGGGCGCGGCCAAGCTCGACAAGACCATCATCCTGACCGGCGCGATGATCCCCTACGAGATCGCCAATTCCGACGCGCTGTTCAACTTCGGCTTCGCCTGCGGCGTCGCGCAAATGCTGCCGGCCGGCGTCTACGTGGCGATGAACGGCCAGGTCTTCGTGTGGGACAACGTGCAGAAAAACCGCGCGGCCGGGGTCTTCCAGCCGGCCGGCTAGGGTTTTGGCACGGAATATATACTAGGGTGGGTATTTTTACTCACCCAATGAATCCGTGCGGCAACTGCCCATAAATTGGCTATACCCCCGTCAATACGTGTGCGGCGCAATGCGCTGCGCTATTGTCGCCCTACAAGAATCTGCATCAATGAGTTGATGACTGACTTTTCCCAGCAAAACCCGGCCGCCCGATGACCATTTCCTCCCCCGTTGCCGCCCCGATTGATTACGACCATATCCTGGCCACCATCGCGCTCGAAGTCGCGCCGCTGCTCACGCAGGGCCGGGTCGCCGATTACATCGCGCCGCTGGCGCAGGTCAGCCCGTCCCACTTCGGGATGGCGGTGGTCACGCTGGACGGCCGCGTGCATGCGGTCGGCGATGCCAGCCAGCGCTTCTCGATCCAGAGCATTTCCAAGCTGTTCGCGCTGGCGCTGGCGTTCAGCCTGATCGGCGACGAGGTCTGGACCCGGGTCGGACGCGAGCCGTCCGGCTCGCCCTTCAATTCGCTGGTGCAGCTCGAAGTCGAACAAGGCCGGCCGCGCAACCCGTTCATCAATGCCGGCGCGATCGTCGTCACCGACATCCTGTCGAGCCGCTTCGTGCAGTCCGAAATCGCGCTGCTGCAATTCATCCGCACCCTGGCCGGCGCGCCCGACCTCGAATTCGATGTCAGCATGGCGCGCGCCGAGCTGCGCAGCGCGCACCGCAACATCGCGATGGCGCACTTCATGAAGAGCTTCGGCAACCTGGTCAATCCGGTCGAGGACGTGATCGCCAGCTATTGCCGCCAGTGCGCAATCACGATGAGCTGCGTCGAACTGGCGCGCGCGGTCGGCTTCCTGGTCAACGGCGGCGTGCTGCCCGGCAGCGCCGGCGCAAGCAACAGCCCTAGCGCCCGAACACCCGCATCCTCGGCGCCAGCCCGACCAAGCGCCTGAATGCGCTGATGCTGACTTGCGGCACCTATGACGCGGCCGGCGACTTCGCGTTCCGCGTCGGCCTGCCGGCCAAGAGCGGCGTCGGCGGCGGCATCCTGGCGCTGGTGCCGGGCGTGCTCGGGGTGTGCGTCTGGTCGCCCGGACTGGATGCGCACGGCAACTCGCTGGCCGGCTCGATGGCGCTGGAACGCTTCACCGACCTGACCGGGCAATCGGTGTTCTAGCAGCCCGTCGGATCACTTGGTAAAGGTGATTTGGCGCTTGACCTGGGCCGGCCGCTTGATGTGCTCCAGCGGCAAACTGAATGTCTGCTTGATGGTTTTCAGCGTGACGGTCGATTTGACGTTGGCCACGCCCGGCAGGCGCAGCAAGCGCTGCGCCATGAACTCCGAGAATGAGGCCAGATCGGGCGCGGCAATCCGCAATATGTAGTCGGCTTCGCCTGTTACCGACAGGCATTCGAGCACTTCCGGTATGCCGGCAATCGCTTGCTCGAACCGCGCCCCATGCTCTCCCTGCCGCTCCAGCGTCACATGGGTAAACGCCATCACGCCCAAGCCGACGACCTCGGGGTCAAGCACCGCCACATAATGAGAAATAACCTTGGTCTCTTCCAGCCTTTGTATCCGACGGCTGACCTGCGACGTCGACAAGTGCACTTTTTCACCCAGCGCACTATTGGTCGCGCGCCCATCGCGCTGGAGCTCCACCAGCAAGTCGATATCGTACCGGTCAACGGCCACCTTGTTCATTTTTCTCTCCGATCCGCAAATTCATGAATTTTTTGTGCACAAATAGCCGTTTATTCTATATAAAACGCGCACAAAATGCATCTTACGCGCACTAAAATATCCTTCCTCGCTGGTGTGATTCCAGCCGGTGGAAATCAAGCTGCAGCGCCCGCGCATCGCATGCGTGCCGAGCGCTGGCCGCGTCGCTGTTTCAGCATTCACATTTAGGAGCGCCACAATGTCCGATCTTTTTGAAAATCCTATGGGCCTGATGGGCTTCGAGTTTGTCGAGTTCGCCTCGCCCACCCCGAATGTGCTGGAGCCGGTCTTCGAGTCGATGGGCTTTTCCAGGGTCGCGCGGCACCGCTCGAAGGACGTGGTGCTGTACCGCCAGGGCCAGATCAATTTCATCATCAACAACGAGCCCGGCAGCGCCGCATGCTACTTCGCCGCCGAGCATGGGCCGTCGGCCTGCGGCATGGCATTTCGCGTCAAGGATGCGCAAAAAGCCTATGCCCGTGCGCTGCAACTGGGCGCGCAGCCGATCGAGATCCCGACCGGCCCGATGGAACTGCGCCTGCCGGCCATCAAAGGGATTGGCGGTGCGCCCTTGTACCTGATCGATCGCTTTGAAGAGGGCAAGTCGATCTATGACATCGATTTCGACTTCATCGAAGGCGTGGACCGTCACCCCAGAGGCGTGGGCCTGAAGCTGATCGACCACCTGACGCACAACGTGTATCGCGGCCGCATGGCTTATTGGGCCGGCTTCTACGAGAAGCTGTTCAATTTCCGCGAGATCCGCTTCTTCGATATTTCGGGCGAGTACACCGGCCTGACCTCGAAGGCCATGACCGCGCCGGACGGCAAAATCCGCATCCCGCTGAATGAAGAGTCTTCCAGGGGCGCCGGACAGATCGAGGAGTTCCTGATGCAGTTCAATGGCGAGGGCATCCAGCACATTGCGCTGTACACCGACGACCTCGTCGCGACACTGGATGAATTGAAGATGGCGGGCGTGCCGTTCATGGTCGCGCCGCCGGCGACCTACTACGAAATGCTGGATGAGCGCCTGCCCGGGCATGGCGAGCAGGTCAGTGCATTGCGCACGCGCGGCATTCTGCTCGATGGCACCACCGATGGCGGCGAGCAGCGCCTGCTGCTGCAGATTTTCTCGAACACCTTGCTGGGGCCGGTGTTCTTTGAATTCATTCAGCGCAAGGGCGACGACGGCTTTGGCGAGGGCAACTTCAAGGCGCTGTTTGAATCCATCGAGCGCGACCAGCTGCGGCGCGGCGTCTTGAAAACAGCCTGAATTGCGCGCCAGCAAGGCGCCCCCGATCCGGCTGGCCGCAGCGGGGGCGGCGGAACTGCGCGACAATGTCATCTGGACGGGGCGCTGGCGCCCGATGGTGCTGCGCAATCCACGGCGCCGCGCCACCGGTGACAGCAGCGCGCGTGTCAACGAAGCTGAACCGGCAACGGCTTGGCGCAGCTCAAAATGAAGGATCAGATCATGCCTAAGGACGACTTTTCCGAACACGATTGGCGCCGGCTCCTGACGCACCTGGGTGAAGATCCAGACCGGCAAGGGCTACGCGAGACGCCGCAGCGCGTCGATCGCGCGTGGCAGCACTGGACCTCCGGCTACGGCCAGGACCCGGCCGAGATACTGAAGGTGTTTGAAGACGGCGCACAGCAATACAACGAACTGATCGTGGTGCGCGGGATTCCGGTCTACAGCCATTGCGAGCACCATCTGGCGCCGTTCTTCGGTACCGCGACCATAGGCTATACGCCCAACGGCAAAATCATCGGCTTATCCAAAATGACCCGGCTGGTGGATTGTTTCGCGAAGCGGCTGCAGGTGCAGGAGCGCCTGACGATTCAGATCGCGGATGCGCTGATGACGCATGTCGAGCCGCTGTCGGTCGGTGTCGTGATCCGCTGCCGCCACATGTGCATGGAAAGCCGCGGCATCCGCACCCCCGGCCAGGAAACCATTACGTCGGCGCTGCTGGGGGAGATGCGCAGCAACCTCGCGCTGCGCACCGAATTCCTCGCGCTGGAAAGAGAAAATGGCTAACCCGGGTGCGGCCCATGGCGAGCGCGCCGCAACACGCGTTGCGCTGCGCCCGCGATAACGCCGCTCCCGCCTTGAAACCATCCGGCAGCATTCCACATGCTGGTGCGGGTATTGATGCAGCGCAAGAAACTTGGGAATAACCGGGCAAGTTGACATTTCCATTCTGCAAGTCATTGCAAAATAGGCAGACATAAGACCTGCGCAAAATGCGCCGCAAGCGTAGGGCTGCAGCGCAAAAAATTTCCTACCGGATATCCGTGATGGCCAGAGTACACTGGGTAGCCGGACGCGCTGCGCTGGCCTGGGTGAGGGACAAGGGGAGCATCATGTTTCGACTATTGCGCTATTTTTCGATCGCAAGCCTGATCTCGATGGTGCTGGCGGCGGCCGTCCTCGGTGCGATCTACCGCCAGCTCGCGACCCGCCACCTGCTCGAGCTCGGCGAGAGCAACAACGTGGCGCTGACACAGACCCTGGCCAACTCCGTCTGGCCGCAGTTGCGCGGCTTCGCCGATGCGGCGGGGCCGCTCGACATCGAGGCGCTGCGCCGCCATCCCGCGATCGCCGGCTTGCGCCACAGCGTGGTCGAGCAGATGCGCGATACCAAAATGGTCAAGGTCAAGCTCTACAGCCTCGACGGTCGTACCCTGTTTTCGACCGAGGCCAAGCAGATCGGCGAGGACAAGAGCCATAATGCCGGTTTTCTCGCGGCGCGCCAGGGGCGGCCGACCAGCGAACTCACCCATCGCAACCAGTTCAGCGCCTTCGACCAGGTGCTTGAGAACCGCGACCTGCTGTCGAGTTACGTGGCGCTGCGCCGCGCGCCCGAGGCGCCGATCGAAGGCGTGCTGGAGGTGTACACCGACGTCACCGGCCTGCTGGGCAGCATAGAGCGGGGACAACGCCTGGTCACCCTCGGGGTGGCGGCAGTGCTGGCGCTGCTGTATGGCATCCTGTTCTTCATCGTCCGGCATGCCGATAGCGTGATCAAGGGCCAGTACGAGCAGCAGCGCCGCAGCGAACACGCGTTGCGCGATTCCCAGGAGCATCTCGAGCATCGCGTCCAGGAGCGCACCATCGAGCTGGAGGCGATCAACCACACGCTCGAAATAGAAGTCGTGGAGCGCAAGCAAGCCGAACAGCGCATCGAATTCATGGCCTACCATGACGCATTGACGGGCTTGCCCAACCGGGTGCTGCTGCTGGATCGGATCAAGCAGTCGCTGGCATGGGCGGACCGCCGCGGCATTCAGCTTGCGGTGGCCTTCATCGACCTCGATCATTTCAAGCACATTAACGATTCGCTCGGACATCAGATCGGCGATCAGGTGCTGCAAGCGGTCGCGCGCCGCCTGCCGCTCTGCCTGCGCGCAGGCGACACCATCGCGCGCGTCGGCGGCGACGAATTCATCGTGAGCTTGCCGGACATCAGCTCCGATCTGGACCTGTCCCAGATTGCGCACAAGCTGCTGGACGCCTTCGTGCTGCCGATCGAGGTCGCGGGCCACCAGCTGCACCTCACGGCCAGCATCGGCATCGCGCTGTATCCCGAACACGGGCGGGACGTGGTGACGCTGATGCGCAATGCCGACTCGGCGATGTACAGCGCCAAGCAGCTCGGACGCAACCGGCACCAGATGTTCGCCGAGCACATGAACGTACGGGTGCAGCAGCGCATGATGATGGAGAGCGACATGCGGCACGCGATCGACAGCAACGGCTTTGTACTCCATTACCAGCCGATCGTCGCGCTCGACTCGGGCGCGATGGTCGGCGCCGAGGCGCTGCTGCGCTGGCCGAATGCGCACCGGGCCTGGATTTCGCCGGTCGAATTCATTCCGGTGGCCGAGGACAGCGGCCTCATCGTGCCGCTCGGCGAATGGGTGCTCAACGAGGCTTGCAGCCAGTTGCGGCGCTGGCGCGAGCGCGGGCTGCGCGACCTGACGCTGGCGGTCAACCTGTCGCCGCGCCAGTTTGCGTCGGAAGGCCTGGCCGCGCGCATCGGCGCGCTGATCGAACGCAGCGGAATCGATCCGGCCTGTCTGCACCTGGAAATCACCGAGGGCCTGTTGATGAGCCAGAGCGAAGTCATTCTTGCCAATTTCGAGGGACTCGCGCGGCTCGGCATCAAGTTTTCGATCGACGATTTCGGCACCGGTTATTCGAGCCTCGGGTATTTGAAGCGTTTCCCTATCCACCTGCTCAAGATCGACCGCTCGTTCGTCCAGGATCTGCCCGACAATCGCGACAACGTGGCGATCGTGACGGCGGTGAGCGCGATGGCCAAGAGCCTCGGCATGGGGATCATCGCCGAGGGCGTCGAGACCGACGCCCAGCGCGCTTTCCTGAAGCAGCTCGGCTGCGATTGGATGCAGGGCTTCTTGTTCAGCCGGCCAGTACCGGCCGACGAGTTCATGGCGCTGGCCTTCGGCCAGCGCGAGATAGGCGCAGCGGCATAGCGCCAGGCCGCCAATCCGGCCGCTTCCGAGCCCACCACGCAGAAATATACTCCCGCCTGTATTTTTTTAAAGCCAGCAAAATCAAGCGGCAACTGCCATAAAAATCTATATACCCCCTGTCTTTTAATGATAATGACGGGGCGGCCGAAGTTTCCTGCTTGGGCAGATGGAACGCAGCGCGCCGAGGATAAAACTGAAATCGACCGTCGCTATTTGAAAAGTTTATTCCGCGCCAGCTTCGTATAATTTGAAAGATCAACACTGCTCAACGGCTTCATTGCCAAGTTCGGACCAGACAGTGCGCCGCAACGCCTTGCCGATCATCAGAGCGGCAATCAGGCATCGGGCAGCAATGTTGGATTGATCATATAACTTGAAGAGACATCAATGAAAATGAAACACCTGGTTGCTATCGTTGGTCTGGCCTGTGCAGTATCTGTGCAGGCAGCAGAAATGAAGGATTTGCGCGTCGGCCTGGATCCGACTTACGAGCCGTTCGAATACAAGACGCCGGATGGCAAGCTGGTTGGCTTCGAGGTCGATCTCGCCAATGCGCTGTGCGCTGAAATGAAGATGCGCTGCGTTTTCACGGACTCTTCCTGGGAAGGCATCATTCCTTCGCTGATGGCAAAAAAATACGACGTGATCCTGTCATCGATGTCGATGACCGACGAGCGCAAGAAAGTGGTCGGCTTCACCGACAAGTACTACAACACGCCATCGCGCATCATCGTCAAGCACGGCAGCGGCATCGATGGTTCGACCGCTTCGCTGAAAGGCAAGAAGATCGGCGTGCTGAAGGGCTCGACCCAGGAAACCTATGCGCAAAAAGTATTTGCCAAGGCGGGCGCCACGGTGGTCGGCTATGGCACCACGCAGGATTCCTACCTGGATATGGCATCGGGCCGGGTCGATGCGCTGGTGGCGGATTTCGTCGAAGTCAAAGCCGGCCTGCTCAACAAGCCGGAAGGAAAAGCGTTTGAGCTGGTAGGACCGGACCTGGTTGATCCTGTGGTGTTCGGCAATGGCGTAGGCGGCGCACTGCGCAAGCAGGATGGCAAGCTGAAAGACCAGCTCAATGTCGCGATCAAGGCCATCCGCGCCAACGGCACCTACAAGAAAATTGCTGACAAGTACTTCGATTTCGACGTCTACGGCAAATAATCAACGCCTCGCAACACTTGAAAAAAGATCCTGCAGAACACGCCCGGCGCAGTTCCGGTGCAGCGATGCAGTGATCTTGTTATCTCCCGTCTCCTTGCCATCGATAGAAGCATGTATCGGTGTTTTGCCGCACACACCTGCTCCGGGTGTGTGCGGTTTTGTTTTATTGGCGGCCATGTTTTGTTGCGCAGGCCCCAACCGCCCGTCATACACTTTCTTTATCCCCACGGTCGTGGGGAGCGCCGCTGATTCAACACTCTTCGGACATCGCCGCGCTTCCTAGCTTGAAGGCACCGGCAAACGGAGCGTCCACCGGAACAATCAACGTCCGGGACTTCAGGCAGAACGGCAATACCCAGAGACTCAGCCCGCTGGTCTTCGGAAACTCGAACACCGGCAACGGGCGATCAAAGGTTTCGGTCTTTGGGTAGATAAGAACGACTTCCCCTTGGGCATCAAGGTAGCTTTGACCGTAGGCCTGCAACTGGTAAAAATCGCTTTGAGACAAGCCATATTTTTCGGTGCCGTTGGCCTTCAGACCGTCAAGCAGCTTCCATTTGGTGTCCAATACGATCAGGTCCTGAGTGGGCTCACGTACCACCAGATCGGGCTTTAGTCGGAACCAGTTTTGCTCACGGTGCCGGACCAGGTGATGGGTGCGGGTTTGAGTTTTCAATAACAACGACTGTATCAGTTGCTTCGACAAGTGCTTGGCAACAAACGCTTCGAAGACCGCTTCCATCGGGAAAAGCAGTGATGGAGCATGATGGCCACCTGTGCCAGTCAGGGGTGATTCGTCTTCCAAGATGAGGCGGGCCCAGGCAAGCGCGTTGCCATAATGGCCCATGCCTCGATCAAGCCGGACGCGCTGAAAGTCTTGGCTGGTCTGTTCAGATGCCGGAATCTCAGCAAATACGAAACAAAGCTCTCTCGCCAATTTTTGATTGAGTTGCGATGATGACAAACGCAAGGTGCGCCGCAACGCCGCGTGCAGCAAGCGGTTCTCGGGACGGTCGGTCGAAAATTCGTCATGCTCAGTGAAAAATCTGTCAGCTCGGTAGAGGTTCTGCCGTAGGTGTGGCGCGATTAGCAACTTGCCTCGCAGCGCAAACAGGTTGTCGTGGCGGCTCGTATAGTCACTACGTAATCCTCGCTTGACGATATGTTCTACCGCACGCAGAAACTCGGCGATGAAAATCTCCAGCAAGGGCATTCGTGCCGCGGCGAGCTTTGCACTGTCTGTCTGGATATGCCGGAAACCTTGAAGGCAACAAAGCATTTCGATCAAGAGTTGCCGTGCTTCCACAGCGCCGCCACCGATCGCCTTGCCTACCTTTGGCAGCACTTCAATCTGGAATCCATCCGGTGCGCGGATCACACCCACGTAATTCATCACTTTAACTACGCGACGCCCACGTTTTTGAGTCAATTGCAGCCACGCTGCATCACCAGCCTCGGCCGATTTTAGGCATTGCAATTCCAGCCAGGCAAACACACTCTCGGGAATGCCGTGCAGACCTACGGCATCGCTGGAAGCCGCTCCGGCCGGAACCAGCGCGTCGTATTCGTAGATCGTGATGCCGCTCATCCGTCCCGTGCCTTTTTAGATCAGGATGCCAGCGTCTGGTAGATGCCGATGTAGGCGTCCGGATTGGAAAACGCAGCCTCCTGCACGGAATAGCGCCGCTTGGTGGCATACGTGTCCAGGCCGTGATCATTACCGAACAAACGGGCAAGATCCACCTCTTGGTCCTGCTCTTCGACGATAAAGCGCGCCGGGTCGTCTTTTTGATTGTCTGCCAACACCAGTCGGATCTTGTGCCAATCCTCGAAGAAGTACTCCTCAAGCAAGGGCAAGATTCGATTGCGGAAAATCTGCGCCAGAACTACAAGCTGCTCATCCTCATCGGCTACTTTTGTCAGCGCCGTAAAATAGGCGTGACCAATGCAATGATCGCGATCGTAAAGGGTCTCGATACGCTGATTGATGGCGGCCAGCATGCGCGGGATATCAATGGCCTTTTCACCCGCTTTGACGCGAAGATCGTAGAGAGGTGCCCCCGCTTCATCACGCGTATCTGGCATTACAGGAACAAAGTCGAACCTTCGGCGCAAGGCGGTATCCAGCAGAGCCAGCGACCGATCCGCAGTATTCATCGTGCCAATGATGTCCACGTTAGCTGGTACTGAAAACGGCTCTCCGGAATAGGGCAGCATCACCGACACCGCATTTTCAGCCCCCTCGCGTTTATCTGGCTCGATTAGAGTGATTAGTTCGCCGAAGATCTTGCTGATGTTGCCGCGGTTAATCTCGTCGATGACCATGGCAAAACGCTGTTCAGGCGCGAGGCGAGCCTTACGGCAGAGCTCCTTGAACACGCCAGGACGGATTTCGTACTGAATTTCACCCGACTCAATATCGCTATTCAATATGGGGCGCAATCCCTCGACGAATTCTTCATAACCGTAGGATTGATGAAAAGTGACAAAGCTGTAGCGTTGCACTGCACCGTCGTTTTTAGGCCCGGCCTTAAGTGATTTCACCAGTTCGATCAGATCGACGCATTCTTCCTGCCAATCCCCGGCAAATTGCCAGACCGAATCAGCTGACTTGTCAAAAATGGCAGGCGCCATGCGCAGCTTGGTGTTGACCGTTTTAGAATCTTCAATAGTGTGGTGTTGCAGTGTGCCCCACAAGGTTTGCTTAATTCCTTCTGAACGACCTTTGGCCGATGTGATGGCTTTGATGAAAGGATGATCGGCCAATTCGCTGACCTTCGCTTTACACTCAAGGTCGTATAGGGCGGCAGCTGCACCTTCCCACCATTTGAGTGTTGCAATTCGTTCGGCGATGACTTGATTGCGCCATTCTTCATTGGTCACCGATGCCATCGCCTGCATGTAATCGGTTTTCAGGAGCTTTGCGAGCTCGAAGGTCTTGCCCGTTCCCGGTGGTCCATAGTAGATGCGGTTGAATGGCTGCCGGATCACATCGTATGTCGGCGGGATTTCATCGTCCGCCTCTTCTTCCGTTTCTTCGCCAGGCTCTGCGGGATCGTCGCGTAACTGATCTGGCCATAAGCCGGGCCGTTGGGCTTCGAGCACCAGCCATTCGTCCAAGGCTTCACGTTCGGACGTTAATGCAGACTCAATCTGCGACACAAGCGCTTCCGTTAGCGGTTCGCGGATTAACTTTGGTACCGGGCCAACCTCGCGCGTCCATGAAATCTTCCTTGTCCGAGTGCCGCGTATGACGCCAAGTAGAGCTACGGCGCGCTCGCTGCCTGGACTTTTCCGGCCGAACCTGACTTGTATTCCTTTGCCGTGCCACCAGTCCAAGCCAGCGGCATGCGCAGCCCTGGCAACCCGACAAAACAAGGCTTTGTTTTCTGGCGACCATGACGCACGAAACGTCTTGAAGACAGGCTTGCCGTCAAAATGGCGCAATAGGCCTTCGTCGGTCAAGTGGCTTGTATCGACGACCTCGACGGTCGCAGCCTCGATTGGATCGCCGATCATGCCTGCCAACTCTGCAAGATTCGTTGAAAAATAAGGGGCCAATAGTGTTCTGTCGAACTCCGGCAGATCATGTGAACCAACCTGCCAAAACGTGGATATGCCACGGGGTGACCATTTCTTCGCGTTCTCTTGATAGGAGTCCGTATGGATCGCAGTTTTTAAAACTCGGTAGGAACGTTGAAGCCATCCATCGCCTTTCGGGCTGGCCATCGCAGACGAAGTGAATTGCCCGACCCTTTGGGGGCTGTTGCCGTGGCAAAGATAAAACAAAGTGCCAACCGGCGCTTCGGAAAATTTTTTGCCTTGGTCTAGGCCGGTTTGACTGTGCATCACAGCTAAGGATTCTTGCAGATAGCGCTGACGGTCTTCTTCGGAAAATTCCTTGTCGCCGTGCGACAGCTTCCAGACAACTAGATTTTTTTCACTCCATTCCGCCCATATCTGCTGGCCGAACTCAAGGATGCCCATTTCAGGCGGACGTTTGGCGAGAGCCGACCTCTGCAAAGCGGCCATGCTACGACCGGTTGCCTCGGCGCCGGCGAAGGCGTTGAGCGGCGCCTTTTTAAAAATATCGACGATGGCAGGTGTCTCACGATCTTGATAGTGGAACGCAATCTTCCATTTGTAGGCCTCACCGAGATGATCAAAATTTTCAATGCCATCCAAATCGCCACTGGTTGCAAACGTGGCGACCTCAAGTACAAATCCACGTACCTTCTCGAACGCCTCTTCAGCAGTGGCACCCAAGGATGAGTACCATGCGTGAGTTTCGGAATAGCTTAGCTTGGTGTCGCTCGTTTTGCTGTCGGTGTCTTTACGTGAAAACACGCCGAACTTGAATGCGGAGCCGCCCCATATGCTTCCCAGTTCATCAAGTCGTGATTCGATCCAATAGGTGAATGTATCCTTCGATCCTGCCTGGGTATACTCATCCAGCGACATCGTGGCCAATCGCGATAAGGGCCACACGTTGAGAAACTCATCCCAAAGGGCGTAAAGTTTTTTGGAATCACTCATTTGCTGTAATTTCTTTCTGTCACTAGGGTACGGCTTCTTTGCCGATCCAGTTCAATGTAGGCATTCGTTGAAATCTCGTTTCTATTTTTATATGTCAGTTATTGAGTCAGGCTGATCCACTTTGCGCCACGCCCTTTGCCGGTTGGTGCGATCAAGCCCTCTCCCTTCATTGCGCGTAATACCAACCGCACCATATCGCGGCTGACGCCGGGGCAGGCTTCTTCAATTTCCGAGATCGAGAAGGGCAGGTTGCGCTTGAGGATTTCGGCCCGCACACGGTCGCCCTTGGCGCCGCGTCCGCGCTCGATGGTGCCGACGCGGTCTTCAAATTCCTTGTAGGCGCGCAGCAGCGCACCCCAGAAGTAGTCGAGCCACGGGGCGATGTCGTGCGCGGCCTCATGCCAGCCTTGCGAGCTGGCTTCCAGCGTTTCGTAATAACTTTCCTTCGATTCCTCGAAAATGCGCTCCAGGCTGATGAAACGGCCCACCGCGTAGTCGAAGTGGTAGAGCAGCTGCAGGGTCAGCAGTCGCGCCATGCGGCCGTTGCCGTCCGGGAACGGATGGATGCACAGGAAGTCGAGGACGACCAGCGGTACGAGCACCAGGGGATCGGCCAGGTGTTGGTCCAAGGCGAGGCGATAACGCGCGATCGTGTCCGTCATGGCCATCGGCGTCAGGTGCGCGGCGACTGGCGAGAAGCGTATGCGCGAACTGCCGTCCGGGTGACGCTCGATGATGTCGTTATTGGTTGCCTTCCAGTGCCCGCCTGGCTGCGGCATATAACGGTACAGGAGGCCGTGCAGTTGCAAGACTGTCCCCTCCGAGAACGGCATTTGCTCGCCGCTCTCGTGAATCAGAGCTAGTGCATCACGGTAGCCGGCAACTTCCTGTTCGGATCGGCTCTGGGGTGTGGCATTCTTGAGCACCAGGGACTTGAGCCGGTTGGGCGCAACGACCACGCCTTCCAGCCGGTTGGACGACTCGGTGGATTCGACGACGGCGACTTGGCGTAAATCGCTCAGCACCTCGGGCGACTGCGCAACGTAGAGCTGCTGCTTGCCCCGGTATTCACCCAAGGCCCGTAGTGTAGCCAATTGCTGCGTATCAAAGCGCAGCTTGGCAAGGTAATCGGGTGACAATGAGTGCATGGCTCATTCCAATGAGGCAAGAAAATGGGGTAATGCTACTGCATATTGGGGTATTTATTAAAGTGGTTACCCCATTAAATTCAGTATTACCCCATTTAATTTTGATTCTAGGTATCAAAATGGCGAACCTGGATCAACCGGTTATACGTTTTGCGCTCGCATGCCCATCAATGCCGCCATCATTTTTCTACGTGATTCGCGGACTTTACTGGTTGCTTCCATGCCGGCGAACAGCAGATACATGTTCCGCAGGGCGAAATATTCCCGCTTTTGCCGATTCTTGATGTGTGCAAGCTTTTCTGCATTTGCGGTGGGCGCAGGAAAAACGCTGCGCTATAATCGGCTGCGATGAAAAAATTCTGGAAAAATAAGCTGCTGACGGTCTGGATCGCCTGTTTTGCGATCCTGCTCAATGCGCTTGCCCCTTCCATTTCCTACGCGCTGAACGCACCGAAGCACAGCACGCCGCCGTCGGCGGAAATCTGCCGCGCGGGGATGAAGATGTCCAGCCCGTCGCCGATGCACCATTCGTCCGGCAAGACCGATGCGCCTGACCCCAAGCACTGCCCGTTTTGCCTGCCGCATGCCGGCAGTTTTGCACTGCCGCCGCCTTCCGTGCCGTGCTGCGCGGTGGCCGCCGGCCATGATCTGTTCCCCTCGCTGTTCTACCTGTCGCCGCAGCCGCTGTTTTCCTGGGCGGCGGCCAATCCTCGCGGCCCCCCTCTGCTGTCCTGATCATCTCTGAGCACCTGTCCCGGCTGCATCGGGGCCGGCATGTCTGCGTGTCTTCCGCATAGCGCCTCGTGCGTGGCCGGATCACGCTGTGTCTTTCGCTACAGGAAACGTGTCGCATCCCATTTTGCTGCTGTGCCGGGCGATGGGCTGCGCATGTGCGCGACCGTATGTCTACTCTTGCCTTCAACACCCACGCCGGAAGCACGCCGCTGCTGTCCGGGCCGACACTCCGGACCATGCTGGTGCTGGGTCTGCACGCCGGCGCCATCGCGTGGGCGCTGCACGCGCCGGGCCTGACCGCCAGCGCACGCCTGACGGCGCCGGCTCCGATGGCGCTGGTGGCGGTGATGCTGGCGCCGCCAGCCAGACCGGTTGCGGCAGCGCCGCTGCCTGCACCGTCCCGGCCACAGCCGCAGCCATCAACTGCAGCCGCGCCAGCAAAGGCACAACCGACGGCCAGACCGATCCCGCGCCAAACCCCGAGCGCCGCCCCGCTTGCGCCCGGCGACAGTCCTGCGCTAGCTGCCGAACCGGCGCCGCCCGCCTCTGCCGCGCCGGTGCAGGCGGCGGCACCGGCGGTGGCGCAGCACGCGGCGCCGGCAGCTGTGGCGCCGGCCCGCTTCGATGCCGACTACCTGAACAATCCTGCGCCGGCTTATCCGCTGATGTCGCGCAACCGGGGCGAGTCCGGCAAGGTGTTGCTGCTGGTGCAGGTCACCGCGCACGGCACTGCGGCACAGGTCGAGATCAAGCAGGGTTGCGGCTTTCCGCGGCTGGACCAGGCGGCGCTGAATGCGGTGCGCAACTGGCGCTTCGTGCCGGCGCGGCGCGGCGATGAAGCGGTCGCCGCCAGCGTGGTGGTGCCGGTCACGTTCCGGCTGGACAGCTGAGTCATCGAGCTAAAAATCTTTCATATTTAAAAAATATCATCATGAAAAGCATAAAAATGAACATCAAGCACAAACCGCTGTACCTGGCGCTGATGGCCGCGCTGGCAACATTGCACGGCGCTGCGCATGCCGCCGACGCTGCGGTGCTGGACGAAGTGGTCGTGTCCGGCTCGCGCGCCGCGACCAAGCTGTCGGAAACCCCGGTCGCGATCGGCGTGGTGAAACAGGAGGTCTTGCAGCGCGACAAGCCCAAGACCATGGGCGAGGTAATCAACCGGATACCGGGGGTGTACTGGAACGATCTCGGCAACGAGCAGCACAGCATGGGCATCCGCCAGCCGATCAGCACCAATGCGGTGTATCAATACCTGGAAGACGGGATCCCGATCCGTCCGCTGGGCGTGTTCAACCACAATTCCCTGAATGAAATGAACCTGGCCGGCACCGACAGCGTGGAAGTCGTCAAGGGCGCGGCGTCTTCGCTGTACGGCAGCAATGCAGTGGGCGGCGCAGTCAACTTCCTGACCGCGCGGCCGTCGGCCACGCCTTACGCCAGCGTCGGCGTGCGCTATGACAGCACGGCAGGATTCAAGCGCTACGACAGCGCTGCCAGCAATACCTGGGGCGATCTCGGGCTGCGCTTTTCGCATTACAGCTCGCGCCGCGACAGCGACAACTGGCAGCAATACAGCGCCGGCTCCAAGGATTCGTTCTCGCTGCGCGGCGATTACGCGTTGACGGACTCTTCGATCCTGCGCGCCACGCTGGTGCATACCGATCTGGATGCGGCGATGACCGGCGGCCTGTCGGAAACCGATTACCGCACCAATCCCGGCAAAAGCATCAATACCTTCACCTACCGCAAGGACCAGACCACGCGCGCCAATCTGGCCTGGGAAGGTGAAACCACGCGCAACGGCCTGACCACCGTCACGCTGTTCCATCGCGAAAACGACCACGGCCAGATTCCGAGCTACACCATCACCAATTGCAGCAAGGGCAGTTGCGCCGGCCAGGTGACCGGCACCATCAACAACAACCATGTCGACTCGCTCGGTCTGGATCTCAAGCATCAGCAGGAATTCGACTGGCTGGCGTCGCGCCTGATTGCCGGCGTGTATCTCGACAAGAGCGACAACCCTTACGTCAGCGACAATCTGCGCATCGTCAGGGATCCGGTCAGCGGCAGGAACCTCAGCTATACGCTGGCCAATGCGCAAGACCCGCTGGGGGTGCGCGACTACCGGGCCGACATCACCAACACCGCTTTCTTTGGCCAGTGGGAGTTCTCCCCGCTGCAGAAAATGCGGGTGGTCATCGGCGGCCGCGCCGATGCGATCAACTACGATTTCCAGAACAATCTGACGCCGGCCGGCAGCGTCAATTTCGGCGCGCCGAACGAGTCGCGCAGCTTTTCCCATTTCAGCCCGAAAATCGGCGCCACCTATGCGCTGAGCAAGGATGCCAGCATCTACACCAATGTCAGCGAGGGTTTCACGCCGCCGGAGGTGAGCCAGTTGTACGGCAAGACCGGGATCCCGGACCTGAACCCCGCCACCTACAACAACTACGAGCTGGGTTTGCGCATGGCGTTCCTGAATGGTGCGCTGAAGCTCGATTCGGCACTGTATCGCCTGGACGGACGCGACACGATCGTCAGCTTCAGCCCTGCGGTCGGCGCCAGCGAAAACCGCAACGCCGGGCGCACCCGCAGCCAGGGGCTGGAGCTGGGCCTGAACTTCGACGCCGGCGCATTCGACGCCCGCATCGGCACCACGATTGCCAGTCATCGCTTCCGCCAATACCAGGTTTCCAGCAGCCTCGATTACAGCGGCAAGGAAATGACCCAGGCGCCGAGCGACATCACTAGCGCCGAGATCGGCTACCAGCCGCTGCCGGGTGCGCGCATCGCACTGGAACTGGTGCATCAGGGCGACTACTGGATGAACAATGCGAATACCGTGCGCTACCCCGGGCACACGCTTGCTGAACCTGCGCGGCAGCTACCGCTTTGCCAAGGGCTGGGACGCCTGGCTGCAAGTGCGCAACCTGACGGACAAGCAGTATGCGGATTCGGCATCGAGCTCGTATTCCGGTGTCGGCGCTTACACGCCCGACACGCAGAACCAGTACACGCCGGGCGCACCGCGCAGCATCATGGTCGGCCTCGCGTATACTTTCGATGCCAAATAATACTGTCGGCCAATTCCGAAATTTGTATGGAAAACCAATGAAAATCAATCTGATGCGTTTCGCATGGTAGCGCCGGCCTGACGCTGATGGCGCTCCCGGCCCACGCGCATGACGGGCATGAACACAAGGCGGCGGTGCCGCGCAAAAAGCTGCGCTGGCGATCGGTGCCGGCTTTGCGCCCGATGGCGCGTTGTGGGTGGTCCAGCAAGATGTGCAGTCGCGGCTGACGCTGCAGATCAGCCGCGATGACGGCCGGAGCTGGCAGCCGGCGCGCGTGCTCGACACCGGCCGCGACCGCATCACCACCAGCGGCGAGAGCAATCCGAAGCTGGCGTTCGGGCCGCACGGCGCGGTCGTCATCACTTACGCGCAACCGCTGGCCAAGCCGTATACGGGCGAGGTGCGCCTGCTGCGCTCGAGCGATGGCGGCGCGCACTTTGCGCGCACCGCTCACCGTGCATCACGACCGCCAGGTCATCACCCACCGCTTCGAATCGATCGCGTTCGACGCCCAGGGCCGGCTGCATACGGTCTGGATCGACAAGCGCGACGCGGAACTGGCCAAGCAGGCTGCAGCCAAGCCGGGCAGCGCCACGCCGGCCTATCGCGGCGCAGCGATTTACCGCAATGTATCGACCGACGGCGGCGCCAGCTTCGGGCCGGATACCAGGGTCGCCGACTACAGTTGCGAATGCTGCCGCATCGCGCTGACGCCCACCGCAGACGGACAAGTCGCCGCCTTATGGCGGCATGTGTTTGCGCCGAATATCCGCGACCATGCATTTGCCGTGCTGGGCGCGGCAGGCGATACGGCCGCGGCCACAAGCCCGGTGCGCGCGACGTTCGACAACTGGGCGATCGACGCCTGCCCGCACCACGGCCCCGGCATCACGCCGGCGGCCGGCGGCGGCTATCACGCGGTCTGGTTCGGCGAGCGGGATGGTGTCGCGCAAGTGCGTTACGGCCGTCTGCAGCAGGACGGCAAGCCGAGCGGTGCGGTGCTGGCGCTGCCGGACGAACGGGCCGAGCATGCCGACATCCTGAGCGCCGGCCGCAAACTGGCGATCGTCTGGCGCAGTTTTGACGGCAGCGGCATGAACCTGAAGGCCTGGGTCTCGGACGATGACGGCCAGCACTTCACTCTGCGGCAACTGGCGCGCAGCGAGGCCGACAGCGACTATCCGCGCCTGCTGCGCAAAGGTGAACAACTTTTCGTACTCTGGAACACCACAGGAAAACGCCATGTCGAAGCATTGTAAATCTCTGGTCGCCTTGTTGGCCCCCTTACTTCTGGCATTCGCGGCGCTGCCGGCACAGGCCGCAGCCAATCGGATCGAAACCTTCGATGCGCAGAGCTGGCAGCATTTCCAGAGCGAGCTGCCGCGACCGTCGGCCATCGTATTTTCGACCACCGACTGCACCCATTGCCCGACCACCATCGCGTCCATCGCGCAGCAGCTGAAACAGCGCAAGACGGCCACTCCGCTGATCGTGGTGGTGATGGACGGCGACCAACAAACTGGCCTGTTGCAAGACCCGCATTACCGCCAGGCCAGCCGCCTGTTCGTGTTCAAGGGCCAGACCGCGGCGCTGCAATATGCGGTCAACCCGAAGTGGCGCGGCATCACGCCTTACGTCGCGTTGCTGCCGCAGGCCGGCGACGTCAGGCTGGTGCTGGGCAACCCGTCGGCGCAGGACATCGAGAGCTGGCTGGCGGCCGGCAACAAGTAATCGGTCGCCAGCGGAGCGCGCGGTGTTGCGCCGGCAGCGCAACAGTCAATGCGTTGCCGCAGCGCCGGCGGTCGCCGTTGTGTGACGCCGTTCTGCGGTTTGAGTGACCAGGGTGCGCAGATCGTTCAGGATGGCGAACTCTGCGGGACTCGGTTTGACGTTGGCTGCACTGTCGTCCCAGTCGCCGTAAATGAAGCCGGCTGGCTGGCGGTTGACCGTCAGCGGCACGATGATGAAGCTGGTGGCGCTGGACAAGTGGTCCTGCCACCAGGCAGGCAGTTTGGCGACAAACTTCGGGTCTTGCGCATTTTCAGAAAAAATCACGCGGTCGCTGGCCAGCGCCGCATGAAACACGTCGGGCTGATAGGTATCGCTGAATACCAGTTGCGGGATCAGCGCCGACACGCCCGCGCCGAAGCCCATTCTGGCCGAATATTTGGCGGCCTTGATGGTACGTAAAAAAACAATCGCACGTTTGAAGCCGAATCCCTGATACAGCGTTTCCAGTCCCATCGTGATCATCTGGCTGGGCGTTGCGCTGTCGACGATGCCGCGCATGTCGATTACGCCCTGCTGCAGGATGCCGGGAGCCGCCGGTTCCGGCAAAGCGGCGCTGGCGCGGGAGCGTTTTTCGGTATTGCTGCGCTTGGTGTTGTGGACTGCGCCCAGCTCGGTTTCAGCGGTTTTTCTTGCATTGTCTGCCGCCTCCAGCACGGCAGCGGCATCGACCCCCAGCATCCCGGCATACGCGCCGGCCAGCCGCAGGATTTCGGTATCGCCCGCAGCTTCGTCCTGACACAGCGCACTCGCGCATTGGCTGGTCATGCTGGAGATCGCCGCCAGCCATTCGGCATGCGGCACTTTGTCGCTCAGCGGCGATGGCTCCACCCTGCGCATGCTGTTGATCAGGCTGTTGGGCATGCCCCAGCGCTGCGCAATGGTGCGGCCGATCTGCTCCAGCGACAGTCCCAGCATTTCCTGCAGCACCAGATCTTCATCGCGCTGTGTATTTTCGCTGTCCTGCTGCGCCTGCGACCAGCGCTCTGGCAAATAAAACGCCACCATCATCCGCCCCAGCGTGTGCAGCATCGAGCACACGACCGCCTCTTCGGCATGATGGTGATTGGCCGAGCTGGTGACCTGGCGCGCCACATGCCCGGCCAGCAATGCCTTTTCCATTTCGAGGCGGGCGCTGAGCGTGTCGGGGGCGCTGGCCGACAATTCGTCGATCAGCTTGGAACCCAGCGCCAGGTGACCGATGGTTTGCGTCCCCAGCAGCATGACTGCCTTTGACACGGTGCTGACGCTTTGGCCAAACACGGAATACATCGCACTATTGGCCAGCCGCAGCACTTTCTGGGTCAGTCCCGGGTCGGACATCACGGTTTGCGTCATGTTGAATTCCCGCTCATCGTCACCGTGCATCGCGTCCAGCACCGCGCTGATGGCTTTGGTAAAACCGGGAAGGTCGCCGCGCTGCCTGATGCGCTCCCACAGCAGTTCCAGGGTGGCATCGGCAGCGGGGATATCGGGAGTGCGTATGGTCATGATCATCAGGTTGATTGGTGCGTATCCGGCGCGGCCTCAGCTCACGCTGCACGCACCAGTTGCGCAGGGACACTGGTTTCAGCCAACGCTTCCAGCACGCTGTGCGGCGCCATCGGCTTGCCGGTCAGGTAGCCCTGAATGTAGCTGCATTGCCGTTCGAGCAGGAACTGGTACTGCTGCTCGGTCTCCACCCCTTCGGCCACCACCGATAAATGCAGATGATGGGCCAGGCTCAGGACCGTGTTGCAGATGGCGGCGTCCTTTTCCGATGCCGGCAGATCCTTGATGAAAGCGCGGTCGATTTTCAGGATCGCAATCGGGAAGCGCTTCAGATACGCCAGTGACGAGTAACCGGTGCCGAAATCGTCGATCGCGATGCGAACCTGGCGTTCGACGATTTGCTGCATGATGGCTTCGGCTTGCAGCGGATCGGTCATCAGCGTGCCTTCGGTGATCTCGAGCAGCAACTGCTCGCCGGCAATCCCGGACAAGGCAATCGCCTGGTCCAGCACCTCCAGGAATTGCGCATGACGGAACTGTCTCGGGCTGACATTGACCGAGATATAGAGCGGGCGTTTGGCCGCGGCCTCGAAGCTCTTGAGCTGGACGCAGGAGGCTTTGAGTGCCCATGCGCCGAGCAGGTTGATCAGGCCGTTGGTCTCTGCGATCGGGATGAAGCGGCTGGGCGGCACCAGGCCAAGGCCCGGACGCTGCCAGCGCATCAGCGTCTCGAAGCCCTGTATCTGGCGGGTTCTGGCATCGACGATAGGTTGGTAATCGAGGAAGAATTCGCCGTTCCTGACCGCCTCGAACATCGCCGCTTCCAGCGACAAATCATGCTGCGGCAGGCCGATCTGGATGCTGTCATAGACCACGCAGCGCGCTTTGCCGGTCTCTTTGGCGCGGTACATCGCGGCATCGGCATGGGCCAGCAGTGCGACCTCATCCTCGCCGTGCTCAGGATACACGGCGACCCCGACCGAGGCGCTGACGTACAGCGTATGGTCCTGCACCTCGAACGGCGCCTGCATCATCGACATCAGGCGGCCGCAAATGAGCTTGATATCGGCGCCGCTCACCGCGCCGGGCATGATGGCGACGAATTCGTCGCCGCCGATGCGCGCCAGCGTGTCGCTGTTGCGCAAGGCCTTGATCAGCCGCGCACTGGCGACCCGCAGCAGCGCATCGCCGATCGGGTGACCCAGGCCGTCATTGACTTTCTTGAAGCCGTCGAGATCCAGCACCGCCACGGAAAAGCCCTGGCCGCTGCGGCGCGCCTGCGCGATCGCCATGCGCAGCCGGTCCGACAGCAGCGCCCGGTTCGGCAAACCGGTCAGCGCGTCATGCGTGGCCATGTGGCGCAGGTGCGCTTCGGTCGCATGGGTGCTCGATATGTCGCGGCCGACGGCCAGCAATTCGCTGCACTGGCCTGGCGCCGCGTACTCGGAGAACTGAAATTCGAACCACAGCAGCACATCGCCGGTCTTGAGGCGCAGACTGACGCGGCCGGACTGCCGCGTTGCGATCGCTTCCGCCAGCGCCGCCTGCAACACGTCCTGTTCCGCGGCGCACACCAGTTCCGCCAGCGGGCGGCCGATCAGATCCCGCCTGGCGTGCAGCAGGTCGATTGCGCGCTGGCTGGCATACAGGATCTCGCCCTGATGATTCAGCCTGAGCACGATGTCGCCGGCAGCCTCCATCAGGCTGGCCAGCGCGCGTCGGTAATCGGCTTCGGGTAGCGGTGATGAGCTCGATGACAATTTAAAAACCTGACCCTTCAATATGGTGGGGGGATGATGCCGCCCGACGGCAAAAACCGCTTAAATAATGCCTTGTGGCAATGTAACACTGAAAATCCGATTTTCCTAGAAACGCCAGCGGGGCGGCCATCGGCTGCGACTCTCCGCACCCGTCAAGGGCGCTCTCGACCGTCAATATACTCCCGCCTGCATATTTCAAATACCCATATAAGACGTGCGGCTAATCACATGTTTCATCTCATACCCCTCATTTTTTACCAATTTCATGAAACCGGGCAGGGATGATTTTTGTCCCGCCAGCCGGGAGCCGCCAGATCGAGCAATGCCTGCGTAATATACACCAGCGACTTGCTGGAAAAGAACACTCTGCTTTCGGGCCATCAGATCACGGGAAGCGCGAGAATGATGCTTATTGGAAATGTAGCGCTGACTATCTGATTTTGCGGGAAAAAGCGGCTTGCCATATGCATCATATTATGGTTATCTGAACAACATACGACAGCAATCTCCCGCTTCACAAAACCAACGGAGGCAAGCCATGCAGCCCAACGAACCGGCCGGCCAATCCGACAGCCTGCTCGCCGCCCTGTACGACGGCGTGACTGCCAGCGAAGGTTTTCAGGGATTCATCACCTCACTGGCGGCAAGCTTCGAGCTGAAGGCCGTCACGCTGATCACGCTGCACCCGGCCACCCACGACATCAAGGGCCTGTGGCTGTACGGCATCGAAGCGCAGTGGCTGGAGCGCTATGCACTGCACTATGCGTCGCAGGACATCCTGGCGGCGCACCTCATGGCCGCGCCGATCGCCCGTTTTTATGCCAGCAATCTGGATCTGGCGGCCGATCAACTCGATCTGGACAGCCCGTTTTTCAGGGAATGGCTGATTCCGCAGGGCGTGGCGTTTGCCGCCGGCGCGATCCTGCTGCAGGAAGGCGACTGGCTGTCCCAGATCTTCGTGCAGCGCTCGCCCGGGCAAGCGCCGTTTGAACGCGCCGAACTTGATCAGCTGAACCGGCTGGTGCCGCACCTGCAGCGCGCGCTGCAGATGCGCGACCGGTTTGCCGGGCTGCAGCTGGGCGAGCAGATGCTGACCGGCTGGCTCGACATGCTGAGCATGCCGACGCTGCTGCTCGATGAAAGCGGCTGCGTCGCCTACCGCAACCAGCGCGCCGCAGAACTGCTCAAGAATTGTGCGCAACTGCAGGTGAAAGACGGCCATCTGCTGGCCGTCAACCAGGCTGAAAGCCGCCAGCTCAACCTTGCCATCACCAAGGCGATTGCCGCACAGTGGCAGCTTGCCAGCGTGCCGAGCGCGGTGGTGCAGCATCAGCCGCCAGCGGCAATTGCCGCTGATGGCGCTGATCACCACGATCCGGCAAGGCAATACCACACGGGCTGGCGCGATGCTGTTCATCTTCGACCCGGAGCAGGCGCCCAGCGTGGCCCAGGCCGCGTTGCGCAAATTGTTTCGCTTCAGCGCAGCCGAAGCCGCGCTTGCCGCCGGCCTGTGCGCCGGTTTCAGCCTGGAAACCATGGCGATCAAACGCGCGGTCTCGATCAACACGCTGAGAACCCAGCTCAAGAGCCTGTTCGGCAAAACCGGGGTCAACCGCCAGAGCGACCTGGTCGCCATGCTGCTGACCAGCCCCGCTTATTTCCTGACGCTGGACGGCGAATCCTGAGCGGCCCGTGCCTGCCGCTCATGGCTTCGAGGTAAGCCGTTTGACCAGCCGGAACAGCGGCCCGATCGACAGCACCAGCGCGGCCATGCGCGTGACGTGGAAGGCGGTGACGATCGGCACGCCCAGGTGCAGGGTCTTGGCGGTGAGCGACATCTCGGCGATGCCGCCGGGCGAGGTGGCGAGGATCGCGGTGGCCGGATCGATGCCGGAGGCGGCCGCCAGCAGCAGGCCGAAAGCGGCGGCCCCCAGCAGCGCCGCCAGCCCGCACAGCGCGACGCCGCCCAGATAGCGCGGCGCGGTATGCACGAAGGCCGGCGTGAAGCGGGTCCCGAGCGACAGCCCGATGAACAGCTGGCCGCAGTTGACCATCCATTGCGGCAAGGCCGACAGGCTGATGCTGTTCGAGGTCAAGGCGATGGCCACCAGCAGCGGCCCGATGACCCAGGCGTTCGGCCATTGCATCCGGCGCAGCAGCAGCGCGCCGCACGAGGTCAGCGCGATCAGCGCCAGCAGGCCGGGCAGCGCGACCATTTTCGCGCCCTGCAGATACGGATCGGTGCCGTGCACGCCGGCGAAGCGGAAACCGAACGGGATGATCAGCACCACCAGCATGATGCGCAGGCTGTGCGCGGCGGCGACCCGGTCCACCAGCGCGCCGTGGCGCTCGCCCTGGGTCGCCATCTCGGACGCGCCGCCGGTGGCCATCGCGAAGAACGCGGTGCTGCGGTCGACCCCGGTCAGCCGGTGCAGCAGCCAGCCGCAGGCGGCGCCCAGCAGCAGCGCAAACATGACTGCGGCGGCGATGTAGCCGACATACGACGCCAGCGTGTGCAGCACGGCCGGCGTGAAATACAGGCCGAGCGCGGTGCCGATCGCCCATTGCCCGGCTTCGCGCACCTGCACCGGCGCGCGCAGGTCGAGCCCGGCCATGCGCGCCGCCGCAGTCGACAGCAGCGGGCCGATCATCCACGGCAGCGGGGTCTTGAGCCACACGCACAGCGCGGCCGCGACGACCGCGATCAGCAGCGCACGCAGCAGCGCGGCGCTGCCGGAAGGGGCGTGAAATCGCATCTTATAAACGCATAATCAGGGGAGTATTGCTAAAAATAGTGCACTTGCCGCACGGATTCATTGGGGTTTTAAAAATACACGGGCCAGTATATTTTTCGTAAAAACTTGCAGAAATGCATCAACGTAGGGTGCGCCGTGCGCACCATCCATCGTCGCCGGCACGAGTCGGCACCACGACGACGGTCGCGCATCGGTGCGCATGGCGCTGCAGGCGCATCAGCCTGTGCGTCCAGGCGATGGCGTCGACGTCCTTAAAACACCCACAGCTTGTCCTGCGGCAGCTGCACCCAGTACTCGCCGGCGGCCAGCTTGTGCGGCGCATACGCGCGCAGGCTGACTTCATTCGGGCCGCCGCGCTTGAACAGGCATTCCCAGCGGTCGCCCAGATACATGCAGGTCAGCAGCGGCAGCTTGATCGCATTCTCGACCGGCACGTCTGAAATGCGCACCTGCTCGAGCCGGATCAGCGCGGTGACGTCGGTCGCCGAGATTGGCGCCGCGCGCGGTGCCGTGCATCGTGACGCCGTCGATCTGCAGCGTCACGCGCTCGCCTTCGCGCTGCATCACCTGGCCCGGCAGGCGGTTGTTGCTGCCCATGAATTCGGCGGTAAACAGCGTGTCCGGCGTCTCGTACATGCTTTGCGGCGCGCCCTGCTGTTCGATCTTGCCGTTGTTGAGCAGCAGGATGCGGTCCGAAATCGCCATCGCTTCGCCCTGGTCGTGGGTGACCATCAGCGCCGACAGCCCGAGCCGCACGATCAGTTCGCGCAGGAAGGCGCGCGCTTCCTCGCGCAGCTTGGCGTCCAGGTTCGACAGCGGCTCGTCGAGCAGGATCACCGGCGGGTTGTACACCAGCGCGCGCGCGATCGCAACGCGCTGCTGCTGGCCGCCCGACAGCTGGTGCGGGAAGCGCTCGCCCAGGTGGCCCAGGCCGAGCTGGCCCAGCACTTCCTTGACCCGGCTGGCGATTTCGCTGCTGGCCATCTTGCGCAGCTTGAGGCCGTAGGCGACGTTGTCGGCCACCGTCTTGTGCGGCCACAGCGCATACGACTGGAACACCAGGCCCAGGTTGCGCTGTTCGGCCGGCATCTCGTAATTCTTCGCGCCGTCGAACATCACGCGCTCGCCGATGCGGATGGTGCCGGCCTTCGGCGCTTCCAGCCCGGCCACCGCGCGCAGCAGCGTGGTCTTGCCGCTGCCGGACGGCCCCAGCAAGCGCGACCACTTCGCCGCGCTGCAAGTCCATCGACACGCCCTTCAGGATCTGGTTGGCGGCCGCGCCGGTGCCGTAGTCGAGGTATAAGTCGTTGACGCTTAATTCGTTCATCGCGATGTCTCGTTTCATGATTTTTTTTACCTTAGTTATGCAGTTTTACGCCAAAACGCAGCGCGATGCCCAGACCGAGCGCGACCAGCGTGATGTTGATGAAGGACAGTGCGGCCACCAGGTCGACCGAGCCGCCGGCCCACAGCGACACCAGCATCGCGCCGATCACCTCGGTGCCGGGCGACAGCAGATAGACGCCGGTCGAGTATTCGCGCTCGAAGATCAGGAACACCATCAGCCACGCGCCCAGCAGACCGTATTTGACCAGCGGCAGCGTGACGTCGCGCGTGACCTGGCCGCGGTTGGCGCCGACTGCGCGCGCCGCTTCTTCCAGCTCCGGCCCGACCTGCAGCAGCGCGGTCGAGATCAGCCGCATCCCGTAGGCCAGCCACACCACCGAATACGCGAGCCAGACCGAGAAGATGGTCGAGCGCAGCCCGCGCAGCAGCGGAATCAAGTGCGCGCTGAGCCACAGCGCGACGCTGTTGTCCATGCCCTTGAGCGCGCCATCGAGCCAGGACGGCACGAACAGGAACACCCACAGGAAAGACAGGCCGGCCAGCAAGCCCGGAATCGCGCGCGGCACCAGCACGCTGTAATCGAGGAAGCGGGTGACGCCGTCCTGCTTGCGGTGCATCGCCAGCGCAATCGCCGAATAGCACGCGACCGCAATCGCGCCGCCGATCACGCCGATCAGGATCGTATTCCAGATCCCGCGCAGCAGCGACGGCTGTTCCAGGATGTCGCGGAAATGCTGCAGCGTCAGCACATCGGCCAGTTTCACGCCTTCGCCCCAGTACGACACGAAGGAGCGCAGCACGATGCCGGAAATCGGGATCACGATGGTAAACAGCAGCCACAGCGCCAGCAGCGCGAATGCGATCCACTTCCAGTTGCCCAGCGGCAGCGCCTTCTGGCGCGCGCCCTTGCCCTTGATCGACACGTATTTGCTGGCCGATTTCAGCAGCCAGCGCTGCAGCATCACCAGCGGCATCGTGACCATCACCAGACACACCGCGACCGCCGCCATCAGGTGGTAGGACGGCGTGCCGAGCTTGTTGGTCAGCTTGTACAGATAGGTCGACAGCACCAGATGGCCTTCCGGATCGCCCAGCACCAGCACCAGGCCGAACACCTCGAAGCCGAGGAAGAACACCAGCACCGCCGCATACGCCAGCGCCGGCATGATCATCGGCAGCGACACGTTGAGCGCGACCTGCAGCGGCGACGCGCCGGCCACGCGGGCCGCTTCCTCGACGTCCGAACCGAGGCTCTTCAGCGCCGACGACGCGTACAGGTACACGTGCGGCACGTGCGTCAGGCCGGCGATGATGACGATGCTGGTGAACGAATAGATGTTCCACGGCTGTACCCCGGTCAGTTGCTTGGCCCACAGCGTGTAGAAGCCGACCGGCCCCATCGACACCACATAGCCGAAACCCATCACCATCGGCGACACGAAAATCGGCACCAGCAGCAGCGGCGCAACCCAGGCCCGGCCCGGCAGGTCGGTGCGCACCATCAGGAACGCCAGCAGGCCGCCCAGCGGCACCGCGATCGCGGCCAGGCCGGTGGCCAGGATCAGCGCATTGATGAAGGACTGGCTGAAATCCGGATCGTCAAAAATGAAGCGGTAGGCATCGAAACCCAGCGTCTTGTCCGGCATGAAAAACGGCGCCGACAGGAAGCTTTGATAAAAAATCAGGTACAGCGGGAAAAAAATGGCGAGCGCCGCCAGCGCCACGACCAGGCCGCGCGGCCAGTTCAGGCGAGGAAATAGTAAGGTTTGCATCACAGTGTCCGATGAATGGAGGGGACGTGCCGATAGCGTCGGCACGCGGCAAACTGGTTGCCAGTCTTAAAGCTTTCGGGCGGCGCTGCGCTGTGCGCTTGACGCGACAGCGCAGCGCACCGGCATTACTTCTTGCCGGCGCTCTCTTTCCACTGCTTCAGGAAATCCAGGCGTTTTTTCGGTCCGAGGAATTGCAGCAGCATCGGGCTGACCGGCATCGGCTTCAGGTTGGCCGCGCCGATCTGCTTGATCAGGTCGGCCGAGGTGGTTTCACCCTTGACGTCGGCCCGGATCGCGTACAGTTTCGAGTCGTTGGCGATGATGGTCTGGCCGCGCTGCGACAGCATGTAGTCGAGCCACAGCTTGGCCGCATTCACATGGGTGGAGCTCTTGCTGATGAACAGCACGCGCGACAGGATCAGCGTGTAATCCTTGGGCAGCACGACCCCGAGCGACGGATCGGTCTTGGCGCGCACCAGCGCATACGAACCGAGCACGTTGTAGCCGATCAGGTTTTCGCCGGACGAGATGCGCTCGAGCATGGTGCCGGTCGACGACTGGACCCGCACCTTGGCCGCGCCGAACGCATTTTCCAGCCCGGCAAAATCAGCGTAGTTGCGCGAATCCTGGGTCATGAACATGAAGCCGACGCCGGATTTTTCGATGTCGTAGGTGGTGACCTTGTCCTTGAATTTTTCCTTGGTGATCAGCTTGGCGAAGTCGGCATGGGTGGCCGGCACTTCCTTGGGATCGAGCAGGCGCTTGTTGTAGACGATCGCGGCCGGCTCGAAGGTGGTGCCGTAGGCCATGTCGTTCCAGATCGCCCAGCCCGGCACCTTGCTGGCTTCGACCGATTTGTAGGGCAGCGCATAGCCGTCGGACGCCAGCCGCATCTGCAGGTCCATCGCCGACGACCACAGCAGGTCGGCGGTGGTGCCGCCGGCGGCCACTTCGGAGATGTAGCGGTTGTAGACTTCGGTCGAATTCATGTCGTTGTATTCGATCGTGATGCCCGGATACAGCGCGTTGAAATCCTTGATCAGCGGCGCGGTGGCCTTGCTGTCGGTGGCGCCGTAAATCACCAGCTTGCCTTCTTTCTTGGCGGCATCGACGATCTTGCCGTAATCGGCCGGATAGCCGGCCGGGGCCTGCGCCAGTGCGCCGATGGTGGCGCTGGCGGCGAGTGCGCCGATGGCGGCTGCGATACGATTTTTTGAAAACATGGTGTGGTCTCCTTCTAGTTATTGAAATAGTGGTGCTGCGGTACTTCCTGCTGCTTGCTGCTTGGCTTGTTTATCGGACCAGCCCCAGTTCTTTGGCCTGCTTGCCGTAGTTGTCGACGGTCTTGTTGATGTAGCTGGTGAGCGCATCGCCCGTCATCGCGAACGGATACAGCCCATGTTCGGTGCGCAGGCGATCGAAATCGGGCGCGGCCATCGCCTGCGCAAAGCGCGCGACCCATTTGCGGTAATCCGCATCGGACGCATGCGAACCCATGTACAGGCCGCGGATGATCGGCCAGGTCACGTCGAAACCCTGCTCGCGCGCGGTCGGCACATTGGCCAGCACGCCCGGCAGGCGGGCATCCGACAGCACCGCCAGCACCCGGATTTCCGGATTCTTCTTGTCCACGCCCGCATGCAGCATCGCTTCCGACACATCGCCCGATACCGCCTGCACGTGACCGGCCAGCAATGCGGTGAATGCTTCGCCGCCGCCCTCCAGCGCGACGAAGCGCAGGTCCCTGATATCGACGCCGCCCTGCCTGGCGATCTGGGCTACCTTCAGCCAGTCCTGGCTGCCGATGGTGCCGCCGGCGCCGATCGTGACTTGCGTCGGATTCTTCTTCCAGGCGGCAACCAGGTCGCGCAGGGTCTTGTAGGGCGAATCCCTGCGCACCGCAATCATCCCGTAGTCGGTGCCGAGCGCCGCGACCCAGCGCACGTCTGCCGCCGAGGCCCGGCCGTACTTGCCTTCGGCCAGGTTCAGCAGCGAGCCGCCCGAGAACGCCACCAGCGTATCGGCCTCGCCGCGCTTTTGCGACACCACCGAATTCCACGCTACCGCGCCAATCCCGCCGGGCAGATAACTGATGTGCAACGGCGCTTCATTGCTGCCGCCGGCACGGGTCAGCCCCTGTTGCGCCAGCTTGCAGGTCAGGTCCATGCCGCCGCCCGGTTTGGCCGGCACGATGCACTGCGGCGCAGCCAGCGCAGTGGCGCACGCCGCCAGCAAGCCGGCTGCCAGCAGGCTGCGCATTGGTTTGATGCTGTTGGTCATGGCACGGAACATTTTTAGCGTCGTTAAGCGATTAACAGGATCAAGGACTATGGAACCCATCTTAGCTGCCTCAAACTTTCATTTAGCTTTCGTCTGAACCCGATTATGCGCAGATTGTAAAAATTTTGTAGTGAGCCAGAAAATGGCTGTGGCAATCAGCCGGCAGGCACCCGCGGATGCCTGCCGCCGTCAGCAGCCTGAGCGATCAGAACTTGTGGCGGATGCCGACATTGAACTCGCGGTCGCCGCTGCCGTCGCCGGTTCTGGTGCGGGAAACCAGCGTGTTCTCGTTATTGATGCGGGTATACGACGAATACAGATTGGTGCGCTTGGAGAGCGCATAGGTGTAGGCCAGAGCGACCTGCTTGGCATCGTCGTTGGCGGCCGATTTGTCGTCCTTCCTGGTGTAGGAAAGCATCACGGTGCTGGCGCCGAACGGTACTACTGCACCGACGACCGCAACCTTGTCGTCGATTGCGCCGACACCCTTGTTGACTTCATAGCCGAGCAGCGCCTTGACCATGCCGAAATCGTAGCTGCCGCCCAGGTAGGTGCTCTTGCTGCTGTCGGTGTCGGTCGCGTTATTCTTGTTCTGGTGCGCCAGTTTCAGCACCAGCGGGCCGTTCGCATACGCCAGTGCGCCACCCAGGATGCGGCTGGCGGCGCTATTGCCGGCGACTTCGCCAAAACTGTATGCCAGTTCGCCGGAGACGCCGTTCAGCTTGGGCGACGCGTACTTGATGGTGTTGTCGGTGCGCACATCCCTGCGCATCAGGTTGTGGGAACCGCCGGCAATCCCGTCGACCGGATCGAGGCTGTCGATGGCCGACCACAGCGGCGCATACTGGCGCCCGGCGGTGACCGTGCCGAAGCCGCCCTGCAGGCCGACAAACGCCTGACGCCCGAACAGGCGGCCCTGGCCCTGCGTGCCGTCATCCGGATTGAAGCCGTTTTCCAGCGTGAAAATCGCCGTCAGGCCGCCGCCCAGATCTTCGCTGCCCTTGAAGCCCAGCCGTGAACCGGACTGGATGCCGCTGCCCAGCGTGACCTTCGAGCCGCCCGGAGCGCCGCTTTCCGACGTGATGCCGACATCCAGCAGGCCGTAGACGGTGACGTTGGTCTGGGCCGATGCGGTGGCGCTGAAAGCCCCCAGCAGCAGCGTGGCGAGTAGTGTTTTTTTCATTACATTGTCTCCTGAAATTATTGAAGCGAGCTGATTGTTCAGTCGCGCTGCACAGGATGCGGGTGCAAGCTTTCAATCCGCTTTCAGTTGACATTAATCAACTTGGCATTTCCGGCTGCGGCTTGTTGAACCGCTCCGACTGACAGCAATATGGGACACCATGTAATATGAGAAACCATGCGCCTATTACTCGTCGAAGACCATATTGAACTTTCCCGCTGGCTGGCCAAAGCGCTGCGCGACGCGCACCTGTCGGTCGAATGCGCGCTGAACGGCGCCGATGCCGACGCGCTGCTGCATACCCAGGATTACGGGCTGGTGATCCTCGACCTGACGCTGCCGAAATTGGACGGACTGGATGTGCTGAAACGGCTGCGCGCCAGAGGCGGGGCGCGCGGCAAGACGCCGGTGCTGATCCTGACCGCCCGCGGCGGCCTGAACGAGCGGGTGCAGGGGCTGAACCTGGGCGCCGACGATTACCTGGCCAAACCGTTCGAACTGGCGGAGCTGGAAGCGCGGGTCAAGGCGCTGCTGCGCCGCAGCCAGGGCAACGAAGCGGTGGTGCATGTGTGCGCCAGCCTGCAGTTCGACACCGTCACGCGCATGTTTTCCTATGGCGGCGCACCGTTGGCGCTGACCCCGCGCGAACATGCGGTGCTGGAAGTGCTGATCACCCGCGTCGGGCGGGCGGTGCCGAAAGAGAAGCTGTTCGATGAAGTGTTCAAACTGGACGACGACGTCAACCTCGATGCGATCGAAATTTACATCCACCGGCTGCGCAAGAAACTGGAGAGCGTGCCGACCGGCGCCGCCGCCATCACCACGCTGCGCGGCATCGGCTACCTGCTGGCCGCCAAAGACCAAAAATGACAGCGGCTGACCAGGCCGCGCCGGATATCGCCGCTACCGGCAAGGCGCTAGGCAGCCTGCGCGGGCAATTATTGCGCTGGCTGCTGATTCCGCTGCTGGTCATGGTCGCGCTCAATGCAGTGTCGGTCTACAACAATGCGCTGGATGCCGCCGACCTGGCCTACGACCGCTCGCTGCTGGCGTCGACCCGGGCGCTGGCCGAACGGGTGTCGATCGTCAATGGCAAGGTGGTGGCCGATGTCCCTTACGTTGCGCTCGACAGCTTCGAGACCGACACGCTGGGGCGGATTTATTACAAGGTGTCCGGCATCCATGGCGAATATGTGTCCGGCTACGAGGACTTGCCGGCGGTGCCGTCCGATGTGCCGCGCTCGCAAATATATCCGGCGCTGGTGCGCTTTTATCATGCGAACTACCACGGCGAGCCGATACGCATTGCCGCGCTGCTGCAGCCGGTGTATGACGATACGATGCGCGGCATTGCGCTGATCCAGGTCGGCGAGACGCTGGGTGCGCGCCGCGGCCTGTCGCGCAAGATCCTGTTCGATACCTTATGGCGCCAGGCCGGTCTGGTGCTGGCAGTTGCGCTGCTGGTATGGATTGCGGTGCGCTTCGTGCTGCGACCGCTGATGCTGCTCAAAGGCGCGGTGGCGGAACGCGCACCGACCGATTTGTCGGACTTCGATCCGGCGCTGGTGCACAAGGAGGTGCGGCCCCTGATCATCGCGATGAACGGTTACATGGCGCGCCTGCAGACCCTGATCAGCGGCCAGCGCCGCTTCATCGCCGATGCCTCGCATCAGCTGCGCACGCCATTGACGGTACTCAAGACGCAAGCCGAACTGGCATTGCGGGAAAATGATCCGCAGGCGCTGCGCGACATCGTGGCCAGCATCGCTGCCACCACCGATTCCGCGGTCCATCTGGCGAACCGGCTGCTGACGCTGGCGCGCGCCGAACATGGCGCGGAGGACGGGCAGATGGCGGACGTTTCGCTGCTGCAGGGCGCGCGCCAGGTCGGACTGGAACTGGCGCCGGCGGCATTCAGGAAACAGATCGACCTGTCGCTGGAAGGCGAGCACGATGCGACGGTGCACGGCAATGCGCTGCTATTGCATGAAATGATGGTCAACCTGGTCGATAACGCGATCCGCTACACGCCGCCCGGCGGCCGGGTCGTACTGCGCGTCAGTACCGGCGCATGCCCGACGCTGGAAGTGGCCGATAGCGGCGTCGGCATTCCGGCCACCGAACGCAGCCGGGTGTTTGCGCCGTTTTACCGCTCGCCCACTGCGCTCGACAGCAATCCGGGCGGCGCCGGCCTGGGTCTGGCCATCGTGCGCGACATTGCCGCATTGCATGGTGCGGAGCTGGTCCTGCTGGACGGCGAGCATGGCCGCGGCTTGCGGGTTGTGGTGCGGTTTCCGGCCGCGTTGGGCGCGTAATGACAGCGTGACGCACCGGATGAATAATGCTAGGATACTCCGTATAGTATTATTTTTTATCACCGGATTACTTGCGACAGGAGAACGATTATGAGCGATACCCCTCTTAAAATCATCAGCGGCACGGCCCTGACCGAGCTCCAGAAGAAAGACCTGCTGCATCGTCTGGCGCGTATCGAAGGGCAGTTGCGCGGGGTGCAGAAATTGCTGGCCAAGGCAGCGGTGCCGGCCGATTGCGATGGCGTGGCGCAACAGATGGCCGCCGCCCGCAAGGCGCTGGATCGCTCATTCGTGACCCTGCTGACCAGCTCGATGGTCACCCACACCGCCGGCGCGAGCAGCACCGGAAGAAGCGGCCGAGCGTGCGCTGCACCTGTCGGAAATGCTCAACAAATTCGCGTAAGCTGATTTCTCCGCGCCTGCGCAATCGGGCGTCATGCTGAATTACGCAAGTTTGATGCAAATCATATGCAACTGAATGTAAAACACGAGGTCATAAACGGCGCTCGCCATTAGGCTTTAAGATTGGCGTATTGTTATTTCTCCGTGCACTTTCTTTCCTGATCGCTTGTGATGACCAAATCCAATCGTTGCCTTACGCTGCTTGCTGCCGCATCGCTGTCCCTGATTCTTGCCGCATGCGGCGGCGGTAGCGGCGACAGCAGTCCGGTAAGCGCGGCGCCGTCGGCGGCATCGCAGCAACTGGCACGGGAGCCGGCGCACCGCAATTCAGCGGCAATACCGCAAGCGATGGTTTCAACTGGTTCAATTTCCGGCGCCAGCAGATGGGCCTGGCCGCTGTTGCCAGAAGCCCGCAAATTGATAATGCCGCGCAGGGGCATTCCAGTTATCAGGCCGTCAATCAACGTCATCACACACGATCAAGACCCTTTAAAACCGGGTTTCACCGGGCGCGAAGGCTGTCCGGATCATCTATCCCGCGTCAGAGTCGCGCATGCAGAGAGCCGGCTATCATCTTCATCAGCGCCTTACGCCTGCGGTGAAGTGATTTCCGCCATGAGCGATGCTTCCGGATTTGCTGCGGCAGAAGCCTTGATCACCGCGATTTATCACCGCTTCGTGATTTTCGAGCCGATGTTCCGCGATGCGGGCGTGGGCGCAGCGAGCTGTTGCGAGCGGTTATACCTACTTCACGACCGATTTCGGCACCACCAACGGTTTTGGCGCGGGGGTGGCAAGGGCACGGTGGCAGTCTACCCGTATCCCAACCAGCAGCAACTACCGACCTCATTCGATCACGGCACCGAAGAGCCTGATCCCTTGCCGGAAGTGCAATACAGCGGGGTGAATGTCGGTTATCCGATCAGTGTCCACGCCAACATCACGTCGACCGTCGGCGTCTCGACCTTCACCGTGAGCCAGAACGGAACCGCCTTGCCGGCGCGTCTTTTGACTCAGGCGACCGACCCGAACAGCGACTACTCAACCGCCGCCATCATTCCATATGCGCCGCTGACGCCGGCCACTACCTATGATGTGCGCTTCATCGGGCAGGTCGATGGCCTGCCGGTGGACCGGGCCTGGTCATTCACGACCAGGTAACGGGCATGTCCTCAAGCCGGTATCTCCGTTCAGGACGGCGGATTGTCGCCGGTGCTTGCACAGCAGGCGATTTCGCTGGTTTGCGCCGTAAATTTTCCAGCAGTTTGTTGCCCAGCTGGCTGTTCAGCACAACATTGGCGAGTATCCCGAGTACCAGCCCCCAGAACGCCGCGCCGAGACCGAGCAGAGTCACATTCGACGCGGTGACCAGGAAGGTGATCAACGCCTCTCGCGCTGCTTGTCATCGGCCATAGCCGCGGTCAAGCCGTTCATGATTGCGCCAAACAACGCCAGCCCGGCAATCGTTGCAATTAATTCTTTCGGCAGCGCCGCAAACAAGGCGGCCAGCGTCGCGCCAAAGGCCCCGACCAGAATGTAAAACACACCGCAGGCAACCCCGGCAATATAGCGTTTGCCCGAATCCTCATGCGCTTCGCGTCCGGTGCAGATGGCGGCGGTGATCGCGGCCAGGTTAAAGCCGTGCGAGCCGAACGGCGCCAGCAAGCATCGAGCCAAGTCCGGTCAGCGTCACCTCAATGGTTTGCGCTGGCACCGGGTCGTTGTAGCCGGCGCTGCGCAACACCGCCAGGCCGTGCACATATTGTCCGCTCATGCGTACGATGCGACAGCGGAAAGCCGACGCTGATGATTCGTGCTCACAGAAAACTGTGGCCAGGTAAATACCGGTGCCGCCAAACTGGCATGTACGCTGTCGAACGCAATCTGCCCGGTTCGGCGGCCAGGCCGGTGCCGACTAGCAGTACGCTTAAGATCGCATAGCGCGGCGTGATGCGCTTGAAAAACAGGTATGCCATCTAGCATGGTAATCACCAGTGCCGACTGATGCTGCACCGAGGTGAAGACCTCGATGCCGAAGCGGAACAAGATGCCGGCCAGCATCGCCGCTGCAATCGGCTTGGGAATGTGGCGCATGATTTTTTCAAACAGCCCGCTCCAGCCCAGCAAGGCAATTCACCAATGCTGAAAACATGAAGGCGCCGATCGCCTCCGGGTAAGGCACGCCCGGCAGGCTGGCTACCAATAGTGCCGCGCCGGGCGTGGACCAGGCGGTGATGACCGGGGTCCGGTAGCGCAGGCTCAGAATGATGCCGGTGACGCCGCTTCCGATCGAAATGGCCCAGATCCACGACGATAGCATTGCACTATTCAAGTGGGCCGCATTGGCCGCCTGAAACACAATCAGCAGCGGACCAGCATAAGAAATGATCACCGCGATCAGTCCGGCAATGATGGCCGACAGTGAAATATCCTTTTTCATGCGCGCTCCGGAAACCGTAAAAGAAGCTTCAATCATACGAAGCGGGATACAATTCGCCCAGACATAGCAGACAGTTTTGTTATGCGATACAGAACAGATGCCTATCGATCTGTTATGCTTCGTTTGCGGTGGATCTGTATGGATTCGGGCGCGATTCAAGCGTTGCAAGCCTTTTCCCCTTTTCCGCTATCCATCCCGGCCACTTTATTAATCACTCATGCAAAGCACCGTACTAGCCACCAGCCTGCCGCTCTACCGGCAACTTGCCCAGCACATTGCCGAAGCCATCGAGGCGGGCATGTTGCGGCCGGGCGACCGTCTACCATCGGTGCGCCATCTGTCGACCCAGCACAGTGTGAGTTTGTCGACTGCACTGCAAACCTATCGTTATCTGGAAAATTGCGCGCTGGTCGACGCCCGGCCGAAGTCCGGCTATTTCGTCAAAGTCAACAGCACGCAGCCGGTCGCCGTAGCCGCCGTGGCCGCGCCAATCGTCGAGAACGTCACACGCAATGGCCGCAGCACCAGCAATGCCATTTTTGAAGTGATGGAATTGGCCGGCGCCAACTCCACTTGCGCGGTGCGGCTGGATATCGCGACCGGACCGGCGCAAGTCTATCCAACCCGCAAATTGCAACAACTGATCGCCAGCATCAGCCGCCGCCAGCCCGAAATCCTGACCAACTATCCGACCGGCACCGGTTACGCCGAACTGAAATCGCAAATTGCGCGCCGCGCGCTGGATACCGGCTGCCATATCAGCCCGGAGGACATCATCATCACCAGCGGCAGCACCGAGTCGCTGCACCTGGCGCTACGCGCGGTGACGCAGCCGGGCGATACGGTGGCAGTCGAATCGCCAACCTATTTCGGTATCATGCAAATCATCGAAAGCCTCGGCCTGCGCGCGCTTGAGATTCCGACCAGCCCGGTTACCGGCATATCAGTCAGTGCGCTCGATTTCGCCACCAGCACCCCGGCTGCGGTGCAGGCGGTGGTGTTGATGCCGAATTTTCAAAATCCGCTCGGCAGTCTGATGCCCGATGAAAACAAGGAGCGGGTGGTGCAACTGCTGGCGGCACGGCACATCCCGCTGATCGAAGATGATGTGTATGGCGATTTGTATTTTGGCGAACGTCGGCCCGTGACCGCCAAATCGTTTGATCGAAGCCACAACGTCATCCTCTGCAATTCTGCCACCAAGACGCTGGCGCCGGGTTTGCGCATCGGCTGGATCGTGCCGGGCCGATGGTTTCGCCAGATTGAAAAATTGAAATACACCAGCGCGATGGTGACGCCGGAACTGGCGCAAGCGGCAATCGCGGAATTCATGCGCAACGGAAATTATGATCATCACATGCGCAAGTTCCGCAGCGGCGTCAAGTTGCAAACCGGTTTGATGATGGCTGCGGTGCGCAACTATTTCCCGTCTGGTACCGGCATTTCAAATCCGCAGGGCGGTTACTTGCTATGGATAGAATTGCCGAATCAGATCTCCGCGCGCAAGGTATTTGAACTGGCGCGGGCGCAATCGATTGGCATTGCGCCTGGACTGATGTTTAGTAACTCAACCCGCTTTGAGCACCATATTCGACTCAATTGCGGCTACTCCGTGGAGTTCGATCATCGAAGAGTGCGTTAGGACGCTCGGCGCTATCGTTACCGCGCAGTTAAGTTTCGAAGTGGCTTGACGTGCCGGAAGTATTCTGCAAAATCGGAGGTTGCTGAAAAAACACCATCGAGTGCGCATCGTGTATTGCTGGGCTATCTGGCCGATTGCGTGTACATTCCTCGCATTAAAATGTGCAGTCGAATTCTTTCTCCGGCTAGCCGGGCGCATGCTGAAACGCAGTCAAAATCCGCCTAGTTCAGAGCATGTCGCGACTAGTTCTCTGGAGCATGATTTTGCGGCAAATCTGATGCAAATCATGTCCCAGTCTCGCGGATATTGTTGCACAAGGCCGAACCACCGAAGCGAAGGCTTTATATCTTGACTAATGTTATGCATAGGCAAGATAGCGCCCCTGCGAAAAGTCTTTTTCGACAGAAAATTTCTCTCTCTAAATTGCATAACATCAATTATTTAATAGGCTTATAGCCCAGTCATGACAAAATCCTTATCGGCTGAAATTCCTTCAGAGATACTTTCTTCTGTTCTTGCAGCTAACGAAATCACCGCAGGCAATAATATTTTGCTGGGGCCTGTCAATCCCGATCTGATCCGCAATGAAGTGCTGGCCGATCTGCTCGAAGCCACCGCCGCCCGCATCCCGCAACAGACCGCATTGATCTTTGGCGAGCAGACAACTGAGCTATGGCGAGCTCGACCCGCGCGCCGATCTGGTCGCATCAGCCCTGATTGCAGGCCGGCGTCGAGCCGGGCGATATCGTCGGGCTCTGGCTGCCGCGCGGCATCGATCTGCTGGTGATGCAGGCCGGGCATCGCCAAAGCCGGCGCAGCCTGGCTGCCATTCGATGCCGACATGCCGGTGGAACGCATCGCGGTCTGCCTCGACGATGCGAATGCGGTCGGGCATTGTCAGTTGCGCGCAATTTGCACCTCATCTGAAGGAGTTGCGCAGCGCCAAGTCTGGACTGCCGAGGATCCGCTGACTCCAGACAGCATCGGCGCATCTGCTGCAACGCCGATCCGGCTCTGCTGCCGACTGCATCCGGCCTATGTGATTTACACCTCTGGCTCGACCGGCAAGCCCAAGGGCATCGAGATCAATCAGGGCAGCATTTGCCATTTCCTGCGCAGCGAAAACGCCGATGCTCGGCGTGCACGCCAGCGATCGTGTCTATCAGGGCTTTTCCGTCGCGTTCGACATGTCGTTCGAGGAAATCTGGATCAGCTACCTGGTCGGCGCGACGCTCTGGATCGCGCCCGAAAGAGATGGCCTGCCGATCCCGAAGCGCTGCCGCGCGCATTGGCCGAGCAACCACGTCACCGTGCTGCATGCGGTGCCGACCCTGCTGGCCCTGTTCAGCCACGATGTGCCGAGCCTGCGGCTGATCAACCTCGGCGGCGAGATGTGTCCGCAAACGCTCGTCGGTCGCTGGGCGCAACCCGGGCGCCAGCTGTTCAATACTTACGGCCCGACCGAGGCCACGATCTCGGCCAGCCTGGCCGAACTGCGCCCGGACGAGCCGGTCACGATCGGCCTTCCGCTGCCCAATTACGGCCTGCTGATCATCGACCCATCCATCTGCAAAACGACCTGACTCTCCTGTCGCGCGGCGCGGTCGGCGAGCTGTGCATCATCGGTCCCGGCATCGCCGCCGGCTATCTGGGCCGGCCGGACCTGACCGCGGAGAAATTTCTGCGCCAATCCGTGGGCCTGCAGCCATCCGACAATGCGCGCCTGTACCGCACCGGCGACCTGGCGCGCATCGACGCCGACGGCCGGGTGCAATGCCTCGGGCGCACCGACGACCAGGTGAAGATCCGCGGCTTCCGGGTCGAGCTGGGCGAAATCGAGGCGGCGCTGGCCAGCCAGCCCGGCGTCGGCACCGTGGCGGTCGTGCTGCAGCCACGAAGACGGCATCGACCAGCTGATTGCATTCATCGTGCCGGAAAACGATCAGGAAACTGTCTCCGCAGCCGGGCTGCGCGCCGCGCTCGAGCGAAATGCCTGCCGTCGTATATGGTGCCCGGCGTGTTCGAGCCGATGACAGAGATGCCCCGTCTCACATCGGGGAAAATCGATCGAAAAGCACTCAAGGCACGGCCATTGGCGGCCATCTGCGCCGAATCGGCGGAATCCGATATGGCGCAAAATCCGGCTGAGGCAGCGCTGTTTGCGGCATTGGGCAAGCTGTTTCCCGGTCAGCCGATTCGCCGTACTGCCGACTTCTTTTCCGACCTGGGCGGGCATTCCTTGTTCGCCGCGCGTCTGGCATCGGCCTTGAGAACCGATCCGCGCTTTGCGCACGTGACGGTGAGCGATATCTATAAAAACCGTGTCGTCGGCCGCATAGCGGAGGTGCTGCTGCAGAGTCACGCACCGGCAGCCAGTGCCGATCCCGACTGGACCCCGCCTTCGGCGTTCAAACGCTGGCGCTGTGGCGCGGCCCAGGCGCTGGCGGTGCCGGTGCTGGTGGCGCTGCGCATGGCGCAATGGATGGCGCCATTTTTCGCCTACCACTTTTATACCGGCGATCCGGGCGACTCGATTCCGTGGCGCGATTGCGATTTCTGTCGGCGTTTTCCTGCTGGCGACACTGGTGGAGTTCGCGCTTGCGTTCATCGGGAAATGGGCTATTGCCGGCAAGCTGAAAGCCGGTCGCTATCCGCTGTGGGGCATCACTTATTACCGCTGGTGGCTGGCGGATCGTCTGGTCGAGTCCGCCCCGTTCTATATGCTCACCGGTTCCCCGCTGTATGTCTGGTGGCTGCGCGCGCTGGGAGCGAAGATCGGGCAACAACGTGATGATCGGCTCGATCACATTCCGCTGCCCGGATCTGCTGACGATTGAAGACGGCGTCAGCATAGGCAACGCGGTCAGTTTCGAGAACGCCCGGGTTGAACATGGCGAATTGCGGCTGGGATCGATCCACCTCGGTCGCGCAGCCTGCATCGGCTCTTATGCTGTGCTGGAAGGCAATACCGCGATCGGCGAATTCGGCCATCTGGAAGGCCAGTCGGCACTGAGCGATGGCCAGCGCTTGCCGCCCATGCGCATCTGGTGCGGATCCCCTGCGGTCGATACTGGCGCTTTCGATCCAGCAAGCAATCCCGGTTCGTTCGTCTGTATCGCGCACACGGCATGTCGGCGAGGCAGTGTTTTTCGTGATTGGCGCACTGCTGATCGCTACGCTGTTCTTCATGCCGGTATTCCCCAGCTTCGTGCTGATCGACTGGCTCGACAATGCCGACCGCTTTTCATGGCTGAGCGGTGGCGAGCGTCGAATTTCAACTCTTGAAATACCTGTTGCTGGCATTTCCTGCCAGTGCGGTGCTGATCATCTGTACCGCGCTGGTGTCCTCCGGCATCCGTTGTCGCTGCCTGCCGCGGATGAAGCCGGGCAGCTGGTCCGTGCACAGCAATGTCTATTGCGCGAAATGGCTGGTCGGCCAGATTCAGGGATCAAGCCTGAATATCCTGCACGGCGTCTATGCCACCCTGTTTGCCCCGGCCTGGTATCGCTTGCTGGGCGCGAAGGTCGGGCGCGAAGCCGAAATCTCTTCAGCCATCGGCGTGGTGCCGGATCTGTTGACGCTCGGCGACGAAACCTTCATCGCCGACGCAGTGATGCTCGGCGACGACAAGATCGACGGCGGCTGGATGACGCTGCGGCCAACCGTGATTTCACGGCGCAGCTTTGTCGGCAACGGCGCCTACATTCCCGACGGCACCACACTGCCGGAAAACGTGTTGATCGGCGTGCATTCGCGCGCGCCGGACAGTGAACGCATGCGTGACGGCGATACCTGGCTTGGTTCACCGCCGATCAATCTGCCCGCGCGCGAACAGGTCAGCGGTTTCCCCGAGAGCCTGACATATCGGCCATCAAACTTGCGCCGGATCGGTCGTGCGCTGGTGGAGGCGTTCCGGATCATCGCGCCGCACGCGATCGTGACTGCAGTCGGCTATACCATCGTGCTCGATCTGATGCCTGCGGCCGGCGCCGGTCTGTGGGGTGAGGTGATATGGAACTGACCCTGATCGGCATGCTGTACGGTCTGGGCTGCTTTGTCTTCGTGCTGGCCTTGAAGTGGCTATTCCTGTTCCGTTACCAAACCTGCACCAAACCGATGTGGACTCCCTTTCGTTTGGGCTTCAGAAGCGGTCACCAACCTGTATGAAGGCGTTGCGGTGCCGAACTTCCTGCGCTACCTGCGCGGCACGCCGTGGCTGCCGGTGGCAATCAATGTGCTGGGTTGTCATATCGGGCGCGGCGTCTATCTCGACACCACCGACATCACTGAATTCGATTGCGTGCGCATCGGCGACTACAGCGAATTGAACGCGATGGCCTGCCCGCAGACCCATCTGTTTGAAGACCGGGTGATGAAGATCGATCTCGTCAATATCGGCTGCGCGTGTCTACATGGGACCACGCAGCACCGTTCTGTACAGCGCGGTGGTCGCCGATGGCGCGCAACTGGGTGCGCTGACGCTGGTCATGAAAGGCGAGCATATTCCGCCGGCTCCAGCTGGCGCGGCTGCCCGGCAGCGCCCGCGCGGGCATGATCCTGACGTTGCCCCTTGCGGCGACTCTGCCGCAAGGGACGCGCCTGATATCCATGGCAGACTCTGCGGCAGAACAGTACCTGCTGGTGATCGGGATTAGACGCCGCACTCGACGCTACGGGACGCGGCGCGTGCAATAGTCAGAAGCATTGCCAGTGTTGTATTGGGTGCAATCCTGGATTGCCGCCCGGACGCAGTACCGCTCGCATCCGCTCCCGGACAGCCATTGCGCCTGTACTTGCCCGGCCAGTCGATCGGACTGTCAGTCAGCCATGAAGCGGGCTTGTCGCTGCTGGCGATCAATCTGCACGGTGCGGTAGGCGTTGACTTGATGCGGCTGGATAATCCGTTTGACTGGGCATCAGACTGGCAGCTTGTCGCGCACGACTATCTGGAAGGGCGTCGGCACAATAATCGCCAACGCGCCTGCAGAGTACCGTCAAAAACTATTTGCGCCCAATGGACAGCGTTTGAGGCGTCCCTGAAATGCAAGGAATTGCCTTTATCCGAATGGGATGCAGTTCGTGATCACAGCCTGAGTGAATGCCGTACGATCACACTCATTGCCGGAGAACATGTTGAACGTTGCAATAGAGCTCTTGCAAAACGCAACTGCCGTAAGTCCCAACGTGCTAGCATAGAAACGGAGAGACTCATGCCACCGCCAACAGCATCCGCAATAACAGCGCACGCAAACCCTGGCCTACATACCGCACGGCTTGCTCCGCCAATGCCCAGGGCTATAAAAGTCTAATCTTATTTTCCGATACAGAAGCGGCTGAAAATCACCCCTAGCAAATCATCCGGCGTGAACTCGCCGGTGATGCTGTTGAGTTGTTCCTGCGCCAGCCGTAACTCTTCGGCGAACAGGTCGAGCGACTGGTCGTTCTGCGCCGCGTGCAGGGCGGCTGTCTCGAGATGGTCGCGTGCCGCTTTCAGCGCCACCAGATGCCGCTCCCGCGCCAGATACAGCGATTCGCCGGTCTGCTGCCAGCCGGCGATGCGCAGCAACTCTTCCCGCAGCAGGTCGATGCCGAGGCCGTCACGGGCCGACAGGTAGAGATGAGTGGCGTCCAGCATGGTGTCGATCGCCGCCTTATGGCCGGACAGGTCGATCTTGTTCCAGACCCGCACTACCGGCACGTTGGCCGGGAAACGGGCGACGATTGCTTCATCGGCCCGGGTCGGACCGCGGCCGGCATCGAGCAGGTGCAGGATCACATCGGCTTTGCCGACTTCGGCCCAGGTGCGTTCGATGCCGATCCGTTCGACTTCGTCATTGGCGTCGTCGGCATCGCGGATGCCGGCGGTGTCGATGATGTTGAGCGGTATCCCTTCAATCTGGATGGTTTCTGTGACTTTGTCGCGGGTGGTGCCGGCGATGGCGGTGACGATTGCGACTTCGGCGCCTGCCAGCGCATTGAGCAGCGACGATTTGCCGACATTCGGCTGGCCGGCCAGCACCACGTTCAAGCCTTCGCGCAACAGCGCACCCTGCTGCGCCTGCAGCAGCACCTGGTGCAGGGTTTGCTGGATGCCTTGCAGCTGTCCGCGCGCATTCGATTTTTCGAGGAAGTCGATTTCCTCTTCCGGGAAGTCGAGCGTCGCCTCTACCAGCATGCGCAGGTGAATGACTTCATCGGCCAACTGGTGAATCACTTTGGAAAATACGCCTGACAGCGATTGCGATGCCGATTTGGCGGCCGCTTCGGTCGAGGCTTCGATCAGGTCGGCGACCGCTTCCGCTTGCGCCAGATCGAGCTTATCGTTGAGAAATGCACGATGCGTGAATTCACCCGGCTGCGCCAGTCGCAGACCACCTTCCTTGCCTGCCTCCAGGCAGCGCGCCAGCAGCATCTGCAATACCACCGGCCCGCCGTGGCCCTGCAATTCCAGCACGTCTTCGCCGGTATACGAATGCGGCGCCTTGAAATGCAACGCAATACCGCGATCGATGATGCTGCCGTCGGCCTGCTTGAACGGCAAATAAGTGGCTATGTCGCGGCTGCAGCTGGAGGCCGAGGGTCTGCAGCAGTGGCGCAAGATTCTTGCCGGAAACGCGTACTACGCCGATGCCGCCGCGGCCGGGCGCCGTGGCAATCGCCGCAATGGGGGATGAGTCGTAATTCATGGTGCGATTTTAACTAATTGGGGACAGGGATGGAGTGTAAGCGATGCCGGCAGATTGCGGCGAGCGGTGTCAGCGAAACTGCCAGAGTTCGCCAGTATTTGCTGGCGAACTCTGTTTTTACCGCAGGCTTAGGCGACCAGTCGCTCGCTGGTGCGGCAGCCCGCGAGCAGGTAGCTGAGATCGATCACCAGCACCAATTCGCCCTCGGCAGAGCGGGCAGTGCCGGTAATGCCGTCCACGGCAAGGCAAGTCATCGGCTTGATGACCAGATCCGCAGTGCCATCAATCGACTCCAGCGCGAGCACATACGGTTTCGGTGCGGCGATGACGATGCCGACACGCTCGACGCAAGGGTCATAGCACAGTGCGCTGGCCAGAGAGCGTACCAGCAGCGGCCGGCCCATATCACGCAACATCGGGGCGCCGCCTACTTCGGCGAAGGTTTCAGGCAATACCACGACGCGTTCGACGACGCCCATCGGGATTGCCAGCGAGGCGCCCGAAGTGCGTACCAGCAGGGTCGGCACGATCGAGAGTTCAATCGGCAGCTTGATCGAGAAGCGGGTGCCGGAACCCAGTGCCGAATCGATGCGGATCGTGCCGCGATGTTTTTCGACTGCGGTGCGCACCACGTCCATGCCGACCCCGCGTCCGGAAACGCTGGAAGCGACTTCCTTGGTCGAAAAACCGGGCAGGAACACCAGCTGGAAAGCTTCTTCCGCGGTTTGCGCTGCAGACTCCTGAATCAGGCCCTTGGACAATGCCTTGTCGCGCAGTTTCTGCGGATCCATGCCTTTGCCGTCGTCTGACACTTCGATCATCACGCTGTTGGCTTCCTGCCATGCCTTGAGCGAAATGGTCGCCTTGAGCGGCTTGCCGGATGCCAGGCGTTCTTCCGGACTTTCGATGGCGTGATCCAGCGCATTGCGCAGCATATGCACCAGCGGGTCATACAGGCTGTCGACCACAACCCGGTCGACTTCGGTTTCAGCCCCTTCGATCGCGAGTTCGACGTCCTTGCCCAGATCCTTGGCCAGTTCACGCACCAGGCGCGGGAACTTCTGGAACAGCCGGCCCACCGGTTGCATGCGGGTCGCCAGCGTTGCCCTTTGCAGTTCGGCAGAATAACGCGAAGCCCGGTCCAGGGTTTCTGACAGTGTCGCAAACAGCGTCGCTGCAGCATCCTCGAATTTGAATTGCGCCAGTTTTTCCAGCAAGGCGCTGGCCTGATTGGCAGCCTGCACCGATTCGCCGGCGACCTCAAGCAGAGCGTCCAGTTTGACCGCATCGATGCGGATGCTTTCTTCCTTGACTGAACCGGGCTTGATGTTTGGCGCAGCAGCCTGGTTTTTTTCCGTATCAGGAGCCGCGGCAGGGGATGAAACGGCTGCCAGCGCTGGCGCATGAATCTCGGCCGGCGCTGGCTTATTCACAGGCGCCAGCGCCTCGGCTGCAGCAGCGGGGACGATGGCGCGGTACAGCGCCTCCCAATCCAGGCCACCTGGTTCAGCCTGCGGAGTTGCTAGCGCCGCATTTGCTGCTGCAGCAGGAGCGGCCGACACAACGCTGGCCGGAGTGCAGTTGATCGCGTTGGTCAGGATGTCTTTCAGCGCATCCGGCATGGCGGGCAGGCTATCGGGCGTGCCGCCATTGGCCAATGCGGTAAGCTGGTCTTCGACAAAACCACTGGCCTGCAGCGCCGCTTCAATCGCTATCGGGGTCACCGGCACCTTACCGGTACGCAGACCATCAAACAGGTTTTCCGTCAGGTGGCAGGCCGAGACCAGCGCCGGCAAGCCCATGAATCCGGCGCCACCCTTGATCGTATGGAATGACCTGAACAGCGCATTGAGCGTGTCCATGTCTTCAGGATGGCGCTCCAGTTCGAGCAGGTGCTCTTCTACATTTGTCGCGAGTTCCAGCGCCTCGACGACGAAATCCTTGAGCATATCGTCCATTAGAAACCCAAATCATCCAAAAGATTGTCGACATCATCCTGCCCCATTGCTGAGTGCGAGGCCGATGGGCCATGCATCAGATCAACTGGCGCTTCCTGCTGATGCGCCGGTTTTTCTTTCAATGCGGCCGGCGCATTATCGCGCAGCAACTGCGCCAGTTCGTGCTCGACGATTTGGGTAATTGCAACTACTTTCTTGATCAGCTGGCCGGTGAGATCCTGGAAATCCTGCGCCATCATGATTTCCAGCAGCCGCGCTTTTTCAGCTTCGGTAGCCACCACCACGTCTGCCGCAAAACGCTTCGAGTCAGTTGCCAGCATCTTGAATTCTTCGATGCTGAGTTTTCCGGCCAGCAACTGTGTCCAGCGCGTATCCATATCCTGTGCGCTCCTGGAGAGCGCTTCCTGCTCCGGCATGCCGGCTTCAGTGGCGTTCAATACCTTGTTGGCAGCCTGTTCCGTCAATGTCGCAATGTATTCGAGGCGCTCGCGTGCATCGGGAATCTGCGTGACCACGCCGGACAGTGCGCGGTCGTAACCCAGTTCGCGCATGGAATCGTGCAGCATCCGGACGATGCCGCCCAGACGGTCGAACATCGGCTTGTCCGCCAGATTTTCTTCCGGCATGCGGCATCGCCTCGACCTGCACTGCAGGTGTTGCTGCGCTTATTATATCGACGCGTTGGGTAGAAATCTCGTCAAATAACGCATCCAGATCTTCACTAGTGTCGTTCGCAGCTGCTGGAACTGTGGCATCGGCTACGACGGGAGGTGCCACTACGTCAGCATGGGGGCGCTGTGCAGAAATCTCTTCAAATAATGCATCCAAATCTTCAGCGGTGTCACTCATAGTCAGTGCCTTTTCATAATGTTCTTGCAAGCCATTCACCTGACCGAATGCAGTGAAGGTGAAGTGTTGTCATATGGTATTGCTGTGAATTATTTTTTTGCTATTCATCTCTGATAACCGTATTCCTGCCGGCTTTGACAGCATTATTTGCCGCGGCTCAAGCCTGAGGCAATTTTTTGCCTGATGGAATCATTCATTATTCGGGTAAACGTATTGGATGTAAATACAAATGACAGTTGTTACTGCATCGGCCTGGGCGCGCATAGCACTGAACAATGAAAAAGGCAGATCCCTTGCGGAGTCTGCCTTTTTCATTAGCGCTTGCGGCAAAAGGGTTTTATGCCTTGCCGCCGCCCATTTTTTTCGTGATCACCCATTGTTGCAAAATGGAAATTACGTTATTCACAACCCAGTACAGCACCAGCCCGGATGGAAAGAAGAAGAACATCACCGAGAACAGGATCGGCATGAACATCATTACTTTGGCCTGCATCGGGTCGGCCGGCGCCGGATTCAGCTTGGTCTGGATAAACATCGACACCGCCATCAGAACCGGCAGGATGTAGAACGGATCAGGTGCCGCCAGATCATGGATCCAGCCCAGCCATGGCGCATTGCGCATCTCGACGCTGGCCAGCAACACCCAGTACAACGAGATGAATACCGGAATCTGCACTACGATCGGCAGGCAGCCGCCGAGCGGGTTGATTTTCTCGGTCTTGTACAGCTCCATCATCGCCTGGTTCATCTTTTGCGGGTCCGACTTGAAGCGCTCGCGAATTGATTGCATCTTCGGCGTGACCTGCTTCATCTTGGCCATGCTGCGATAGCTGGCCGCCGACAACGGGAAGAACGCCAGCTTGATCATGATCGTCAGGACGATGATGGTCCAGCCCCAGTTGCCGAGTACCTTGTGGATTTGGTCCATCAGCCAGAAAATCGGCTTGGCAACGATCGTCAGCCAGCCATAGTCCTTGACCAGTTCCAGGCCGGGAGTGATTTTTTCCAGCACATGGGATTCTTGCGGACCGGAATACAGGTGTGCGTCCAGCGAGGCTGTTGCGCCTGGCGCAATTGTTCCCAGCGGCAGGATGGTGCCAACCGCGTACAGAGTTGGTGTCCACTTTCTTGGTGAAAATTTCGCGTTGTACCTTGTCTTGTGGAATAAAGGCGGACACGAAATAGTGCTGAATCAGCGCAACCCAACCGTTATCAGCTGCTTTTGCATGCTCATCCGATCCTTTTTCGATTTTCTCGAAATCGAGCTTCTGGAATTTCTCAGCGTCGGTATACACCGCAGGGCCGGTAAATGTGCTGTAGAACTTCGACTCGCCGCCTGGTTTGCTGCCGTCGCGTACCAGTTGCAGGTAAAGCGATGGTGCAATCGCCGCGCCGCTGGCGTTGGTCGACATCGTGCTTGATGCCGATGTTGTAATCGCCGCGCTTGAAGGTATAGGTCTTGGTCAGCTTGACGCCGTTCTGCTCCGATTCCAGCACCAGTTGCAGTTCATTTGCAGTGCCGAGTTCGCGGGCGCCCGGTTTCACGACGAAGCCGGATTTATGGTTCGGAAAGGCGCCACCCAGCAAGCCGGTTTGCGCCAGATAAGTGCGTTCCTTGCCAGCCTCGAACAGCACCAGGTTCTTGGTCGGATCAACGGTATCCTTGTGCTTGAGCAACTCCAGACGCTTCAATTCGCCGCCGACGGTATCGATGTCGGCCTTGATGATGTCGGTCGTGACCGTTACCAGTTCGCTCTGAACCGGCGCTACACCTGGTGTCGCGTTGGCGGCGATTGCGGTGGCAGAGGCTGCGCCGGCGGCAGCTTGCGCTACCGCTGAAGTGGCACTACCTGCGGCGGCTGGCTTGGCTTGCTGGGTCGCGGTCGGGAAGAACATCGATGGCTTGCCGGTGGAGCGCATCCAGTTGTCCCACAGGATCAACAGCGATAGCGAAAACACAACCCACAGGACGGTACGTTTGATATCCATAAGTGTATTTGTCAGGAAATTCAGAATTCAGGAATGGCTGCAGCCGCGGGCGGTTGCAGAAGATGTTGCAGAGGCTTGCTTCGGAACCGGATCAAGGCCGCCCGGGTGCCACGGGTGGCATTTGCACAGGCGCCGTCCTGCCAGCGCGCCACCCTTCAATGCACCGAACTCGCGGATAGCCTCAGCGGCGTACTCGGAGCAGCTTGGGTAAAAACGGCAATTCTGCCCCAGATAGGGACTGATTCCGAGTTTGTAAGCGCGCAACAGCAGGAGCAACAGGGCTTTCATTGCTCGCTCTCGGGTGCGCGTTGCGATTGCAGCAGGCGCTGCAGTTCGACGCGCAGCAGCGCCTTCAATTGTGCCGATGTGGCGGGGCCGGCTTTCGTATTGACGGGTTTGCTCAGGCGGACGATGCAATCCAGCGCGAGCAAATTCGACTGACGAAACAACTCCCGCGTGACACGTTTGATCGTGTTACGCGTTACCGCACGCGGCGCAAACCGCTTCGCCACGACCACACCCAGGCGAGCGTGAGGCAACTCGCTTACCCGGGTATACAGTACGAAGTGCGCGGTTCTGTAGGCGGGGCGCAAACGAAAAACGGATGAAAATTCATCCGTTTTAACGATGCGCCGAGCGCGTGCGAAGTCTTGTGAACGATCGCTAGTCACACAGTCGGCTGGCAGTAGACCGCTTGGCTTAAGCAGCCAAACGCTTACGACCTTTAGCGCGACGTGCGTTCAGCACAGCGCGGCCACCACGGGTTGCCATGCGAGCGCGGAAGCCGTGAGTACGCTTACGGCGTACGACTGAAGGTTGGTATGTACGTTTCATGTTGGTCTCGCTAATCAGCAAAAATAAATCGGGTCAAATCGGGTCACTACACCCAGCGCCCCATTTTTGATGTCTTGCACAGAGCATGTCACGATGGACACATGCATAAAACGCCAATTGAATGGGTAGGGAACCCTGAATTAAACAATATTTTCCACTTGTTTGTCAATCACTTAGCGTCATTTGCCTGAATTATTCGAATCGGCGCAACTGATGGAAAACCAACGCAGCCTGTGGATAACTTTGTCAGGCAAGAGTAGAATAGCGGCCATTGTGGCGATCTTTCCCAGGCAGTACGTTGGTCCACCCAGGGAAAATATCGATACGCCCTCCCCCACACACCTTTCATTCAAGAAGATTCATGGATAATTTCTGGCAGGCTTGCTCCGCACAATTGGAGCAGGAGCTGACGCCTCAGCAATTCAGCGCGTGGATTAAACCGCTCGCCCCGCTCGATTTCGAGGACGGGACGTTGCGGATTGCTGCGCCGAATCGCTTCAAGCTGGATTGGGTGAAGACGCAATTCGCCAGCCGCATCACGACGCTCGCCGCCCAGTTCTGGGATATGCCGATCGATGTCCAGTTTGTACTGGACCCGCGCCTGAATGCGCCCAAGAAACCGACCGCCACAGCGCCCGCTCCGTCACCCTACAACGGGCCGAGCGGCAGCCCGATGCCGACCGATGCGCAAATGCGTTTTGCCGAAATACCTATTCCGATTGAAGCATCGCCGCGGCGCGATCAGAGCCGCATCAATACCGCGCTGACCTTCGACAGCTTCGTCACCGGCAAGGCCAACCAACTGGCCCGCGCCGCCGCGATCCAGGTCGCCAATAATCCCGGCGTTTCCTACAACCCGCTGTTCTTTTACGGCGGTGTCGGACTTGGCAAGACGCACTTGATCCATGCGATCGGCAACCAGGTGCTGGCCGACCAGCCGAATGCAAAGATCCGCTACATCCACGCAGAACAGTACGTGCGCGACGTAGTGACCGCTTACCAACGCAAGGGTTTCGACGATTTCAAGCGCTATTACCATTCGCTCGATCTGTTGCTGATCGATGATATCCAGTTCTTCGGCGGCAAGAGCCGCACCCAGGAAGAATTCTTCTATGCGTTCGAGGCCCTGATTGCAGCAAAAAAACAGATCATCATCACCAGCGATACCTATCCGAAAGAAATCACCGGCATGGATGACCGCCTGATTTCGCGTTTCGACTCCGGCCTGACGGTCGCCATCGAGCCGCCGGAACTGGAAATGCGGGTTGCGATTCTGCTCAAGAAGGCAACCCAGGAAGGCGTGACCTTTTCCGACGATGTCGCGTTTTTCGTCGCCAAGCATCTGCGCTCGAACGTGCGCGAACTGGAAGGCGCATTGCGCAAGATCCTGGCCTACTCCAGTTTCCACGGCAAGGACATCACGATCGATGTGGTCAAGGAAGCGCTGAAGGATTTGCTGTCGGTGCAGAACCGCCAGATTTCGGTGGAAAACATCCAGAAGACGGTGGCCGATTTCTTCAACATCAAAGTGGCCGACATGTATTCCAAGAAGCGGCCGGCCAATATCGCGCGGCCGCGCCAGATCGCGATGTATCTGGCCAAGGAACTGACGCAGAAGAGCTTGCCGGAAATCGGCGACCTGTTCGGCGGGCGCGACCATACCACCGTGCTGCATGCGGTACGCAAGATCACGCTGGACCGCACCAAGAGTCCGGAATGCAATCATGAGCTGCATGTGCTGGAGCAGACGCTGAAGGGCTAGTATTACGGTGCGGCGCATTGCGCGAACGCAATTGCGTGCGTGATAATGGCAAGGCGCCGCCCGCGCCGGGATTGCGCCAGGTCCGACCTGCGCCTGACAGCGCAAGCAGTTGATTTCATTATTGTTTGGCTAGTTTTTATACCGGCTGGCCCAGTAACTTAAACCATGACTATCAAGGATATGACCATGCAATTGGTTAAGACTCAAAGAGATACCCTACTCCGACCGCTGCAGATCGTGAGCGGTATTGTCGAGCGTCGGCACACCTTGCCGATTCTGGCCAATATCCTCATCCGCAAGGATGGCGAAAAGATCTCTTTCCTGTCGACCGACATCGAAGTGCAGATCACCACCCACGCCCAGGCCGGCTCGGGTGACGACGTGGTCGCCACCACGGTCGCCGCGCGCAAGCTGCTCGACATCCTGCGCGCGCTGCCGGACTCCGACGACGTCACGCTGACGCTGGCCAACAAGCGCATGACGGTGCAATCGGGCAAATCGCGCTTCGCGCTGCAGACGCTGGCGGCCGAAGAATTCCCGACCGTGGCGCAGGCCGAGCATTACAACGCCAAGGTCACGCTGCCGCAAAAGACCCTGAAGCACCTGTTCAACATGGTGCATTTCTCGATGGCGCAGCAAGACATCCGTTATTACCTGAACGGCCTGCTGCTGGTGGTCGACGGCAAGAACGTGATCGCGGTCGCGACCGACGGCCACCGCCTGGCGTTCTGCCAGGTCGAAACCGAGCAGGAATTCCCGCGCCAGGAAGTCATCATCCCGCGCAAGACCATCATCGAACTGCAGCGCCTGCTGGAAGAAAGCGACGAACCGGTCGACCTCGAGATCGCCAATAACCAGGTCAAGCTGACCTTCGCCGACATCGAGCTGATCTCGAAGCTGGTCGAGGGCAAGTTCCCCGATTACAACCGGGTGGTGCCGAAGGGTTACAAGAACAGCTTCACCATCGGTCGCGACGCGTTGCTGCGCTCCTTGCAACGGGCCGCGATCATGACCTCCGACAAGTTCAAGGGCGTGCGCTGCATCGTCACCCCGGGCAGCCTGAAGATCAGCTCGACCAATGCCGATCAGGAAGAAGCGGTCGAAGAACTCGAAATCGATTACGGCGGCGACAGCGTCGACATCGGCTTCAACGTGTCTTACCTGCTCGATGTGCTGAACAACCTCAAGTGCGACCAGATCAACTTCGCGCTGGGCGATGCGAATTCCTCCGCGCTGATCTCGATCCCCGACAACACCGACTTCAAATATGTCGTGATGCCGATGCGGATCTGATCCTGAAACAGAATAAAACAGGGGGTATGCGCAATAATACATGCATACCCGCACGTATTCATTGGGCAATAAAATATACAGCACCCAGTATATTTTCATCGTCAAAAGCCACAAGTTAGCAGTCAGTTACCGTTTTTAGAAGGTAGTCCATGTCCGAGATCGAAAAAGTCAACGTCAGCCAGCCCGACAACAGTCAATACGGCGCTTCATCCATCCAGATCCTGGAAGGCCTCGAAGCAGTACGTAAACGTCCCGGCATGTACATCGGCGACACTTCTGACGGCACCGGCCTGCACCATCTGGTGTTCGAGGTGCTGGACAACTCGATCGACGAATCGCTGGCCGGCTATTGCACCGAAATCAACGTCACCATCCACACCGACAACTCGATCTCGATCACCGACAACGGCCGCGGCATCCCGACCGGCATCAAGTGGGACGACAAGCACGAACCGAAGCGCAGCGCCGCCGAAATCGTGATGACCGAGTTGCACGCCGGCGGCAAGTTCGACCAGAACTCGTACAAGGTGTCCGGCGGCCTGCATGGCGTCGGCGTGTCCTGCGTCAACGGCCTGTCCAAGCTGCTGAAGCTGACGGTGCGGCGCGACGGCAAGAAACACAGCATGGAATTCGTGCGCGGCGTGCCGCAAAACCGCGAGATCGAAATCATCGACGGCGTTGCAGTGTCCCCGATCAAGGTCATCGGCGACACCGAAAAACGCGGCACCGAAGTGCATTTCTGGGCCGATGAAGAAATCTTCACCCATGTCGAATTCCATTACGAAATCCTCGCCAAGCGGATCCGCGAACTGTCGTTCCTGAACAATGGCGTGCGCATCAAGCTGACCGACCAGCGCAGCGGCAAGGAAGAACTGTTCGCGTTCGAAGGCGGCACCCGCGGCTTCGTCGAGTACATCAACAAGAACCAAGAACGTGCTGCACCCGACCATCTTCCAGGCCACCGGCGACAAGCTGTCCGACCAGGGCACCAACATCAGCGTCGACGTCTCGATGCAGTGGAACGACGCCTACAACGAACAGGTGCTGTGCTTCACCAACAACATCCCGCAGCGCGACGGCGGCAGCCACCTGACCGGCCTGCGCGCCGCGATGACGCGCGTCATCAACAAGTACATCGAAGAACACGAGTTCGCCAAGAAAGCCAAGGTCGAAGTCACCGGCGACGACATGCGCGAAGGCCTGACCTGCGTGCTGTCGGTCAAGGTGCCGGAACCGAAGTTCAGCTCGCAGACCAAGGACAAGCTGGTGTCATCCGAAGTGCGCGGCCCGGTCGAGGAAATCGTCGCCAAGACGCTGTCCGACTACCTGCAGGAAAGGCCGATCGACGCCAAGATCATCTGCGGCAAGATCGTCGAAGCCGCGCGCGCGCGCGACGCCGCCCGCAAGGCGCGCGAACTGACGCGCCGCAAAGGCGTGATGGACGGCCTCGGCCTGTCGTCCAAGCTGGCCGACTGCCAGGAAAAAGACCCGGCGCTGTGCGAACTGTACATCGTCGAGGGTGACTCCGCGGGCGGCTCCGCCAAGCAGGGCCGCGACCGCAAGTTCCAGGCGATTTTGCCGCTGCGCGGCAAGGTGCTCAACGTCGAAAAAGCCCGCTTCGAAAAGATGCTGTCGAGCGAGCAGATCACCACCCTGATCGCCACCCTCGGCACCTCCATCGGCCCGGACGAATTCAACGCCGACAAGCTGCGCTACCACCGCATCATCATCATGACCGATGCCGACGTCGACGGCGCCCACATCCGCACCCTGCTGCTGACCCTGTTCTACCGCCAGATGCCGGCGCTGGTCGAGCGCGGCCACATCTACATCGCGCAACCGCCGCTGTACAAAGTCAAGGCCGGGCGCGACGAGCGCTACCTGAAGGATGACGTCGAAGAAGCCAGCTACATGATGCAGGTCGCACTCAACGGCGCGGCGCTGATCCCGAGCGAAGGCGCGGAGCCGATCAGCGGCGATGCGCTGGCCGAACTGGTGCGCCAGTACAACCTGGCCAACACCATCATGCTGCGCCTGACCCGCGTCATCGACCGCGCCGCGCTGACCGCCATCATGACCGGCGTGCTGCTCAACCTCGACACGCTGGCCGATGCCGAGCAATCCGCCATCGCGCTGACCGCCGCCATCAACGACCCCGCGGTCAAGGCGGTCGTCAAATCCGACGAACTGTCCGAGCGGCACCTGCTGCGCATCGAACGCCTGTACCACGGCAACATCAAGGTCAGCGCGATCGATGCCGACTTCGTGCAAGGCGGCGACTATATGAGCCTGGCCAATGCCGCCGCCACCTTCAAGGGCCTGATCGGCGACGGCGCCTTCATCCGCCGCGGCGAAGGCGAAAAAGCCAAGGAATCACGCGTCGGCGACTTCCATCAGGCGATGGGCTGGCTGCGCGACGAAGCCGAACGCGGCGTCTCCAAGCAGCGCTACAAAGGTCTGGGCGAGATGAACCCGTCCCAGCTGTGGGAAACCACGATGGACCCGACCGTGCGCCGCCTGCTGAAAGTGCAAATCGAAGACGCGATCGCCGCCGACCAGATTTTCACCACGCTGATGGGCGACGACGTCGAGCCACGCCGAGCTTTCATTGAAAGCAATGCATTGCAGGCCAGCAATATTGATATCTGATGTCGATATACTGATTGTCCATGTCACGGCCGCCTCCCGGCGACTGTGACAAGATGTAGTTCTGACGCGATTGAATGGATGAGATATGGCGATTCAACTCGATCTCAGCTCACTGGAAAATGCCTTGCAGCGGCTCGCAGAAGCGCTGCAAGCGCATGCTACCGATCCGCAAAATACCCTGTACCGCGACGCCTGCATACAACGCTTCGAATTTTGTTATGAGCTCTCGCACAAAATGCTCAAACGTTATCTGGAAATGGCCGCGCCCAACCCGGTTGCGATTGACGAGCTGGCTTTTCCGGACCTGATACGCAGCGGCAGTGAGCAAGGCTTGCTGCGCAGCGGATGGGACCGCTGGAAGGACTACCGCAAAGCACGCAGCATCACCAGTCACACCTACGACGAAGCCAAGGCGATAGAAGTCATGGCGCTGCTGCCCGATTTTCTGCAAGAAGCGCAAGCCCTGTCGCAAGAGCTGCACAGGCGCGGCAGCGTCACGCCATGAGCCGCCTGTGAGTACGCCACCGGACATCGCGATCACCCCCGAACAATGGGAAATCGTGGCGGCCATCCTCGACCGGCATGTTCCGGATAAAGCCGTCTGGGCCTTCGGCTCGCGTGCCACCCGCACCGCCAAACCTTACTCCGACCTCGACCTCGCCATCATCGGCGAGTCCGCCCTGCCACTGAGCTTGCTGGCAGCGCTGGAACACGATTTCACCGAGTCGGATTTACCGTTCAAAGTCGATCTGGTAGATTGGGCGAGCACCAGCCCGGCATTCCGGGCGATTATCGAGAGTCATCGGGTGGTGTTGAGATAGATTTGTTCGAGGGCTGAAAATGCTATGGGCAGGGCTTAAATTTAACTATTTAAGACTTCGAGGCCGCAACTCACCAAATAAGAAAAAGTCCCATCCAAAAATCCTGATTGGCGCGTCGCATCACGATCATCACCATATGGGATAAATATCACCATCCCTTGCCGTGCACGCGTAAGCAACACGCGATAGGCATTTTCTAGATAGCGTTTTTGCTCTTCTTGATGACGTTGCTTCCAAGTCGTGCCGGTAAATTTCCAGTGTTCAAAATGTCCGTTTTGATAACGATAATCTGCATCCCAGCCGACTAGGCACCAATCTAACTCTAAACCTTGAATATCAAACTCTGTTGCAACGTCCTCCAAGAAGTGGCAGGAGCGAATGTCTTCTTGCTCATTCAAAAACCAATCTGCCGCTGACAAACGGTTCTTAACAAAGATACCTTCAGGTTTTAGCCTGATCGCACCGGATGATGCAATCAGACCTTTTGTTTCATTGGCGCGTGCTTGGGCTCTTATCCATGTCTTTGCTTGGCTGAGATTACGGGTGATCTTAATTGGAAACTTATGTTTGAATTGTTGGTAGCATTCAGCCGCCGCCACTGCTTGATCGTGGATCACATAGTGGATCATATGCGATAGCTTCTCTGCCCGAAAAGATCGCATAGAGGTTGCCAAATGCAGACTTGCTTGAGGGTGGGCTTGGTCAATGCCACTGAAGTCAACATCGCGACCGGCATATTCAATTTGAGACAGTTTGTCTGAATAATGCACATCCCAATCAGAAAAATTATCTGCCAGTGCGTCAATCCAACCTTGTAAGCCTGCCTCGCCGGTATTGATCTCTTGTCCGCCACCAATCAACGCGACGATGACACACCAGTCATCGTGCCTAGCCATCACGCTGATTAAGAATTCTGGCTCAGATTGATTGAAGCTTTTTTGCCCTCGCTTTTGTATCATGAATTTGGACGTGTTGTCCAAATCCCAAGCGCGTTGTGCTTCGTCAAAAATGACTACACGTTCTGGTGGCGCTTTGCCAGCATTTTCCAATGCTTCATCTCTAAATCGATGGATGTTTTGGATCTTCGCTGCTGCGTTCCTCAGTTCTTTTGCTTTGGACGTGTCGGGATTGCGCTTGACACTATCACGTGCAAGCGCTTCGGTGAGTACCTCGACTAACGGACCATTCCCAGATAGAAAAACGGCGTGTTCGTCATCGTCGACGTTAGTACTTGAGGTGGCAATATTGAGACCTACCAAAGTTTTACCTGCCCCTGGTACGCCCGTTACAAAGCAGATGGTTTTGCGTTTATTAAGGCGGGCGGTATGCACGATGTCTTGGATCGCTTGGGACGTCACATGTAAATTCTGCGCGCCAGCATCATTGCGAGCAATGTCCTCTACATCGTGGCTGGAATAGAGCGCTTGGGCTGCCTCAATAATGGTAGGTGTTGGCTTGTATGAAGAATGTAGCCACTCTTGATAATCGATCGCGATCTGAGCATGAATATGGCTGACGCAATAATCTAGTACTGCACATAAATTGCTCTTATTGGCGATGAGTGGTTCATATACCTTATCCACTTCTACAGGCAATTTTATCGTTATTGCCTGCGCCTCTGTGGCGACTAAAATAGGGACAATGGTTTTAGCGTGACTACCTTCATGAAAATGATGCAAGTCGATGGCGTAGCCATGCGCTTGTCGAAGATCTTGCGGTAAATAGTGCTTTGCACCGACCTTAAATTCGATGACGAAGATCAAATCTTTATAGATTAAAACGACATCTGCACGCCTCCCCATTCTTGGAATTTGCACTTCGAAAAGAATATGACCTTCGTTCAGCGGCTGTAATGCGACCTGCAAGATTTCAATTTGGCCGGCCCATGCGCCAGTTTGTAAATGTTCTAAGTTTTGCGAATGGTTTTTTGTAATTTTCCCAATGATCGAATCAGCAGACTCAATGAGAAAGTCTACAAGATTTGCTGAATAATAAGCACGATGCGCCATGATTATTCAACGTCCGAATGGAATAGTTCGGCAGTCGGCACATTCAAGGCCTGCGCAATACGGAAGATATTAGTGAGGCTCACATTACGTACACCGCGCTCTATGCCGCTGATGTAAGTTCGATCCAATTCTGCAATCATTCCTAATTGCTCTTGGCTCAGCCCTCTTTCTAAACGCAATTTTTTTAAATGAAGACCAAACCCAATCAGTAATTGATTCGCCATGTCTATACCTACTTGTTTTTTGTAGGAAGATCATGGTGCGATGTGACTTATAGGTCTACGGACGATAAGTCACATATTGATTTTAAGAAATCACCACTTCCGGTGCGGATACCTCTGGCATCTGCCAATCACACCGGAAATCAGAATCGCATTCTGGCTTGCCAAAATCTCGGACAACATGAGCCGGGACAGACTCTCGCATAACAAGCTGTTGGCAGCCGACTGGCGGGTGGCGGTTGTGTGGGAATGTGCGATGAAGGGGCGCGGCAGGCAGGTGTTTGACGCACTCATCGACAACTTGGCGGACTGGATTCACGATTCGCAATCCCGCGGAATCGAGCTGGCCGGAGATGCTGGCTGATCCCGGCCACGCCAATCCGGCAGCCGAGAAAAGGCGCATGACCGGATCGATTGCAATCGACGCAATGACGCGGCATTGCGCTGTGTTCGCGCTGTCTTTCATCTTCAGTGTCACAAATCGCGCATTGTTGCACTTTCTGTGTCACATCCTCAAGGCGCTCGTGTCGAAGTATGTGAAAAAGGCGTTTGAAATCAATGCCCAAGTTTGCAGGATTGGCGGCACGCGACAGATGTTGTTGTCGGTTGCCACAAAAAGTGAAAAATGTGACAAATTAGTCCGAAAATAATGACGCAGTTAATGCAAAAAGCTCCGATTGGAGCTTTTTGCATTTGATGACTATCAACGTGCTTTTTTGGTAGCAGCTACTTGTTCTTGATAGATCGTCTCTTTCTTGGTGCAGCGGGAGGCATATCCAAATCTGCTCGAATACGCTCTTGATTCACATCCAATGATGAGATGCTCGCAGGTATAATTCGTTCATCATTGGGGAGTAGTCGGCTTTCGCTGCGGCGGAAGTGCTTGCATCAACATACTTGATCTATCGATCATGGTGTAAGCGGTTTCTAACTTGGCAAGACCTTTGACTGCATCGCCTCCGGACTGGCCGGGGAGGCGTGCGGTCATTGTCCTTGTCCGGCCTTGGAACGCATCATGGAATCACTTCTCATCTCAACCGGCGTTGTCGCTCTGGCGGAAATTGGCGACAAAACCCAATTGCTCGCCTTTATCCTCGCGGCTCGATTCAAAAAACCATTACCCATCATTGCCGGCATTTTGTGCGCCACTCTTGTCAATCATGGATTGGCTGGCGCCTTGGGCGCATGGATCACCTCGGTCATCAGTCCGGATGCCATGCGCTGGGTATTGGGCCTGTCGTTCATCGGGATGGCGATCTGGACGATGATTCCCGACAAGATCGAGGAAGAAGAAACGCAGGTTGCAAAACACCTGGGGGTATTCGGCGCGACCCTGATCACCTTCTTTCTCGCCGAAATGGGCGACAAGACGCAGATTGCAACGGTCGCCCTGGCTGCGCACTACGCAACCCCGCTGATGGTCGTCGCCGGCACAACTCTGGGCATGCTACTGGCGGATGTGCCGGCTGTTTTTGTCGGCAACAAGTTCGCTGACAAAATACCAATGAAGTTGGTCCACTCCATCGCGGCAGGCATCTTTGCCGTGATGGGTGTGCTCACGCTTCTTAAAGTCGAGAAACTGTTTCAGTAAGTCCACATCAGCTGTTCCGGGATGTCTCGGCATCCGATAAATTTTTCAGCCGCTGGCCGGTGATGCCGTCTGAGTAAGCGCTGAAGCCGGTTTCTACCAGAGAAAGAGCGCTGCTGCGACCGCCGTCGGCAGCAGCGCGCCGAGCAGCAAGCCGACCGCGCCGATCGACTCATCGTTGAAGCCGTGCCTGAGCAGCGATACGCCTGCCGGGTTGGGCGCGTTGGCAATCACGGTCAGCCCGCCGCCGGCGACGGCGCCGGCGACCAGCATGTACTTTGCCTGGCCTGACATGCCCTCGATCAGCGAGCCGAGATAAGTCAGTGCCGCGTTGTCGGTGATCGCCGTCAGTCCGAGCACGCCGAAAAACAGCGCGGTGGGCTCAAGACTGGACACGATCGGTTGCAGCCACCATTGCTGCATGCCGCCCAGCACCACCAGTCCGGCCAGGAAAAAGCCGACCAGCAAGCCTTCCTTCAGGATCAGCGGATTCTGGTACTGCGCATAGGCCTGGGTGAAGCCCAGGAAAAAAAGGAACAGCCCGATAAAGATGACCGGATGATGGGCGAACACGACCACCCCCACCAGAAACAGAAGATGGATCGCGCTCACCAGCAGCGGCACCTTGATGTCGTCGGCCTGATGCGGCGCCTGATCGGGCAGATGCGCGCGCAGCAGCCAGGTAATCGCGGTGGCATTGATGAGAACCGCTATGCACGCCTTCCAGCCGAACTGCGCAGCCATGAATGCGCTGTCCCATTGCCAAGTTGACGCGACCATCAGCACCGGCGGGGCGGCGAACGATGTCAGCGTGCCGCCGATCGAGATATTGACGAACAGCACGCCGAGCGCGCCGTATTTCAGCCATTCCGGAATGCCTGGCCGGAATACCAGCGGCGCCAGCATCAGGGCGGCCAGCGTCATGGCGGCCGGTTCGGTAATCAGGGAGCCGATCAGCGGCACCACGGCAAGACACAGCCAGACCCGCGCCACGATGGTCCTGACCGGCGCCAGTCCGGCGAGCGCGGCGACCAATTTTTTCACCGTCTCCAGGATCGGCTTCGACGCGGCCACCACCATGATGACGAATACGAACAGCGGTTCGGCGTACTGGCGCGACTCCGCATAGGCAATCGCCGGCGCGCTGCCTTCGACCAGCGCCATGACGGCAATCAGGATGAAGGCCCAGAAGCCGAACACCACTTCGATCTCGCCCAGAAAATGAAACAGGCCGGCATGTCTGGGATGACGCTCGGCCAGACGCTCAAACGATTTCGCCGCAAAGGTGTGGATCAGCGCCAGTACAAAGAGGATGGCTGCAATGCTGTGCATAGGGTTCATGTTTCCGGAGTTGTTTGACGGAATTATCCTCCGCTTGTCCGGAGCGCATCCAGGCGATCGTTTTGCGCTGGATCAGCAGATGCTGGCAGGCCAGCCAACAGCGGCTGCACTGCATCGGCGCCGGCACCGGCGTCAGGGCCAAGCGCCGATTCAAGCGTTGTAAGGATTATGTAGGATAATTGCGCCTGTTTTGAAAACGGCAGGATGCCGTTTCGCACATGTAGTTGAAATCCGGTGCAGCAGCACGCGGCAAACCACAGCGCCGCGGCCTGCACATATTTCCTCGCAATAACACTATCGCAGGGTACGCCGGCCACGCCGGCGTACGTCAGATTGATCTGAAGTCCCTCTGCACTACCCAAAAAAGGTCTGTTTCAATGGCTGTCGTATCTGTATCGGAGGCTGCACGTCTCGTCAAAAAAAGCCGTACCAGTCTGTACAGCGCGTTCAAGTCGGGGCAGCTGTCCAAGACAGTGATGCCTGACGGCTCGCCCGGGGTCGACACCTCGGAGCTGCTGCGCATGTACGGGCGGCTGTACAACAGCCCGATCACCGACACTGTGCAGAACGTGCTGCGCAATACAGACATGCACAGCGTGCAGGATGCCGCCCACCGCACTGAAGCGCTGCCGGTCCACATCCAGCTGGCGATCGAGCAGGAGCGCAACAAGAACCTGGAACGGGTGCTGGCGATCGAAGCCGATCTGCGCCGGGTCAAGGACCAGGTGACCGACGAACTGCGGGTCCATATCTCGGAAAAGAACCGGATGATTCAGGAGCTGGAGAGCAAGGTCGTCAAGCTGCTGGAATATACCAAGCCAGTGCCGCCGGCCGCGCCGCAAGAACAGCCACCGCCGGTCGCGGCGCGCAAGGGCTTCTGGGCGCGCTTCCGGCGCGCTTAGACGCAGCGCGGCCGGCTAGCGCATCAGCTTGCCGTCGCGCCCGATGACGGTGATGTCGACAAAGCTCGAGCCGACCCGCTTGTTCGGCTCGAACGCGACCTGAAAGCCGCCGGTGTCGTAATTGAGGCCGGACAGCGCCGTCATCAGGCCGTCGCGGCTGATGGTCTTGCTGCGCTTGAGTCCTTCGACCAGCACCTTGGCGCCCAGAAATTCTTCAAAGCTGGTGTACGACGGTTTCGCGTCTTTCGGGCCGTACTGCTTCAGCAGCGCCTGATATTCCTTGACCACCGGTATCACGTCGGAAAAAGGATAGGGCACGACCTGGGTGATCGCCACCCCGCGCGCGGTTTCGGCGCCGCTGATGCGCGCCAGCTCTTGCGCATTGACCACCGAAATATTGAACATCAACGGGGCTTTGCCGCTGGCGCGGTATTGCCTGATGAACGCCGCCGAGGATTTATTCACCGAGATCAGCGCGATCGCCTGCGGGTCGGCGGCCGCAATGGTTTTCACGGCTGGCGCCACGTCATCGGTGTTCTTCGGGTAACTGCCGAGCGCAACCGCTTTCAGCCCTTTCTGCTTGAGCGCCGCTTCGATCCCGGCCAGGCCGGCTTTGCCGAACGCATCGTCCTGATACATCACCGCGATGCGTTTCATGCCGTTGCTGAGGAAATAATCGACCATCACGCGCGCCTCGTCGGCATAGCCGGCGCGCAAATGGAAGATGTAGGGATTGAACGGGCTGCGCAGCGTCTCGCTGCCGGTGTACGGCGCGATCAGCGCGACGTTGGCCTTGGCCAGCACGCCATCCTGCAGCAGCTTGCCGATGTTGCCGGTGCCGGCGTAGCCGAACAACGCGACCGCATTGTCCTTGTCGAGCAGTTCCTGGGTCAGCGCAACGGTTTTTTCGACCTGATATGCATCGTCTTTGACCACGTGCCTGATGCGCCGGCCCTCTGATGCCGCCCTTGGCGTTGATGGAATCGAAATAAATCTGGCCGCCCAGCACCATCTCGCGCCCGGTATCGGCCAGCACGCCGGACAGCGGCGCGACCTGTCCCACCACGATGTCTTGCGTCTGCGCCAGGACGGGGGCCGCAAGCCGCCAGCAGCGCGGTGATGGCGAAAAAAGCGCGCAGTAATGCAGCAGGTTTTGCTAAAGTCGGCATCGTTCGTTACTCCGGACAGGGGCGCTTGCGTTAAGAAGAGAGGGGATTTTTCTTATTTTAACGTCAATATACAATAGGCCGCTGGTCAACTTGCCAAGCAAACACTTCAGCAAAGCATTTGCACTCACAATCGCTCACGATCGATATCGCAACAGACTCCCACTTACCCATTATCAGGATTGAACATGAATACAGCCCCTACCAGCCAGCCGCGCAAGATCAACCTCGCTTTACAGGGCGGCGGCTCGCACGGCGCCTTTACCTGGGGCGTGCTGGACCGGCTGCTGGAAGACGAGCGGGTGCTGGTGGACGGCATCACCGGCGCCAGCGCCGGCGCGATGAATGCGGTGGTGTATGCGGACGGGCTGCTGGACGGCGGCGTGGAGGGCGCGAAGAAGGCCTTGCACGATTTCTGGAAGGCGGTGTCCGACAACCCCAGCGTCGGCGCGCTGAAAGTGCCTTCGCTGATGGAATTCGCCGGCGCCGGCTTCGACCTGATGAGCCGCATGTTTTCGCCGTACCAGACCAATCCGTTCAACATCAATCCGCTGCGCGACATGCTGAATGCGCAGATCGACTTCGAGCGGCTGCGCCGGCACAGCCCGGTCAAGCTGTTCATCTGTGCCACCAACGTGCAGAGCGGGCGCATCAAGGTGTTCGAAAACGGCGAGCTGTCGTGCGATGCGCTGCTGGCGTCGGCCTGCCTGCCGTTCGTGTTCCAGGCGGTCGAAGTCGGCGGCGAGCATTACTGGGATGGCGGCTACATGGGCAATCCGCCGCTGTTTCCGCTGTATTACGGGACCGACACCTGCGATATCCTGATCGTGCAGATCAATCCGATCGAACGCGACGATGTGCCCGATACCTCATCGGAAATCATCGACCGCCTGAATGAAATCAGTTTCAATACGCCGCTGATGCTGGAATTGCGCGCGATCGACTTCGTCAACCGGCTGCTCAAGGAAGAGCGCATCGATCCGAAGAAATACAAGCACCTGCACGTTCATGCGATCGATGCGGAAAACAAGATGCGCACCTTCGGCGCATCCAGCAAATCGAATACCGACTGGGCGTTTCTGCAGTCCTTGCACAAGATCGGCCGCGCCGCCGCGAACAAATGGCTGGAGGACAATTTCGACGCGCTCGGCCAGCGCTCCAGCGTCAATATCAGGCAGAAATTCCTGTAACTTCAATCCCCCATTGGGGGCCGCATCATTGCTGATCGCACAGCTGGCTCGGCGTTCTGGAGCGGTAGTCGGTGATGAACTGGTCGAAATCGCCGCTTTGGCTGCGCTCCATCTGTTCCTGCTCGGCCAGCGAGGTCTGCGCCAGCGCGGTGAACCAGGCCTGTTCCTCGGCGCTCAATGGCCGTGCGCGGAAATCGGCCGCATGCGCACGGCTTTGCTGCAGCGCGAAGGCGGGGAACGAGCCGCCATTGGCGCGCAGCGCGGCCAGCACCTGCGCCGACGGCGTGCATTCCGGGTCGAGCAGCTTGTCCTTTTGCCGCGCCAGCGCCTGCGCATGCACGTCGTCTGTCCCTGTGCGCTGGGCATCGAGCAGCGCAGCCACCGCGCCGATCCGCTCCAGCAATTCCAGCCCCCACGCTTGCAATGTGACTGCCTGGCCGGCGCGCTGCAGGGTCAGGCCGGGACGGCGGCCCTGCTTGACGCTGCGGGCGAAGTTCTCGGTATTTTCGCGGCCTTCGGCGTCATCGGTCGGCGCGCTCTGATCGATTGCGCAAAACAGCAGGAACGCATCGAGGAAGCGCGAGCTTTCCAGGCTGATCCCGACCGGATTGAACGGGTCGACGTCCAGGCAGCGCACTTCGACGTACTGCACGCCGCGCGCGCACAGCGCTTCCAGCGGCCGTTCGCCGCTGTGGATCACGCGCTTGGGCCGGATCGTCGCGTAGAATTCGTTCTCGATTTGCAGCACGTTGCTGTTGATCTGCACCCATTCGCCGGCGCGCTGCGTGCCCAGCTGCTCGTACGGCGGATACGGCTGGCGCACCGCGCGCGACAGGCTGCGCATGTAGTCGTGCAGCGTGTTGTAGGGCGGCACCAGCCCGGCCTGCGCGTTGTTCTGATAGCCGAGGTCGCTCATGCGCAGGCTGGTCGCATGCGGCAGGTACAGGGTGTCGTCCGACAGCGTCTGCAGCGCATGGTCCTGGCCGCGCAGGAAGTGCGCCGACAAGGCCGGCGACGCGCCGAACAGATACATCAGCAGCCAGCTGTAGCGGTGAAAGTTGCGGATCAGCGCGACATAGCTTTCCGACTGAAAATCCTTGGCCGAGCCGGGCGCCTGTTCGGCGGCCTGCAGCACTTGCCACAGGTCTTCGGCCAGCGAGAAGTTGTAATGGATGCCGGCGATGCATTGCATTGCCTTGCCATAACGCAGCGCCAGCCCGCGCCGGTACACATGCTTGAGCATGCCGATGTGCGAGCTGCCGTACCAGGCGATCGGAATCCCGGCTTCGTCGGGCAGATCGCACGGCATCGACTGGCTCCACAGCAGTTCGTGCTCGCGGTCCAGCACGGTATACGCGAAGCGGTGGATCGCGTCGAGCTTGTCGAGCGCGGTGGCGATGTCGTGTTCGGCCGGGGTGATGAATTCCAGCAGCGACTCCGAATAATCGGTGGTGATCAGCGGATTGGTCAGCGCCGAGCCCAGCGCCGGCGGATGCGGCGTGACAACCAGCTTGCCGCCGGCGTTGACGCGCAGGGTTTCGCGTTCGATGCCGCGCAAGCCCTGGGCCAGCAGCGGGCGATGGGCTGCGGCAGACAGCAATGCAAGACGGCGGTTCAGCAGATCGCTCATCGGGTTCCTTTTTTGTCTGTTTTGTCGTGCGCAAGCGGACGCGTCCGGCTTGCAGCAAATTTTGAGCAAGGATAGCCGAAAAACCGGAAACGGATTATTCGCCGGAATTTCCCGCCACCGGGCCGCTGTCTCCTTGCCGCTTGCGCCGCGTCGCAGCGGCAGCGGGCTCAGAGTATATGCGCAAAACCGGTGCGGAAAAACGCCGCCGCCGGTTTCGCTTGATGTGGGTTAATTCGGCCTCGCCAAAATCCGCAGCGGTGCCGGATTATTTGAAAATAAGCCGGGGTATATGCAAAAATAGCAGGGTTCCCGCATAGTTTCATTGGCTTATGGAAAATACCCCAGTGAGTATATTTTTAACGCAGCAGCCCCAGCCTTACAGAGAATGAATTTGAAAAACAGGATATTGGCACGATGGCTCATCGCCGCTGCCGTCATCGCCGCTTCACCGGCCGCCTTTTGCGCCGCCAGCAGCGGCGCGCAGCTGACGCCGGACGCAGTCAACAATGCGCGGCACGCACCGAACCGCGCGGCGCTGCTGCGCGCGCAGGTGCTGCTGGATCGCGCGCATTTCTCGCCGGGCGAAATCGACGCCGCCTCCGGCTCCAACCTGCGGCAGGCGCTGGCCGGCTACCAGAAGGCGATGGGGTTGCCGGTCAGCGGCAGCCTCGACCCGGCCACCTGGGCGGCCTTGAACCGCGACCGCGCATCGATCCTGACGCCGTACACCATTTCCGACGCCAATGTGGCCGGCCCTTTCATGCCGATTCCGCCCGACATGCTGGGCAAGTCCAGGATGCCGGCGCTGGGCTACGCCAGCGCGGCCGAGGCGCTGGGCGAAAAATTCCATGTCAGCCCGGCGCTGCTGCGGCAGTTGAATCCGGGCAAGAATCTGGCGCGCGCCGGGGAAGACATCGTGGTGCCGAACGTCGATGCATCGCTGCCCCTGCCGAAGGCGAAGAAAGTCATCGTCGACCAATCCGACGCCACGCTGACGCTGCAGGACGCCGCCGGCAATACCATTGCGCAATATCCGGCCACCACCGGCAGCGCGCACGATCCGCTGCCGATCGGGCGCTGGAAAATCCACGGGGTTGCCAGGAATCCGGTATATCACTACAACCCGAAACTGTTCTGGGACGCCAAAACGAACGATCAAAAAGCAGTGCTGCCGCCCGGCCCGAACAATCCGGTGGGCGTGGTATGGATCGATTTGTCGAAGGAACATTACGGCATCCACGGCACGCCCGAGCCGGCGAAAATCGGCAAGACCCAGTCGCACGGCTGCATCCGCCTGACCAACTGGAGTGCGGACGAGGTGTCGCATGTGGTGGCGGTCGGGACGGCGGTGATATTGCAGCACTGAGCAGCCGGCCGGTTGCGGCCAGCGCGCCCCTTATCTGAGCCGATAGTAAAAAAACAGTGCAGGAACCAGGGCCGCCGGCAGCAACTTGACGATATTCAGAAACACCCCGCGCCATGGCAGCGGGCTGAAGTCCAGCGCCCACCAGCAGACCGTCGCGACCACCCATGCGGCTGCCGCCAGCACGGCGCTGCCGAGCGATACCCTGTTGCGCCGTAGACCCGCCAATGCCAGATACAGCAGCGGCGGCAGCACATAGATGGCACTGGTCCTGGCCGCCGTCAACAGCGCGCCGCCCATCGCTGCGACCGACCAGCGGGGCGGACTGAATTGCAGCACGATAAACAGGCAGGCTATCCCGACTAGCCAGGACAGCAAGAAAGCGCCGACGACGCGCGCATGGGTTTTCTGCATTGACAACTTTCGGTAGTGTGAGGGGTTCTTGCGGAGGCTATCGGCCAGCAGCGCGGCAGTGAATCGCCTCGGCTGGTTTTGTGCCACGCAGCGCTACGATACGCTCGCGCCGGATGCGCGCTGCATTTTCCCGCCCGCGAGGCCAATGCCAGGCCTTCGAAACGCCCGTCAATTTACAAAAAATGATGGGGTATATGACAAAACATAGCCTTTTGCGCACGGTTTCATTGGCTTATTAAAAATACAGCATGGAGTATATTTAAAGTCGCGAAACCGCCGCCAAAGCGCTTATGGCGCTGCGCACAGCCGCCTGTGCACCAGTTGTTGCGCCGTATGCGGCGCGCCGACACTGGAAATCTGCTGCGCCAGATAGGCATTGAGCTCGGCGAGCGGCATCGGCGCCTCGTACAGCGTGGCCTGCACGATCGCGCTCAGTGCGCTGATGCTGGCCTGGATGCTGCGCCGGTTTTCATGGCGGGTGGTGGCGCTGATGGTCAGCGGCTGCATCGCAGCGCACTCGCGCCGTGCGATCGCCGGCGGAATGCCGAGCGTGCATAAATGCGCGAGCAGCGCGGCGCACAAGCGCTGTGGCAGCGTGTCGAACGGCATTGCCTCGAACAGGAAGCCGAGGCGGTCGTGTTCGCTCACCGCCAGCACCAGCTTGGCCGGGCGCACATGCAGCAGGCTCAGCGTCCAGTCGCCCAGCAGCGCGCCGGCGGCCGGCGCGGCGTCGCTCCCGGCGGCAGCAGCCGGATGGGCCGGCTTGATGCCCAGCGCGCTGCGCAGCTTCTGGGTGCAGCGCAGCGCGCTCATGCGTTGATGACCTTGCGCGCGAACAGCTCCAGGTAGTCCATCAGCGCTTCGGCGCCGAGGATCGGCGGCGTCCGGATCGGCGGCGGCGATCGCGGCGGCCAGCAGCATGTGGCACTTCGCGCCTTGCTCGATGTCGCCCTCGTGCCGGAACGCATACCAGAAGCGGCGGCATTTGATCACCAGCGGGATCACCGCCGAGACCGCCGACGGATTGCGGCAGGCCGCGTGGCTGACATGGTCCAGCGCCTGGTCGGCCTGCATATACGCTTGCAGGTCGTTCCTTTTGGCGGCCGCGATCATCTTCTTGGCGTAAGTCAGGATCTCCTTGCGCTGCGGCGGCGTGGCGCGCCGCGCGGCGCTGGCGGCGATCAGGCGTTCCAGCACGCGGCGGGTTTCGATCAGGGTCAGGTGCTCGGCGGCTTCGATGTCGCTGACGATCAGGCCGCGCCGCGGCAGCTGGACGATCAGGCCATTCGATGACATCCGCATCAGCGCTTCGCGCAGCGGGGTGCGCCCGAGGCCGGTGATCTCCATCAGCTCGGCTTCGACGATCGGCGTGCCCGGCTTGAGCTGCAGCGTGACGATCATGCTCTCGATGGTGTCGTAGGCGACATCGGCCGCGCGCAGCTTGGGTGCGGCGGGCTTGCTGGTGGATGCTGTCATGGGGTCAGTTGCTTGAGGTTTTACCGCATTGTCCACGAAAGACACGAACAGCACGAAAAAACTTCAGCATTTCATCCTTGTCGGGCATTTCTTTTCCGTGTCTTTCATGCTTTTCGTGGACCGTGTTTTTCCTCATCGTCCGAATCAGGGTGGAAAGCGCTGGCCAATCGCCGCCAGCAAAAAGGAATAGGGCAGTCACCTGCCCTATTCCTTCGCTTGCATCTATTTGCTGCACTGAATCAATAACTTGCCAGCGGCACCGGCAGGCCGCCCTTGAACGTATACACGGTGACCGGCGACTGCTTCATGTTGCCCTTGTCGTCATACGAGTAGGTGCCGGCCACGCCTTTATGCGTAAGCTTGTACATCTCGGCGCCGACCTTGGCGACATCGGTGGCGCCGGCTTTCTGCATCGCCTCCGCAATGAACTGCACCTGGTCGTAGAACGATGCCGCATACACATCGGGGTCCTGGTTGAAGCGCTTCTTGTATTTTTCCTTGAACGCGGGGCCGTTGGCGACCTTGTCCAGGATCGCGCCGCCCTGCGCGCACAGCACGTTGTCGCCGACCGCATCGCCGCCCAGTTTGCCCATTTCAGCGCTGCACAGCGTATCGCCGCCCAGCAATTTGGCGCTGATGCCGAGCTGCTTCATCTGGCGCGCCATCGGCGCGCCTTGCGGCGCATAGCCGCCGAAGAAGATCACATCGGCCTTCTTGGATTTCAGGCTGGTCAGGATGGTGGCAAAGTCGGTCGCCTTGTCGTTGGTGTATTCCTGCCCGACCACCTTGAGGCCGGAATTCTTCGCGACCTTGGCGAATTCTTCCGCCACGCCCTGGCCGAAAGCGGTGCGGTCGTCGATCACGCCGACCGTCTTGACCTTGAGCACCTTGGCCGCATAGGTCGCCATGCTGGCGCCGACTTGCGAATCGCTGGCGATGATGCGGTACAGGTTCTTGTAGCCGCTCTGCGTGACTTTCGGGTTGGAGCCGACGGTCGACAGCATCAGGCCGGCCTCGCTGTACACGCGCGAGGCCGGGATCGCGACGCCCGAGCAATACGGGCCCATCACGTATTTGACGCCGCTGTCGACAAATTTCTGCGCGACGTTGACGCCGGCTTTCGGATCGCACTGATCGTCCTCGGACAGCAGTTCGAACTTGAGCGTCTTGCCGGCCACCACGATTTTCTTGGCATTCAGTTCCTCGACCGCCAGCCGCACCCCGTTTTCATTGTCTTTCCCGGCAAACGCATTGGCGCCCGACAGCGGGCCGCTGTGCCCGATCTTGACCACCTGCTCCTCTGCATACGCGCTGCCAGACAGCGCCAGCGCAATCGCGCCAGCCAGCGGAATCATTGTTGGTGTGAATCGCATATCGACTTCCTCCTGAGAAAAGAAATAATAAGTTCCATCATCGTTACCGGTATTGCCGGCGATCTGCGCCGCCTGCTTCAGTTTGACACTGATCCTGAAAATTGCACGCCTTATTGCTTTCCTAAATCAATCATGAACCGGAAGCCGGCTGATTTGGAAG